>JAEWRL010000226.1 GCA_023398955.1 Pseudomonadota bacterium
GGGCTCGTGAAGCACGCCCACGAAGTCCGGGAAGGCTACCCGGGACATGACGCCACCACGTACCCAGCGGCAAAGCCACGAAACACCCTTCAGTGTGCTCGTCGAGGTCGAGTTCAGGTTGCATCTCGACCTGCGCAAAAACCTGCTCGCGGTGGTGGGCCACTTTTGCCGAGCGAAACTGGGTCAGTTCTGCCAAGCGCCGAAGGACTCCGCCCATCCAAACCTTTCATGGGGGGGAGCGCGCGAAATCTAGGATTATACGCGAACCCGACATCACAGGACCATTGAGACTCTTGTTGAGCGGTGCCGAGTTCCCCGTCCCACTCTTCACCGTCGACCGTCGCACCACACGCCCCGGTCAAGCACGCCATACCGATCATCGGGTACCGAAAACGCCATATCTTCATCATCTATCTCCGTCGTTGAAGAGCGCCACCTGAAGCGTTAATCGACTCAGGTATTTGCCCACTCCGAGTCCCGAGTTGCACCGTACGTGCCAGCAAAGAGCTCGTTAGTATTCTCGGCGATTCTCGAGGACCAATGCTCCCCTCCGTTAGGGCGAGTTGTCCAGTTGACGTGCGGTAGACGTCCACTCGGTGGCCAAAGGCACCACCTCGGCGACGCGACGACAGCGTCGACACCTCCTGGGCGCGGATGGCTCGGCTGGTGCCATGGCGCCGTCGGCAAGGGAGCGTCGCGCGACTCAGAACGCCGTGATGGCGAGCATCACCGCGTAGGTGAGTCCGAGGGCGATGCCCTCGAAGCCGATGCCGAGGGGACCCCACTTTTCTCGGCGCAGCAACCCTCCCAAGAGAATGAGCGTCATCATGAGCCCGCTCAGGGTGACGAAGATATCCTCGGACTTTGCCGCGTGGTAGAGGGAGCCGTCGCGGTAGGCGACATCTCCGACGGCGAGGTTTAGCACGTCGAAGGCGTTTCCACCCAACACGCCGCCAACCGCCAGGGTCAGCGCGCCGGCTCGGACCGCCGCGATGGCGGTAACGGTTTCGGGGATGGCATTGACCAAGCCCATCAGGATGGCGCCAACGAAGCTCGCGTCCAGGTTGGCATGCTCCACGATGGACGCTGCCGCCCGCGCGATGCCCCAGCCACCGAGCGCCACGATGAGCCCCGACAGGACGAAGTCCGTCCAGAGCCGCACTGCTGAGTGCTTGGGGATGTCCGCCGGTTTGTCTTCGACGGTCTCTCTGGTTAGCTTAGGTTGCCACTGGGGGTCCGCCTTGGCCCTGTTCACGACCGTCAAGCCGAAGAGGTAGGCTACAACGAGCGCGGGGGAGATTGGATGAATGCCCCACAAGCTCCAGCGCGGGGCAAAACTGCCGAGGAGCGCGACGCACATGAGGATCGCAAGCAGCACGGCAAACAAGGCGTTCTGCAGGGAGGCCGCCGCATGTTCCAAGTTCGCCTTGCGGTAGACCATGTCGGCGACCCCGAGGGCGAGAAGCTGCGCTGCAATACCGCCAACCGCGTTGGAATAGGCCAGGGAGGCGTTACCCATGGCGCCAGCCGTGGCCGACATGACGATGCCTGACAGGGAGATCATCGCTCCGAAGAAGACGGACCCGAACAATGCCTCACCCATCCCGGTCCGATCTGCCAGCTCGTCGCCAGCTCGTGCCAGCCGAACCCCCAACAAGATTGTGAGGAGCGCTCCCGCGAGAAACACCCCGATGCTCACGGGCAGGGACCACGTTCCGGTGACGGCATCCATCCCGGGAAAGCTCGGACCGAGACGCCCTCACCGCAATGCCGAGTGGCTCGACGGCGCGGTGCTCCTTCACGAGCGCGTTGTGGGAGGTGATGGCGGGCCACGGGGCCTGCCTCGTCGGCCTAGCGGACGTTCTGTGCGGCGTGCGATCCCCTGGAGTGGAATCTGCGATCGAGAACCCATTGGTGGGCATTCAGACTGATGGGTCTCTGCCATGACGAGCGCTGCGGTCCCCTAGGGAAAGTGAGTATGCGCCAAGACACCCAGAGCTACCCCGATTCAGTTCGCAGCGGCGCGTCCATCAAGGCGATCCCAGGCAAAGGCTCGTCTGCACGGAGGCTCCTCGTCTGTCGCGCGCTGCTTCTCGCAGCCTGCAGCGGTGGCACTGATGCGGAGAGCGCCCAGCCAGCGAATCCGGCTAATCCGGCTGGAGGTCTCCCGCTTGGCGGAGGCTTGGCAGCTGGAGGGCGCGGACTCATGGCCGCTGCCGCGGGGACCGTCGAGGTTGGTGGTGGACTCGGCGGCGCAGCAACCACGGGCGGGACCTCCGAAGGCGCTCCGACGCTGGTCGCAGGAGGAAGCGACGTGTCGAGTGCTGCGTCGGGAGGGGGCACGGTAACCGCTGGCGGCACAGGCAGTTTCTCCCGAGGCGGAGTGAGCACCGCGGAGGATTCCAGTGCCGGAGCCGGCCACGGTGGGGCGGGGCAGGCAGTGAACGGGAGCGGCGGCGCGTTTGCTCAGCTCGGTGGGGCACCGGGGGAGGCGGGTCGGGCGGGGAGCAGCCCGGGCGGTCAAGGTGCCAGCGGCCAGGGAATGGCTTCAGGCGGCTCGAGCGGTGAGGGCGCTGGGGCTCAGGGCGTGGTCTGGGGTGGCTCGAGCGGCGAAGGCGCTGGGGCTCAAGGGGCTGCAGGCCGTGACGCGGAAGGTGGCTCCGAGGGTTCTGGGGCTCTCCAGGACCTCAGCATATATCTCGCTGGCGACTCCACGGTGCTCGAGTATGCGGACACGGCAAACACGATGGACCAGGCGGGTTGGGGTCAGATGCTTCCCCAAATCCTTTCGGATCAGGTGCGCGTCGTGAACCGCGCGGCGGGGGGACGCACGGCGCGGTGGTTCCACCTGGAGGGGGCCGCGGCTCGGATCCTCGAAGAGATCCGGCCTGGGGACTATTTCCTCGTTCAGTTCGGTACCAATGACAGCCATCGAACGGCGACCTTCGAGGTCGCTGGCGTGACGTACCCGCGGTACGCCAACCCGGACTCGGACTTCAGGCGCCACTTGACGGAGTACTTCATCACTCCGGCTCGGGACCGCGGTGCGCGGCCCGTGCTCGTGACGCCACCGCCGCGGAACTCGGCCTACTGCGGGACGGGCAACTCACTCTTCGCCTACGCCGAGGCGATGCGCGACCTCGGCGCGTTGGAGGGTGTGCCCGTCTTCGATCTGAACGCGAAGACGTTCAGCCACCTCTCCGGTATCTGTCCCGCGCCGACGCCCGAGGACTTCTTCCTTCTGAGGAGCGACGGGACGGTGGACGGCACGCACTTCCAGGAGAACGGCGCGCGCAAGATGGCGGGCTTCCTCGCTGACTGCATGATCGAGAGTCGCGACCCTCTCGCCGACTACCTTCGACCCCGAGTACCATGATGGTTATTGGACCCAATCGCCCGCGTGTGCCGCGTAGAACCCTTCCTCCGCTCGTTCTGGCTTTGGTCTCTGCACTTGGCGGAGCCTGCTCGGGAGGTGGAGGCGAGGGGCTCGCATCGACGGGCGGGACCGTCATCGGCGGCGGGGCGGCATGGTACGGCTCGGGCGGGGCCAACACGGGAGGCAGCGGCGCGGGAGGCTGGGCTGGTGTACCTGGCGCTGGCGGTGCATCGAGTGGAGGCAGCGCGAACGAGGGTGGCGCGTTGAACGGCGGAAGCCCCGCGGGTGGGAGCGCCGGAACACCGAGCGGAGGCGCCGCCGGTCGGTTCGGGACGGGAGGTGCTGTGCCAGGGGACTTCGGCCACGGTGGAGCACCGAGCGGGGGCGCAGGGACGAACGCTGGAAGCAGCGGCGGGACGGTGAGTGCGGGCGGGACGGTGAGTGCAGGCGGGACGAGCACGAGTGCGGGCGGGACGAGCACGAGTGCAGGCGGGACGAGCACGAGTGCAGGCGGGGCTGCGTCGGGCGGCGCTGGAGCAGCGGGCACGACAAGCGGGGGCGCTGGGATCATCGACGGGACCCAGCCTATCACCATCTGGTTGGCGGGGGACTCGACGGTCGACGACGGTAGCAGTCCCTGCCCGACGGGTTGGGGCAAGTACTTGGAGGATCAGTTCAACTCCCGCGTCACGGTCATCAACCGAGCCATCGGCGGGCGAAGCGTGCGGACCTGGCTCTATGCCATGACGACGACCATGGATGGCTCTGGGGAGTGCGTGATCCAGACTGACGCCAATGGCAACCGGGTCCTCCAAGACCGCTGGAGCAGCATGCTCACGACGATGGAAGCTGGAGACTACGTGTTCATCCAGTTTGGGATCAACGACGGCTCGCGCACTTGCGACCGCCACGTCGGCCTCGAGGCGTTCAAGGCCGAGTATCTCATGATGGCCGAGGCCGCGCGTGAGCGGGAGGCAAATCCAGTTTTCGTGACGCCCGTGAGCGCCATCTCCTGTCGCGGGACGACGGCGCAGGGTAGTCGCGGTGATTATGTGACGACCACCCTGGCAGCTGGTGCAGAGGTGGGCGTGCCCGTGATCGATCTCCACCAGCTCAGCGTCGACCTCTACGATCAGCTAGGCTTCTGTCCTGTGCCTGACGGGGACGTGAGCGCTAGCACCACCGGGCCCGTGGGCGATTTCTTCTGCGACGATCATACCCATTTCTCATCCCAGGGCGCGGGTGTGATGGCAGCGGTGGTCGCGCAAGCAGTGGCTGATCTGGGTCTGCCGCTCGCCGCGTACCTGGAGTAGGCGCTCCCTCAGCCGTCCGGAGGCTGGTGCACCGAACCGAGCGAAAGGTGCGGTTCCCGATCTAGTGAGCACGGCGATATGGCGCGTGCTCGTCGATCGAGGCTCGTCGATCGAGGCTTGCCCATCCAGCACAGTTGCGGGGTAGCGCGAAGCAAGCTCTAGGTCGGTCAATGGGCCTTTGGGGGGCATCGAAGCGGTTCACACGCTAGGCACAGGACTAACAAAGCCCGTCGGCACTGTGCTATGAACGCGCCCGTGAGGTACTAGTAGCAGCCGTTCGAGGCCTACAGCCGAGACAGCAACGAGGGTTGGTGCGACGCTTCAGTAGTCCTCGTGCGCGCATGATGATGCTGTTCGGCGGCATGAAGCATGTGTGAACGACAGTCTGGCGAATCGCCGCGAAGGCGGTCCCGGGTGCTCGATGAGGGCGCGGGTCGAGCGTTGGCTGTGCGAGGACCCGAGGTCGTGGCGCGGGCGTGTCAGTGGGTCGTGCTCGCTCTCGTCGTCGCGTTGGCTCTAGGGTTGGCGGCGCTGATGGTCACGCCGCGTTCGGCTGCACCGAAGCCGCTCACAGGCGGGACGCTCCCGGGGGCCGCGCAGCCATCGCGCTGGATGAACGTCGAGCGGGGCCCGTCGCTCAGTGAAGCGCTCTCCGTTCTTCAGGACTGCAGTCCTGGGGGGCTGGTGGCGGAGTCGGTCGTGCGCCAGTCCCACCGCTTCGTGCCGCTTCCGGATGCGTCCCAAAGCTTTGGTTACTCGCCTTGTGCTTTTTGGTTCAAGTTCTCGCTCTCCGACACGCCACCTGGGCCGAGGCGATGGCATTTGGTCGTCGAGAATGCGCGCGTGGATCGCGCAGACCTGTATCGGCTGGTCCGCGACACGGGTGAGCTCGAGGTGGTCCGTTCCGGTGCTCTGGTCCCGTGGGAGCGGCGTCCGGTGCAGCACCGTCATCCTGTCTTGCCCCTTACCGGGCTTGGTCCCGAGCCGACGGATTTCTTCCTACGCCTGCAGACGAGTGACGTCGCCACCTTTCCGCTGCGTCTCGTCTCGAGCCGTGCAATGGCAGCCGTCGACCGCCAAGAGCACCTGGTGCAGGGTCTCTACTATGGGGTCGTGCTGTTCGCGGCAGTCTTCAACCTATTCGTCTTCTTCTTCCTGCGTGACTCCACCTACCTGATCTACACGGCGTTCCTCGCTTCGTACAGCGGGTTTCAGGCGACGGTGGATGGCGCAGCGCTCGAGTACCTCTGGCCCCAAGCGCCAGCGCTCACGGCGTTCGCGATCCCCGTCACGTGTGGGGCGGCAATCATCACGGGCGTGGCTTTTACCTGGCGGTTCCTGGGCTTCTCAGGGGAGCCCCAGGGGCTGCGTGGGCTCGCGCTGGGAACCGGCGCCAGTGGCGTAGCCGTCATCCTCTTTGCGGCGGCGGGGGAGGTCCGCTTCGCTGGCGCGCTCGGCAGCAGCTCCTCCCTGCTCGCCGTCCTGGTCATTGCCCTCTTGTGCTTCCATGCATCGAAGAGAGATCGCGTGTGCGCTCGCTACTACGTCCTGGCGACGCTTGCGCTCCTGCTTGGTATCACACTCAACGTTCTCCGTAACTCGGGGGCACTGCCGAGCTCGTTGTTGACGACCCACGGCAACCAGCTGGGGTCGATCCTGAACGTCCTGCTTCTGAACATGGCGCTGCTGGCTCGTTTCAACCTTCTGCAGAGGGAGAAGGTGAGCGCGCAGGAGCTCGCGTTGAGGAGTCAGAAGCTCGCTGCCGAGAACGAGCGCCGCAGCATGGAGTTCAAGGTGCGGGCACTGCAAGCGCAGATAAATCCACACTTCTTCTTCAATACACTGAACACACTCGTCGGGCTGATCGGTGAGGATCCACAGCGCGCCGAGACCATCGTTATCCGCCTTTCGCAGCTGTTCCGGCAAACGCTCGCCATGAGCGAGACGCGCCAGGTGCGGCTCACCGACGAGCTCTTGCACGTGAAGACCTATCTAGAAATCGAGAAGATGCGATTCGGTGATCGTCTCGAGTACGTCATTCATTCCCAAGGTGCGCTGGACCGGATGAGCCTGCCGGGCTTGACGCTGCAGCCGCTCGTGGAGAACGCAATCAAGCATGGCCTCATGCCGAAGCTAGAAGGTGGTAAGGTTACCATTTCTGCCCATGTCGCGGAGACGAGCTGCACGCTCGTGGTGCTTGATGACGGGGTCGGAGGGTGCGCGGGCGAGACTCCCGAGGGGCACGGACTCCGGAGCGTGCGTGAGCGCCTGAAGATGGCGTTCGGGGATGCTTTTGGGATGCGCATCTGCGCGCAGGAAGGTTTTCGAGTTACCATGGTCCTACCCGTAGGGGAAACTATATGATGTTCCGAGCACTGGTCGTCGATGATGAGGCGGTGGCGCGGCGCCGAGTGCAGCGCCTGCTGGCGCCCTTTCCTGACGTCGTCCAGGTAGTCGGCGAGGCGTCCAGCGGTGTGGAGGCGCTCGAGTTGGTAGACGCGAAGCGCTCCGACCTGCTCTTCCTGGACGTGCAGATGCCGGGCATGAGCGGGTTCGAGCTGGCGCGGGAGCTCCGGCCCCAGCCCTGGATCGTCTTTACCACTGCCCACGACGAGCATGCACTGGCGGCCTTTCGCGAGAACACCATCGAGTACCTGCTCAAGCCAATCTCGGTGGAGGCGATGGCACGCGCCGTCGACAAGCTGAGGCTACTGCGGTCCGGGTCCGAATGTGAAGAGGGTCGGCTGCGGCCCCTCCTGAGTCGAGCGCAGCCGCGAACGACGCTCTGGGTGGCATCCTGCGCCAGCATCCGTCCCATCGCCGTGGAGCGGGTGGTGTTGATAGAGGCACGCGACAAGTACTGCCTGGTGCGCACCGACTCCGAAACCCACGAGGTGGAGATGTCGCTGACGGACATCGAGGCTCGGCTGCCACCGGAGCAGTTCGTCCGGATCCATCGGCGTTATGTCGTCAACATGAATCACGTGCGGGAGCTCAGGAAGCGGGAGGCGCGACGCTGGCAGGTCATTCTCTCCTTTCCCGTCGCCGAAGAGCTCTTCGTCAGCCGTCGTTGCTTGTCAGCCGTCGTGGCCCAGCTCGGGTGCATTCGATGACCCAAGGTCGGGTCCTGGTGGACCCCGAACCTTGAGCACTCGTTGAAGCGCGGGAGACCCGTTCATCGGGCGGAGCGCTCGTTCATCGGGGCGGAGCGTCCGTTCATCGGAAAGCGGGGGGCTCCGCACGCTGTGTAGGGCAGGCTTGGCCGGGCGGGGGGGCCACCAAAGGTGAAATTGTCATGAGAATATTTGCGCGTACCCACAAGGGGTTGGTTGGTTTGGTCGTCGCGCTGACGAGCTGCGCAGCCGACGTCTCTGAGCCGGGAGAAAGAAATGAACAGGTGAGTCCCCGTGGTGCTGCGCTGTCGGGGGCGCAACGTGGCGCGTTCGAGGAGCACCGAGAGCTCCTCCAACGAGCCCTGCGGAGCTATCCCGAGAGCGGGGACCGCGCGGTGAAGCGCGGCCTGGAGGAGGAGCTCGAGCGCGTCAGTGCTCTGCTGGTCGATGAGGATGGCGGTGGCGCAGCGGTCGCGACGACGGCGCAGGCGCTCACCGATGGAGATGGGTGCAGTGCGCCGAAGTGGGCCGACATCTTTCTCGGGGTCGTCTTCCAGCACTCGACGAGCTTCTTCACCTCCGTCTGCCAGTACCACGATCGCTGTTATACGAGCGGCCTCGCCACATACGGTGTCTCTCGAAAGGAGTGCGACGATACCTGGCTCGGAAAGCTCGTGAACGAGTGTGATGATGCGTATCCCGCGTTCCTTCGCTTCCTTCTGCCGTCCATCGGCCTCCTGTGGGTGAACTGCCAGGCTACGGCCCAGACGATGTACGCGGCCGTGCGTGTCGCGGGCGAGGAGCATTTCTGGGACAGCGTTTGCATCGACGGACAAACGTGGCCTGCGAGCGGCACGGGTCCGGGGTGCAGCAGCTACGAGACCTTCGACGGGTCGCGTCAGCGGGTGTGCGGAGGCGTCAGCGGTATGCACGCGGATGGTAGCATTGGTCCCAACTGGGAGGGATGTCGTGGCAGCGGCTGCGCGGCGTGTACGGACGCCCTCGCCGCCTACCCCTACTATTTTGACCATCATCCCCATTGCTCCCCCAACGGGACCTGCGCCGGTCAGCACTACACCTGCGGCGCTGCCTGCCCCGAACCAACACTGGCGGACGCAATCCCTTGACCCTCAGCGCGACGGAAGGCCTCGGCGGTGAAGCCAAAGCCCCCGTCTTTGTCTGTCTAAGCCGGTCTGCGTCTCAAGGACGCTCAATGAAATTGCAGGCGGCCGTGAACCCGCCGTTGAAAGGTATGTCGACTGAGCAGCTCCAGTCGTCGTTGCACGTGAAGGACTGTGTTGCGCCGTTGGCCCAGGAGACGGTGACGTCCGCCAACGAAGCATTCCAGTCGTCGTTGGCGCAGTAGACCTTGACCACGTCCTCGCCCGTCGCATTCACGCCGACGCCGAGTTGGAGCTCGTTCCAGCCGTAGCCGGTGATGGCTTGCTGGCCATCCAAGGAGTTGCTGTAGAACCCGCCGGTGCCAGCGGCAGACCACACGTAGCCGACCATGATGTAAGCGTCTGGCGTGACTCTGCCGCGTGCCACCACCTTGGCGTTGGGGATCTCGTATCCTGTCGGGGCCGGGCAGTCGACGTCGCACGGCCAGTACGCGCCGAGACAGGTGTAGTTCCTTTGACAGCTCGGGTGATGCCAGTAGTAGCTCGGGTCGACGAGCTCGTCACAGACGTGGAGAGCGGTTCCTCGGCATCCTTCGAAGGAGCCGTTGAGCGCGCTTCCCGTCTTGGCGAGATCTTCTTGGTCGAGGGCAGGTTGAGCGGTCGTTTCCTCTGTGGATGCGCAGCCAAAGATGCTGGATGCCAGCGATAGGGCGCAGAGGGTGTTCAGCATTCGCTTGGTCATGTTCCTTCTCCGTCAGCAGTGACCCATGGTGTGCTTCGGAGACTCACTCCGAAGCGCCACCAGTGCTAACCGATCAGCGCCGCGACGCGGCGGGCCATCCGACGAACGGTCCCGAGGCGGCGCGATCGGCTACAGTGGAGGCCCGAACGGTCACGCGGCAAGCGGACCAGCACGTGGCAGCGTCGGTTCCCTAGCCGCAGGTCTCGACGCGGTTGCGCCCCTGACGCTTGGCCGCGTAGAGGCGCCGATCGGCGATTTCCACTAGGCGCGCCGCCACGAGCGGATCGCAGCAGCGGTCGGAGGCGACGCCGATGGTCACGCTCACGCGTATCGAGTCCCCGTCGTGCTCGACCTCCAGAGATTCCACGGCCCGGCGGATACGCTCGGCGACGACCCTTGCCTGGGCCAGGTCGGTGCTCCGCAGGATGACGAGGAACTCTTCACCCCCGTAGCGACCGAAGACGTCCTCCTCCCGCAGCTCCGCCGCGACTCGTGTCCCGAAGACCGCTAGGATCTGATCGCCCACGGGGTGCCCGTAGCGGTCGTTGACGGCCTTGAAGTGATCGAGATCGAGCATCAGCACCGATAGATCCGTGCCTCGCCGGCGCGTGAACGAAACTTCTTCGGCGAGCCGCATGTCGACGTAGGCTCGGCGTCGGGCCCCAGTCAGTGCGTCGACCACGCTGGCCTCGTACAGTCGCCTCAGCACGGCCTCCTCGGTCGAGTCGGTGGATGTGAAGCGAAACAATGCGCTAGGGCCGAACGTCACCAGGTCCCCGGCCTCCAGGGCCTGAGCGACCACACGGACTCCATTGACGAAGGTCCCATTGGATGACGCGAGGTCCTCGAGCAAGTATCCGCCCCCCACGCGCCGCAGGCGAGCGTGCTGACGGCTGATCTCGCTCTCGGCAAGCACGATGTGGCACTCCGCTCCGCGCCCGACGACGATGCGATCCTCCTCGAGGGCGATGACACGACCATACTCGGTCCCGCTCAGACTCAGCAGCAGGTGTCGCTGCGCTTGGGTCAGCGTTGGCGACGAATCCCCGGTGGCTACGTGGATGCGGGTCTCCTCCTCGTCGCCGGGGTCGAAGACCATATCTTCCTCACCCCATCTCGTGTCATCGATGGACATCTCCTCGGGCGAGTCGTCCGAGGGCTCAAGAGTGGCGGCCTTCGGCCCGTCGAGCGGGCCATGCTGCGATCCTGCCGGAGTTTCTGTTTCGGAGCTCTCGAGCTCGTGTGCTTCGTGGACCAGGGTCGCTGCCACTGTTCGCCTTTCGCGGGATGTGGGCACTGGTACAAGACGGCACGGGGTGATCGCCGGATAAGCAAGCACTGTGGATGCTGGCGGTGAACGTGCCAATGACGGAGAGGTGAACTGCTGGGTACGAGCACGCTTTGGATAGGATTTTGGTGCGCGCCCTGCATAGGGGCTGGCGTCGCGCGGCTATTGCACATGGGCCCCTGCGATGGGCGTTCCGAGTCAAGCATCGAGGTGCTGCCCGGCGCGCCGACCGTTGCTTTCGTCCCGGTTCGGCAGCGGTGGTGAGAACGCACCCGCGACCAGTGTCACACATCAGAGGGAGCAGTGGGTCATGCTGCGACAGGATTGTCAACATGGGCACCTCGGCCTGCTCTCACATCCTGCCCTCGCATCTTGCCCTCGCACCCTGCAGGCGTGCGTTCGGACAGAGCCATCCGTAAAGATGCCGCATTTTTGTGGGATTTTCGGTGCTACGACGAAAGGCGGCCAGGCGCGGTTCGAATCTATGGACGGGGGGTTGCCGGATGGTGCATGATGGCGACTCGGCGGCTGCATCGAGCCATCCGTTCCGAGTCCGAGCGGACTCATTGTCCAGGGGCACGTATGAGCATGAAGCACCTAAGGCGCCTCCAGAGAATGCTGGCCTATTGTTGTGGGTTCTCGGTTCTTCCGGTCTTTTTGAGTTGTAGCTTGCTCATAGAGAAGGAGCGCCAGCAGTGCGTGACGGATAAGGACTGCGAGGCGTACGGGCCAGAATTCGCAGGGGGCATCTGTCTCGACACTGTTTGTAGCCCTGACCCAAAGTGGGCGTGCGCGGAGAATCCGGAGATTCCGGAGCCACAGGGCGCGATCGACTCGACGCTCACGATCATGAACGTCGTGGACTTCCAACTCGTACCAGACATCCATGTTCGGCTGTGCGGCACCCTCGACCTTTCCTGTCGGAACCCTCTGGGAGAAGGGATCTCGGGTCCCTCGGGGCAGGTTCTCTTCCGCGTGCCGGAAGGCTTCGGAGGCTATCTAGTCCTCGAGGGCGATGCCATCGAGCCGGTGTTGTACTTCCCGAGCCTGCCTATCAAGGAGGGGGAGGCACTAGGGTACGCCTACGTCAACCCTGCTGGTGCGCTCGAGGACCTCGCCACCCAGCTTGGGGACGTCGTCCAACCCGGTCGCGGACTCGCCGTCGTCCAGATCTTCGACTGCCAGCAGGCGCCCGCTGTGGGGGTGACGGTAGAGTTCGACGGAGATCTCACCGGAGCACTGCCGTACTACGCTCTCCAGGGGATTCCCTCTCCTAACGCGACATTCGTCGACGATACTGGGGTTGCGGGTCTCCTCAACGCGCCCACGGGTGCCCTAGGCGTCAACGTCAAGCTCGGGACGCGGACCATCGGAAGCTTCAGCATGCTGATCCGCGATGGCTACGTGTCCTTCGCGGTGCTGCAGCTCGGCAAGGTATAGAACGTTCTATGCGGCCAACTGGACTGCCTGCCACGTCTGACGGAACGCCGGCCTCGATTGGTCGGTATGAGGTCGTGTGCAAGCTCGGAACGGGGGGCATGGCGAACGTCTATCTCGTTCACCAGCCGGGGCCATTCTCGGCCGGGAAGCTCCTGGTCATCAAGCACCTCAAGCCATGCTTCTCGAGCGACGAAGAGTTCGTTCAGATGTTCGCGAACGAGTCGCGAATCGCCGTCAGGCTCAATCACAGCAACGTCGTGCATACCTACGAGGTTGCGGCCGAAGGTGAGAACTATTACCTCGCTCTCGAGTTCCTGAACGGGAAGAACCTCCGCCAGGTTCAACAACGGGTGGCGTCTCCAATGCCGCTCGATCTGCAGCTGTGGGTCCTCGGTCAGGTGCTGTCAGGGCTCCACTACGCGCACGAGCTGAAGGACTTTGGCGGCACGCCCATGGGCATCGTTCACCGTGACGTCAGCCCCACGAACGTCTTCCTTACCTACGATGGTGAGGTGAAGCTGCTCGATTTCGGCATTGCCAAGTGTCTTGGTGCAATGTCCGCGACCCGAGAGGGGATCGTCAAGGGGAAGCTCGGCTACGCCTCTCCCGAGCAGTGCCTGTGTACTCCGGTCGATCGACGTACTGATATCTATTCCTCGGGGGTAATGCTTTGGGAGGCGATCGCAGGGCACAGGCGGTCCCGCGGGGAGACCGAGGCGAGCGTGCTGAATGCTCGGATCCACGGGCTCGAGACGCCTATCGAGGAGGTGTGTCCCCATGTTCCAGCCCCGCTCGCGGAAGTCTGCAACAGGGCTCTGCAACCGCGTCCCGAGGATCGCTATCAGACGGCGCTGGAGATGCGTCAGGCGCTCGCTCGTTGTCTCTCCTCGAAGATCGGAAGTGATGACCTCGCCAGGTTCATGCGGGTGCATTTCAAGGACGACATCGACGGTATGCAACGGCGCCTGGCGGGATATGTTTGTCGTTCCGGTGCACCATCCACGTCGGCCCTGGAACTCTCTGGCCAAGCGAGCAGTGGCCACCATCGCGTCGCAGACCCCGCTGATATCAGTCGCTCGGGCAGTACCAGTGGCTCCGGCACCGGGCCGCTGGAGCCGAGTGACGCCAGCTTCCGGGCACATTACCACACGGACCCGTCGTACCAGAGCAGCTCTGCGAGTCTCAACTTGCTGGTGGGCGTCCCATGGTACAGGCAGTGGCGTTTGCTCATTGGGATGTTGATAGGGGTCGCGAGCGTCGTGGCCCTGACCGTTTGGCTCGTATCCCCGCGGAGCGTGGTCATCCAGCAGGTCCCAGTGCCAGCGTCGGGCGCCGCGAGCGACGGCGCTGCCGAGGCGGCGGTCGAGCAGCGCGCCGGCACGGGGCGGCAGGTCATGGTGAACATCTCTGCTTCTCCGAGCGAAGCCGTCATTCGTCTCGACGGTCGCCGCGTGTCCAACCCCTACGGGGCCATGCACGGCTCCACCGAGATCCCTCACCACGTGACCGTTACGATGCGTGGGTACGACACCGTGGAGGAGGAGATCGTCTTCGACCGTCCCGTGTCGAAGTCGTATACCCTGGTGCGAAGCTCCGCTGCCAGGCCGAGCGGGCCGCGCTGGGTTCCGGGTCTGCGGCCCGTCCGTGCCACTCAGGTGGAGCCGGAGCCCTCGGAGGGTACGAGCAACCAAGCCGCGGAACCGGCCAAGCCGGGAAAGCCGGGCGATGATCTTGGGGTGGCCGCTGATGACTTGGCCGCGCCTGGCGAAGACTTGGGTGCGGTCAAACCGCGTCCAAACCTCCAGGACCTCGACGAAAGGGATCCGTACAAATGATGAGACCTGCAGCTCTTGCATTCGTCTTCGTCTGCATTGGAGCAGACGCATTGCCGGCTTTCGCGCAGGCGGAGTCAGCGTCTGCCATGGATGATGCCACGAAGAAGGCAAGTGAGCGGTTTCGACGAGGCGTCGAGCTGTACCGTGAGGGTAGCTTCGATGCGGCCCTGGCAGAGTTCGAGCTTGCGCACGAGATTAGCCCAAACTATCGCGTGCTCTACAACATCGGCCAGGTCCAGGTTCAGCGGGGAGACTACGTGGGGGCGTCGAAGGCGTTTCGCACCTACCTCGACAAGGGGCGCGATGAGGTTTCGGCGTTGCGCCGCTCGGAGGTGGAGGCCGAGCTGGAACGTCTCCAGGGCAGGATCGCGAAGCTTCGCGTAGAGTCCAATGTCGAGGGTGCAGAGCTTCTCGTCGACGGTGTCAGCCTCGGGACGTTGCCGATGGACGAGGTGCCGGTCAACGCTGGCGTTCGCCGTGTCCTCGTGAAGAAGGAGGGCTACGCGCCGCACGAAGCACCCGTGACGCTCGCGGGTGGAGAGGTCACCGCGCTCGAGGTCGAACTCGAGGCGCAGGAGTCGGCGGGTGCTCAGGCGGACGGAAGCCGCGCCGAGACGAGCATCCTGACGCCACCGTCTCCGGCGGACAGGTCAAAGGGATCGTCGAGCACGGGCTTCTGGGTTTCCCTCGCCGCCACTGGAGGCGCAGCAATCGCCACCGGGATCTCTGCCTGGCGGACGCAGGTTGCGGACGACGACTATGATGCAAAGCTCGAGACCTATCCCGGATCGCCGACGCAGATCTCGAACGCTGAAGATAGGTTGGTCCGAAACGCCTTGATCACCGACATCTGTGCTGGCGCTACCGCTGTGGGCCTAGGTTTCACTCTCTATTTTGCGTTCTCGGACGGGGACTCGGAGGACCCCACGGCTGACCAGGCCACCCTCCGGACCGGTCCGCGCGGCCTGGGATGGGAGGTATCGGGGAGCTTCTGAGCATTCGAGAACTGGCGTCCCGACGGCCATGTCGTGCCACGGTGGAGGTGCTTCATCGCCCCGCCACCAGCAGCGCGCATTCACGGACGCGCGCGTTCAAAGTGCGGCATTCATTGGATCATTGGGATCCCCGCTGACGACGCCAACGCTCGCTTTGGAGTGGTCCCTCGGCTGTACCCTGCGCTTGGGCACGGGCTGCGGCTTCGCTCGGGTTGCGCTCCTCGCGTTCTGCGTTGCGCTAGGGGCATCCTTGCCCTTGCTCGCTCCAGTTCGCGTGCTCTGGAAGCCCGCTTCGAGCAGTCGCTTCTGCTTGTCGTCAGAGCGCGCCTCTCTGGTGGAACGGCCCTCGCTGTCCGGGGCGGACTCCTGCGGATCCGCAACGCCCTCGCCTGCATTCTCGCCGCTGGCGTGGTCGGCACTCTGGGCCTTCGAAGCGGCCGTGGCGGGATCTGCCCGCGGCGGCACCGGGTCCGTCCGCGATAGCTCATCGAGCCCGTGTCGTGCGGTTTGGTTCTGGAGGAAGAGCTCGATGCCACGTGGGGTATCGACGGCGGGGTGGCCCAGCAGCTTCGTCTCCAAGCGAGCGAACTGCTTCTCCTGGTGCAACGAACTGGCGGCCTCGAAGAAGGTGCCATTCCGATGGGCGGTCACGAGACCGGCCGCGCTCGCGACGAGGAACAGTGCCCTGCGGAACCAGGGCGACGTCTGGGGTGACGCTTGCGCCGCCAAGGAGGACAGTGTCTGCTCCAGCGAGGCCTGCATCGGAGCGGAAGGAGCGGAGACGCGGGGGGCGGCTACCGCTGAAGCCGTGATGCCCGCGACCTCAGCGAGGGAGTGCCAGGTCGTGAAGCCTTCCCGCCAGATCAAGGTCGACTCGTCGATGATATCGAGCCTGTAGGCGTCGTCCAGCTGCTCGAGGGTCATGTGCTTCACCTCGTCCGGTGCAAGTTGGACGTAGAACTCCTGCGGCTCCTCGTGGCCGCGGTCCTCGCCAAGCAGGTCTCGCAGGGCGTGCCACCCGCCGTCGCCCTCATGCCAAATCAGGGTCGACTCGTCGATGATGTCGAGCCTGTAGGCATCGTCCAGCTGCTCGAGACTCATGTGTTTCACCTCTCCCGGCGAAACCTCGACGTAGAACGTCGCTTCCGGCTCGGCTTGCGGCGCCTGCACGATGTGGCTCAGCTCTCCCAACTTGCGCCACTCGCGTCGAGCATCGCAGTAGACGTGCGTGCTCTCATCGACAATCCCCAGCCGGAGGGCGTCCCGAATCCGCTCGAGCGTGAGCCGTTTGACCTCACCGGGTGCGATCTCGACGTAATGGCCTTCGGGGGCAGAGCGGCTCGGGGGAGCAGAGCGGCTCGGGGGAGCAGAGCGGCCGAAAGCGTTTACCTCACCCAGCGGGCGCCACGAGGGGGAGCCCTGCTGGTAGATCATCGTCGATTGATCGATGATCGCCAGCCGAAAGGCGTCGCGAACCTGCTCCCCAGACATCCATTTGAGGTCATCTTCAGCGACCTGAACACAGAAGAGCCCCGACTCGCGTGCAGCAGCAGTCATACCAGCTCGCGTAGTGTGCGTTTGAGGGACCGATGTGTCCAGCCTCACGAGTCGGTGGACCGGTGAGGCCTCGATTGGAATGCCGCAATGCCCGCCATGGGCGATCTAAACAGGAATATTCCGTTGTTGTAGCAACTCTGACCGGCGGGTTGGCATCATCGGTTTGCAGGCGACGGTCCTAGGCGATTCGTACCGGATCCCTCGCTCGTTCCTCTCCGTCACGCTAGGAGTCCGGGATGCAGAGCGTGTCGGAGTTGGAGCTCGAGAGCTTAGGGATCCGTCGCGGCGGGAAGCGTCCCTGGGGCTGGTTCTTCGCCGGACTGATTGCCGTCGGGAGCGCCGGGTTCGCGCTAGCCTACTACGTGCCACTCCGGGGGGCTCACAGCACCCTAGTTGGCGAGCATGAGACGCTCGGCAGGAAGGCCAAGGAGCTCGACCATGCGCTCGTGACGACGACGGCGAAGCTGAAGACGACGGAAGAGCAGCGAGCGACGCTCCAAGCTGCCAAGGACAAAGAAGCGTCTGCAGCGGCAGCCGTCCGGCAGAAGCTCGAGGTGACAGCGGCCACCATCGCGAACACGCTGGCTGTTCCCATCAAGTATCGGCGCCTCGCCATAGAAACCGCCCCTTCGCAGCTAACCCTGAGGATCGGTAAACGCTGGGTGTACCTGCCAGCGTCGGCAAGGGTCTCCGGATCCGGTCAGCAGCTGCTCTGCTCCGCGATGCGTCCGCTCGCGCAGGAGAGCAGCCTGATGGTGACGGCAAGCGTTCCAGTCGCCCCCGATGCTCCCATCAAAGATTGGTCCCTGGCGGGAGAGCAGGCAGCGTCCCTCGCGGCCATCCTCCTACAGGGCTGCGGAGCAAAGGGGAAAGACGTTCGCGCCGAAACCCGTGTAGGGCAGGACGGGGTGGGAGACGAGGTACGACTCATCGTGACGAGCGCCACCGCTCACTGAATGAGCGAGCGCGATTCACGGATGCCGATCGCTCAGCCCCTGACGGAACGAGGGCAGGGCCATCAGTTCGAAGTCCCTCGCCGCGCGCGTGCGCCTGAATTTGTTCAGCCAGCGTGAGCTCGCCCCCGGCCCGCTGTCGGCGAATCGACGTGGGCGTTTCGGGAAACCTTGATGGAGTGAGATCAATTCGTCACGGTGTAGGGCATTTCGTGACGGAGGAGCCGTCCCGAGCACACACAATAGAAGTCTCCTACCTCGCCCAGGCACCATGAGAACCAGAACGCCGGCACCGGCCCACCCTAACACTGATATCATCGGTATCGCCGCGGCACGCCCGCGACCGGATGGCGTTGGGCATCCAACCGAGCCGGACTGGGGGGTCGGCCGCGAGCGAGGGTGCGGAATTGCGCGGTTTCCCCGCGTCGAACGTCGCTGGTGCCTTCTCGCTGGCATTGTCCTGGGCGTCGCCCTCGGATGCGGAGACGGCGACATGGGGGCCCCCGATGGTCGCGACCAGAGCCCTCGTTGCAATGGCGCTGATCCGTGCGGCCTTGGTCGAGAGCCCGGGATAGCCCCGCTTCCGTCGGAGGTCATTGACGGGTGCGAGGCCACGCCGTGGGCTTGGACCGCGGGGGCCCGTGAGGTCAGGGACGCCGCCAGCGAGCTCTTCGAGCAGCCAGTGGCTGCCGTCGAGGTCGAGATGGAGCCCTCCCAATGGGAGGAGATGAATCGCCGCGCCGTCGAGCTTGACATCAAGGCTGAGTATACGAAGGCCCGCGTGAAGGTAGACGGTGAGTTCGTTGGGGAGGTGGGGGTCCGCCCGAAGGGGCACACGACCCTGAGGCGTTGCTTCGACGAGTCGGGTGAGAGGACCTGTGACAAGATCTCCTACAAGCTCAAGTTCTCGGAGTTCTGGCCGAGCAAGCGCTTTCGGGGATTGAAACGCTTGAACCTGCACTCTTCCAGTCGCGACGACAGCATGCTGCGAGAGTACCTCGCCTACGGTATGTTTCGTCGCATGGGGGTTCCTGCGCCCCGCGTCTCGCATGCCGAGCTCATCGTCAACGGCCAGCACCAAGGGGTCTACGTCATGGTCGAGGAGGTGGACGGTAGGTTCCTGGCCAGTCGATTCCCGAGGAACGATGACGGTAACCTCTACAAGGACCAGTGGCCCTCCGGTAGCAGCGCAGAGCTGTACTCGCAGCGACTTCAGACGAACGAAGAGACGCCTGACCACGCTGCCCTAATGAAGTTTCAGACTCAGATGGAGTCTGCCTCCGACGACCGACTCCCGAGCACACTCGCGCGGTGGATGGACATGGACCTATTGCGCCGTCATGTCACAGTCGATCGCGCGATTGCCAACTGGGACGGCCCGTTGTCCTTTCGCCTGCTCGGCCCCGGCGCCCCGGAGCGCTACGCCAACCACAACTTCTTCCTCTATCAGGACGAACACGGCGATCGGTTTACTCTGATTCCCTGGGATATGGATCACGCCTTCAAGCCCTGGAATCGGTGTTGTGATGATCTTCCTGCATGGGATGACGTGAGCGTCGACTGCGAGACGGACGGGACGCGGGCGTACGTCGCACTCGACCGTAACTATCTGGTTCCGTCGTGCGAGCCCGTGGTGCGCGCTTTGGGTCTCGCTGGGCCTGGTGACGCCGTCGAGCGCCTCCTCGGCGGCCCCTTCCTCCTCGAGGGGCTGCGTTGCGCGATTGCTGACAAGGTCCGGGAGCTCGAGTCGGCAGTCTCCAGGGACCCGGACCGTTCCGTCGAACACTGGTTAGCGAACGT
Organism: Pseudomonadota bacterium; assembly: GCA_023398955.1. GTDB lineage: Bacteria > Myxococcota_A > Polyangia > Polyangiales > Polyangiaceae > JAEWRL01. The sequence continues at coordinate 19,534 of JAEWRL010000226.1, forward strand.
GGTGGCACTCGAGGACCAGGTGGCTTCGCTCCACGCAGCCCTCGCGGCGGGCGACGAGCGATAGGCTCGCCGGACTGCCCGGCGTGCCGGGACGAGCTGCCGGGCCCATTCCGCGGCGTTTGGCCCGAGATGGCTCCGAGCAATTGGTCTTGTCCCGGAGCCCTGTACGAAACGCCGTCCGAGAGCTAGTGAGATCGAATGAGGTGGCGTTCCAAGGCCCGCTCGCGTTCTCCCGCACTGGTTCTAGTGTCGGCGCTCGCCATGCTGGTATGCATTGGCCAGGGCGGCTGCTCGAGGTCCCGCGGAGGGTACCCCCCAGCTGCTACGGGCCAATGCGAGCAGCAGGGTGCCGGTGACACACCTCTCCTTTTGCCAGTCGCTGCTGGCGCACTCGAAGGCCTTCTCGCGCAGGAGGACACCGACGGGGACCGTCGCATATCCGTCCACGACGAGGGCCCAAGACGGTTTGACATTCCCTTGCGTGACGGCGCTGAGTTCACGATAACGGGGGTATATCCACTCTCCAACCTCGTGCAGGAGCTCTCGCTTCAGGGCACGCGGCGGCCGAACGTCGAGCTAGCACGAGTCTTCGAGAACCCGGTGGACCGCGTCTCGCGCAGGATCCGCACGGAGTTCTGGGACGAGCTCACCCGCCGCATCGACGACACCACGATCGTCCGCGTGCTCTCCGACCCCAAGGTCTCTTCCCCGGGAAGCACGGCAGCCGCGCTGTCGCTCTCGCACATGGAGCGCTGTGTGGGGCCGAAGGATGGTGCAGTCGCTGGATTCCTGTACGTGCCTTCTGGTGACGAGACCGCATGGAATTACTATTCCGGCATCGCTCGGGCCGGCCAGGGCCTGGTGGTTTGTCGACTCCCCACTGAGATTACCGCGTCTTGGGTAGGGCAGCTGACGGGGCCGTTGGAGTCCCAACCGCCGGCATCCAGCCGGCATGGGCTCTTGGCGTTGGCTGTTGATCCTGTGACGGGCCCCGTTCCCTATGTGGTTCCTGGCGGTCGTTTCAACGAGCTATATGGGTGGGATAGCTACTTCCACGTGCTTGGCCTGCTCGAGGATGGCCGTGCCGATCTCGCTCGCGCCATCGTGGACAACCTCCTGTATGAGGTCCGCCACTATGGAAAGGTCCTCAACGCAAACAGAACTTATTACCTGACCCGGACGCAACCACCGCTCCTGGCCGGGATGGTGCTGGAGGTGTGGCAGCGCTCGGGTGACCAGCGACCGGGGAGAGATTGGCTGCGGCAGGCGTTGCAGACCCTCAGCGACGAGTACGAGAAGGTATGGAGCTCCTCGCCGCGCGCCACGGACCTCTGCCGGGAGGGAGTGTGTCTGGCGCGCTATCATGGCACGGGGCAGGGGCCGCCCCCTGAGGTGGAGCCTGGCCACTTCGATTGGTTGTACGCACATCGAGCCAAGGCTCTGAAGATGGAGCCGGCGGCATACGAGGTCGGCTACCTCCGTCGATCCCTACCTCCGTCGGAACTCGCCGCTCTGGACGAGGCTTTCGAGCATGATCGCTGCATGCGCGAATCGGGGCACGACACTACGTACCGGTGGTTCGATGTGGCGCGCGGTGAAGACCGCTGTGCCGACTTCGTGACGGCGGACCTCAACGGTTTGCTCCTGAAGTACGAGCTCGACGTGGCGCGCCTCGTCAAAGCCATGAGCCTCGTTTCTCAGGGGAGGGACGGGGAGCAGGGCGCCGGGGGAGACGCAGCGTCGCTCTGGTGTGAGCGAGCAAAGCGGCGCGCGCAGCTCGTTCGACAGTACCTTTGGTCTCCGCGCGCTTCGCTGTTCTTCGATTACGACCTGCTCGACCGCCGTCGTTCCGCTTACGTGAGCGCTACCACTCTGTTCCCACTGTGGGCCGTGACAAGCGACGAGTGTGGGGTCGACCTTCTGACGCCAGGGGAGACGGAGGCGCTCGTCGGTGCTGCGCTGGCGGCTTTGGAACAGCCAGGGGGACTGGCGGCCACCTCGAAGCAGGCGCCCTCAGCCGCAATCCGGAGGCTCTCGAAGCGCCTCGGCGTACCGAAGGATGAGCTGCTTCGCCAGTGGGATTATCCCTTCGGCTGGGCACCGCATCAGGTGATCGCCTGGGAGGCGCTGCGAGCCCACGGCTCCCACCAAGACGCCGAGAGGCTTGCCTGGAAGTGGCTCTCGATGATCACGACAAACGCGCGGGACTATCACGGTACGGTGACCGAGAAATACGACGTCGTCAGGGGTAGTCACGAGGTGTTCGCCGAGTACGGTAACGTCGGGACGGATTTCGAGTATGTGACGCGCGAAGGCTTCGGGTGGATGAACGCATCCTATCAGCTGGGGCTTTCCATGCTGAGCGAAGCTGCTCGAGAGCGACTGCGGCGCGAGCTCGCGAAGGGCAGGTGACCTCGGGGACGACCGTCAGGGTCACAGGGTCGCGCTCGACCGAGGGGCGGAGGGGGCTCTCGGGGACTGTCGACACGTACGCCCCACCGCGCACGCGCTGGCGCGGCAGCGTGACAATCCGGCCTCAGTGCGGCGGACTCGGGTGGGTTTGCACAGCGGACCCTCTGGGCCAAACTCCCCCGGCATGCTTTCTGCTTTGCCGACGGGCATGCGTCGACAATTGGCACTATTGGGCTGCGCGTTGATCCTCGCCGGAGCTGGCTGCCGCAAGAGCAGCGACCCGAGCGCTGCGCAGCGAAATGGAGCTCTACCCGCCGCGAAGGGGACAGCGCCGGAGGATGCACCGAACGCTGGGGCGCCGGTGGACACTGGACCACCCAACGTACCGGAGTTCGAGCCCGCGTTCGAGGCTCAAACGCGCGCGCCCGCCGTGAAGACGAAGGTGTCACTTCAGGTGACGGAGGTCGCCAGCGGGTTCGACCTTCCCTGGGCGATCGCGTTCTTGCCCGACGGTCGCATGCTCATCAGTGAGAAGCACGATGGCCAGCTCTTCATCGTTGGCCCTGAGGGCACCCGGTCTCCCGCTGTCGAGGGCGTGCCTCGCGTCGATGGACGCGATCAAGGCGGGCTGCTCGACGTTGCGCTCGGCCCCGACTACGCGAAGAGCCGCTTCGTGTTCCTCAGCTACTACGAACCGCGCGAAGGGGGTAACGGCTTGGCCGTGGCGCGAGCTCGCCTGAGCGGGGCCGACGGGGACGCGCCGAAGCTCGAGGGAGCAGAGGTCATCTTCCGCATGAAGCCGACCCTCGACTCGACGAAGCATGCGGGCGGGCGGCTCGTTTTCACGCCGAATGGCAACCTTTTCGTGACCCTTGGGGACCGCTCGATCTTGCCGGGCCGCCGCCAAGCGCGTGACCTAGGTAGCCATTTTGGCAAGATTGTGCGCATTGGCCAGGAGGGCTCGGTGCCGCGCGATAACCCGTTCATCGACGAGCCAGGGGCGCTCCCCGAGATCTGGACCCTGGGGCATCGCAACATCCTTGGCGCCGATCTGGATGACCGCGGGCGGCTCTGGGTGGTCGAGATGGGTCCGCAGGGTGGCGACGAGCTCAACCTGATCGAGCGGGGCCAAGACTACGGCTGGCCCACGATTGGATATGGGGAGGAGTACTCGGGCGAGCCGATCCACGAGTCGACGACGGCGCCCGGGCTCCAGCAGCCGATCTACTACTGGGACCCTGTCATCTCGCCCGGTGCGCTCGAGATCTACTCGGGGGACCTCATTCCGGAGTGGAAGGGCGACTTCTTGATCGCAGGGCTCTCCAGCAAGGCTCTCATCCGGCTCGTGTTGAAGGGCGACCGGGTCACAGGCGAGGAGCGACTGCTGACGGACCGTGGCGAGCGGATGCGGGAGGTCGTGCAAGGTCCAGACGGCGCGCTGTTCCTGCTCACCGACAGCGGCAAGGTCCTCAGGCTGGCCCCGGCTCAGGGCGGTGGATAGTCGACGCCGCGAACGCTACGGTGCCTGCTTCGCCATGTCCGTTGACGTGCTGCGCTGGGGGGACCGGCGCCCGGAGAGCATTTTTGTTGAGCCAGCAGATCTGCACCCGAACTCGGCACGTCCCATCGAATTGCCATTTGGAAACCCACACTGAGCAGAACACGGCATGATCCTCCCTCTCCTCGTCCGCGCGTAGCGCTCGCCGCCAGCACTGGCTTGGGCCAAGCGGACGTCGCGTGGCGGAGGCACCCACGAAAACCCTAGGGATTACACGGCGTCGGCGGCGCGCGGGATCTGACGTTGGGTCGAGAGGTGGACCGCGGCCGAGTTGGGCCCTTGGAGGAGGCGGAACGATGCTGTATCGACGATGAGCCAGGTCACCCTCGCGCGAGAGGGGCGATATGCTATAAAGGCTCGCTACTGGTGTAGTTCAGGGCGCCGCTACTCGGGCGTGCACTTTGTGTGAGGTCGCGATCAAAGCTGCTGTCCTCGGGAATCGTGTGGAGTTTCAACCGGTCTGCATGGAGATTCGAACGGCGCAACAGATGGCTCCATTCCGCAAGTTGTGTGGGATGACGGTCGTCCGTGAGCTGCGGCGGCGGCCGGACACGGGGTGGCGCTCGCCGTCACACTGCAGGCTTTGGGCCGGCGGATGGCTCTAGCTAACCTGGATCAGTTCACTCAAACAGGAAACCAAACCCAAGGGGGGCCAGAATGGCTCCCGTGCTCCATGGGAACGGCAAACTCTCAGGGAGCAACGGAACAGACCGGCCTTTAGTGATCAGCGCTTGGCTGGATGCGCATTTGACAGAGGGTACTCCATGAAAAATAGACTAATCGTTCCGATCTCCAGTATTGCGCTAGCGCTTCTCGGTGGGGCCTGCGGCGGCGACGACTCCGACAGCGGGGGCGTCGGAGGCCAGGGCACGACCGGCGGCTCCAGCGCGATCGACACCGGTGGAGCCGGCCCGATGGGCGGTGCATTCCCAGGATCCGGCGGCACGTCGACGGGCATTGGCGGCGCGGGCCAGGGAGTTGGCGGCACGCCGGGCACGGGTGGCGTGGCCCCGGCGGCCGGCGGCGCCCAACAGGGCATCGGCGGTGCGACGCCGAGCTTGGGTGGCGCAGCCCAGGGCATCGGCGGCTCTCAGCAGGGCATCGGCGGTGCGACGGCCGGCACTGGTGGCGTAGTCCAGGGCACCGGTGGAGCAGGCGCGACGGGCTCCGGGGGCGACCAGGGCGTGGGCGGCAGCGCGGGTGATGCCTCCGGCGGCAGCGGCATGGGCGGCAGCGCGGGTGATGCCTCCGGCGGCAGCGCAGGCCAGGGGACGGGCGGAGACATCGTGGTGGATCCGGAGCTCATTACGTCGAGCGAGGGCGCGTTCTGGGTGGAGGGAGAACTTACCGACGGAGGAGGCAGCGTCGATATAACCGTCAACGAAACCCAGGAACACCAAACATGGCATGGCTTCGGCGGCACCTTCAACGAGGCGGGTTGGGACGCGCTGCTCGAGCTAACCGACAGCGAGCGGGCTGAAGCCATCAAGCTCTTGTTCGATGAAGTCGAGGGCATTGGGTTCACGTGGGGGCGTATCCCGATCGGCGCGAGCGACTACGCGATGGATCGGTACACCCTGAACGACAATGCCGGGGACACTGCCATGGCGCAGTTCTCGATCGACAGAGACAGGCAGCTTCTCATCCCGTTCATCAAAGCGGCTCAGGGCGAGAAGGATGACATTAAGTTCTGGGGCAGCCCATGGACCCCCCCGCCATGGATGAAAGACAACAATGCCTATGACAAGGGCATCATGCAGACCAGTTCGTTCGACGCCATGGCGCTCTACTTCGTCCGATTCGTCGAAGAATATGGCAACGAAGGCATCCCCATCAGCGTCGTAATGCCGCAGAACGAGCCAGGCTGGCAGCAGGACTATCCGAGCTGCGCTTGGGGGCCGGGATGGACGGGCGGGAACGAGGTGACCCCTCAGGGTACTCCCGTGACACTGGGCACGTTCGTGGTGGACCACTTGGCGCCAGCGATTCAGTCCGCAGGCTTGGACACCAGGATCTGGTACGGCACGTTTTCGAACAACAACGTCTTCGAAGCGTATTGGAGTGGTCTGTCAGCGGAAGGCCGGGGCCTGATCGAAGGCGTGGCGTTCCAATGGGGTACCATGGGACGCCTCGATACCGTGCGCAACGCCGATCCTAGTCTCCTCCTGATGCAAAGCGAGCACAAGTGCGGGAACTATCCCTGGAGCGCGAGTGGCGATCCGGACTACTACCGCTACAATCCAGACCAGACATTGGAAGGCACCGCTCCCAACGACTACAACTATGGCCGTGAGTCTTGGGACTACATCAAGCAGTGGATCGAAGCTGGCGTCCACGTTTACAGCGCTTGGAACATGGTGCTCGACACCAGCGGGTTGAACCTGGACCGGGTACGACCCTGGCATCAGAACGCCTTGCTCGTCGTGGATCGTGGCACCAAGGCCCTGATCAAGACTCCGACGTACTACGTGTTCAGGCACGTTGCGCAGTACGTCGAGCCAGGCGCCGTTCGCGTCGGGGTGAGCAGCGACAATGCGCTGGCATTCAAGAATCCGGACGGGAGCATTGTCACTGCCCTCTACAACAGCGGGGAGGGGCGCACCATGACGCTGAGCGCTGGTGGACGGACTGTTCAGTTCCAGATGCCGGCCAGGGGCTGGGCTACGGTGAACCTGCAGCCAGCAGGGTAAGCGCAGGGCGGGCGCAGCCCCGTCTTCCTAGCATCAGCAACGCCACGGTGGCCATCGAGCTACCGTGGCGTTCGCCTATTTGGGCGTGACGCGGCCGTCGGGGGTGTTCCTCCGCAACGCGCCGCGTGCCTTCCCTTTTCGTGCATCACGTCACCCTGTCGCGTGTCTCTACGGGAAGAAAGAGGTTCGCGCGGCGCATGCAAGGTGCTCTAAATGGAAGCATGTGGGTCGTACCTATGGTCTACTCATGCATGCTCGAGCTGAAGGGGTGTCTACAATCGACTACTATCTCTCGCGGGCTTGCTTCTGGTTAGGGAATTGGTTGCCTGCCGCTCACTAGAAATGGTGGGTCGCGGGTTTGCGCGTCGACGAGGTCCATTTCTATGAGGTCCCCGTATTTCGTTCGCCTCCTGGAGAGCATGCTCTCGCGTTCGAGGCGCTTCATCCTAGATTTCGCGTGCCCCCCGGCACATGGACGCTGAATCCTGCGGAATTCCCGGCTGTTCATCCCGCGGTCTGGCGCGCGTGGCTTCATCCATGAGGTGAAGTGGCGGCTACCCGCCGGAGCTGTCGATCGATCGTCCGATCTAGGATCTTCAGCGCTCGGGAGAAATGGCCCAGGCTTGGCGCGCGCCAACAGCCGGCTACCCGGTGAGGCGGCCGTGTATAGGGCACAACCTGGGACCGCGTTCGGGCGCCCCAGAGGAACGGGCACGCTCGAGAGTCAAAGCGCGGCCCTGGCGCAGACGCTCGGCGGACAGAGCCGTCGCGGCACCGCGCCTGCGCCTGCGTCTGCGCCTGCGGGTACGAAGCGTTGTGCATTGGTGCTCGGGACGTCGATTTCGGTTGACGGCTCTCGGGAGCAAAGCGCCGTCACTCGGCGCACTCGCCGAGAAAGCACCCCGCGGCGGCCGCCAATCGGCACGGAGAGCTCCCGTGATGGCGCGTTGGGCTCGTCACGCGATCGACGAGAGCTCCGCCCCGCTGCGTGGCGCTGAAAGGGACGAAATATGGCAGGTTATACTCGCCGTCATGGAGAAAGGGAACATCGAGGGATTGCTCCTTGGTCAGGCTCCGCACCATCTATCAGATCACGCCTTGCTCGCTCGCGTTCAGGAGCTCGTGCGCTGCGACAGGCAAGTGACAGCCGAAATCGTCGCGCACCTGGCCGAGGTCGATGCGCGACGGCTCTATCTCGAGCAGGCCTGCTCGTCACTGTTCAGCTATGCGACCCAGCGCCTCGGGATGAGCGAGCCGGCGGCGTACAAGCGGATCACCGTGGCACGTTTGGCAGGACGACTCCCTGTCGTGCTGGACCGACTCGCAACGGGGCGG
>JAEWRL010000161.1 GCA_023398955.1 Pseudomonadota bacterium
CCTCGAGGCCCTGCGCGAACAGCGCGCCAACCGCAACGAGATCCTCGACATCACCCGCAACAGCCTCGAAGCGCTGGGCTACTGGCCGTTGCCCGAGATTGTCGCGACGGTGGATGCCGCACCGGACGCGATCATCGATCCGATGCCGATGCCGATGCCGATGCCGATGCCGATGCAGATGCTGACGCAGATGCCGATGCAGATGCTGACGCCGACGCTGACGCCGATGCGGACGCCGTGCTGACGCGGACGCCGATGCAGATGCCGATGCAGATGCCGATGCCGATGCAGATGCCGATGCTGACGCCGACGCTGACGCCGATGCCGATGCAGAAGCTGACGCTGACGCTGACGCCGACGCGGACGCCGTGCTGACGCGGACGCCGATGCCGACGTCCATCGCCGAAGCCGCACCCCCACAGGGCTACCGTCGCGCGAGCCCAAAGAGCCGCGCCCCGAGGGAGTCGAGCTCCGCAACGACACGGTTGGCGCTTGCCCCGTCGAGGTAGCCCCAAGCTCCCGCGACACGCAGCGCTGCCCGCGCTTCGTACAGCGACCCCAGCGCCGTGCGAAACCGCAGGCGAGCATTCCCCGCGTGGCATCCGAATCCTTCGGCAAGGTTCAGAGCGACGCTGCTCAGCGCCCTGCGGAGCTGCGACTCGAGGTCGCGGTCTTTACGTCCGACGGCTTCGACGAGGGGCCGCGCCCCGGTGATGATGGTGATGATTCGATCGAGGAGCTCTTGGCTGAGCGTTGTGTTCATGCCAGCCAAGGCGCAGCTGCTATGACACCGACCCGCCGCTTTTCGCCGTGAAGCGCCGGAGGTGGCGGAGCAGGTGCGCCACGCCAGCAGGAACGCAGCGCTCAGCCAAGAGCGACGAGCGGATCCTCGAGCCATCAACGCAACCCCCGGCACCGAAGCTGACGCCGACGCAGTCGCTCAGGCTGAAACCGACGCGAACGCAGAAGTTGACGCCAACGCCGATGCTGAAGCAGAAGCTGACGCCGATGTTGACGCTGACGTGGGCGCTCACGTAGTTCGCTCAGGCTGAAACCGACGCCGACGCCGATGCTGAAGCAGAAGCTGACGCCGACGCTGAAGCTGACGCTGAAGCTATCGCCGATGCCGAAGCTGAAGCCGATGCAGAAGCAGACGCAACCCCCGGCACCGAAGCTGACGCCGACGCAGTCGCTCAGGCTGAAACCGACGCGAACGCCAACGCCGAAGCTGACACGGAAGCGGAAGCTGACATCGAAGCGGAAGCAGACGCAGCCCCCGGCACCGAAGCTGACGCCGACGCAGTCGCTCAGGCTGAAGCCGACGCTGACGCCGATGCTGAAGCAGAAGCTGACGCCGATGCTGAAGCTGAAGCAGAAGCTGACGCCGACGCTGAAGCAGAAGCCGACGCTGTCGCTCAGGCTGACGCCGAAGCCGAAGCTGACGCCGAAGCCGAAGCTGACACCGAAGCGGAAGCCGCAGCCGAAGTCGAAGCGGCGCGGTGTCGCGGCACTCACGACGCAGAGCGTCTGCGCTCATGCCGTCACGGTACGTCAGTCGCGCCCCGTCCCAGCGGACGCCCCGCATCCCGCGCCCAGGCTCGATACGGCTCGGGGTACACCTCGACGACCTCGTCCGCGAAGCGGGCGTGCATTGTGTCATCGTGTTCGGGCTCCGTCCCGCGCCGGAACCATTCCGGGATGCGTTCGGGGCAGAGTTCAGTGGGGAGCAGGCCGCTCGTGGCGCAGATCTCGACGCGCCTCAGGTCGAGCCCGCTGGCTTCGGGGTTGCGGGGCGCTTCGGGGCCGCCGCTGAGGCGTACCGCCTCGTCCAAGACGGCGTGGAAGAGCGGCGCGGCGCCCGTGACGCCACTCGCGCCGAGCATCGGCTTGCCGTCGAAGTTGCCGACCCAGACGGCGACGGTGAGGCGCGGCGTGCTCCCGACGGTCCAATTGTCCCGGGCGCCTTTTGACGTGCCGGTCTTCACGGCTACCTGGTAGGGGAACTCGAGCACACCGTCGCGGCCGAAGCCAGCGGCCCGGGCGCGTGGGTCACTGAGGATGTCCCAGAGAATGGCCGCGATCTCGGCGCTGGTAGCGCGACGCTCCGCGTTCTTCTTCCGTGGGGGGCGATCCTTGACGATGCGCAGCGGGGCATAAAGGCCGCCGTTGGCGAGCGTGGCGTAGGCCGCGGTCAGCTCTTCGAGGGTGACCTCTCCGTCGCCGAGGGCCAGGGCCGCGCCGTAGTGATCCGGCGCTTGGCGCAGGGACTCGAACCCGAAGCGGTGCAGGGCTGTGAGGGCGTTGCCGATGCCGAGGCGCGCGGCGGTGTAGGCCGCCGGCACGTTGAGGGAGCTTGCCAGAGCTTCGCGCAAGCGTACCGGGCCGTGGAATCGGCGGTCGTAGTTCCTTGGTGAGAAGGGCTTTTGCGGTGTGCCGAGCTCGAGCTCCAGATCGGGGAGCAGGGTCGCGGCCGTGAAGCCCAGCTGCTCCATGGCTGCGGCATAGACGAAGGGTTTGAGCGTCGAACCCGGCTGTCGCAGGGCCGTAACCCCGTCGTTCTGCCCTTCGCTCTTGGCGTCGCTGTAGTCGACGGAGCCAACGTAGGCGAGCACCTCCCGGCTAGGGTTGTCGACGACGAGCACGCTGGCGGCGCTGGCCCCGAAGCGCTTCATCCTGCGGCCGTGTTCGACCACAAGCTCCTCGACGCGCCGCTGCAGGGCCGAGTCGAGGGTCGACTGGAGCTCGTCACTCGGCCCCAGGCCTTGCAGCCTTCGCACCCAGTGGTGCGCCCCTGGCCAGGTCGAGCCGCTCTGCAGGCGCAGGGGGAGGCGCTGGGTCCGATGAGCGTCGGCTCGGCTGATGGCGCCAGTATCCGCCATGCGCTCCAGGACGCGGTGACGGCGGCGTGCGATGGGCGAGCCCTGGCGTCTTGGATCATAGAGCGTCGGACCACGCGGGAGGGCGACCAAGGTAGCGGCCTCCGAGAGGCTCAGGTAGCTTGCAGGCTTGTCGAAGTAGAGGCGCGCCGCGGCCTGGATGCCGCGGACGCGTGGTCCGAAGGCGATGCGGTTCAGGTACGCCTCTAGGATCTCATTTTTACTGAGATGCCGCTCGATGCACAGGGCGACAGCCATCTCATGGAGCTTGCCGAGGAGGCTGCGGGGACGCTCGAAGGTCGAGCGTGCTAGCTGCTGGGTGAGCGTGCTAGCTCCCGAGACGAGGCGGCCGTGCCATGCGGCCTGGAGCACGGCTCGCCCGATAGCGACGGGGTCGACGCCCGGGTGAGCAAAGAAGCGCTGGTCTTCGGCCGCCAACAGCGCCGGGACGACGTGGGGGGAGAGCTGGTCCACGGTGATGTGCTCGCTCAGCTGCCCATCGCGGCGCACGCGAGCCAAGAGATGGCCGCTGCGGTCGAGAATGCGCACGGAAGAGGGGGGCGGCGCCTCGAGACTTGTCGGAAAGGGGACGGTGAGCGACGCGACCCAGAGCCCCAGGACTCCCAGGCATGGCAAGGCGACTGCCGCGATGCCAACGCGGGCAAGGCGCGGCCAGCGCTTCACGGCGCGGTGGCTCCCGGACGCGGCGCGTCCACGACGCGCAGCCTCCCGGCACCCGTGCGGCCGTAGACCTCTGGTTGGTACATCTCGAAGACCCGCGTTGGCGGCACCACGAAGCTGCCGAGGGTCGTCGCGCGGGCGAAGTACCGGAAGTGGTACATGCCTGCCGGCATGACGTCCGCGAAGAACAGGGCTCGGTCGTCCCGCAGCTCCTGGCGGTGCCAGGTCTGGGAGAAGCCCGCGGCGGGGCCGGCGCGATCCCCGGCCTCACTGGCGAAATGTGAGCTCGTGGTGAAGCGCGCGTCCATGGCTTCGAGCCCCGCCGCCAACGGATCGTCGATGACGACCATGGAGCGCGGTGCGCCCGTCGTGACCAGGAGATCGACGACGACCAGGCTGCCCGCGGGCAGCACCTCCGTCGAGGGACCCAACGTCGCGAGCAGCGCGGGGAGCTCGCTGGGTTCTGCTGCTCGCACCCGCTTCTCCACGCCGAGGCCGCGGTCGAGGGGACGCTGGGGCAGCTCCTTCGTGGCGTAGCTGAGGCGCGCCTCGTAGAAGAGCGTGCCCTCGGGAGAGCCGTCATCCAAGGCCGCGCGCTCGAAGATCACGTCCAGGCCTCGCGCCTCCTCGAGCCGCTGCATCGGTAACGTGTGGGTGGCCGCTTTCGTGGAGCGTCCCTCGAAGGGCTGTTCGAGGAGGAGCTTCGTGCCAGCCCACACCTTCGCCTCGAAGCGCGGCGCTGCAGGCTCCTGCGCGCGGCGATAGGCGTCCAGCGCCAGCAACGCGAAGGCAGACTCCTGGGTCGTGCGCCAACCACCCCCCTCGCGACGGGCGAGCAGGTCCGTCGCCAGCCTCCCCGCCAAGGGGTGCTTCGGCTCGTGCGCGAGCAGAGCGCTCAGCACCAAGGCTTCGCTGCGCGCCGGGGACGCCAGCATCCAGGAGGCAGGGGGCGGATCCGAGAGGGTGACGCGATTCCCGTCCAGCACGAGCTTCGACTCCAGGCGCCGAAAGAGCGGTTCAGCGAGGGCCTTTGGAGCACGCGCCCGCGTCGCGGCCAGGGAGAGCCAGGCAAGCCCGTCCGTGTACAGCTCGGCGCGGCGTTCGTCGATCCGCTCCAGAGCGCCCAGGTCAGGCTTGCCGAGCTCGGCCAGGACGTAGACCGTGAAGGCCAGGACGTCGGGGGCGAGGGGCGCTTCCGCCCGCTCTCCGCTCGTAGGCTTGCGATGGAGGACATCGTCGCGCAGGTACTTGATGCCCCGAGTGAAGACCGCAGGCTCCATGGGGACGCGGTGCTGCTTGGCCTGGTGCAGGGTCCACAGCACGTAGCCCGAGAGCCAAGCGTCACTCCGCGGCGACTCCGGCCAGTACCCAAACCCGCCGTCGCCGCGTTGGCGCTTCAAGAGCTCGCCGACAGTGGCCTCGGCCAAGCGGTGCCCGTTCTTGGGAAGCTCGAAGCCGAAGGCGACGGCGAGGTCCCGCAGCGGCAGGAGCGGCAGCAAGCGGCTGGCGAGCTGCTCGCTACAGGCGTAGGGATACTCGACGAGCTGCTCCATGCTGCCGTCCAAGCCGACGAGGCGCGTCGAGGCGAGCCTCACCTCCAGGCCACCCTGATCGGTACGCACCTCGTCGAGGCGTCCGAGGCGCTGCGTCTCGCGACCTCGGGTTTCCCCGTAGGCGGCGACAGTCTCCAGGGTGGAGGGGCTCTTCACCGGGCGGGTGAGTGTCACACTGTCGCTTTCGTGTTCGCCGCGCACAGCGAAGTCGAGTCTGGCCGAGCCAGCGCGGAGCGCCCGCGCCCAGAAGCGGACCTCGACCGTGCCGTCTGCCTCGACGCCGACGCGTCGCTCGGGGTCGCCCTCGAGCTCGAGTCCCTGGGCTCTCGCGGAGACGGTCACGTTGCGTGAGCGGGCTCCTTTCGTCGTGACGATGACGCTCGCCTGGAAGCGGTCCCCGGCGCGGAGGAAGCGGGGGAGGGCGGGGCGCGCCATCAGGGGCTTGCTGACGCGCACCTTTGCCTCGCCCGAACCGTACCGATCCCCGCGGGAGACGGCGACGGCCATCAGGCGGAAGGTCGTGAGGTTGTCGGGGAGCTGGAAGCGCACCTCGGCATGACCTTTCTCGTCCGTGACGATGCTCGGATTGAAGTAGGCGCTCTCCTTGAAGGTGCTGCGGGCCTCACCGCCGCCGCCGCCCTCGGTCCCCTTGTCGGAGCCGAGCTGGGGATCGATGAGGCGCCCCAGGTCGGCGCGGCTCTCCAGCGTCGCTACCTGAAGGGGGCGCGGCGCGGTGAAGATAGGGACGGGATCGGGCACGCGATAGCCCGTCAGCATGAGCACGCCCTCGTCGACGGCGTAGAAGGTGACCTCCGCAGGTTCGCCCTTGCCGGCGCGGTTCTTCACCGTCACGCTTGCCACGACCGTGTCGCCGGGGGCAAGCTCTTCCTGCTTGGGGCTGACGCGAACATCGAGGCGCCGCTCCTCGGGATCGACAAGGACTTCGGCATAACCGACTCGGTAGAGGTCCTGGCTCGAGACGGCGGCTCGTGCCTTGCCGTCGCGGTGCTTCAAGAGATGCAGCGCGACGTAGGCGTTGGGCCGCAGGCGCTCGGTGATGGGGACCTCGACGGTGGGCGTCGGTCCCTCCAGGGTGAGCCGCCGGTGCTCTATGACCCCCGCGCGCTCGATGGTCAGCATGGCATCCGCCTTCGGGAAGGGGGATTTCACCAAGAGCTTCGCGGTCTCGCCGACGCGGTAAGCCTTCTTGTTGGGGACCACCTCGACGGTGGCGTTCTCGACGTCGTCACGCCACGTGACATTGCCACCACCGAGGGCGTAGAGTCCCATGGACGCGAAGGTGCTCCGTCCTTGAGCGTCCTTGCTGCTCGCCCGCACGATATGGTAGCCCCCCCGTTCGACGGAGAGGCTGCAGGTGGTGGTGTTGCGTGCCGTCACCAGGGAGCAGCTCCCCACCCGCTCGTCGATGCTTTTGTAGGCAGTGCGATGACCGCCGTCCCAGCGCTCGGTGGTGCTCTGCCAGCGCCGGCGGATGAGCTCGAGGGTCACCCCGCGCCCGACGACGGCTTTACCCTCGTGAGTCCACGCCCGCACCTGCGGCTGAATCGTGCCAGGCGCCGGCACAAACCAGTCTTCGAAGGGGAGGAGCCCGATCGTGTGTGAGGCCGGATGCAGGACAAGGCTCGTCGAGGCGGAGACGCTCTGGCGCGAGACGTCCTGGACATCCCCCTCGAACCGGACGCGCAAGGTTTCTCCCTGGGTCTTGGGGGCGAGCCGTGTGGTGACGGCGTGGCGGCCACTGGCGTCCAAGCTGCCGCGGCCCGAGGCGAGCAGGGCCCAGGGCTCACGCACTGCCTCGCGGTCCGCCAGGAAGACCGCGTCATCGGTGATCCAGTCGTCGCTCCCCGGTGGCTGGAAGCTGGTGGGCTCGGTGCTGACACGGTGCTCGAGGGTGGCGCCTGCCATGGGCGCGCCGAAAAGGTAGCTCGCTTCCGTCAGGAAGGTGGCTGTGTCTCCGGCAGTGGCGTGGGCCTCACTGGCGCTGGCCTTGACCTGGAACTCGCTCGGGCGGTACTCGGCGACAGCGAAGCCGACGGAGGCGCCGCTCGGCGCTTCGTCGCCTTGGCCCGCTTTGGGGGCGGGCGGTAGGGGTGCCGCCGTGACCCGCCACTCGCCGAGGGCTGCGCTCGCCGGTACCCGGACTCGCGTCGCGAAGGTGCCAAACTGCCCCGATTCGAGCTCCCTCTCGAGGGCGACGCTGCCATTCGGCGAGAGGAGCCTCAGTCGGAAGCGACCGGTGACGACTTCCTTGGTGCCGGCGCTGCTCGAGTGATCGTCCGCTTGCCGTCGCGCGATCCCCTTGACCCATACCTCGTCTCCGGGCCTGTAGGTGCCGCGCTCCGTAAAGAGAAACACGGTGAGGGGATCGACCTTGCCGAGGTTCGGTGGGTAAGGTAAACGCCAAGGCCCCAGGAAGCTCTTCGCCGAGCGCACCGTCCAGTCCGCGCCATGGTTGACGACCAGCGCCGTGCTCGTCTTCGTCTCGTCGTAGAAGGCGGGTGACAGAGCCGAGGCCGGGATGACGACGAAGCCGGCGCCATCGCTGACGTAGCGATGACGCTGTGTCTCGCCCTCGAAGATCGAGACGTTCGCACCTGCCACGGGCCGCCCCGTAGAGAGCCGCGTCACCCACAACACAGAGCCTTGGCGGCTGAGCTTTCCACTCAGGGCGAGGTCGGTCACCTGCAGGAGCTGCCGACGCACCTCTTTCTCAGGGCCAGTCCCGCTCCGCAGCTCGACGAGCAGCGCCCCGCGTTCCGAGGCGCCGAAGCGCGGCTGACTCCGCAGCACCTCCAGGAGGTCGATGGCATGGCGGCGCGTGCGGTTGTCATTCCCACCGTCGAGCCATACAGTACGGGCGCCCTTCAGCGGTGGGATGTCGTCCCAAGGCCGATCGCTGAAAGTCGCGGCGAAGCCCGGGGAGACTGCTGTGGTTGTGAGCGCCGTCGAACCCGTATTGAGAGTCTCGAGCGCCAACGACTCGAGCCCAGCGGGTTCCAGCAGTTCCCCCGTGACGCCCAGGGCGAGCGCGGGTCTGTAGTCCCCCACCTCGATCACCTGCCGGATGGGCTTCTCGAGGGACTGGCCATAGTGATCGACAAGGCCAGCTCCCACCGTAACGACAACGCGCGAGCGCGGCTTCATGGGTGCCGGAACGCTGACGTCGCGGATCACGTCGTCGGGACCGAGCCATTCGGGCCAGCGCAGGGGGAGGGCCGGCTCCGTGCGGATGTGCGCGCGCAGAGCCCCGGCGCGTACCGGATTGGAGAACTCGAAGCGCAACTCGTCCTCGGGACCGCAGCGCTCCCAACCGCACCGCACCTGAACCCTCAACGGCCCGAAGGTCTCGAAGGAGAACTGTGCGGCTTGCTCGCTGGCAAGGGGTCCTTCGAGGCCTTGGAGGCCGGGTTCTAGACGGAATTCGATGCGCGCATGCCGCGGCAGTGCCGGCTCGGGAACGACGGCGACTGATCGGCGAGCGTCGTCGTGCGGACCGCGGGCCTCGTGATCGCCCTCGTGCCAGGGGCGCGCGCGAAACTTGGCCGGCTTGCCCGCCGCGGTGAGGTGACCCAGCCGCTCCACCTCCGCAGGCGCAACGGGTTGATCGAACTGGACGACGATTGGCACGTCCGTCGCGACGCCTCGCGCCCCTTGTTCGGGCGTATGGCGGACCAGTCTCGGTGCGGGCGTGCTGAACGAGAAGCTGTGGGGGCGCGCCAGTTTTGCGCCGCTGAGGGCTCGGGTTGTCGCGCCGAGCTCCACCGTGAAGTGCGTGGCCAAGGGCAGACGACCCGCTGCGGGGGCGAACTGGACGGCGCTCGAGCCAACCCACTGCCACTTCCCGGGTACCGCAGGCGTCAGCGTGAGCGGCAGATCTACGGCATCATCCTTGGCGTCGAGCTCCCGCAGCGGCTGACTGAGGACGAGAGCGATGACGCTGCTCGCGCCGGCTTTGCCGCGAGGTCCGGAGTGGACTACCGACAGAGCCGCGTCGCCTGCCGAGGCGACGTCCGGGCTCTTGGGTCCCAGATGGAAAAGGCGCGCCGGTTCGGGATTCTTGGCGACAGTGACGCAGGCCACGATGACGCCAAGGAGTACCAAGGCTGCCCATCGACGCGCGTTCGTACGACGGGCGCGGGGCTTGGTCTGGGGAGGGGGCGGCGCGGACGATCCGGATGGGTCGGGGGTCGGCTCGAGGGGAAGGTTCGGCATGGGCAGCGTCCACTAAGCAACGGCGGTGCCAGGGGTAGCAAGAGTGACCTGTCGTGGCTCGGTCGAATTCCGCTGTTCGTCGCCGCGGCCAGGGGCGCCCCCGCGGCCTCCCTGTGTGCGCGTTGCCACGCGCCGTGTTCCCACGGCGCAGCGACGGCAAGTCCCCATGGGCAGGGCCGCGTTAAGGGGGCTACACTGGGCGGCCTAGTGGAACCCACGCGTGGAGCAGTCTGCCCTTGACGATTGCACGTCTCACCAGCCGTAGGCAAAGGCTCTGGCTTTCGCGAGCGACGACGCGGCCTGGGGCGGGCGTCAGGGCCTCGCAGGGTGGCCGCTGCGCGAGCGAGCGAGGTCCCCAGGAGCTCGAGAGAGCGCTGGAGGAAGCTCGGGCGCGTTTACGCCTCTTCTCCAGCCAGCTGCGGGGCATCGTCTTCGAGCTGGACGCCAACGCGCGCGTCGTTCGCGTCTGGACGAGCGATCCGCAGCTCCTGGCGCGGCCCGAGGCGGAGCTCATAGGGCGAACAATCATTGATGCCCTCGGTCTGGAGCTCGGCAAACGCCACCACGATGCTGTCGTGGCGACGGTGGAGACGGGCGCGTCGGCGGAGTACGAATACGCGCTCGACGTACCCGGTGGGCACCGACACTTCGCCTGCACGAGTGTGGCGGTGCCGGGCGATTCGCCGGGAGTTCGCCACGCGGTCTTCTGGATTCGCGACGTCACCGAGCAGGTGGCACTGCAGAGAAAGCTGTTGGAGACCGAACGCCTTGCCGCCCTCGGTACCCTCGCGGCCGGTATCGCCCATGAGATCAACAATCCCCTCGGCTACATGATGCTCAACGCCGAGCAGCTCCGCGCCGGGTTGGACGCCTCCTGCGAGGGGGAAGTCCTGCAACGCCGCTTGCCGTCTCTGATCAGCTGCGCGGACATGATCCACGAGGGTACCGAGCGCGTGCAGCGCATCGTGCGTGAGCTCTTGGAGCTGGCGCGGGCTAGCTACCCGGTGGAGGTCGTGGACCTCCGCTACCCGATAGGTCTCGCCATCGAGCTGACGCGTGCTGCCGTCGAGCCTCGTGCCAAGCTCGTCACCGATTGGGAGAATGCGCCGCGGGTCTTGGGTGAGCGGGAGCGTCTGGTGCAGGTCTTCTCGAACCTGATCCTCAACGCCGCCGAAGCCATTGTTCCGGGTACGCCCCGGGAGAACCAGATCACCATTTCGATCCGCCCCGCCGAGGATCGCCACGTCATGATCCAGATCCGGGATACGGGTGCTGGAGTCTCGGAGGGGGACGCGGGGCGACTCTTCGAGCCCTTCTTCACCACGAAGGCTCAGGGGACGGGGCTCGGGCTTGCCATTTGCGAGACTATCGTGAGCTCCTTCAACGGGCGGATCTGGCTGGAAGAGTCGTCGTCGCGTGGCAGTGCCTTTTGCGTCCTATTACCGACCGCGGAGGACGAGTAGGGGGCTGAGCGCCCGCTGAAACGGGGCGCGACTGGCGGCGCGTGAGGGCGTGAGCGCAGACGCGCGGCGTCCGTAACCGGCGCGCCACCGCGCCGCTTCGTCTGTTTGGACGCCGGACACGGTTTCTGCTTCAGCTTCAGCTTCTGTATCGGCGTCAGCTTCAGCGACTGCGTCGGCGTCAGCGACTGCGTCAGCTTCAGCGACTGCGTCGGCGTCAGCGTCAGCGTCAGCTACTGCATCAGCATCTGCATCGGCGTCAGCATCTGCATCGGCGTCTGCGTCGGCGTTGGCGTCAGCGTCAGCTTCGGTGCCGGGGGGCTGCGCTGATGGCTCGAGGGTCCGCTCGTCGCTGTTGGCTGAGCGCAGCGTTCCTGCTGGCGTGGCGCACCTGCTCCGCCACCTCCGGCGCTTCACGGCGAAAAGCGTCGGGTCGGTGTCATAGCAGCTGCGCCTTGTCTGGCATGAACGCAACGCTCAGCCAAGAGCTCCTCAATAGCATCATCACCATAATCAGCGGGGCGCGGCCCCTCGTCGAAGCCGTCGGACGCAAGGACCGCGACCTCGAGTCGCAGCTCCGCAGGGCGCTGAGCAGCGTCGCGCTCAACCTTGCCGAAGGATTCGGATGCCACGCGGGGAATGCTCGCCTGCGGTTTCGCACGGCGCTGGGGTCGCTGTACG
>JAEWRL010000016.1 GCA_023398955.1 Pseudomonadota bacterium
ACTCGCTTCCCGACGCGACTCTCGCCGATATTGTGGAACGTGCTCTCGACGTACTGCTCGAGCGGGAGCGCGCGCGGCGGTTTGCGGTGCGGCAGCAGCGCGGTCCCAAAGAGCGCCAGGCCCCGCATGGAGAGGGAACGTCGTCCGGCCAGCGGAGGACGCCAACTCGCCGCGCGGAGAGTCCATCGTCAGACTCCGAGAGCAAGGGCGAGACGCGGCGTAGGCTGGCAGCGGGTGCCGACAGCGACTGCTCACCCACAACCTGGTACGTCGCTACGCTGCCGAGTAGGCGCCGGACCTGCCTTGGCGCGGGGGCCGATCAACCCACGATAGTGGCCCCCATGCGCTCAAAAACCCCAACTCCGCCCATCCAAACCTTTCATGGGGGGGAGCGCGCGAAATCTAGGTTGATGCTCCAGGCGCCTTCAGCGCCCGTGGCACGATGCGTCGATGCGACGGCCCCGGCCCTTGCGCGTCACTCGCAACAGCGCTGTGCGAGGGCTCATCACCAGGTGGCCGCTGTCGTCTTCTCCGCGGCGCAAG
Organism: Pseudomonadota bacterium; assembly: GCA_023398955.1. Taxonomy (GTDB): domain Bacteria; phylum Myxococcota_A; class Polyangia; order Polyangiales; family Polyangiaceae; genus JAEWRL01. The sequence continues at coordinate 544 of JAEWRL010000016.1, forward strand.
CGAAGGCTCCCTGCGTAGGCGATCATCGCGGCGTTGTCCGTGCAAGCCACCAGCGGCGGCAAGACGACCTGGATGCCGTGTCGCGCTGCCTGTTCGCTGAGTGACTCGCGCAGCTCACGGTTGGCGGCGACGCCCCCGGCGAGCACCACTGTCAGCACACCCTCGCGCCGCGCAGCGGAGATGGTCTTTCTCACCAGGGTCTCGACCACCCTCCGTTGGAATGAGGCGCAAAGGTCGCGTAGTCGTTGATCGTTCCCGGGAATGCCATGCTGCTGAACCCAGCGCATGACATTGGTCTTGAGGCCCGAGAAGCTGAACTCGAGAGACGCCCTGCTGGGCATGGGTCGCGCCAATTCCACGGCCCCGGCGTGCCCCTCCCGCGCCAGGCGGTCTACCGTCGGTCCCCCTGGATAGCCGAGCCCGAGCAGCTTGGCGACCTTGTCGAAGGCCTCGCCGGCGGCATCGTCACGGGTCGCTCCGAGCTCCTGGATCCCCTTGAGTTCGAGGCTATCCACGCGATAGAGCGCCGTGTGGCCCCCAGAGGCCAGAAGGGCAACGAACGGCAGGCTTGGCGGCGCGGGCTGCTCGGCGGCGTCAGGGAAGCGCAGGTACGCCGCTACCAAGTGCCCTACGAGATGGTCCACCCCGACGAGCGGTTTCTGACTCGCCCATGCCAGGCCCTGCGCTGTCTGAAGCCCCACGAGCAGCGCTCCTGACAGGCCCGGCTGGCAAGTGACGGCGATGCCGTCGATGTGGTCCAACGGTCCGCCCTGCTGCAGTGCGCGATCGATGACGGGGCCAATGCTCCGCAAATGATCGCGGGATGCGAGCTCGGGGACGATGCCTCCATACGGCGCGTGGAGGCTCACCTGGCTGTGGATGACGTTGCTCAGCACGGTCCCGTCGTCCTCGACGACGGCGGCCGCTGTCTCGTCACAGGAGGTCTCGATTCCGAGGATCCGCATCGGGGTCAAGGGTTGCAGGTGCGTTCGCCACGGTCGAGCTGGAAGTAGGCGAAACCCGGAGACTCCTCCGGGCTGGCCTTCGCGTCCGCTGCTGGGGCTGGCTTCAGGAGCCGCAGCTCCACCGAGCCATCGTGGACGAGCGACACGACCGCCAGCATCGTTCCCTGGCAGGTGGAGTCCACCCAGGCCATGAAGTTGTGGGTGCGCGCATCCCCGAACTCCAGAAGCGAGAGGGGATCGTGCTGAAGTGCCCGCATCATCCGCAGCGGAGCGTCGGCGAACAGCGGCTCGGGTGCGCACAATCCTTGCCCTGCGCGGGTGCTGAGGGTGCCAGGCGAAGGCGGAGGATTGGTGCTTCTCGCGAAGAGGGCATCGATATTCAGCTCTAGCGTGGCTTCGAGGAGCGGCGGTTCGCCGGCGGGGAGCATGCCCTCATGGGCGAAAGGGGCTCCAACGATGCAACCAGTGTACGCGCCATCCCCCGTGGTATCGAACCGGTCCAGGTTGTTACAGCCGGTCGCACCGCATGCCCAGACAAGACCAAGCACGAGGTGCGCCGCGGCAGGGCGACGCATCATGGCGCAGAGCGTAGCAGAGCCTCGATGTTGGCACGCACGCGTGGCTCGGGATCGCGCTGAGCCTGTCTTGCCAGGGCGCGCAGGGCGGCCGGCTGGCGCGCTGCGACCAATGCCCGAGCTGCCGCCTGTCGGACCCAGGCGATGTCGTCCCCGCGGAGTCGCTCGACGAGGGCGGCGACCACCTCATCGTGCTCGACCGCGCCTGGGATGAGTCCCAGTACTTCGGCAGCGCGCGCACGCAGTGCCCACCGGTCGGAGCTCCGGAGTAACCGAAGAACGCCCGCCGTGAGCTCAGAGGAGAGAGGTTGTCGCTGGATCCCGTCCAGGGCAGCCCTCTGGACATCCAGGTCGGCGTCATCGAGCGCCGCTGCCAGCACCTCAACCGCTGTGGTGGTCTTCCGCGAAGCCATGAAGCGGATGGCCTCGAGCCGCACGCTCGGCGCCGGATGAGCCGCGAGTTGCTCGAACACGTCGGCTGCCCCCCTTCCAATTCCTTCCACCAGCTCCGCCGCTGAGCGCGCCGCCTCCGTCGACTGCTTGCCGATGGCGCTCGTCAATGGGACGAAGGCGGCCTCGCCGCTGGGTCCGACGAGCACGTGGGCCACCGAGATGGCGTCGTGGACCGATCGCTGAGCGGCGCTCCGAGCCGCGGTCCTCAGCGCTGGCGCGAGTTTCTCGAGGGCAGCCAGAGCGGCTTCGGCCGACACCTCGCGATGATCCGGGAACCGGGCGAGCCACTCGGAGAGGGAGCCTTCGAACTCGAGGAGCTCCTCCGCGTACTCGGCAGCAGGCTGCGGTTGGGCGCGTCCGAACTCGATGGCAGCGGCCACGCCCGCGCTCACGAGGAGGTCCGAGTCGGACAGGAGCAAGGTAGCGACGGCGTCGGCCGCACGCGAGCTGTCTGTGCGCGCCAGTGACCAGGTGGCTTGTGCCCGCACTAGGGCCTCGTCGTCCTTCGCGAGCGAGCCCAGGAACTCGTCCAGTCGCGCTCCCCCTCCCAGCTGTCCGAGCGCGAAGGCCGCCGCGGACCGAGGTACAGGGCCGAGGCTCGTGTCCACTGCTGCATCGCGAAGGCGGGCCTCGGCTGCTGGGGCTCTCAGGATCCCGAGTCCGATGGCACCCCAAGCGCGCATGAGGGCCGAGTCGCTGCTGAGCATTCTCATCAGCAACGGTGCCGCGCGCCGGTCACCGAGGAGCGCTGCAGCCCGACCAGCACCCGCCACCAACGGGTCATAATCGTCCGGAGCGAGGGCGCCTTCTGGGAACAGGATGCTCTCGATCCGCGGCAACAGCGCTGCACTGCGCATGCTCGCGACGGCTCGCATCGCCGCGCCTCGGAGCGCGCCGTCGGGCGTTGTTTGGGCGAACGCAATGAGTGCCGGGCCAGCGCTCGGGCTCTGGACGTACCGTAGCAGCTGGAAAGCGATCCGACGCTGCCCCTCCTGAGCGTCGCTCAGCGCGTCGAGCAACGGTTTCGTGGCGCGTTGGCCGAGGTCCTGGAGTGCGCGCTGGGCCTCGCGGCGCTCGCTGGGCTCGCCGTACCGCACGACCTGCACCCATGGCATCAGCTGCGCCCCGTATAGCTCGATCAGCAAGCGACGGAACACCGTGCGCCCCGGGTGGGCCAGCGTCTGCGGCAGCAAAACGCGTTCGAGGGACTCGATGTCGTTCCTTCCGACGTGGATCCGCAGACTGGTGCGGGCCGCGCGCGCCACGAGCTCGTCGTCGGGGCTCGAGAGGATGACTCGCTCGAGCAGCTTGACGGCTTCCTCGTCGCGTTCGCGGGCGATGAGCAGATCGGCGAGGTCGATGTAGGTCGGATAGGAGCGAGGGTTGCCAAGGATGGCTCGCCGGTAGGCCAGGATGGCCTCCTCGTAGCGTTGAGTCTGCAGGTACAGCGCCGCGAGGCTTTCGTGGCCGGCGCTGTCGTCGGGATTGAGCGCGATGACGCGACGCGCATAGCGCAGAGCCAGCTCGTCGTCGTAGAGTCGCGCAGCGGTTTCGGCCATGCGGCGGTAGTACTCGCTGGCGCGTGCAGGCTCGGCAGCCGTGAGCCTTTCTAGGATCCCCAAGGCGCTGCGTAGCTTGCCTTGATCGGCGTAAGCTCTCTCCAGGCGCGTCAGGCTTTCCGTGTCTCCCGGCGCGAGCGCGACGACCCGCTCCAGCGCTTCCGCGGCGCGAGCCGGTTCGCGCAGCTTCGACCAGACCTCCGCCAGCAGACGTCCTGCTTCCGGGTCGGGAGGGGGGCCCTTCAACCTCCGTTGCAAGGGGGCCACGCGCTCCGGAAGGGAGCCCTCGATGTGCCAGGCGCTCACCAGATGGCGTCGCGCGTCCCGGGCCATGGAGGGATTCCCGCGGCTCTGAGCGAGCAGCTCGTGCCAGATGCGCTGTGCTTCCTCACGGTACTCGCGCTTTCGTTTTGTCGACGCCACCAAGGGTGCGATACGCTCGAGGGCAAGGGCCAACGACTGGCGATAGCGTGGGTCGGATGGCGCCAAGGCCACGGCTTGGCGGAACGCCTCCAGCGCCTCTTCCGTGAGATCGTGCTCCAGGTACACTTCTCCCAGCCGCTGATGGCCCGCGGCTGGGCTGGCGGAAGCTTCGCGCAATCGCTGCCATGACTGCCTCGCCTTCGTGCGCTCACCATCTCGCCAATAGCGGTTCCCCAGGTCCACGAAGTGTTCGGGATCTCCGCTGCCGAGCTGGGTGAGACGACGAAGCAGGGCCAAGGCTCGCGCGTTCTCGTCGACCCGCTCGTAGAAGTCGACGAGGCCGGTAAGGGTGTCCTCGCTGTCGCCAGCACGCGCCTCCAGTTTCCTCAATTCCGCAATGGCGGAAGCCCGGTCCCCTCGAGCCAGCAGCGCTTCGGCGAGCTGGAAGACGTACTGAGGATTGGTGGGGACGCTACGAATCAAGGCTTTGATATGGTCAATGGCCTGGTCGAGGTCGCCTCTCAATTGGAGCAGACGAATGACCTTGATTCGCGTATCGATGTCTCCAGGACGGAGCGCGAGTGCTTCGCGGTAGGCCTCGAGGGCATCGTCCAAGCGCCCCACCTCCTCGTAGAGCCCCCCGAGCTGCTCGAGCGCAAGGCTGTCACGCTGGCCCCTCTTCTCGAGCTCGGTTACGAAGGACTCGAGTTTCCCCATGCCCCGGTGGGCATCCGCCAAGAGTTCCAGAAGCTCCCGCTGCAGGCCGGGACTACTTCCCGCCAGGCGCCGTGAACGCTCCAAGCTCTTCACGGCGGCGTCGAATTCTTGTGCCGCGAGCTGTGCCGCACCGAGCTCCTTGAGGGCGGGTGCGAGCGCTCGGTGGTCACCCGTGGCGGCCTTTGCCGCGCTCTCGAATGCGGCAACGGCGCGCTTCGCTTTTCCCCGCTGGAGCAGTTCACGCCCCAACTCGCCCTGAACGAAGGCCGAGCCATTGGTAGCATCCACCAGCTCAGCGTGGTGTCTGTCGGCAGCCTCGTAGCGCTCGAGCTCGATCGCCAGCTGCATGAGGCTCCGATGCACCTGTTCCCGTGTCGCGGGGCTGTCCACACGCGGCAGGGCGCGCTCCAATGCGGCGTAGGCCTTCTCACGCTCGCCGCCTCGTTCATGCACACGCGCGATGGCCAGATAGGCCTCGTGCGCATCTGGACGCAGGGAGAGCGCGCGCTCGTAGGCCGCCACGGCCTTTTCCGTCGAGTTCGCTTGGGCGTACAGGCCCCCGAGCGCGACGCTGGCTGCGTACTGCTCATCGCCTGGCGTGCTTGCGCGCTGCTCGAAGTCGGCGAGGAGCGCATCGACGCTGCCATCCCGTTCACGGTACAACTCTGCGAGGCGTTGAAGGGGGAACGCGGCGCTCGGCTGCGCGAGCACGACGGCACGGTAGCGACGAATCAGGGCGTCGGCCGATGGCTCACGCCGCTCCGAATCAGCGGCTGCCGGGGCGCGCCGTGTCCGAGACTCGGTTGGTGCCGGCTTAGACTTGCGGCGCCCCTCGGGGTTGAACTGCGCGCTCGCCGACGAGACGCAAAGCAACAACCCAAGCAGGCAGGAGGCGAGAGCCGTTCCCGGTGCGCGATACACGAAGCGTAGGTTAACCGCCGGCTGCAACGGTCGCCACGTGACGGCCAATGGGCCCAAATCGCGACGGGACGAAGTCGCTTCTGCGGCGTTAGTGCCTCGTTTGGGGCGCGGGCCCCGTGCGACACGGCACAGCGGGGCAGATGACCCCGCCGGTTCCTCGTTCGGCCGCGGAACCTTTCTTCCTCCAACTGACGTAGTTGAGCTCGCGCGAAGCACGTTCGCTTTCGCGAGAAGCGCCGCCCTGCGGGAATGGCATTGGATCTGCAAAGGGCTCGCCCATGCCTACCGAAGGTCGCCTCCGCTCCTTTGGAATCGGAGTCGCGTCGTCGTGCTGTCTGGTATTCCTGAGCCTGGAAGCAGCCGCCTACAGCACGAGGACCGCCGTCTCGGATCCCTGCCACGAGGACATCACACAAGAGGCGCTCTCGCGGGCGCGGAGGACCCTCGGTCCGATCGATCGGATCAGTCCGACCCGAAACGAACGAGCGCTCATTGATGACGTGCCCTTCGTACTGCGCAACGATCTGGATGATCTTGGTGGCGCGACCCTCGTCATCGGCAACCGCAACGTCGACTTCCGCGGACACGAGCAAGACGACCTCGATGTGCTCGCGCCATTGCACGGGAGGCCAGGGAATCAGGACGAACACTGCCTCAGGAGCCCGGCCCACGATGGTGCGGAGGGGTCCAAGGACGCTCTGGAGGCTTGTCGCCGCCTCATTCGCCGCCGGGTCTCTGCCGCCCTCGACGGGCTAGCGGAGGACGGCACCGTGGACGCGGATATTCGCGAGGAGGTCGACATTGCCCTGGATATTCGCGGTTCCGTGGAGGCTCGGCTTCCCACCTACCACATGGAAATGGGGCGTGCGCTCCACACCATTCAAGATGGTTTCAGTCATACGTATCGTACCGAAGACCACCTGCAGGTCGTGACGGTACTGAACTACGCCGAGATGGTGGAGGATACCCACGATCTCGATGAAGACGGTCCCGTGCATCGGTCGCCCCTCGACGACTGCGTAGACTTGGACGCCTTCAGGGCCGAGCGGCTCGAGGTCGCAATTCGAGCCGGCGAGGAATTCCTCGTTGCGACGCTCGATCCTCTGATTGGCCGCGCCGAGAAGATGGAGCGTGTCGATGCGCTGCTCGACGAGTACTTCACCCACGTCGACGGCTGCGACGTGACGAACGATTGGTGCGATGCTCCCGAAGAGAAGTATGAGAACTCGACGTTAGGCTGCTCCGTCGCAGCGGCTGGTAGTCGCTCATGGCTCGGGATGGGTGTGGGCGTGGGCGTACTGCTCGCCGGGCTCTGGCAACGTCGGCGCGCCCTGCGCCAGCGAAGAGCCATGTCTCTTCCTTGGTTCACCGCGATGGGCCTCGGGTTGGGTGTGCTGGCCGTTGTCGGTCCCGTGGAGGCCCAGCAGGAACGGCGAAGCAGGTCCGCTGCTCCATCCTCCCGAGGAACAGGGACCTCTCGCTGGGCCCGGATCAGAGGTTCCCGAGGACGAGCGCGGTTCCTGGGGTTTGGCGTTGAACCTGTCCGGTTCCATCCAGAAACCCGCTGCCGCTGGTGCCCTAGGGGTGCGCTACCGTCTCGACGAGCATTGGCTCTTCGGCGTGGATGCCGAGTACAATCCCTGGTACGCCAGGAGCGCGGCGAAGATGCGCAGAGGTGTGGTGTCAGCGTACGGCACCCTGGTGGTGCGCTTCCCGATGCGATTCGAGCGGGTGAACTTACGTTCTACCTTTCAGGCTGGTGCGTCGAGGATGATGTTCGATTTGTATGGCGTTCCCGAAGGTACCATTGGCCCGTATCTGGGTTTCAATCTTCTGGGGTTCGACTATGAGCTGGGGCGGCAGATTTACCTGGTGGTGAATCCCGCGCATATCGCCGTCCCGATCCCCCAAACAGAGGGCGCGCCGTTCTCCTATCCTCAGTACAGGGTCACCCTTGGGTTGCAATTTGGAGCTTGATACATTCGTGCCAAGGAAACAGTGGACAGGGCATTTCGGGTACCTCGCGTCTGTATTGAAGCGCCGCGTGTCAGTTTCCCTGCTTTGCGTCGCGGTAGCAGGCGAGGCTCTTGCTCAGCAGCAGGCTACTCCTCCCGCCCGCACCGAGTCTGCTCTAGAAAGCGCCCCGCCGTCGCAGCAAGAGGCCGTTTCTTGGAATCAGGAATGGCGAGGCGTACCGCTCTGGGAGTCTGCACTTGCGGCAGGAGTTCTGGCCGGCGCGCTAGTGATCCGCGGTGTGGGGCCGGAGCCGCCCGATAATTGGCGAGGTGGCATCCTCTTCGATGACGCGGTCGGGGAGCGGGCTCGGGTGGAGGACCCTGGTCTCTCGGGGAGCGTGTCGCGTGCCACGGACTACCTGTTCTATGGCAGCATGGTCTACCGCTTGGTGGACTCAGCCATTGTGCCGGCCGTCGGCTACGGGGACCTCGAGCTGGCCGCTCAGATGGCGATGATAGACATGGAGGCCTTTGCCTTCGTAGGAGGTGTGTTGTGGACGACGCAGCTCTTCGTTGGCAGACGACGCCCCGAGTACGACACCCCCTGCGGGCCTGGGGCGACCCCGGCGGAGCTCGAGCGCTGTGACCACCGCAACTCGGAGTTTCGTAGTTTCATAGCCGGACACCCCGCGACCGTCCTGACGGCGGCGGGGCTCACGTGCACGCACCATGCACACGTCCCTCTCTACGGTCGTGACGGCGACATCCTCGCCTGCGGCCTCACGACGGGGGCAGCGATTGCCACGGGTGCTGGCAGGCTGATGAGCGGGAAGCACTATGCGTCCGACGTCCTCCTTGGCTTTGCCTTGGGAGGGATCGCTGGGTGGGGGCTCCCTTGGGCGCTGCACTATCGCACCTCGGGCGCAGCGACGAACCAAGCCGACCGTACGGCACCCGCTGCGCGCAACCGAAGGGCGGCACTCACCGTGGGGGTTTACCCATGGCTGGTGGGGGAACTGCCGGGGGTGTCTGCGATCGGCGTCTTCTAGCACTAAACACATCCAGGCGGAGATGGAAGGATGCTGGGCACGGTCACGGTCACGGTCACGCAAGACGGTTCACGCTATCGATGAGCTTTGTGAGCATCGCTGCGGTGCGGTCTGCCAGGTCTTGAGCGAGGATGATATCACCCAGCTGTGCCAGCTCGTCTATCTCG
>JAEWRL010000070.1 GCA_023398955.1 Pseudomonadota bacterium
TCAACGCCGACGAAACGACCCAACGCATTCTTGCTGAGGACCAGTGCTTCAAGGGATGGATTTGGACCATCCTCTCTCGTCAAGCGATCGTCTACCACTACAGCGACCACCGCAACGGCGACACCGCCTTCGAGCTCCTCGGCGGCACGCGAGGCGAATACTGCTGCGACGGATACAGCGGCTACAACCGCGTCGACTCGGAGAAGGTCGGTCGTGGTCGCAGCGGGTGTTGGAGCCACGCGAGGCGCGGTGTGTACGAAGCCATGTCTGCAGGCGCCGAAAACCATGAAAACCGCGAACTCCTCGACATGATCGCTGAGCTCTTTCGCATCGAGGATCAGGCAGAACGAGAAGGCATCCTAGGAAAGCCCGAGCATCTCGAACTCCGCCAACGCAAGAGCAAGCCGATCGTCAGAAAGATCTGGCGTTGGGTAGACGCGCGCACAGGCAAGCACTCCCCCGCGAGCAAGATGGCCAAAGCGCTCAACTACATGGTGAAGCAGCGCGAGCGACTCGAACGCTTCCTTTGCGATCCGAAGATCCGGCTTCATAACAATTCAGCGGAACGAGCGCTCAGGATCGTAGCTCTCGGAAGAAAGCGATCGCTGTTCTCCGGCAGCGCCGAGCACGCTCAGAATCTCGCGATGCTCTTGACGATCGTTGCGAGCTGTCGATTGCATGGCGTGAATCCCTACGAGTACATCCGCGACATGCTGATCCGAATTCAGACGCACCCCGCGTCGCGCATCGACGAACTGATGCCGTGGCGCTGGCGTCCGCCGGACAGCTAGCAACCCCGAGAACCCATGAACCCACGCACCATCGACGGCATCCCCCGGGGGAGGCTCGGGAGAGCTCCGGCCTGCGCAGACACCGCCGCCGCGATCGAACGCCGCGGGGCGACGAGGCACGGCTGTCCGAGGGCGCCGCCGCTGACATTTCAGCGAAGCTGGCGCAATAGGCATGCGTCGGATCGCTTACGCCGCAAACGACATTTCCCTCGCTGTCGGTTACGCAAAGAAACTGATGGTAGAGCCAGTTGTACCAGCTGGGATTGTGGGCGGAAGGCCAGGAGTGCAGCGGCGCGGTACACATGAACGTGTCAAGCCCCGTCATGTCGGTAGCGTTCACCGGATTCGAATAGGCATATGCATACAAGTTGGGGCCCCCCCCCAACCGTATCGGATCCTTGCTCGTCTGCAAGAAACCTGCTCTGCACGGGGAAGCGCAGCAGCCTGTCTGAGCAGCATGACGGGGAGCGCACCGGTGGACATGCACACGATGGGCGCAGCACCTGGACGGGGTCGTCTAGCCACCACATTCATACCGCCAATACCACCCGGGCTTTATCTCTTCGGAGCAGTTGGCCACCTCTTCCTGCAGCCAGTACCCAGGGTTGGACACGTACTCAATCGCCGTCCGGTTGCGCAGTGGAAAACGGACAATCAAGCCGGTTCCACGCGGATCTCTTCGCACGATTGCCCGATCCAAAACCCGCACTCCAGGCACTTCCCACACGTCTGGTGCCTTCTTCACCTGTCTCAAGAGGGGTTCAATCTGCGCAATTTCTTCACGAACCGCAGTACGCAGTCTGTTCTTCCCCAGCTGGACACTCGTGACAATAGCTAGCACGGTGACCACGAGCACAGCAAAGGTTGTCTTCCCGCCACGGCGAAGTCGACGAGCGAGCAAAACCGCGCCGATGCCTCCGACTACTACCGGAATGGACAACAGACCAGACAGTCCGCTACCAAGGAAATACGACGCCGCTCCCGTAACGACCAAGCAAGCTGCAACGCCAGGCCAAATCAGTCCTCTCCATCTAGTTGGAGAGTCGATCGTAAATCCCATTTGCAGTCCCTGCGGTAATGAAGAAAACACTCCGCGTGTTGTCACCCAGCCAGAAAATCTGATCCAGCGACGGTTCTCCATAGCGACCGAGTACGCCAGCGATGCCGTAGCCACCGCCCGCGATACGCACTAGCAGGTTCGCTGTAGGGTCGAGCGCGTAACCGGTAGCGTAGCCCGCCAGGAAATTCCCAAAGTCAGCCGAATCCAATTCCTGACCCCTGACACAGAAAGTGTCATTTTGGTTGTTGGTCCAGTAGTCGCTCGGCCCCCGATCCCGGTGGCGATCCCACATAATCAGGTACCGCTCCAAGATATTCGACGAGTCGATCTGGTATCGGTAATCCTCGAGAATCTCCTCGACTTCCTGGTTGCTCCAGCGCCGGAGCCCAAACGGGTCGATCAGATTAACCGGATTGTTTCCAACGTACCCATACAAATTCCCCTGCCCCCCACTCCACAGTATCGGATCCTTGCTCGTCCATCTGCCCACTCGAGAATCGTAATCCCTCGCCCCAAACCGCACCAGCCCCGTATCCCCATCGTAAACCCCACCAGCAAACCCGAACGGCAGCGCACTGGCATCCCCGCTGACCACCGTTTGCTCCCCGAACGCCGAGTATCGGGCCTCCAGCAGGATGTCCGTCGGATTCTCGGCGTTCACCACAAGCACTGGAGACCCCAGTTGATCCGTGATGAAGCGGTAGCGATTGCCGGTGGCTATTTCTATCGCGTAGTCCGGGACGTGGGGTTTCGACGCGTAGACGTAGCGCCACGTGAGGGTGCCCGCTCCGTCCAGCTCCGCGACGGGGTTCAGGGCGTCGCGGTACAGCCAACGCTTGACGATGGTGCCGTTCACGCTCTTGGCGACTCGGCGGCGGTGGGCGTCGACCGAGTACTCTATCCTGGTACCCGAGGGTAGTTCCACCCGGCGCAGGTTTCCGAGAGCGTCATAGTGGTAGCCCGTTGCTTCACCGGTCGAGCTGTCGACGCGCTCACGGAGCTCGCCAGCGTCGCTGTAGGCGAAGTCGACGCGACCGGCACTGAGGAGGCGGTCCTGATCGTCGTAGGTGGCGTCGACCGTTCCGGTGGGAGTGGCTAGGCTGAGTCGATTCCCATTGGGATCGTAGTCGTAGTGCTCGATCAACGTGCCGTCTCGCCACACGTCGGTGAGGCGCCCTTGAGCGTCGTAGGCGTACTCGCTTTGCTCCGTGACGCCGCGGAGTGTTTCCGTCTTCGTCGTGACTCGACCTAGGGGGTCACGCGGGGCTGCGGCACTGTCGTAGATGACCTCGTAGAGCGCGGAACTGGCGGCACGCGCCGCGATGCTCGCGAGCTCGCCGTAGGTGTTGTAGGTGTGCGTCGTCGTGATGGCGCCCAAGGTCGTGCTGACGAGTTGCGGGAGCTCCGCAGCGTAGCTGAGTGTGAGCGCGTCGGCGTCCGGGGGGTCGCAGCTCGTTTGGGAGGCGCAGACGAGCTGCCCGTCGGGGTTGCGGCCGAAGAGGGTCGTGTGCATCGCGGTTCCGTCGTCGACGCTTTCGGCGGCGACCTGGAAGTCTTCGTCGTATGTGTATAGCACCGCGCCGCTGGCGTCGCCGAGCCATGCAACGCGCGTCGTCAGCTGCCCGTCATAGCCATACTCGAGGGTTACGTCGCTCGGGCCCTGGATGCTCTGCACACGCCCCGGCGCGCAACCCGTGGTCGGATCGCAACCGGGCTCGTGATAGGTGTAGTCGAGGCTTCCGGCGGTCGCCTCCGTCGTATCCGGGAGAGTCACGGTTCGTAGCCTACCGGCATCATCGTAGGTGCGCCGCATGACGCCGCCATCCGGGCGTGTCGTCGTGACGAGCTGGCGATCGAGGTTGTAGGTGTACGTCGTCTCGGCCCTCGCGAGGCCCGCGGCCGGGGGGGCGTACTCTGAGAGCAAGCTGGTGGAGGTATATGATTGCGTGTGCGCGGGACGCCCGGGCGGGCTCACGCTCGTCATGTTGCTCGCGCCATCCCAGGAGAACGCCGTCGTGACGTCGTCTCTTCTGGAAAAACGTGGGCGGCCGAGAGCGTCGGGAACGACGACGGTGGCTTGCTGCGATGGGTCGGTGATCGATTGGAGGTAGCCGTTCTGCTCGTCGCTCGTGTCGTAGTAGCTCAGGAGCGTTTCGCGCTCGCCCTGGACCATGCGGCTCATGCGCCCGAGCTCGTCATACGTGAACTCGCTGGAGATCAGATCGCTTCCGGGGAACGCGATGGTCAAGGGGCGACCCATGCCGTCGATGGTTTGCGCTGCCTGTCGCCCCGCGGGGCTCGTCGTCGTTTCGCTCAACGTGGCTCGCTCGTAGTGGCGCGTGGTGGTTCTGCCATTGACGGCCTGCGTGACGATCTCCTCGTTCAAGCGGGTAACGTCGTCGGGATCCTCGACCGCCGCGCGCGTCGTGGAGCTGGTGCGGGTGAGCCCGCTGGGAAGCGTGACGGTGGTCGACAGCTGGGGGGCGTACACGCCCCAGAGGGAGTCCGCCGTGCGCGTCGTGACGATCTGGGTGCCGTCCGCCAAGGAGGCCGTAGTCTGCGCGCCTGGACCCACCAAGACCGAGGCTTGAGAGCCGTCGGGGAAGGTATTCGTCTTGAGGGTCGCGCCGTCGTCGAGGGTCTCGACGCGGTAGACCGTGGTGCGGCCTTCGGCCGTGGTGCGGGCCACTTCCCAGCCCGTGGCGAGTTCCGTGCGCGTCAGGTGATGGAAGCCTCCCGTGTCGTCTTCGTCTGCCACCAAGCGACCGAAGTCGTCGTAGGTGAACGTGGCCGTCTTGCCGACGGCGTCGGAAAACGTCGCGAGCAGACCGTTCGGATGGTACGTGGCCTCGTAGGTGATACTCCCAGGCAAGCCGAGCGCGGACAACCTTCCTTCGCTGTCTAGCCCGATCCCCGTGGCGTGACCGAAGGGACCCACGATTCTCTCTGGGGAGCCATCCGCAGCTCGCAGGATTGTCGTCGTGTTGCCGTCACCGTCGGTGATGGTCGCCAAAGCGCCGTTCGACGTGTAGCCGAAGCTGAGGAGCGTCTCGCCCGTGCGGCCGTTGCGGGTCTCGAGGTGGCGACCCGATCGATCGAAGAGGAAAACTTGCTGCCCGTCTTCGGTCGGCACCATGAGCTCATCCGCTCCGAACCCGCGTGGCGTGCGAATGGCAACGATGGACCCTTCTCGCCGCATGTAGGGCGTTTCATCGGGGCCGATAGCGAAGTTGCCCGTCCCGAGACCCATTCCTGCTGCGTAGCCGCCTTCTTCGAAACCGTGGGTCGCGTTTTCATCGGGCTGAGGACCGACGATCACCACCGACGTCGCGTCACTCAGCCTTGTTCTGCTCATGGAAAAGTCCCAGTCGTTGAATACGTAGACGTTGCCGTTCGCCCCGACCGCTAGACTCGCCATCCACGGGGAGTTCCCGGCACCCACGACTTGCGCTTCCGTCCCGTCGGGCGCGATCCGCCATATGGTGCGTTCAGCAACATTACCCTGTAGCAGATAAAGGCTCCCATCGTTCCCAGCGGCAATATCGAGTGCACTGGGCTCCCTCGCAATCTCGGGAGATTGTCCCGAAACCGTCGAGCTCCCCATGAAGGTGTGGATGATTCCGCCGGGGTCCACGCGACGGATAGCGCCTATCGAGGCGATATAGAGCGTCGAGTCGGGGCCGACGGCGATCTTGTCGGGATTGAGCAATCCCGATTCAGTGGCGGGGACGCCATCGACGAGCGCCTCGTCGCCCCCATTGCCGGCGACCGTCGTGATGATGCCGTCCGGCGTTATCTTTCGAACTCGATATGCCCAATTGTCGAGCACGTAGAGGCTCCCGTCGGGGCCCACGTCGAGATCAGAGATGATGTCGAAGCCGGCGTCGACGGCTGGGCCTCCGTCGCCCGAGTGCTCGGCAGCGCCAGTTCCCGCAACGAGCCATACTCGCCCATCGGGCGTCACTTTGCGAATCCTATCGCTGCTTCCGTCCGCTCCGTCGTCCTTGAAGTAGATGGTGCCGTCCGGGCCGACCGCCATGCTGCTGTTGTAGCAGCATCCGATTTCCGCATCGGGTCCCAAAGCGCCATCCTCATGGCTCGTGCCACCGCCCGCGACGAGGTTGACCCCGTAACCCAAGGCCCTGGCGGAGCGTTGGGCTCCGTTTCCCCCATAGAGCGTGCCGGTCGCGGGATCGTAGCGATGGTGCACGTTGAGCTCCCAGCCGCCCACGGAGGTTTCGGGAGAAGCGCTCTCGTCCCAGGCCTCGAGAGTCACGGTGTGCTGCCATTGGATAAGGGTAGGCAGGCGCGAGGGCACGGCGGTGGCTTCACCGCTGGGAATGACGGCCCCGAACTGATCGACGCTCCAGTAGACAGAGTCGGCGTACAGATAGGCGACGAGGATGGTGACGGGCACCGAGCCCTGAAGGACGCGCCCATACGCGTCACGACCGTCGAAGCGAAAGACGTGTCGCAGGTCGGGCTCGGGCTCGAGCTCGTATTGGAAGACTTGGCCGGCGGCTTGTATACCAAGGTAGACGCTGGCGATCCCCTCGGGTACCTCAGGGCCCACGAGAGGGATGACGATGGAGGAGTTCGCGCCACCCGCCGCGCGATCGCTGCGGTAACCGAGGGTGAAGGGAGTGCCTGCAAGGGGCAGGGTTTCGGTGAGCGTCTGCCCAGCGCATTCGATGGTCGAGTTCCCCGGGACGGCACAATCGTCGGGATCAGGGCTTGCCACGGTGGGAGGCGGGGGAGGAAGCGCAGGTTCCGAAGGTGGCAGCGAGGGCAGGTTCAGATCGACGGGGCTCGTGAAGTGAGTCAGCGGCGTGCGCCAGAGCTGGTCACCGACGCCGAACGACCGCGCCAGCTGGAGTCTCTCCTCATCCGTGATGCCGAGGGCATCGAGCACATCGGTCGCATCCGCCGTCCCGTCTCCAGTGACGTCCAGTTGCGCCATGTCGCTTTCGATGCCGAGGATTTCGAGCACGACGCCGGAGCCCTCCGGGACCCAGACCCCACGATCGCGAGCGTAGGCCCCGTGTGGCACGGGCATCCCAACCGGGAAGCCCAGGAAGTTGTCGACGTAGAGGTACACCGTCTGATTGAACTGAACGGACTGTGCACTCATGGCCACGGCTTCATCGGCATTCAGCTCGAGGGCGTAGGTATACGCCGTACTTGGCGGGAGCTCGGCGGGCATGGCGGATAGCCCGGATTCTCCGACGGTGAACTCGGTGAGTCTGACGTCCATTGTCGTGAGGGGTTCCGTAGAGCCATCGGAAAACACCATCGTGGCTTCGGTGCCCGCCGGTACAAACAGCGTGGCTTGGCGATCCCCGTCCGCGTCGCTCATCACGCTGCTTTGCGCGACCTGGAACGGCTCGCTCGACGTGAGATCGAGGGACGTGACCGCAACATCCGCCGCCAGGAGAACGACGTCGGCAGCCCAGCGATCCGTGCCCCAGACGAGATCGAGCGTGCGCTGAGCCTCGAGCAATCCGTCCAAACGATAGACGAGGGTGGTGGGGCCGCCACCATTGACCATCATGTCGAAGCGCCCGGAACCTTGCGTCAGGGTGTACCCGAGCTCCGGATGACCCAGGACCTCCACGAGTACGTTGGGGAGCGCCGATCCGTCGGCAGCGTAGACGAAGCCGTGCACCGCGCAGGCCCGCTCTTCGACGACGGCGTCGGCCGCGACCTCTTGCTGGATGGCGCTGGGTCCACTGAAAAGCCACTCGTTCGCGGTGTAGGTCGAAGACGTGACGGTAGCGTCGAGCTCTGGCACCGTCACGCTCAAGACGGTCCCTGCTTCCCCGCAGATCTCCACCGTTCGTGGATCGCCGTCATCCTCGATCGCGTCACACGCGACTCCGGTATCGATGGGCAACGGCCCCGAGTCGCCCGCGGCGCCCGCAGAAGTCGAGCCTCCCGCGGCCTCGCCCGCCGAGCCTGCGGTGGCGCGGCCCGCCGTGCCCGCCGTGCCCGCCGTGTCTGCTCCTGCGGAACCTGCCGTGACAACTCCTGCGGAACCTGCCGTGGCTACTCCTGCCGTGCCAGCAGTACCGCGATCGTTAGCTACGACGGTCGGGTACTTGCCGCAGCCACCCAAAGCAACGAGCACCGATACGAACGCAGCAAAGCCCCAAAACGCGCGGATGCTTCCGCCCTCGCCTCTCCCACACATCATCGGCAGCCACTAGCATCGTGCGGCAGGGGCTTCTAGTGCAGAACGGCTTCGATCATACCGCTCCAATGAGGGACCCTAGGCGCGCCCGCTGAGAAGCCAACCGCGCTTGGCCCAGTGTTCGGTAGCTACCATGCGTTCGCGGCGACCCGACGGGTTTTCATCGTAGCCATCAGGGTCTACGGCGGGAGATCAGCGGAGGGGCTGGGTCACCGGTTCGGGTCGGGTAACGCCTTGGGGTCGTCGGCGAGCGGCTCGCTGATGTCGTCGTTGACTGCCTCGCGGATTACGCGAGTGGTCCGCTCGTCGAGGTGAGCGTGGAGCTCCTCAGCGAGGGCGAGAAACTCGGCCCAGAGCGTCTTCTGGAACCTCTGAGGCACGGATCTGCACCGTGCTGCTTCGCTGTCCGGCACCGCGGAAGGGCGTCAGGGTGCAACGGCGGACAGGGCGGCGAAGAGCCTTCGCTTCCACGGATCTGGCAGGCTGTAGTGGAGCTCGACGTCTACTTCGCGACTGCGGCTCGGCGAGCCGAGTTCGGATAACCTCGATCCCCTGCCCTCCACGACGTCTCAGGGAGCACCTCCCACCGTCGGCCGCCGTCGCGGAACCCTCCGCCGCCCGCGTCGCGCCCCTTCCCCGCCAGAGGCGAACCCCCGGCCCCTTCACCATCGGCGCCGACGAGGTGGTTTTCATCGCCCCGTGACGGTCTAGCTCTGCCCCTCGCCAGGACCAGCGGGGGCGGAGCTCCTCCCGCCCGCGCTCGCGAGGTTCCGGCGTTGACGTTCGCGAGGTTCCGGCGTTGACGTTCGCGCGTCACCACGGAACGACCCGAAGGTCCGACTCGCCAGCGGCGGCGCCCTTGGCGGCCCCGCCCCCGTGCCACGGTTGCCTCCGCTCGACGGCATGGCACTCCCACTTGGTGCCGGAGCAATGGCACACCGCCGTGCTTGCACCAGTGGGATTCCCGGAGTCCGCCGGTGACGTGCAGGAAGCTGTCGCGGCGCAGTGGGGAGCCTCCGGGTCGCGGCAAAGGCAGCGCGTCTCTGCATGGTAGAAGCAGACCTTTCCGCGCTCCCTGCAGGCACCCACCATCCCTTCGTCGAGGCGCCCAGGGCCGGGGTGCCGTCCCGGGCCGCCCCGCGTTCGGGCCGCGAAAGCCGGGGGCGCCATATCATTCTGTCAGCCTGTTCGGGTTCGGCCCAGGCCACGCTGGAACCAGCTCGAAAGCCCTCCGTGCGGAATGAGAAATGGCCGAGTGAATGCAGACAGTTCGCCACCTTAGGGGGCCCGGCAGGGGGCTTCGATGCGGATAAGCTCAGGTCCACGCCTCAACGTACCTGACGAACAACCATTCTTAGCATCCTTATCGTTAAGCTCTGCCTAGTCAGGGTCGCCGACGCCCCCTCTCGCCGATAGATTGCGTCGTTACGGCCCGCCTCGGGTAACCGGTCTAGGGCATCCGCCTCCTCCGCAATATCGAGTCGCGGGTCTAGAGTCTGTCGTCCCTCACTCGTGAATCAGCTGCTGTCGCAGAGCCGCAATCCGCAACCTGCTCTGGATCCTGCCCGAGGGCTAACTCTTCTCACGGGCATGGCTACCGCCTCCACAGGAGACTGCTGAATCTGAGTAACCCTGTGGCCTGACGATGCTGCTTCCGCGTCTGAGCCATTGTGCCAGCACCCTGTGGGAGGGTGTGGGCGTCGAATGTAACTCGAACGGGCCACCGTGGCAGCCAGGGAGTGACAGCACGCCGGTTGTTGGGGCATCCTACGCGACGTGGGCAGTCAGCGGAGTGATGCTCGTGGGAAAGACACCGCCGGGAAGGACCCCGAGGAGCCTCTCGAGCTCCGTGCACGCTTCGACGCCCTGCTGAATCGCCTATTCCAGGGGGCGCTCGTTCCGTTCGTCGGCGCCGGGTTGAGCATGGAAAGCGAGATGGCTCCCGCCAACGAGTCCGAAGGCGGCTCCAGGGCATGCCGTTCCGAGGGAAAGAGCTGCGAGGTAGCAGTAGAAGACAGGTTGAGTACGGAGCGACTCCGCCAGCAACTGGAGGAAGAATGCCGGGAAGCCGGCTGGAACGACCTCCAGCGCTCGGAGAAGCGCTATTTCAGCGATCTCGCGGATCGATTGAGCTGGACGCGATCCTTTCCCCAGATTGCCGAGGCCATTCAGGCACGTTGCTTCGTTTGCCTGGAACCGAATACCGCCCACCGGGCGCTCGCTTGTCTCTGTCGCGAACAGTTGATCGAGGAGGTGATCACGACCAATTGGGACCTCTGCCTCGAGTATGCCCTATGGGACAGCCTCCCCGAGGCTCGTCCGGAGCCCGCGAGGAACGCCTGGGGGATGACGCCATTTCGGGTGGTGCGCAATGCCAAGGAGTACCGTCAGTCTGCGAGCCAGCGTCCCATGCGCCCAAGGGCTGGGCGCGATGGTCCGCTCATTTGCAAGTTGAATGGCTGCGCGTGGCCGTACGCGTGTGAAGACGCTCCTGCAAACGGGAACGAGCTCATCCTCACCACTCGCCAGCTGCAGGACTTCCAGAAGAGGCGCTGGGCTCGTGATCTGTTGGGTGACCGGCTGCGCTCGCGCTCGATCCTGTTCAGCGGCTTCGGGAGCGACGAGCCACAGGTGCGCCACACTGTCCTCGAGGTTCTGGAGGAGCTAGCGGAAGCGGCGTGTGACCGGGAAGCAAGTGGAAGCGGGGATCCGCAGCAGGACGCTGTCAGACACCCAGCGGCCGTCACGATCGCCAACTACGGAGAGAGACTCCCGTTCCATCAGCAGCAGCTGCTGTACTCTTACTTGGCGAGCATTGGCCTGGCGCCAAAGCCGGGGGACCCGGGACTCAACGCCAATAGGCTGCACAACCTGATCATGAGCTGCACGTTCAGTGCTCGCGATCGGAATGAGTTTTCTGCAGTATCTCCATGTAAGAGCGAAGACAACGAGGACCAGGGCCTTCGCGCTACTGACTTTTGGACGACTGTCTTCAGCGCTGCTCTGGCTCGTCTCGTTGTCCATCATACGAGCCCGTCTTCGATGTTGGCGAGCTGGCTTGGGCCGCCCGGCAGCGCATCCCGTCAATGGCTTCCCTGGTTGCAGGAGCGTGTGCTGTGCAACCATGGACAATTCGGCAGCGTTCTGTGCGCTCCCGGGGTGTTCGGTCCGGCTCAGCCACGGGACACGAAGTCGGTTTCCGGCAGCCCCCAGAGGGAGCCTGGCACAGAGTGCAACTCAGATGATGCCGGCGGCAAGAGAGGGGATTCCGCGACGAACGACGCCGAGCGGAGCCTGTCCAAGGGATTCCTGCTCGGAAAGGCCCTTTGGCATATCGGGTACTGGGACCTGCGGGTGGCGCGTTCTGCACAGTCTGGGATCGGTTCTGGAACCACGGCGTTGCCACCGAGGCCACCGGTAGCACCCTACGCCCCCCTCAATGATGACTCGGTGGTGCCGCTCGCCACGCTCCTGCTCCTCCTGATTCTCCTGTCCCCCGAGAGCCAATCGGAAGCGGACGGAGAACGAGCAGCGGCGCGAGATCTCGGCGGAATCGTGGAGAAGCTGGCGAGCAAGGTGAGTGCTAGGTTCGATATCCCAGGCGGCTTGTGCTTCAACATATCGTGGGACGGACCGCGCGGTGATGAGCCCAGCAGCGCTGGCCAGTCCCGACTTCGAGTGCGCGTGCGCTCGGACCACTTGCGTAAGCTGGATGAGCCCGGCAGCGACGCGACCCTCGAGATCGTGGTTCCCCTTTCCCGGGAGCGCAGCGACGAGCGAATCGACCTGGTTCCCGTTCAAGGTGGTACGTGCCAGGTGCGGCGCGTGAAACAGGTACCTGCTCAGTTCGTGTTGCAGGGCCTGCTACCGTCCGCCCTTGATGAAAATGAAGGACCCCAATGCCTCGCGGCACGCCTTCGCTGGCTCGCCAACGGGTACGACTCTTCCCGGCACCGCAGGCAACGCTGGCAGGCCCTACCGGCACAGACGGAGAAGTATGAGCACCCCTAGAATCAGCGGCTCATCCACCGAGCCAAGGCGACGCGAACCGATCCGGGTCGGAGGTTGGGAAATCACCTCATTGCGAGTGTGGAACGTCGCCGTTGTCGCGACGGTGACTGCAACCAACGAGCGCGAGCAAGCAGAGGCCAGTGACCACTCAGACGGCCGCAAGGACCGGCCGCAGTACGGGGACGATCCAGGGAAGGCCTCGCTGAAGCAGATCGCAAAGGTGCTTCGAGCGCTGATGCAGGATCGCGACCTTCAGTATCCTCTGGTGATCGCAATCGCAGAGAACAGACCGGAATACGAGCTTTGGGCTGCCGATCAGGACTGGCATCAAGGGGCGTTCGTCCTCACGCACGCAGATGAGGCATCCGACGAGGTCACGGACTGGCTGGAGAAGGGGGCTACCCAGAGGATCCTCGATCACGCGAAACGGCTTCGCACAAGGGACGTGGACTACGAGAAGGCGTACAAGGCATTGAGTCAGCTTGGCATCGTGCCACCCCTTGAGGCTCGAGCGAAGCACAACGCTTCGCCTCACGGCGAAACGGCGGAAGACGAGGCTCCGCCTGAAGCACCGGAGGAAGCCGTGCTCAGAGATCCCAGAAAAATTGAAGGAACGAGAAAGCGTCTGCAAGCGTGGGCCGACGAACACCACAACAGAGCTCGGCGGCTACTGGAGGCTCACGATGACTGACGAAGGCTCCACGGTCGAGCGCATCGAAAAGCTGACGATGGAGGGCTTTCGGGGCTTCGGCGCCCGAGCGGAGCTCGACCTCAATGCCGATATCGTGCTCGTGACCGGCCCGAATGGGTCTGGCAAGTCGAGCTTCATGGAGGCGCTCCTCTACCTTCTGACGGAGTCTTCTTACCGGTCAGAGGCCGAAAAGGATGAAGGGCTGCTGGCACGGGCTCTGAAGCACAAGGACGTCCAAGAATGGAGCCTCAACGCAACGCTCCTCCTGAGGAACGCGCAGGGGTCACCTTCGAGTATCGAACACTCCAGACGGAGGTATGCGGACTCCAAGCTGGAGCGCGGTGGCTGGAGCCCAACGCGCATCGGCGCAGAGGATGTCGAACCTACCGAGCGGTCCAGAGAGCTCGGGGTGCGGCTCACCGCGTTCTTCCAAGACGAGGTCGAAAAGCTCTTTGACAGGGCTGCCGTAGGGTCAACCCTGGCCGAGGCTCTTGGCACACGGCCACGCCAGTGGCAGGAGCTCACAGACCGTGTGGGGCGCCTGCTCCGCGGACTAGGAGATGTCCAAAGGGATCTGCAACGGCGAATCGAGCATGCCGAGGCCGCCGACGAGGCATTCTTTCCGCAGCTGTGGGAGCAGTGGCGGCAGGTGCGGCGCGCCACGAAGGCCGTCGACAAGGCCTGGAGGGGACAGGTCACGCCCGCGCTTCCTACCACCCCCGAGGTCGAGACTTTGGTGAAGGCAGCTCGCGAGCACACCGGGGCGACTTCAGGACTGAGCGCCTACCCTGCGCTGCTGCGTCACCTCGAAGAGCACTCGAAGGTGCTCGAGTTGGAGCTCCGGGACGATCATGGGGCGGCAACCAAGGCTGACGCGACGCGCCTGAACGAGATCCTCCAGGAACGGCAGAGAATCAGGAACGAGCTCGGGACAATCGAGAAGCAGTATCCCAACCTGGACCGCGAGGTGAGCCTCTTCGATGCAGCGGGGGCCGGCGCGAGCCTGCTCCAGGTCTTTCAGGCTCTGGAAATCCACGCCGCGTGCTGGCACATGGAAGCCACCAGGCTTGCTGCGAACCAGGCAGATCCCGATGGGAAGCTCCTAGGAGGCGTGGCTGAGGAGCTCGGTTGGGTGGAGCCGAGCAGAGCCGCGGTCTGCCGGGACCGCCTGCAGCGCTGGCTCGAGCCGCGCCGGACCGCGCACGGCCGCCGCGAGAGACTACGCGATCGGGACTCTATCCTCCAGAAGGAAGAGGAGCGCTATCGAGCGAGCGAGCAGCGGCGAGCGCTTGAGCGGCTTCGAAACGCCATTCGGGAGAGCTATCTCGAGACCGCGGACTGGCGTCAGCTGTATCAGTACCACGAGGCGAGAAGCCGCCGCACGGACCTCGAACAGGAGCTGGCTCGGATTCGCAGCGCCCGTGACCAGCTGGATTGGCTCAGGACGGAGCTCGAGGCTGCCACCCAGCTCCCGGAGAATCAGCAAGCATTGGTGAGGGCCGCGAACGAGGTGCTCCGGTATTTCAACAGCCTCCCGCCCCTCGGGCTGACCTCGGTGAAGGGTTCCCGCATCGAGCCGGTCCTGCGCGAGGGCGACGGACGCGGGCTCGACCACTTCTCCACGGGTCAGAAGTCGCAGGTTGCGGTGGCGCTCCTGGTGGCGCAAAGCCTGGTGGCACACTACTCGCCGCACGTGCACCACGGGCATCGGGTGTTGCTGCTCGACGACGTCTCGACCAGCTACGATCTTTCCAATCTCACGCGGGAGGCGCTCGTGTGGCGTTCGTTGGCCTATCAAGGGGCGGAATTGGGTCGGTGGCAGCTCTTCATCAGCTCTCACCACGACCAGCTCACGAATCATCTGCTCGACTTGCTCGTGCCGCCTCCCGGTCGATCGCTGCGGCTCCTTCGGTTTGGTGAGTGGAGCCTGGAGCATGGGCCCAAAATCGAGCCATACGCCATCGAGCCGAGTGCCGAGGCAACCGAGGATCGTCTGTGGGAGCAACTCCGCCAGGAGCTCGGATACGTGCAGCAGTTCGAAAGAGAGGCGCGGGCATGACGAGCTCAGCATTCCAAGAGCTGGCTCCCGAGCTGGAGGTGCTGTCGCCTCTGCTGCTCGGGGGAGCCGGTGGGCAGACTGCGGAGCCCCGGGCCCCTAGCTTGCGCGGAGCGCTCCGGTTCTGGTACCGGGCCATCGATCCGATGTTTCGCCATCTGGCGCAAAGACACGAGAGCGAGTCACGTCCTGGGCGCCCCAGCTGGGAGGATCGCCTCTTCGGCGGGACAGTGGCTGGCAGCGGGCAGAGCCTACTGCGTGTGATGGTTGGACCTGAGACACGACCACCCATCAAATCGTGGAACCGCAGCGTCAGCATCCGCAGTTTTGACAAGCCAGGAGGCAAGTTCCCGCGCAATGGCCTGGGCTATCTGACGTATCCGCTCCAGTTTCGTGAGAACGCGGACCGCGAGTTCTTCCAGCCTGGATCCCGGTTGTCCTTCCGAATCGTGTGGCCGGCGCGTGACGCCGAGGAATGGGGCCCGCGGATCCACCGCGCGGCGCTCGCCACGGTGTGGCTGCTGGGTGCCTTCGGCGGGCTTGGAATGCGCTCACGCCGTGGTCTCGGCAGCATAGCCGTGACGAACTGGAGCGAGCTGATCAAGAGCGGGACCAGCGAGCTGGAGCGGGACCACGCCGCCCTCCCTGATCTGTGGTCCGCGCGATCTCCCGGAGAGTGGGCGGAGAGGGCCTTCGCCGGACTCGATGTCATGGAAACATGGTTTGGCAGCTACCGGAGCAATATGGACGAAAAGCCGGAGGCGCCACGCCACGCCCACGTCGGAGACATCAAGCTGGGTCCGCTCCCCTTCGGGGCGCGCAGCTGGGACCAAGCGCTCAGCGAGGCTGGCCTGAAGCTACAGGACTTTCGGTCCAGAATGCCACCTGACTACGAGGCCGTGAAGGCCGCCGTCCAGGCGCGCCAGCACGGGCAGGCACCCCTGCGGCTCGCGCCGCGACGGGCGGAGTTCGGATTGCCGCTCAGCTTTCGTTTCAGCAGCCTCCGAGAGGGGACGTCAATGACCTTCGACGGTGTGAGGGAGGGGCGCAACGGGCGCAAGGACCGCCAGGAGGCGATATCCGTCGATCGCCACGCCAGCCTGCTGCTGATCCGGCTCGTGCGTCTCGGGCCCCTGCTCCATCCAGTCTTCATCCGCTTGAACGGGTTCGAGCCGGGTCGAGACTATCCCGTGCAGGTGCGAGCATCGAGGGCTAGGGACGCCCGGCATCGATCGCTGCACGCCGACGAAGGCCGTAGGGCCGTGGTGGACGAGTTCATGGAATGGCTAGCGAAGGGCATGAAGCATGGATGAGCTGAGCTACTGGAAGCAGAGGGTTGTCCAGGCACTCCATGATCCGCCGGCAAAGCCGTACTGTTTCTTTCCCAAGGCGACAGGGCATTTCCTCGAGCAGCACGGGCGTGAGCGCCGGAAGCACCGTCGTGCCCATGAGGACGC
The DNA here is from genome assembly GCA_023398955.1 of Pseudomonadota bacterium. Taxonomy (GTDB): domain Bacteria; phylum Myxococcota_A; class Polyangia; order Polyangiales; family Polyangiaceae; genus JAEWRL01. The sequence goes on from JAEWRL010000070.1 coordinate 16,257, forward strand.
CGCTGCGCTGCTCTTCGAGCAGCTGACGAGCCAGCGACTTGATTATGCTTGCAAGAACCCCGACCTCGCTGCGACGGGCGCCGATCGTCCAGTCGTGTCGCCACCAAGGAGCGAGGGGATCTCCCCACTGAGCACCTTGGCCTTCTGGAAGGAGCAGGCGTCCTACATCACCCATCCCCTCATCGGCGATCAGCTCGTGTACCTCCCTCGCCCAACGAATCAGGAGGGTGTCGTTCAGCGCGAGCAAGCCGTAGATCTTCTCGAGGAGCAGAGTGAAGCGGTTCGGGACCTCAAGCTGATCGAGTGGTCTGATCCGACTGCCTTGAAGCACGGTGCCCTGCAGCTTTGGCGCCTGTTGCGCGAAGCGCTCACGATGGTCCACCACCCCGATCTGGAACCGGAGGAAGCCGTGCGTCGAGGTTCGCCGCTCTGGGAACGCATGCCGGCGGACACTCGCGTGCCGGATCACAGCGTGTGGGAGCACACGAAGATCACCTCGGCGTTGAGCTTCTTGAAGAGCCGCAAGGGGGAGCAGGCTGAAGCGCACGTCCCGTACCTGGTGACTTGGTCGATCGATCCGGTTCAGGCATTCATTCGAGAGGCACGAACCACGCGCGACCTCTGGGTGAGCTCGCTGCTGCTGGCAGATCTCGCCTGGCACGGCATGCTGCCCATCGTGGAGCACTACGGGCCGGAGGCGATCGTGTATCCGGATCTGCGCGCCAACCCCATTGTGGATCGCTGGCTCAGCAGTGCTGCTCCCGGTGCCCTGCCAGTAGGATGCGACGATCCGGCGACCTTCGCGGCAGTGCTACCGAACACCTTCACCGCCATCCTGCCCCGCGGCGGTGAAGGCCACTTGCGCGACTTGGGCAAGCTGATGCAACAGTGCGGCGAGGGCTTCGAGAAGCGCTGGGAGCTTCACTGCCGAACGGTGCGCGAGTGGCTCGAGGACTCCTTGAGCCTGACGGGCAGTGAATCAGGCTGGGCTGAGCTGTGGCAGCGGCAGAGCCGGACGGTTCTTTCGTGCCACTGGACGGCGGTGGCCTGGAAGCGCCCCGAGTCCATCGACCCCGCAGCCTTCGCCATGCTGAGCCGGGGCCGAGCCCTCCCAGCCCAGGAACGCGGGGCGGTTCCGAAACTGCGCGAGGAGGATCACGCGAAGCTCGAGCGGCGCAAGGCTCAGCTCGAGCCCTGGATGCCCCCGCGACTATGGGGCGCGTACGAGGACGCGCGCGCCGTGTATGGCCGCACGAACGCGGGGCTTCTCCAGGGCGAGCGCGGCTTCGACTATGCCTTGGTTCACCACCAGCTCAAGGCACGCCACGGGCTCCAGAAGCAGAGGCTCCGCGCCCTTCGCGCTGGGTCCGGCGACCCTGAAGCCGGTGAGAAGTGCACCCTGTGCGGGACACGCGCCGCGCTGTGCGCGAGGGGGACACAGCCTGAGGGCACGGGAGCAGCACGCCACGACGCAGAAAAGCCCGCCGAAATGGAGCGTCAGGAAGTCAGGGCGTTCTGGCGCACCGTCGAAGGGAAGGTGCTGGGCAGGAACAGGGCCGGGTCGGCCGAGGCGGGTCGCGAGCGTCTCTGTGCTGTATGCGCAACGAAACGCTTCCTGGTTCCCGCGAGCAGGACGAGCGGCTTCAACGAGCTCTGGCAGCTCTCGAGCGAAGCCGTGGACCGCGATGCCCAGGTCCGTGTTCCGTTCCCCTCCACCTCCATGTTGGCGCTGCAGGAGCACATGGCGGCGGTCTTTCGCGATCCGGACCCGAAGCTGCGGGAGCTGCTGAGCAACGTCCGGAAAGCGCACCGCAGAACGGGTCTGGAGCGCACCGCGTTCGCCGGCTCGCTGCCGCAGCTCGCGGCCCTCGAAGCGGAAGGCGACGAGCTCGTGAGAGAGCTTCTGCGGATCGAGCCGCAGCAAATCTTCTGGCCAGAATCTCTCGAACTGTTGAAGCGACAAACCCCAGACGGGGACTCGGCCAAGGAAGCGCTCGAAGAGCTCAAGAGAGCTTGCGCGGCCCTGCTCGACAAGATTGGAAGGAGGCAAGCCACCTCGCCGAACGGCACCAGGTCAGACGCTGGCGACCAGGGGGACACCCAGTCTGCAGGTAGCATTCCACGGGCGGATCCGCGTTTCGCCGTCATTCAGCTGGATGGGGACCGTATGGGGAGACTGATAGCCGGCGACCCCGAGGTGGTGCGGGCACGCTGGCGTGACGTGCTCCACCCGCACACGGTCGAACAACTGCGGAAGAACCCGACCACCGTGGCGGCGGGATGGGAAGCACTACTCGACGTGCCCCGGCTGTCAGGGCCGGCCCTGCATGCGTTCATCAGCCGCGCGCTGAGTGACTTCGCTCACAAGATAGTGCCCTGGGTCGTCGAGCAGGAGTTCGCGGGGCGACTGATTTACGCTGGCGGGGACGATGTGTTGGTTCTGGCTCCCGCCGCCGACGCTCTGGCCCTCGCAGCACGCCTGCAACAGCTCTATTCGGCGGCCTGGGTCATCGACACGGATCCGCAAAGGGACGCTTGGTGGTGGCGAAGAGCCGCTTCGGACCCCGGGATGCGGAAGCCCAGGTTCGCCCCCGAGCGGGCGCGGCAGCGCTTTGTCATTCCGGTTCCTGACGACGAGGGCAGGATTCGGTGGCCCGTGCTCTTGAGTCAAGTCGAGCGCCCCATCCGTGCTGGCAAGAATTGGCGACACGGCTATCCCCCGCAGCTCGAGGGGCGCCTGATGGCGATGCTCGGCGGGTACCAGTCCCTGTCGGCGAGCATCGTCTATGGTCACTTCAAGACCGAGCTCGGCAGGATGCTGGCGACCGGTCGTGAGCTCCTCGAACGGTTCGCGAAGCGCCGTATGGGAGGGGGTCACGTAGCCTTGGGGCACTACTCCCGTCAGGGGCTCAAGACTCGGTTTGCCATGCCCTGGCGGGTAAGCAGCGAGCAGAGCTACGAGGTCTTCCAGCGCCTCGTGACCGCCTTCGCTTCGGATAGCGCTCCCAACGCTTCACGCAGCGCGGCCCCAGACTGGGGCGACGCGCTTTCCGGTGAGCTCCCCCTACCCCGGCGGCTCCCCTACAAGCTCCGCGAGCTCCCCTGGGCGACCCTGTCGTCGTTGCGCGACGACGCCCCTTCCGAGCTGGATGGGCTGCTCCTCGGTTGGATCGAGCAATCCTTGGACGGAGTGAAACCACCTAGAGAGGTCCAGAATGCGCTGCTCTGGGCTTTGAAGCAGGGTGATGTCTGTACTCGGCCACGGGAGGGCGACAGCGATCCATCGGCTGCCGTGGCGGGTGCAGCCGATGGTGCAGCGAGCAATGGCTGGGTGGATGGACTGGTCCTGGCGCGCTATCTCGGGAGCCAGGGTGAGGAGGATGACGACTAATGGACCTCTTCTTGTCGCCCCTGGAGGCGGTCTTCTTCGGTCCTCCGCGTTCCAATGTGGCCGGCGAAACCCACGAGGTACGGAGCCTCTTTCCGCCGCCCATCTCAGCATTCCAAGGCATGGTGCGGTCGCGACTGCTGGCAGGTGCTTCGCCCGCTCTGGATCTCTCGGATCGCAGTCGTCAGGCGCGGCAGCGGGTCGCCGAGCTCGTGGGGGAACCGGGTGCGCTGCCAGAAGGCTGGCAGTTGACGGGGCCGTTCCCGGCGGAGCTCAAGCACGAAACGACCGAACGGCGGCGCCCCTACCTCGAACCATGGCTCCCGTGCCCAGAGTTCCTGCGCCGCCCCGAGCCCAACGTTGGGGAGCCAGTACGCTGGGAGCCTCTCGAACCTGCAGAGGACCAATCCTGGATGGGGTTCGGGGCTGAGCAGGCGACCGCCGTGAAGGATGAGCCATTCCACCTTTTCACCACGTGGAGCCGTCAACAGGAGCCATCCCTCGGTGGTTGGCTGCGCGCCGATAATCTCTTGTGGGCGCTGAGCGGGAAAGGGACGTGGGCTCGGGAGGGGCACGGCCGGGTTCCGCCCTTCGTCAAATGGGAGGAACACACGGGGCTCGCCATCGATCCCGAGAAGGGCGTGGCCATGGACGGAATGCTCTACTGCCGTCACTACCTGCGCTGGGCATTCGGCTCCGGTCTCTACGGCACGTTGACAGCGCCTTCGCTTCCCTCAGCGCTCGACCTGGCGGCGTTGGGTTCTGGCACCATCGCCATGGGTCGCGGTGGCCGTTTGGGAGCCTTCGAACCGGTACCGAGAATGAGCGACGCATGGAACCAGCTTCGGTCGGGGGCGCACCTGCCCGAGGAGCTCCCAGAGCACAGCCGGTGCTGGCTCGTGCTGCTCACTCCCGCCCGGGTTCCTCGCGAATGTCAGCTAGACCTTCGCGGAAGCTGGGGAGTGGCCATCGATGAGCCCAAGGTCGAGCTCAGAGTCCTGCGCGCGGGACTCGCACGCCCGGAGGTCCTCGGCGGTTTCTCCCTCGCGCGCGGGGCTTCATCCGCGAACCAAACGTATCTCGGCGCAGGCAGCTGTTGGTTGGTCGAGCTCACGGGCGGAACGCCCCAGCAGCGGGCCGATGTGCTGAAGCGTCTGAATGGGCGATGCGTGCTCGGGGCCAACTCCGAGCGTCCCTTCGGTCATGGGTTCTGCCTCGTTGGAACCTCTTCCCCTCTGCGATAAGGAGCTAGCTGATGTCCTCTGCCATGCTTGGCATCTACACAATCACCCCCCTGCACTGCGGGACGGGCCAGACTGCTGGGGCAGTGGATCTCCCCGTCGCCCGGGAAAGCACGACAGGGTTCCCATTCATCCCGGGCACTGCACTCAAGGGCGTGTTGCGAGACACGTGCGAGCGCAGAGAGGCAAGCCCAGGTCCGAAAGCGGATTGCGCGCGCCTCTTCGGCAGCAGCAATGGGAGTGGCGATGGCCAGACCAGCCCCGGTGCTCTGGCCATCTTCGAAGGTCAGCTGCTGGCGTTACCCCAACGCTGCCTGCATGCCCCCTTCGTGTACGCCACCTCGCCCCTGCTCATCGAGCGCCTGGTGCGGACTGCACGCGCACTCGGCATCGAGCACCCGGCTCTGGCAACGACCGTTCCAGCCTTGCCGGAGGGCAAGGCCGTGGGGATCGCACGCCAGCACCCCGGCACTCTGGTGATCGAGGACATCGTGTTCTCCAACGACGAGATCCTGAGGCTGGGCCCCCTCCAGCAACTTGGAACCTTCTTCTCGCACCTGCTCCCCTCGGAGGAGAGCGCAACGCGAGAACGGCTTCAACGAGACCTTGTCCTGCTCCCCGACGATACGCTGCAGGAGCTTGCCTCGCGAACCCTCCCGGTGACCGCCCGCACACACCTGACCCCGGGCAAGACGACGGACAAGTATGCGGATGCGAACGGGAAGGAACACAAGGGCAACCTCTGGTACGAGGAGACCGTTCCAACCGACACCCTGTTCGTGAGCTACGTGCGGGAGCTACCGCGAGCGCGAGGGCGAGCAGCTAGCTCCGAACCCGATGCAAGCAGCCCGCTCAGCGCGTTCCGTGAGCTCCTGAACCAAAGACAGGCTCGGGTTCTGCAAATCGGAGGCAACGAAACGGTCGGCGAAGGCTACTGCTGGTGTCAGGAGCTACGGGAGCTCGATAGGGAGGCCACCCCATGAAACGCCTCGATGAGGAGCGCACGAGGTTCGCCTACCATGCCCTGCGCGAGCTACGGACGGACGATGTGCGTGACCTGGAGCCCATCCTCGCCGGTCTTCCAGCCCAAATTCGAGCACAGGGACTTCCGCTGGCGCTAGCCTTACTTGGCGGAAAACCCGACCGAAAGAGCCAGTGGGTGATCAAGCTGCTCGAGCGCTGGCACAGCGAGAAGAACCTCATTGGTCTGCTCAAGTCCGGGACACCCACCCCAGAAAGCACGGGCTGGCTGCTCGAACGTCTCATCGACTGCGACCGTTCGGTATACCGCGCAGTCCAAGCAGACGCGCTCGCGCTCCTCGAGAAAGCGAAAGTCCTGTGCCGAGCGCTGAAAACCGGATACGAGGCGAGCTCCCAGGACCGAGGGGTTTGAACGTGGCGCCCCCCAAAGAGCTCCTCGAAGTGCCTCCCTGCAACGGCCGTGATGTGATCGCGCGACTCTTTGGCGCCGCCGCAGTCCCGTCTGGAGCCAACCCGGGTCTGGTCTTCGATAGATACCTGCGCCTGTGGCAGCGCAATCGGCTCGCAAAGGACCGATTTCCTTCACTCGAGGCATTGTGCAAGCAGGTCGAGACGTCCGCTGAGAAGACGGGATTGCAGAGGGACCTCTCTTCGCGCCATCAGTCGCACCGCCGAGCAGTGGAGCTGCTGGGGGGAGAGGTTCGGAGCTTCGCGACAACGACGCGCCTCGCCATCGGTCTGGGCGCCCCACACCCGCTCGAGAATGGGCTCACCCTCGATCACACGCTCGGTCTCCCCTATATCCCGGGTACCGCCGTCAAGGGCATGTGCCGAGCCTTCGCACAGCACTACAAGGGATTCGATGACTCGACACTCGTTGAGTGGTTCGGTACCGAGCCCGAGGTTTCACCGTCACAGGCGGGATCGCTAGTCTTCTGGCCAGCGCATCCCACGAGGGTCCCCAGGCTCGAGGTCGACATCGTCAACTGTCACCACCGCGAGTACTACGAGCGGAAGGACGTCGACCGTGGCGAACGCGCTCCGGGCATCGATCTCCGCTGGCCCATGGACGTCGAACGCCCCGTCCCTGTCTACTTTCTCACCGTCGCTCCGGGCACCGCGTTCGCGTTCGCGATCGGGCCGCGCCTAGGCGCCAGGCCCGCTTCGAACAGCGGAGCACAGCAGGTCGGAGCGGCTTTCGAGCTCTTGCGTGAAGGTCTCGAGCACATCGGAATCGGGGCGAAGACCTCCGCAGGATATGGGTACATGACGCCACGCTAAATGTGCATTCGCATGCCCCATCCTAGGCCTGCGCTGCGGTGCCTCCAGCCGCCGCAGCAGCGCTCCTGGCCCAGAAAACACTTACCCGGCCGGGGTCCTCTCTATACCCCCTCTCTGCTCTCACCGCTTCGCCACGAGCGTAGCCGCAAACTTGGTCGCGTCCATGAAGTCCTCACGATCGAAATCCGCATACCCTTCTTCGATCGCTTCCTCCAACTCCGCTCGCTCTGCCGCGCTCATCTCCTCATCAGCTTCGTCGATTGGCACGACTCGGAGCATCGTTCCATCGGGCAGCTCAACGGGCTCATCAGCAATAATCCGACCGTTCTCGACGTGCGCTTTGAGAGCTTCCATGCCCCGAACCCTAGCATCGCTCCGCCACTCGCACCCCTCTGCACTACGCTTGCTGGAAACTACGCCCCTAAGGCCCGGCTGGGGCGCGGCAACATGACCTTTCCTTCAGCTTCACTGGCATCCGATCACTGATCCACCTCGCGGCGAGTTGGTGATGCATAGTGCCGGTCGAGGTGGGGTAGCTGGCTCTCATTCCGCTCTGGTGGCTCACGATCCTTCCGCGGGCAACTGCCCCTCCCGCCCCGGAGGCCTCGACCTCGATCCCCTGCGCTCCAGGACGTCTCAGGCAGCACCGCCCGCCCTCCGCCGCTTCCCCCGAACCCTCCGCCGCCCTTCCTTGATCCCCCACCCCCGCGTCGCACCCATTCCCCGCCGACGGTGAACCCCGACGCACCTACCTTGGAGCCTCCGCCGCGGGCGCTGGCCCGACCGAGAGGCCCGCGGAGCCCTCCCGGCTCGCCGTGCAGAGGCTTCCGGCACGCGTCGGAAGCTTCCGCAACGCGTCGGAAGCTCCAACAGCGCGTCGGAAGCCTTGAGCACCCACGTCGGAGGCTCGGTTCGGCGCGTCGGAAGCTCCGCCACTCGTGTCGGAAGCGTTTCCCAACGCGTCGGAAGCTTTGCACACCGCGCCGGAAACCTTCGCCCTACGCGTCGGAAGCTTCCGCAGGCTGTCTCCCCGAGAAAACACCCCACCCTGAGCCTCCCCCGACGGCTCGCCCGGACGCCGCGGCAGCGCCCCTGGCCCTGCCTGGTCCTGGCGACGCCGTGACAGCGCCCCTGGCCTGCCTGGTCCTGGCGACACCGCGGCAGCGCCCCTGGCCCTCCTTGCCTGGCTCTGGCCTGAAAAGCGCTGCCTGCCGGGCTGTCGCAGCAGTGAGAGCCTAGGCGACGGCTTCCTCAGTCACGGCGGTCTCGTCCGGCTCCTCAAGCTCGTCGGCGTCCTCCAGCTCGTCGGCGTCCTCCGCCTCTTCCTTGCGAGCCACCCGGCGCCGGGCAAGCCCAAGGAGGATGAGGTGGTCACGGCGCTTGATCACCGCGCGGGCCACCCCGGACCACTCTTCGTACCACGCGCGCAGGCCTATGAGATTCTTCTGGTTTCGCGCCTCGGCGGCTTGGCGCTCCTCCTCGGTCGGCTCGGGGACGGCCTGGACACGGCGGGCCGCTTCGACGAGACCCGCGAGGCGCGCGCGCTCTGCCGCGCCGATGCCGCGCTCAGCCAAGCGCTCGATGGCCGCCCGATTGTCGGGGTCGTCGCTCTGCTCCAGGGCGTTCATGCGCTCGAGGAGGATGCTCACCATGAGCATTGCTTCCCCCTCATCCCGGGACGTTTGGAGGCCCGCCAGGAGCTTGGCGTGGGCCTTGGGATGCGCGTGACGGAGCGAGGAGTCGACGATGGCAAGCAACTGTTCGTCTTCCGTATTCAGCCGGGCCAGGGCGTTACGGGCCTCCTGGTCCTCCACGGTGCGCGCCGGCTCGATGAAGGCAACGACAGCCGCCACGAGACGAAAACCGAGATCATGCACCTCCTGCGAGTAGCCGCGCAGCTGCAGGCGGCCCCGCACTGCTGCATTGCGCACGACCCCGCGAAGGAACGTGATGGCGCGCTGTGGCGTTTCCTCCAACGTCTCTTGGCCGACGGTTACTGTGTGTGTAGCGTCATTCATGGATGGGCCCTCCTTATTGTGTTTCGGCATTTCGCTTGACCCCCAATGCCAGAGGCGACTTTATCACTCCCTCGCCGCCTTGCAACGTTAAAATGAAAGCCATAGAGCGGCACCGTGCCCGCCAACTGAGTTGATTTCTGTCATCTCCTGGTATCATCCCTTCTCTGCGTTCGCCCGGTTACTGAGCAGCGGAGTAAGTGAGCCTCCTTGAAGGGTTCCCTGCTCCGTGATCCGGCTACCCGCGCCTCTTCAGAGCTACTTGTTTTCGGTTTTGTCATTCCTCTTCAACTTCCACTCTGTGTTCCCTCGCGGGTTCAGCACCCTGTGCGCTGAAGGAAGTCGGCCAAGGAACTCGGCCACGGCGTCCAGACACGACTCGCGGCCCGCTTGCGCGGTACCCTCGAGCACCGCGTCGCGAGGGGGCCCCGCGCCGCTGCTGAGTGCAACCTCACAGTCTTCCAGCGTCTCGAAGGTGCGTGCGTGAGCGAGCGTGACGCTCCCATCTGGTCATGCAGTTGTCGGTCACCGTCCCCCGGGAGTGGCGGTCGACCGTTGATGCCCTCACGCGCACCGGCTCGGGACCCGCCCTACTTCAAGAGTCGAGTCGAAGGGGCGCGCGGATGCTGTCGTCTGGACTCCCATGCACGTCTTCGTCTTCGAGTTCAAGATGACGGGCAGCGCGGAGGAAGCCCTCGTCCAGATCGAGTCCCAGGGCTACGCCGTGCCCTACGAAGCGGATGGGCGTGAGGTGGTCAAGGTCGGCGTCGAGTTCGACAGGGCCGCGCGAAGCATCGGGCGCTGGCTCGTGGTTTGAGGGTTTGCTCCGTCATCGCCCGATTCCAGCGCCTGCTTCCGCTGGATGGGCGGACGTCCTCAAGCTCTGCGGCAGAGCCGGAGGTCCTCCCATTCGCGCGTGTCGGGGAGTCACCTCATCGGGGGTGGCTGTCGCGAGGACTCGTTACTGGTCAGTGGGCCAGCGTGACGCAGCCCACTTTGTCGATGGCCGCGGATTAGTGTCGCAAGAAGCTCGTGAAATCCGTGCGGTTCGTCCGTGGCCCTGAACCGTATCCCACCTATCCGCTTGGCAGGCGATGGTGATACCGTCGAGCCTCCGGGATTTCTGCCATCAGGGACCAACCACGTGAGCGTCACAGAGGTTTTCATCTGCAAACTAGCCGCCGACGTGCGCCCCATCGTGCGCCGTCTCCTCGCCGAGCCCCTCAATTCGGCCGAGCACCTCCGTCGCGGCATCACCGAGCACATCGAACTGCTCGAAACTGAGCAGCGGAACAACGAGTTCCTCGATCTCGAGCAGGCGCGGAACATCGCGCAGCGATGCCTCGCGTTTCTCGAGCGCTCTGAGTCGGCTCCCAGCGATGATCACCGCCGCCTGATCCAGATTGCCGCCCGCTATTTCACCATCGGTGACGACGCCGAAGATGATCTTTCCTTCGACGGCCTCGCCGATGACGAATCCGTCGTCTCCGCCGTCGAGCAGCTCCTTGAGCCCTCCGAGTAGCCGTGCCTGTATCAGCAGCCCCCAAGCGCCCCGCGCGCTCCGCTCCCGCCCCGAGGATCTTCGCCCCAGGTGCTCGCGTCGTCATTCGCGACGAGGAGTGGATGGTCCGAACCACGAATCAGACTTCCACGGGGGGCACTGCCGTCTCTGTGACGGGTCTCTCTGAGCTCGTCCGGGGGATGGACGCCATCTTCCTCAGCGAGCTTGACGAAATGATCGAGCTCAAGCCCGAGGAAACCCGCCTCGTCTCGGACTTATCGCCCCAGTATCGGCGCAGCAAGCTCTATCTGGAGTCGCTCCTGCGCCAGACGCCACCGACGGACGCTCGGCTCTACGTGGGGCACCGCGGTGCGATGAATTCTGCGGGCTTTCAGCTCGTGCCTGCGGCCAAGGCTCTGGCTCAACCTCGAGCTCGCATCCTTGTGGCCGATGCTGTGGGGCTCGGCAAGACAATCGAGGCGGGGATCCTCCTGAGTGAGCTGATCCGCCGCGGGCAGGGCAGACGCATCCTCGTTGTGGCGCTCAAGAGTGTGCTCGAGCAATTCCAGGAAGAGCTCTGGGCTCGCTTCACCATCCCCCTGGTGCGCCTCGACTCGGTGGGGATCCAGCGGGTGCAGCGGAAAATCCCTGCCAACCAGAATCCCTTCTACTATTTCCCGCGGTCCATCATCAGCATCGATACCCTCAAGAAAGACACGAAGTACCGCCGCTTCCTCGAGAGCAGCCATTGGGACGTCATCGTCATCGATGAATGCCAGCACGTGGCCGCCCGAGGGACGGGGCGGCAGATGGCGCAGCGCGCCAAGCTCGCTCAGCTCCTGGCTAGCCGTTGTGACGCCCTCATCCTCACAAGTGCTACCCCCCACGACGGCAAGCCTGAGAGCTTCGCCAGCCTGATGAATCTCCTCGATCCGACAGCTGTGGCCAACCCCTCGAGCTACACAAAGCACGAGATTGAGGGGCTCTACGTGCGGCGTTTCAAGAAGGACGTTGCCGACGACTTGCAAGAAGCTTTCAGCGAGCGTGACCCCCGGCCGCACCACCTCGATGCCACGCCAGAGGAGAACGCCGTCTTCGATTGCCTGGCAACAGCCGAGTTTCGCACAATCAACGCCGGGGGTGGGGGGCGAGGGATCCTCTTCCGTACCTTGCTCCTCAAGGCGTTCCTCTCGTCTCCAGCGGCCCTGCGCGCCACGGTGCAGGAGCGATTGAAACACAAGGCGCTCAGGGCCAACGCTCAGGGGCGGCGCTCCGACGAGGCCCAGCATGACGTCGAGCTGCTGACCGCGATCGACGCGCTTGCCGCCAAGATCAGCCCCAAGAAGTCTGCGAAGCTCCTGTCCTTCGTGGAGCTCTTGAAGGAGATGAACGTCGCCAAGTCCAAGAGCGACAATCGCGTTGTCGTCTTCAGTGAGCGCATCGCGACGCTCGATTGGCTCGAAGCCGAGCTCAAGAAGCAGCTAGGGCTCGATGCTGAGCAAGTGAGCCAGTTTCACGGCAGCCTTGACGACCAGACCCAGCAGCGCCGGGTGAAGGAGTTCGGCAGCGAGAAAAGCAAGGTGCGGGTGCTGCTCTGCTCGGATGCGGCGGCCGAGGGGATCAACCTGCATCACTACTGCCACCGCATGGTCCACTTCGACATTCCCTGGTCGCTGATGACCCTGGAGCAGCGCAACGGGCGCATCGACCGCTACGGCCAGGCGTACCGCCCCGAGCTCCACTATCTCCTGCTGCGCCCCGAGCATGCGACGCTCCGCGGCGATTTGCGGGTACTTGACCTACTCATCGAGCGTGAGCTGGCAGCCCATAAGAATCTCGGTGACGCTTGCTGGCTGCTGGGGCTTCACGATGCGGAGGCCGAAGCCGAGCGCGTCGCTGAAGGGATCAGCCATCACGAGAAGCCGGAGGCCATCATCCCCGCTGAGCCCGTGGAGGATGAGAACTTCCTCGACTTGCTCTTGCGTGCCGTCCACGATGAGGCCAAGGAGCCGCCCCCCGAGACGGTGAACCCGCTCAGCCTCTACGAAGGCGATTTGCACTACGCGCGCGAGGCGCTGCTGGAGCTCAGTGAGCAGGACGAGTCCGTCGCGGAGCCCCGCTGGCACGAGCACCTCGACGGCTTCAGTCTCGACGCTCCCCCCGATTTGCGGCGCCGCTTCGAGTACCTTCCCCCAGAGCTCTGCCGTGCTCATGGCGGTGGGGGCAAGGATTGGGAGCTGAAGCTCAGTGCCGATCGCGAGCTCATTCAGAAGGCGCTGGCCAAGAGCCGGCAAGAGCCCGACGCTTGGCCCGAGTGGCAGCTGCTGTGGGAGCAGCATCCGGTGATGGAGTGGCTCAACGATCGCGTGTTGGCTCACTTCCGACGGCACGAAGCCCCCGTGGTGCGGGTGACTCAGGGGCTTCATGAGGGGGAGCGGGCCTTCCTCTTCCAGGGGGTCATCTCCAACAAGCGCAGCCAACCCGTGATCGTCGATTGGTTCGCCATTCGCTTCAAGGGGGGCTCCCCAGCGGCGGCAGCGGTACCTTTCAATGAGCTCGTGGAGCAGACGGCCCTCGGGAGCACGCTGGCGAACGACGGCGCCGAAGTGGCCCCCGCCGAGCTCGAAGCCCTGCGTGAGGCGGCGGTTGCCGCAGCAGGCGAGCACATGAAACGCCGACGCTTGGAGCGGGTGGACACCTTGAAGCCCCTGCTCATGGCAGAGAAGGCGCGGCTGAAGGCGTGGCAGCGCCGGGGCCTCGAGCAGCTGGAAGCGCGGCGTGAGGCGGCGACGGCGAATGGGCGGAGCCTCCGCGGTGATGAGGAGCGACGCCTGCAAGACGCCGAAGCCCACATCTCCCGGCAGATCGAGGCGCGGGACGAATGGATCAAAGCGGGGCTGGCGACGAGCGAGCTGCCCTACCTGCGGCTAGCGCTTGTCATTCTGCCAGTAGGGGATCCAGCGTTCGGAGAAGGGGCTCCGCCCCGGCGGTCGCGAAAGGCAGCTGCCCCGAAGACAAAGCCCGAAGCCGAGCCTACGGAGAAGCCGAGCTCTGCGCCGAAAGCTAGAGCTGCACCGAAGCTCGAGGCCGCACCGAAGGCCAAGGCCGCACCGAAGGCGAAGGCCCCACCGAAGACCAAGGCGTCGAGCAAGAAGGGCGGGAAGCGCTGATGGCCATTGAAGTCCGCGGTATCCGCAACGTTGGCGACTTCTACTCCCAGCACTACCTCGATGCTCTGCTCGGCAGTGATCTCGACGCCATCATCAAGCGCTGGGCCAGTGAGGAGAAGGAGGGGAAGCGCAAGGCCCCCTTCAAGCAACTAGCGGGGCTAGAGTCGCGCTTCTTCAAGGCGGCATCACGGGCGGCAGGTGAGGCCGAGGTGGCAGCGCGCCTCGCTGCAGCCAGCGATTTTCACGCCTACGTGCTCGAGGCCTTGGGCTACGAGCGTAAGCCCGATATCGAGCCGGTGGGGGAAGAGGCTGTCGTTCCCGTGCTCTTCAGCGCTCGCGTTCACGGCCGCCCCTTCCTCTGGATCGTCGAGGCGCCCTTTGCTCGCGACGAAGAAGACGCCGATCCCCTCGAGGAATCCCCCTTGCCAGAACAGGTCCCCGAGAGCGCCGAGGGGGCAATTGTTGCGGAGGGCACGTGGAAGGAGCTCTTCGACGGTGCGCTCTTCCGTCAAGACAATCCGCCCCGCTGGGTGCTGCTACTGGCGGGCAGTGATGCCTTCCTCATCGACGGGCAAAAGTGGCCCCAGGGTAAGTACCTGCACTTCGAGTTAGGCTCTCTGCTCGGCCTCCGGGAGCCCAACGCGCTCCAAGCCCTGGCGGGGCTCCTTCATCGCGAGGTGCTCGTCCCCGAAGGTGGCCAATGCTTGCTCGATACCCTGGACGAGAACAGCCATAAGCACGCCTTCGCTGTCAGCACCGATCTCAAGCTCGGGGCGCAGCGAGCCATCGAGCTGCTCGGCAACGAAGCGGTGCACTATCTGCGCACAGTGAGCAAGGAGGGGGTGTTCGGCGAAGGGCGGGGGAAGCAGTTGGGGTTGGATTTTGGGGCGGGGGCGGGCTCACTGCGCCCTTCGGGCTCGGGCTCGGGCTCGGGCTCGGGCTCGGGCTTGGGAGCGGAGCTGGATCCAGCGGCTCTCACTCGGGAGTGCGTGACGTATCTGTACCGCTTGCTCTTCCTCTTCTATGTCGAGGCGCGGGGGGCGGAGCTCGGGGTGGTGCCGATGAATAGCGACGCTTACCGCGAGGGCTACAGTTTGGAGAAGCTGCGGGAGCTCGAGCTCGTGCCGCTGACAAGCGTTGACGCGCGGGAGGGGTATTACATGGGTGCGGCTCCATTGGATCCCCGCCTAACCGTGTAGAATCGCAGAGGAACGAGCGAATGGGGGCGCACAGGTCGGGTCATCCGCGGTAGGTAAGGGTTGCTAAACACGTTACCCCCGCAGGAGG
>JAEWRL010000074.1 GCA_023398955.1 Pseudomonadota bacterium
GGCGTCGAAGCTCACGGAAACAAATGTAGCCACGTTGGCTAGATGTGGCAACACTTTACGCCAACCTTCGAGGCCGGTGACTTCGGCTAACCTCATGGGCAAGTCGTCCTCCCACGAAGCCACAACACTGGCAGCAGAACAGTGGGCCGGTCTTTACCGGTTGCGAGTGGTACCCCACTCGAACGTGGACAGTACGAACATGGAGAACCGTCCAGCCCGAAACCCTCTCAAGCCTGCGAAGTAGCTGCTGTTCTTTGTTTCGTGGACAGTACGAACCGGTTTGCGCGTCCACGAATCGCCGACAAAGAGCTGTTTGCAAGCCGCTCCAAATGCGGAGCCATTCGAAGCGAGACGCAAACGCGACCGACCCGTTGCTTGACAGAGGCCCCCAAGGAGATGTCCGAGGGGGCTTCGTCGTGTCAGCCAGAAAAACGTGCGGCGGACGCGCGGGGCGCGTTTGGGGGACACGCGATCGCGTGCAGACAAAGAGCGTGAGAGGTCTTCCACTTCAGGGACCTCGAGCGGCTCGGACTCGTCGACCCCGACACGGGGGACGCCCTCATTCGCCCGAGCGATCGCCTCGGCGGCCTGTACGACGTCGAGGGGCGGCTCGTGCAGGCCGTGCGCACTCCTCCGGGCCTCTACGTGACGGAAGCGCGCCCGATCGGCTTCGGGCTCAACCGTCGGCGGCCGCGCCGGAACCTGCTGCTCGTGTCCTTCCAGGACCGACCCGCCGCAAGGAGCGCGGGCTGAGCCATGGTGACGCGGACCGGCGATTGGGCGCGTGCGCGGCGGGGGCTCGCCGCAGCGCCGGTGCGCTTGCAGCGTGCGATCGGGACCGCGGTGCGCCAGGAGGCGCATGCGCTCCGGAACGAGGTCGTGCGCGGGATCACGAGCCAAGCGCCCGGCGGCGAGCCGATGAAGCCGCCGAGCCCGCTCACCCTCGCGGCTCGCGAGATGAAGGGCTTCGGCGGCACCAAGGCGCTGCTCGTCCGAGGGGATCTCCGCAACTCCGTCTCGGTCGTCGTGAAGGGAGACGAGGCGTTCGTCGGCGTGCTCCGCTCCGCGCAGTCCAGCGGCGGCGGGAGCCTCGCCAACCTGGCAGAGCTCCACGAGTTCGGCGGTCCGCCCGTGGTCATCCCGATCACGCCGAAGATGCGGCGGTTTCTCTTCGCAATGGTGCGCAAGGCCGGGCAGGAGACGACGGGTGGTGACGGTCGCGGCGTCATCGTGACCCAAGTCCCAGCGCGCCCGTTCCTCCGCCCCGCCTTCAACAAGTTCCGCCAGGGGGCTGACCGGCGGTTCCTCGAGCGCATCGCGAAGGAGCTCGGGCTGGGAGGTGCGCTGTGACCTCAGTCTTCGTCGATGTCTTCCTCGCGAAACAGGCGATGCCCTTCGAATACCGTGAGGACGGTGATTCCGTCCGCGTCCACGCGGTACACGATTCGGTACTTGCGCAGGAACGTCTCCCGAACGTCGTCTCGAGCGATTTCGGGCACCCTTCGCCCGGCCAGGGGGACCTGCGCTGCAAGCTCTGCCTGATGTCGAAGGCGCTCGACCCACCGCCGCGCTGCATCAGGTTTGTCGATTGCGATGTACTCGCCGATCGCGATGAGATCCGCGACCGCTCTCTCCGTCCAGCGGATCACGCCTACTTCTCCGCTGGTAGGGCACCAAACCGCGCGTCGAGGATTCGTTCGACTTCGTCGTGGTCAACAACGCGCCCTGCATCTGCCTGCTCCAGACCCTCGCGCACCGCAGCGACGAACTCTGCCTGGTTGGTGAGGCGATCGAACTCCTCTGGCGACATCAACACGGCTGCCGCTTTCCCGTTCTGTGTGACCACGAGCGGGCGACGGCGCGATCGCAGGTCGCGAATCCGCTCGGACAGGTGTGCCTTGAGGTCCGCGATCGGGACGATGTCGTCGGCCACCTGCAGAGTGGCGGGTCCGTTTGATGACCTGTGCATGGGTCAGAATTTGGACCCGTTTGGTGGCCTGCGCAAGGCCGATTCGTGGAAGGGAGCTGGCTGATGGCCATCCCCACCCTCATTTCAGTAGGTCCTTCCGCAGGCCCCGCCAGCGGCGGAGACCTCGTTCGCCTGCGAGGGACGGACTTCGTAGGCCGCGTTGCCGTGCGCTTCGCCGGGCAGGCAGCCACCGTCGTTGCCGTCCGCGAGGAGGCGGGCACGAGCGTCGCTGACGTCCGCACGCCCGCAGTCGACCCCACCACGGCGGACGTGGAGCCCCAAACCTGGACGCCGAGGGCGTGCCCGTGCCGGGCGAGCTGACGCTGCTCCCTGCGGCATACCGCTTCCTGCGGCCGGCGGTCGCCCGAGAATCGGATCTCACCCGCGCCGTAAGCGATCCGACGCATGCCTATTGCGCCAGCTTCGCTGAAATGTCAGCGGCGGCGCCCTTGGACAGCCGTGCCTCGTCGCCCCGCGGCGTTCGATCGCGGCGGCGGTGTCTGCGCAGGCCGGAGCTCTCCCGAGCCTCCCTCGGGGGATGCCGTCGATGGTGCGTGGGTTCATGGGTTCTCGGGATTGCTAGCTGTCCGGCGGACGCCAGCGCCACGGCATCAGTTCGTCGATGCGCGACGCGGGGTGCGTCTGATCCTCGATGCGAAAGAGCTCAGCGATCATGTCGAGGAGTTCGCGGTTTTCATGGTTTTCGGCGCCTGCAGACATGGCTTCGTACACACCGCGCCTCGCGCGGCTCCAACACCCGCTGCGACCACGACCGACCTTCTCCGAGTCGACGCGGTTGTAGCCGCTGTATCCGTCGCAGCAGTATTCGCCTCGCGTGCCGCCGAGGAGCTCGAATGCGGTGTCGCCGTTGCGGTGGTCGCTGTAGTGGTAGACGATCGCTTGACGAGAGAGGATGGTCCAAATCCATCCCTTGAAGCACTGGTCCTCAGCAAGAATGCGTTGGGTCGTTTCGTCGGCGTTGA
>JAEWRL010000078.1 GCA_023398955.1 Pseudomonadota bacterium
CGGTCACGGTCACGGTCACGCAAGACGGTTCACGCTATCGATGAGCTTTGTGAGCATCGCTGCGGTGCGGTCTGCCAGGTCTTGAGCGAGGATGATATCACCCAGCTGTGCCAGCTCGTCTATCTCGACGCAATCCAGCGCCACGATGAGTTCTTTGGTTTCGCCAAGGGCAATGGCGTAGGCAGCAGCGCGAGCCTTGCCTCGCTTGCCCACGCCTCCTCCGATGTTGAAGGGGACACTGCGAGAGGCACGCTTCATTTGATTTCGCAGGTCGCCTTCACCTCGAGGAAATTGGGCTACGATACGCCCGACTGCTCGACACAGCTGCAGTGCGTATCGGTAGGCATCCAGTTGATGAAGTTCGTTCCGACGTCGACGTTGGTTCGGCTCAGGATCCGTGGGGCGAGTGCCGTGACCGGGTTTCACTGAGTTCATGGGGTTTCATCGGTCACCCGCGCTCTCGAGTTGCACGTGTGGAACACGCCTCGCGGCGGATGGAAAGACAATTCTTCTCAGACGGCCTGGATCTGTTTAGTGCAAGCGTTTCCTGAACCGAGCCACGGAGAGCGCAAGAAGGGCCGAACCAATGGCGAGCAGCGCGAGGAACTCGAGACCAAGCTCCGAGAACCCCGCGCCCTTGAGGAGAATCGCTCGAAGCGCCTCGACGTAGTACCGGACCGGATTGACGAGCGTGACGCTCCTCAGCCAAAGCGGCATGCTTGCAATGGGCGTCATGACTCCCGACAGCAGGATTGCCGGAAGCATGAAGAGGAACCCGCCCAAGAACGACTGCTGCTGCGTCGTGGAAACCGTGGAAATAAAGAGTCCCGCTCCCAGGGTCGACATCAGATACAGCAGCGTTGCGACGAACAGCGCGTCCAGGCCGCCTCGCAACGGCACCTCAAAGACGTAGATGCCAGCGGTCAGCACGAGCACGACGTCCAGCAGCCCAATCACCAAGAACGGAGCCATCTTTCCGATCAGGAGGTAGAACGGTCTGATCGGGGTCACCAGCACCTGCTCGAGGGTGCCCGTCTCGCGCTCCCTCGTCATGCCCATGGCCGTGACGACCGTCGTGACGATCAGCAGAAGCATCCCGAGCACCCCCGGAATCATGAAGGGAGGACTCCGTAGGCTCGGATTGAAGGCGACACGAGGTATCATCTCGATCTGCGGAACCTCGAGCCTCGTTCCAGCCATGCGTTCGTGGGTCAGACGTCGCCCTTCCTCGCCGAAGTAGCGACCTACAGCCGCTGCGACGATCGACGCGCGGTTTGGATCCGTGCCATCAAGCAGCAATTGAACGGCCGCAGAGCGCGACTGGAGGAGATCCCGTTCCAAGTCCTTTGGCAGCACGACGACCGCGGCGGCGCGCCCCGAATCGAGGACGGCGACCGCGTCCTCCGCCGTCCTCAGGGCCCCCGCACTTCGCAAGGTGCCATCGGCCAGCAGCCGTCGTGCGTGGGTCCGGCTGGTCCAAGTGGAGCTGGCGTCGACAACGACGGTCGGGACGTCGTCGATATCGAAGTCGACAGCGTACCCGAAGAGAATCGTTTGGACCAAGGGGGCAATGATGAGGAGCATCATCATGCGCCTGTCTCGCACAGTCTGGAGCACTTCCTTGCGGAAGACGGCGCCAAGCTGTGCGGCGCCGTTTGCCCTTCTGCTCGGGGTACGCGGCGCTCGCGTCGAAGGGCGCGCCTCTGGCGGAGCGGGCTTCTCCGGTGCTCCGCCCGTCACGCCAGCCTCCGCGGGAAGCGCCACGTGGCCAGCGCCAGGACGAGGATCGCGAAGGTGACCTGCGCCAGTAGATCTGGCCAGAGTACATCGAGGCCGTTTCCCTTGAGCAGCGCGCCCCGCAGGGCGTGCACCAGATACCGTGCCGGTACGAGGTAAGACACCCACTGCAGTGCCGTGGGCATGTTCTCCAGTGGGACGAGCATGCCGGACAACAGCAATGACGGCAACAGCGCGGAGAGTGCCCCAGCTTGTGTTGCTACGAGCTGGTTCCTGGTGACCACGGAGATCAAGAGGCCTTGCCCAAGCATCCCGACCAAGAAGAAGAAGCCGATGGAAATCACTGCTACGGGCCCGCCGCGCAAGGGAACGTCGAACACGAAGGCTCCGAACGCCAGGACGAGCAGGAGCTCGATCAGCCCAAGGACGAGGTAGGGGAGCAGCTTTCCGACGATGATCTCGAGTCGCCCAACCGGGGAAGCAAAGAGCTGCTCCATGGATCCCTTCTCCCATTCTCCCGCTACGGTGAGGGCCGTCAGGAGCACGGCGCTGATGGCGATCAGGTATGCTGCGAGCCCGGGTACCATGTAGATGGCCGACGCCCCCGTGGGATTGTAGAGGGTCCAAACCCGTAGGGTCAGCGGTGCCTCGGCGCTTTCAGCACGCGGCGGGAGCCGCGAAGCGCTGTGATTCCTCACGAGCGCGTCCGCCTTGGCGAGTACTTGATTCGCTACCAGCGCGTCTGCCCCATCGACCAGGAGTTGGACCTGCGCCGCTTGATCCTTGGTCAGCGCTCTCTCGTAGCCGCGCGGGATGATCAAGGCCGCGGCGGCCAGGCCCCGTCGAAAGGACGCCAGCGCCTCGTCTCCCGAGCTCAGCTGTCCCACTTCTCGGAAGTCACCCGCTGACGTCAAGCTGCTGCGCAGCTCCGCCGAAGCCTTGGTGCGATCGCCGTCCGCGACGACCAGCGGGATATGATCCATATCGAAGCTAACACCATAGCCGAAGACCAGGAGCAGCAGGACGGGCATGCCCAGGGCAAGGTAGAGAGTGCGAGGATCGCGGGTGATGTGGAGGGTCTCTTTGGAGGCCATTGCCGCGGTGCGCAGGCAAGAACGTACGACGCGCTGACGCAGCTTGCCTGCCGGATGCGAGGCTCTCGACGGTGTCATCATCACATGGACTCCTTCCTCTGGGCGGCGCGGCCTACCACTTCGAGGAATACGTCCTCGAGGGTCGCTTCGCCGTCCGTCACAGTGACGTCACGCGCGCCGACCGCAACGAGCAGACGTGTGAGGCGATCATTGGTCCAGTGCGGGTCGGCGAGGCGCAGGTGGAGGCCGGCGCCGAACGGCGTAACGCTCGCGACACCTGGCTCGTCTCGCAGCCGACGCTCCGCCTCACCGAGAGCGCGTCCCCGGACGATAGTTATCCGCTCGGGCACGTATTGCTTCTTGAGCGCCCCCGGCGTATCCAGAGCCACGAGGCGTCCGTCCACCATCAGCCCTATGCGCGCGCAGTACTCGGCCTCGTCCAGATAGTGAGTGGTGACGAACACGGTCGTGCCTTGTCCCGCGATCCGCTTGATGACCCGCCAGAAGAGACGGCGCGCCTCTGGATCCACCCCTGCTGTCGGCTCGTCCAGGAACACGATCTCCGGCTCGTGCAAGAGCGCACACGCCAAGGCGAGACGTTGGCGCATTCCCCCCGGCAGCGCGCTCGTCGTCTGGTGGCCTTGCTCCTCAAGGCCGGCCATCTCGAGCGATTCCCGCGCGCGGCGTCGCAGCTCCCTGCCGTACAGCCCATAGGCTCCACCGAAGAACAGCAGGTTCTCGAGCGCCGGCAGCTCGAGGTACAGCGAGAACTTCTGCGACATATAGCCGATCGATGCCTTGAGCGCCTCGGGCTGCTCGTACACGTCGCAACCGGCGACGACAGCGTGACCCTGGCTTGGGCGCAGCAGGCCGGTCAGCATGCGGATCGTTGTCGATTTGCCGGCTCCGTTTGCGCCTAGATAGCCAAAGATCTCGCCGCGCTCCACGTCGAAGGTGACAGCGTCGACCGCCACGAAGTCGCCGAAGCGCCGCGACAGATCTCGAACCTCTATGGCGGGGCTCATGGTCCCTCGCCGTGCAATCGGGCCAAGTAGACATCCTCGAAGGTGGGCGCCGTGCGGGCGAGCTTGGCGCCGAGCGGCCCGAGGCGCTGGGAGACAGCCTCGCTCCTTCCGCGCGGTACCACGATGCGAAGATGCGACCCTGCGGGTGACTGCGCATACACCTCGGACAAGCAATCCAGCGCCGAATCCAGCGCGGTGCGGCAACCGCCGACCACCTCGTAGGTTTCGTCTTCGAATGCCTCCAGGAGCTGGCTAGGCTCTCCCTCGGCCAGGAGCCTCCCGCGGTGCAGCAGGCCTACGCGGTGGCACCGCTCGGCCTCGTCCAAGTAGGGGGTCGAGACGAGAATCGCCATCCCGTCCGCCACGAACTCGTAGAGCAGCGCCCAGAGCTCGCGCCGGGACACCGGATCGACCCCGTTCGTCGGCTCGTCGAGTAGCAGGAGCTCAGGCTGGTGGAGCAGGGCGCAGGCGAGGGCGAGCTTCTTGTACATGCCGCCCGACAATGCTTCAGCGCGGCGATCCACGAACGGTGCCAGACGCGTGATGGCGAGCAAGCGCTCGGAGCGCTCGACGAAAACCGAGCGTGGGAGGGCATTGAGGCGCGCGAAGAATTGGAGATTCTCTCGGACCGAGAGATCGCGATACAGACTGTATTGCTGAGGCATGAGCCCTAGGCGCTCGCGGATCGCCGACCGCGTGGGGTCGGAGCCAAACACAGTGACTTGCCCGCTGTTTGGGACCACCAACCCGGCGAGCGTGCGGATCAGGGTGGTCTTGCCAGCGCCATCGGGCCCTATCAGTCCATAGAGCTCACCCTGCTGGAGATGAAGGTTCACCCCGGCGAGAGCTTCCGTCCCCCCGAAGCGCTTGTGGATGGCACGCATGACAATCGCGGCGTGGGCGCCTCCTGAAACCTCCTGCCCTGTGCTCGGCTTCCGGCTTCGGAGCGTTCCCCGTCGGGAGTCGGTCGATGTCACCGGCCTGGCTCCGTGCCCGGCAGCGTCACTTGGACGGGCATACCGGGACGCAGCTTCCGAGCGGGGTTCCGGAGGAGAACCTCCACAGGGTAGACGAGACGGTCGCGATCGGTGCGTGTTTGGATGTTGCGAGGAGTGAACTCCGCCTCCAAGGCGACCGTCCGTACGGTGGCGCGGAACGTCTCGCCGGGCCAAGCGTCCGCGACGACCACCGCCTCGGCGCCGGGCTCCGCGGCGCGGACCTCGGCGTTCGGGAGGTAGAAGGTCGCCACGAGCTCTCGGAGGTCGATAATCCGGGCCAGCACGCGGCCGGGGCTCGTCAGTTCGCCCACCTCGACGGGGAGGAGCGCGAGCTCGCCCTCGAGTGGTGCTCGCACGTCACACTCGGCAGCCAAGAGTTCTGCCCGCTTCACTGCCGCCGCGGCCGCCTCCACTTGAGCCATGGCCGCCTCCGCTTGCGACGTCGTGGCATCCACCTGCACCGCTGCGGCGCGAGCTCGAGCAGCGCTGGCCTCCAATTGGGCCTTGGCGGCGCTGAGCTGATGAGCGAGCCCTACAGCGCTAGTACGGGTCTGGTCGATGCTCGCAGCTGGGACGTCTTCGGGGATCGATTCGAGACGTTTCGCCTGGCGCTCAGCTGCCTCCTTTTGCGCCTCGAGCGCCGCGGCCTGCGCCTTTGCCGCTTCGCGGCTCGCCACGGCCGCGGCCTGGCTCCCATGCGTCGCGGCAATGCCTGCTCCCGCAGCCTCTGCCTGCGCTCGCGCTGCAGCCAGGCGGGCTTTGGCCTCGGCGAGGAGCACCAAGGGCTCCGCACAATCCAGGCGCAGGATACGGTCGCCTTTGCGGACCTTCTGCCCCTCTTTCACGTAGATGGCTTGCACCCGCGCGCCGACGCGCGACGAAAGATCCACGCTGGTCGCCTCGATCTCTCCCGAGCCGCCCGAGGGGCCCGCCAACGCGACGTGCTGCCGGTGGAGACGGTAGGCGAGCAGAGCGC
The DNA here is from genome assembly GCA_023398955.1 of Pseudomonadota bacterium. Taxonomy (GTDB): domain Bacteria; phylum Myxococcota_A; class Polyangia; order Polyangiales; family Polyangiaceae; genus JAEWRL01. The sequence goes on from JAEWRL010000078.1 coordinate 5,831, forward strand.
CGAGGACAAGAGTTAGCACTAACAGGGGGACGGCGACTCGCATACTCGGCTCCGCTCCGGGGACGTGGCTCGCCCTGCTGCAAGGCATGTGCCGCATTCCCCCAGGTCCCTCGTGGTGAGCGGGGCACGAGCGCGGACGGCGAGTATGCTCGCTTCCGCCGTTTGAACCGCTGCTCGCGGAGAGAGAGCTCGCGGCGCCAACGTCGGTCGTTCACATAAGGTGTAAAGGAGTCCGAACACCCGCGTTCGTGAATCTTGACGTTTGCTGGGAGGCGGGTTCGCCATTCACTCCGCAGACCGCGCACCGGGCACCGACACTGCGTCTGGCATTCCCTTTGCTGACGAGCGTCACTCGTGCTCCACCCCTCCGCTGTGTTGTCCCGCGTGGCCGTCCTTGCCGTCGTCAGTGCCGACCTCGTGACCATATCCGCCTCTGCAAGCTCGAACGCGCCGTCCCGCGTAGCGGCACCGCAAGCCGCGCCCGCCCAGCAGGCACCATCATCGTCGCTCGCCTCGCCGAGGGAACGGGCACGCGGTACGACGACCGAGGGCAGCTCGAAACCCAGACTGGGAGACGTTCCGCGCACCAACATGGCTCTGGAGGATGCCCTGCGCGAGCTCGATCGTCAGAATCCGGGCCTCCAAGCCGCCCGAGCGCGGGTTGAAGCTGCACGTGGCATGCTGCGCCAAGTACGGGCCGCCCTGCATCCCACCCTTGTTGCTTCGGGCAACTACGTGCGCAACAGCGACGAGGTCATCTTCGCGCTGGGCGGAATTGCGGGCCAGATCCCAGGCGCGCCGGACCTCGGGACCGTCGTCATTCAGCCCCTCGATGCATGGACGGCATCGGCAGCTCTACGCGTTCCTATAGTGGCGCCTCATGCCTGGTACGATGCTGCCGCGGCGGAAGCTGGCCAGAAGGCGGCGGAGCTCGCCGTCGAGGTGGCTCGTGGGGAGACCCGGGCCGCGTTTGCGAAGCTCGCACACAGCGCCATAGCGCTAGAGGAGATGGTCTCTGCTGCGGAGCGTGCGGTCCGTTTCGCTGGGGCACACAGGGACAGCGCGGCGCGTCGTGCACATGCGGGGACGGCGGCTCCGTTGGACCTCCTGCGCGCGGAAACCGAGGTCGTCCACCGTGAAAGTGACCTGACCCGCGCGAAGGCCCAGCTCGCACGAGCTCGGTTGGCGCTAGGAGTTCTGCTCGGTCGAGATCACGCGGTCCGTGTGGTGCCGGACGCGACGGTCCCCGTCGAGCAGCTCCCGGAGCAGGGCTCTCACCAGGCGCGACCGGAGCTGCGCCTCCTCGATGCGCAAGCCGAGGCGAGCCGCGCGCAGGTTCGCTCCGCCAAGTCGCGTGTTCTTCCTGAACTAGCCGCCACGGCGGCGGCGTTCGCTTCCGACGAGCCGTACCCTACTCAGGAGCACTATGGCTGGAAGGTCGGGCTGGAGCTGACGATCCCCCTCTACGATGGTGGTTACCGTTATGGAAAGCGCCGTGAAGCGGAGGCGGGGCTCGGCGCGAACGCCGCGGAGCGCGAAGCCAAGCGGCTGAACGTCGCGCAGGAGGTGGCTGACGCCCGTCGCGACATGGCTGTGTCGGACGACTATCTTCGCCTGTCGCTGACGCGGCGGCAGCTCGCAGAAGACGCGGCCGCATCGGCGACGCGCAGCTACGCAGCCGGCATTGCGTCCACCCTCGACGTCATTGACGCGAACGACAGGCTCTATCAGGCAGAAGTGGCCGTCGCCGATGCTCGAGCGCAGGTGGCGCTGGCGCGCATCGAGCTCGCGAGGGCACTCGGTGTGAACCCGTGATGTGCCGGCAGCTCGCTACGCGGTTTCGCGACGTGCTTCGTCCTGCGAAACGGCGTATCTTGGGTCGCGGACTCCAGCCCATGGCACTGCCCTCCGACGATCAGACTGAACGTGACATCCTGGCGGAAGAGCAGGCGCGCTTCTTCGGCCAGTTGTTGGCTGTTCGAGTGGCCCTCTTGCCTGTCTTCGCAGGTGCGCTCCTTGCCCTCGCGGCGCTCGGCCCAGTGGGGTGGCAAGCTCGGCTTCTGGCGACGCTTGCCCTCCTGGTGCCCGCCTTCTTCGTCTTCGAGCTCCTGCGCTATCGGCGGTGCGGCTTCTCCCCGGGCGCCATCCCCTTGAACCTTGGCGCCGCGACCGTCGGACAGCTGGCAATCTCCGCGGCGACCGGCGGTCTCCTGAGCCCTTTCATCTATGGCGCCGTGGTGATCGCGTTCCTGCTTGGGGCCGTGGTGCGCCGCGGACAGCAACGTCTCTTGAGTGCGCTGCAGATCGGGGCCGTTTGGGCATTCGCGGCCCTCGGCAGCGTCCCGCACGACCCGCAGCTCGGTGGCGGGCTGCTCCCCGTGAGCCCTGCGGTGGATGTCTCCGTGCCCCCGGCTCACCACGTCGCTCATGGGGTGGTCCTGTCCTTCGCCCTCCTGGGTGCATGTCGGATCGGGCGAGCCAGCACGGGCGTGTTCTCCACGGCCATCGCCCGAATCAGGGACGTGCAGCGGGATCTGCTCGCCGAGCACGGCGCGCGCATCAGGGAGCTTACCGCCCTCTCTGCCGAGATCGCTCACGAGCTCAAGAACCCCCTCGCTAGCGTCAAAGGTCTCTCGGCGCTGCTCGCGCAGAATCTCCAGGATGGGCGCGCTGCCGAACGCCTGGCGGTCTTGAGGAGCGAAGTGGATCGAATGCAGTCCATCCTGAACGAGTTTCTCAATTTTTCGCGCCCCTTGGTGCCATTGGCGGTCCTGCCGAGCGACGCAGGGGAGCTCTGCTCTGAGGTAGTGGCGCTGCATGAGGGGCTCGCTCGATCCCACGGGGTGAAGGTGACGTGTGAGGTTCAGCCCGCAGCTCTGCGCTGCGATCCCCGTAAGGTGAAGCAAGTCCTCATCAACCTCGTGCAGAATGCCTTGGAGGCGAGCGCCCCTGGCGACGCGGTCGTGTTACGTACCGAGCAAACCGACTCTGGGGTACGGATACTCGTCATCGACAAAGGGCAGGGGCTCGGCACCGACCTCGATGGCCTGTTCGAGCCCGGCGTCAGCTCGAAGAGTGGAGGGGCCGGAATCGGCTTGACCATCGCGCGGGGGCTGGCACGGCAGCACGGGGGCGAGCTCACGCTGTCGCCACGCGACGGAGGAGGATGCATTGCCGAGCTCAGGCTGCCTCTCGCGCCGCCGGGGGAGTCGGTGTAATGGAGGCGCAGGGTCCTGCCCGGGTGCTCGTCGTGGATGACGACGCTGGTGTCCGCTTCACGTTGAAGGAGATCCTCACCTCGGAGGGGCTCGCGGTGGAGACGGCAGCCGACGGCGTCGAGGCGCTGGAGTGCATGGCACGAGTTCCCTTTCCACTTGTCGTGGCGGACCTCAGGATGCCCCGCCTGGACGGCATGGGTTTATTGACCAGGCTGCGTGCAGATTCCCCGACGACGAAGGTGGTCGTCATCACGGCGCATGGTTCCGAGCGGCAGGCCGTCGAGGCGATGAAGATCGGCGCCTATGACTACTTCCGGAAGCCCTTCGACAACGACGAGCTCCTGGCCGTGGTGCGACGTGCCCTCGATGGGTTGCGGCTCGCTGAAGAGAACGAGCGCCTCGCGGGAGAGTTGGCGCTCTCCCGGTGCATGGTCTTCGGCTCAGAACCAATGAGCCGCCTGGCAGTGTTGGTCGCGCGCGTGGCCCCCCGTGACACGACGGTGCTCATCAGCGGAGAGAGCGGTACCGGGAAGGAACGCGTTGCGGAGGCGATTGTCCGCGCGTCGACAAGGGCCGATCGCCCCTATGTCCGCTTCAACTGTGCGGCGCTTTCCGCGGAGCTCGCCGAGGCCGAGCTATTCGGGCATGCCAAAGGGGCTTTCACCGGCGCTCATCGGTCCCGGCGGGGCTTATTCCGAGAAGCCCATGAGGGCACGCTGCTCCTCGACGAAATTGGCGAGCTGACGCTCCCGACGCAAGCGAAGCTGTTGCGGGTCTTGCAGGAGGGGGAGGTGCGCGCCGTGGGTGAAGAGCAGCCGCGGCGGGTGGACGTACGCATCATCGCAGCCACCCACAGGAACCTTGCGGAGCTGGTCACACAAGGACGCTTTCGCGAGGACCTCTACTATCGGTTGAACGTCGTCATGCTCCGCGTCCCGCCCCTCAGGGAACGCCCAGCGGACGTGCCCAAGCTGGCTCGACACTTCTTGGCGCGCCACGCCGATCGCTTCGGGCTTCCGTACCTCTACCTTTCCGACGAGCTCTGCGACCGGCTCTGCCAATATCCTTGGCCTGGCAACGTCCGCGAGCTGGAGAACGCCCTCGAGAGCTTGGTGGTCCTCTCTCCGCCGGGGGAGCTCGACTTGACCCTGCTACCCACCCTACCCCTCGCTCGGCACCAAGGCGAAGGGCCGATGCTCGGCACGCTCCCCCAGCACCCGGTGCGTCCCGCAGGTTTGACGCTCAAGCAGCGCTTGGACGCTCACGAGCGAGGAATCATCGTCGAGGCACTCCGTGAGGCTGCCGGCAACCGCAGCGCCGCCGCTGCGCGGCTCGGGATATCGCGCGTGACCCTTCACGACAAGATCCGCAAGTACGCCTTAGCCCGCCTTGGTGAGGACGGGCGCGACGGCTGACATGGGCGCGGCGCGTGCTCGCGTGGCGGAGCTTCAGCCTTGGTTGCTCGGCACATAACCGCCAATGCGAGCATCGGTGCGCCCACGCAGGCGCGCTTGCTGTGTCGGCTCGGCCTCGAGCGCCGTCTCCTTGTCCCCTTCGAGGTGCTCGATGCGATGAACGAGCTTGCGCACGAGCGATTTGTGGAGGAGCATCGAGCGGGCGTAGCTCAGCTTCTCGACCATGGACACGACGGCTACCATCAACGCGATCAGCGTCATCGTCGTGATGCCAGCGCCGAAGATGGCCAGCAGGGCCACGGTGGTGCCCACCATCACCGTGCCCACGATGATGTTGCGCATCCGCTTCTCCGTCAGGCCTGGCTTGAAGCTCTGGTCCAGTAGGCTCTGCTCTTCCGGTGTGAGCTCCGAAATGTCTTCTTCTCGCATGGCATCCTCATCTTCGGGCAGGGTCTCCGTGCCCCGGTCGGTTATCCGAGACTGTGCTGCACCGTGCGTGCCATTCGCTCTTCCGCCTGAACCACCAAGTCAGTCGAGGGCGCACCACTCGGGGCTAGGGACCACCGGGAGCAGCGGGCAGAGCATCATGCTCGAACCTTCGACGGACCTCCTCAGGGTCCACTCGTCGGACGAGCAGGATCGCGAGCGTATTGATCACTGGGAGCGCCATGAAGAGCGCTGGCATGCTCAGGAGCTGGGCGACGACTCCCGCCAGCGTGTTACCGAGCACTGTCGAGGCGTTGAAGATTGCCATGTAGACGGCGTACTGAGTCCCGGCGATGGCCGGAACGCTGAGGTCCATGCACAAGGCGTTGATGCCCACCACGGCCGCCGCCAGCAGGAGCGAGTTCAGGAGCAAGAATGCCACGACCAAGTAGCGCTCCGTCCAAAGCGGTGACGCCAGACCAAAAGCTCCCGAGAGTACGGCGATGCTCGCCACGACGATGACGAGCAGGCGCACACGCCCCAGGCGGTCGATCACCAAGACACAGACGCCTGCTCCGACCAACGCCGCCACCGCGCCGAAGGCGCCGAGATAGAGGGAGAGCTGCGTGCTTCGCCATCCGAGCTGCTGGACGACGTGGACCTTGAACGCGGCAAGCGCCAGTGTGTTGGCCGTGACGGCCAGCAGGACGCCGCCCGCTGTGGCCACACTCGAGCGTACCAGCAGGGCTGCGAAGACCTGCTTCAGAAGCACACGAGTATCGTGGAAGCGAGGGGCTGCACGTTGCTCCGACGCACTCGGTGAGCTCCAGGGGAACATCCGATCGCTCGGCTTCTCCCGCGCGAGCAGCATGATCAGGAAAGGCGGAATCAGGAGCAATGCTTCTGCGACGCTGGCGGCGCGAAGACCGTGCCGCGCCAGGACCCATGACAAGCCTGCGCCTCCCATCGCGTAGCCGACCAACTTGCCGACGAACATGTAGCCGTTGGCCCGGCCGAGCTCGTCTTCTGGAAGGACGTCGATGGCGAGCGCGTCGACGGCTACGTCCTGCAGGGAGGCGAACAGGCCCTGGGCGAAGAGGGCGAAGGCCAGGACCAGGATGGAGTGCCTAGGACCGTGAAGCAGCGCTGCGCCGAGGGCAGCGGCGATGAGGCCAGCCTGAGCCCCGAGCACCCAAGGCCGACGGTGCCCCATGGACACGTACTGATAGCGATCGACGAGCGGTCCCCAGAAGAGCTTCAGCGCCCAAGGAGCGCCAGCGATGCCAGCTACCATCGCGACGTTTCCCGGGGAGAACCCCTCTTCCGCTAGCCAAGCGTAGATGGCGACGGAGATGAAGCCTACGGGAACACCCTGAGCGGCGTACAACGTTGCGAAGACGGCGAAGCGCTGGGTTCGCCCGTGAGCCAGGCTGATGCCGCGATCGGATTGAGTGAACAGAACCAAGATACTTCGCGGCGCGCGGGCAAAGCGCAACCCGAAGCGCTGTCGCCAATGCTTGGGGCCCAGTCAGGAGGGTGATTGACGACGGCCTTGAAGCGCATATGTCACACGTGAGGCGAACCGCCTCGTCGTGCCCTGCCGTGTCGGTGCCTCGGTTTTCCGCGCGAGCCCACTCTGGCGCGAGGCCCCCCCCAGCGAGTCTCGCGCTGCCTCTGACGGCCTACGCTTTGCAACACACCCATCTCGGAAGGCGAAGCAGCACCGTGGATACAAAAATGCCGCACCTCGCGCCCGATAACGCGGCGCACGGACCCTCGCACGAGCCGACGAGCGACGCCCCTGCGTCCGACACGGACCCGGTGTCGTCCGTTTCCTCCCCAACTCCGTCGGAGCTCGAGAGCGTCAAGGAGCGCCTGCAGGAGATCCCGTCCGCCAAAGAGCCTATCAATGGGCATTCACTGCGTGGACGCATCAAACAGCGTATCGCAGCGCTGACCAAACGAATCGGCACTCGCCAGATTCTCCGTCTGTTCGTCTATCGCAAGGGTGTTCGGCGCGCCATCACCACCATTCCTCGGCGGATGCAGCTCGTCACGAACCAGGCTCGACTCGTGTTGGAGCTCATCGACGACTTCCTCGAGGGCAAGTATAGGGACATCCCCTGGCACTCCGTCGCCGTGGCAAGCGGCGCGTTGGTGTACTCGGTGAGCCCCGCAGACGTAGTACCGGACTTCCTGCCTCTCGTGGGCTCCCTCGACGATATGGCGGTCATCAGCATAGCGATGCGGTGGATCGAGAAGGACCTGCGGGCGTATTGTGCCTTCAAAGGCTACGACCCGGAGGACTACTTCCCGAGCACATCGACGGAGGTGGAGGCATCTGGGGAGCCGAGCTCGAGCAAGGCGGGGCCGCCGACGGTTCCCGGCGAGTAGAAGACGCAGAAGGAGTACCTAACCCGGCGGAGCCGGAACCAAACAGGGGAACTGGCAACGCCAAATGCAACCGGAGGGCAGGCTATCAGGTGTCAGCCGTCAGGCGTCAGCTTCTGCATGAAGCTGGCGAGCATCCTGCGCAC
>JAEWRL010000123.1 GCA_023398955.1 Pseudomonadota bacterium
AGCGGGGGTGCGACGAGCGGGGGTGCGACGAGCGGGGGTGCGACGAGCGGGGGTGCGACGAGCGCGGGTGCGGCAGGCAGCGCCGGGACGGAGGCTTGTCCGCCAGCTCCCCCCGGCGCCTCAGCTGCGGCGATCGAGGCATTGGCGGTCGTGAACGCGGTGCGCGTCCCGGCGGGTGCTGGCTGCGCGACAATGGTCACGGAGCTGAATCTCTCTTCACAGAACCACTGCGATTACTACGCCGCCAACAGTGGGGACGATGCTTGTACCCGCGACGCACACGCGGAGGTGCAGGGCTGTACGGGGTTCACCGGAGCAGGTGTCGGCGAGCGCATTGCGGCGGCTGGCTACGATCCCGCAGGGCGCTGGGGCTACAGCGAGGTGATGGCTTTTGCCAATGATCCGGCGCGAGCCATCGCCATGTGGGTGAACTCGGTGTGGCACCGGGTCCCGATCCTCAGCCCGTGGATGACCCACTTCGGTTACGGCGGCGCGAACCGCTGCGACACGATGGACTTCGCCGTCGGCACGCCCATGCCCGCGGAGACGATCGTGCGCTATCCGTACCCCGGTCAGACGGGGGTACCCACCGAGTTCGATGGCAGGACGGAAGGGCCGCAGCCGCCAGCACCGCCCACGGGCTGGCCCAGTGCGTCGCCCATCATCCTCTATGCTCAGGACGTCATCATCACGGATGCCCAGCTCACGGAGGCAGGTAGTGCTGCGCCCCTCGAGCACCTTTTGATCCTGCCGGAGGACAGCAACCTACTGAGCGATGCCGTCATCCTCTACGGCCACGAGCCCTTCGAAGCGCAAGCGACCTACGACGTGCGGCTAGCGGGGACTTACATTGGCGGCGCCTTCGACCTGGAGTGGAGCTTCACCACCGAATAGAAGCGGCTCGAGCTCCCCTTGCGGACGCCAGCCTCGGCGCGCCCGAAAATTAAAGTTGCTGTGCTTACTGGATGTTGTATCCTTCCGGGGCGGCGGGCTTCGCTCCGGGATTTCGATGATGGCAAAGACCCAAATCCAAAGGCAGTTCGACGACCCTCAGGTTGCTGCGTTCAGTGAGCGCATGCGAGCACTTCGGCTCTACTGGGGCCTCACGCAGGGAGAGCTCGCGGATCGCAGCGGTATTCCACGCCCGGCCATGGCTCTCCTGGAAACCAAGCGCAACAAAGGTAGCTCCTTTCGGCTGCGCGAGCGGCTGGCGCAGGGCTACGGGGTCGATGTTCAGGTCATCAACAATTACATTGCTGGCGACCTGGCTCCGGTCGACGTCGTGCGGGAAAGCTCTTGCCCACCGGCTCCCCCACCCATCGGTACGGAGGGGAAGCCTGAGCCAAGCCCATCCAGGCGGGGTCGTCCCGCGGGCAAGCTCATGCCGGAGGCGTGGCGGGACGCCAAGTTCATCCAGCTCGTGGTTCGCGACGGCATGTCCGGCCCAGCCGCCCTTCTTGGCGCGTCCGACCAGCGTCCCGCACCGAGCCTGACGGAGGCCTCGCGCCGCCTCTCTTACGCCACCGCGGAGGTCGACGAGGATGAGTGGGACTGCTTCCCGAACCTGGCGCGCGCCGTGGATCTCGTCGTCGAACACACGGGCGCGAGCCTCGCTGCCGTCGAGCACTCGGCGCAGGCCCTGGCCTTGGCCAGCGAAAGCCGAACGGACCGCTCCACTTTGGAATGGGCGCAGCTGCTGGAGCGGCACGTGCTCCGCATGCGCTCTGGCAGTCGCTTCAATCCGCGCAGCCTGCCCGCCCTCACGGGTGCCATCCAAAGGGCCCTTGGAAAGGCTCCGTTGGGTCGCGTGGAACAGGCGGCGGCCGAAGCGGCGCGGGCGGAGGGCGACCCTCGGCTCCTGGATGAGTCCGCGTGGCTCGAGCGTATCGTGGCGCGTCTCGGGCCAGGGCCTGGCTCGGTCAACTCACCCATGGAGGCAGGCCCCGGTCCACGCTCCTCCGTTCACGAGGCAGGGACCCGCGTGGTTTCGGTGAATGGAGCGGCCAGGCGGTCAAGGAGGGCGAGCGCCAAGCAGTGACGCGCCGGATAGCGCGCGGAATGCTGCGCGGAATAGCGCGCGGGAGCGTGGAGCTGGGGTCACGGGTGTTGGGAAAGGGTGCTCTTCGGGGGCGCGGCCCCGAGGGCTTCGAGGATACGAGGCGAACGTGAGGATACAGGGCAGAACGAAAGGTCTCGAAGCGGTGCAGGGCGTCTCCGGACTCCCACGGGGCTATCGCGTCCTCGGACCGCGCCGTCGCGGCGGAACGGCCGTCGCCCTCGATGTGGTTCACGAACGGAGTGGTCGCCGCTGCGTCGCCAAGTTGCTGCCGGACGCTGTGGGGGCGAGTGGCGCGGTGGCGGCGCGGTTGAAGTACGAGGCGCGGGTGCTCAGGCGCTTGCGCCATCCAAACATCGTTCGGGTGCTGGACTGGGGCATTTTGGACCAGGGTTACCCCTACCTCGTTCTCGAGTACTTGCCGGGGCGAACCCTCTTGGAGGAGGTACGCGCCAGAAGGGTGTCACTGCCGGAGGCTGTGGAGTGGACGCGGCAGCTGCTCCGAGCGCTCGCGGCCGTGCACGGTGCTGGGCTTCTGCATCGGGACGTCACTCCCGACAACATCATCCTCGCGGAGGGCGACGGCAAGCGCGTCCTCAAGATCTGCGATTTCGGGTTCGCGACGGTGATCCCGGGACACGACCCTGGCATGGCGCCGGAGCACCGCACGGAGGAGTTTGCCGTGCTCGGCAGTCCCCATTACCTCTCCCCAGAGGCCGTTCGTGCCGATCCTCTCGACGCCCGCGCTGACCTGTACCAAGCGGGTCTGGTGCTCTACACCCTGCTCACTGGCTACGTCCCGTTCTCGGAGCTCGATGACACGGGGGCCGTGCTCGACGCGCGTCTCTACACGGAGCTGCCGCCGGCCGGGGGTCTGCGCGGAGAGAGCATCCCGGAGTCCCTGGAGGGTGTCGTCTCCAAGGCTCTCGCCTCGGCGCCCGCGCACCGTTTCGCTTGCGCTCAGGAGTTCATCGCGGCCTTGGATCATGTCGATCTCAACATTAACCCCACTCCCAACCCCGATCCTCAGCCGGGTGTCGACAGGCTAGTGTCCGAGCCCTCGAACGCGCGTGACGCTGCCAACACCTCCGGCGCGTCCAATTCCGCGGCAGCCGAGAGCTCCGAACGGGAGCTGCGTCCCGCGATTGCGCGATGGTTGGCCGGGATTCGAAAGGGCTCGAAGCCGGCCCGTTGAGCTCGACGGTCAGGGTGGAGACAAAGGCGCGACAATGGGGCAATCCGTTCAACAACGAGGACAGCAGGCGGCGGGGGAGCCGCTGCGGGAGGGAGTGCGCTTCGGCACCTACGTGATCGTGAGACGTCTCGGTGCGGGGGGCTACAGCGCGGTTTACCTCGCCAGGAACGTGGTGTCGGAGCAGGAGGTGGCACTCAAGGTGCTGGCGCGCCGGTTCGAGCCAGACAGCGAGGCCGCGCGCCGTATCCGCACGGAGGCCCAGGTGCTGCTGCAGGTGCGGAGCCCTCACGTGGTCCGTTTCTATGAGGTGGGGCTGGAGCAGGACCGGGTTTGGTTCGCTCTCGAGTACTTGGCAGGGACGACGCTCTTCGATGCCTTCAATGGTCAGCCCATGGCGGCGGCCGACGCCGTGCGGCACGGCATTGGCATGGCACGCGGGCTACTCGCACTGCATGGCATGAGGTCCAGGGTCATCCATCGGGATCTCAAGCCGACGAACGTGATGGTGACGGATGACGGGCGCACCGTGCTGCTCGACCTCGGTGCCGCCAAGATGCTCGGAGCCCCGTGCAATAAGCCAAGCACCCGCATCATTGGGACCATCGCGTACATGGCGCCCGAGCGCATCGCCGCGGCCGTGCTCGGCCCGCATCCGCGAGGCCCCTCGACGCGGCGGCAGCCATCGAGCGCGCCGCAGCCATCGAGCGCGCCGCAGCCATCGACGCTCGGGCACACGCCGTACGAAGCGGCCGAGGTCATAGCGAGCGCCGCGGAAATCCCCGGGGTGGACGAGCGCAGCGATATCTTCTCTTTCGGAACCATCCTGTACGAGCTGCTCGCGGGGCGCCATCCGCACCAACCGAGCGGTGGCACGTTCTCCCCGGTAGCCATCGCGAACGATATCCTGTGCGTCGAGCCGCTGCCGTTGAGGGCTTTGGCGCCGCACGTGCCGGACTCGCTCGCGGAGCTCGTGGCAAGGTGTCTCCGCAAGGATCCTCGGGATCGCTTCGACTCGGTGGAGCCGCTTCTTTCAGCGTTGGAAGGGGTAGAGCGAGAGCTCGGTGATGGCGCGCTCCCGACTGACAGCGGGGACTCGGCCTCCCGAGCCGGCCGGGGACGACTGTCCTACGAATCCGCCACCGCGGAAGCCTCCCCACGAGCGGAGCTCTCGGCAGGAGAGCCGCTGCCAGAGTGGCGAGTTCCGCCGCGGCCTCGTGAAGGTGGGGCGACTGTGACCGTCGAGGAGTTCGAGCCCCGCTCGTCGGCGAATACGCTCCCCGCCGCGCCGCAGGCGCTGCGCGACGCATGTGCGGATCGTTGGCGTTGGGACTTCCAGCGGCGCGGCTCGGAACACAACGACGCCGCGCCAACGCCACGCACGGGAGAGGTGCCCAGCCCCGCCGCAGTGCCCAGCCCCGCCGCAGTGCCCGGCCCCGCCGCAGTGCCCGGCCCCGCCGCGGTGGAGCCGCGCTCCTGGGTCTCGGGTCCGTCAGGGCGTCAACAGGGGCACCCTGGTTCTGTTCCCGAGTCGACGGTGCGCGTGCGCCCCCGAAAGTCACGCGCCGAAAGACTGAGAGTCGGAGCTCCCGGTGTTCCCGCTGCTTCGGCGCAACCCGAAGTCCCCGGGGCTCCCGCTGGTTTCGGAGAGCAGCGTCCTGCCGTCGTCGTGGCATCGCGATCCCTGGGTGCGTCGCTCGTGGGGCTCCTCACGGTGGTGCTCGGGGTGTTCCTCGGCGTCATCGTCGGGCTCGGGGCCATTGCCCTGGTAGAGTGGTGGGTACAGGGGCGGGGTCCGGAAGGTGCGGCTTCGATCTCCGCGGGTCCGGTCACCGCGGGTCCGGTCACCGGGGCTCCGGTTGCTTCACCGCCGGCCAGTGTCGTGGCTCCTGCGCCTCGCCGGAGCACCTCCGCCGAGATCGACGCAAAGCGGGTACGCTCCGCCCTGTCAGGCCCCGGCGCGACCCCGGACCCAGCCCGCATGCCCCTGGCCCAGCCCGTGTCACCCCTCGTGCCACCGCAGTCCCCCGGCGCTGGCACGGTTTCTGTAGCCAGTCCGCTGCTGCCTCCCCTGCAGCGGCGATCGGCTCCCCACCAGCGCCCGAGTGACTCGCGTGCGACATCCCCTCCTCAGCGCTCTTCCCGCCCCTCCCGTGGCTCGGGTGTTGCCTCTGCGGTTTCAGGAAGCACCGCACCCATGCCAGCCGCGGGGGCGGCGGCTGCGAGTGCTGCCGAGCCCGCGAGTCGGCCCATGACCATTGATGACGTCCCCTCGGAGCCACTTTTTTAATCCTGTCGGAGCCTGTTCTGGCCAGCCGCGCTCGAGGATCAGCCCGCGCGCCGTACCGCCTCAGCCCATTCAGCGGACCAACGACAATGACCGAGTTCGAAGACAACGAGGAACGTAAGACGCCGGTGGATCCCACAGTGGACTTCGCCGGACGGCACTCGTCGCCCCCGTCGCCCCCGTCGCCGCCCGGTGAGCCGCGCGCGTCGGCGCTCTATGCAATCGCGGGCGGGGGACAACCCGAAGAGCAATGGACGGGACTCGCTCCGTCGGGTGAGCTCGAGTACGAACCGGGGCGTCCTGCCCCAGAGTCCACAGAGGCCACACCCCCGCCCGCGGAGTCCACAGGAGCCTCTCGACAGCATGAAGTGGCTCCGGCACGGGTACGGTCACAGTCTGAGGGCTCCGCCGCGACCTCGCGGCCATCCCCGACCCCGACGGCGGAGGAGGGTGCGGTGCGCGAGCAGATGAACCGGACACGCACCCTCGAGTTTCCTCCGTGGCTCTTGCGCTTGGCCTTCATGTATCGCGAGGGAAGGCTCTCCAGGGCAGGCGGCGGCGACGGTGTACGCCAGTCCCGCTCACCCTCCGCCTTCGCTGCTTCCTCGCGCGCCCCGGTCGGCCGCACCTCGGACGCGCCCGCGTCGGGGAGCGACGAGCAGGTCCGCGAGGCATCCGGTGGCGGTCGCGGCACTTTGCCGGCGTTGCCACGGCACCACACGGGGAACCGCAGCGAGAGCGTCCCGTTGGGACGCACGGCGCCACGCACGAGCGAGGTCCCGGAAAAGCCGCGATCCGGGTGGGAAGCCGAGGCGTCCCTGCGTTCGCGCTGGGTGGGGCTGGGCGTCGCGGTCCTCGCAACAGCGGTCGGGCTGGTTGCCATCTTCCTGGGCCCCGGCGCGAAAGAGCATTCGGGCGCGCAGCCCGAGCCGCCCACGGCTCGGCAGGATGGCGACCATCTGGCAGCTCCAGCGATGCCGGTCGGGGAGCACTTGCCCCACCCTGAGCTCCCGGAAGCGCAGGATGAATCCCCAGACGAGCCGTCAGCGCCCCTCGCGGAGCCTTCGCATCCCGAGGCGTCAGCACCCCTCGCGGAGCCTTCGCATCCCGAGCCGGCACGCGCTGCGCAGGCTCCACGCGCTGCCGAGTGGGCACTGGCAGCTCCCGTGCGGAGGGTCGAGCTCACGAAGGCTGCTGAGGGGTCGTCCCCCGCCGAGCCCACGAAGGCTCCCGAGGGGTCGTCCCCGGCCGAACCCCGACGGCGCAGGGAAGCCTCGGAGGCGCGGTCCGGCGATCGTGGTCACCCGGCCGAAGCTGTCTGCGAGCTGCCCGGTCAATGCGGCGAGGACGGGCCGGACGAGGTCGCATCCCCGGCAAGCAGACAACGCCGCCTTGACTTCGAGCGGCTGGGTAAGGAAGAGCCCTTCTGAGGGAGCGACGACGGCATGACGAAGAGAGGCAGAATCCTATCCACCATGGCGGCCGCCCTGCTGACGTGCGCAGGGCTCCTGGCAGCCCCGAGCGCATTGGCCGAGAGCCCCGCCCCTGAGCGGCGGGACGCAGCAGGTAGCCCGGCAACACCGGACGCCTCGCCGCGAGCTGCTGCCGCGCCGCCGAAGGCGGAGAGGAAGCGCGCGGAGCAGGCAGAGGAGAAGGTAAAGGACGAGGCGCGTCGCTTATGGCGCGAGGGTTTGGAGGCAGCCCGCGGGGACGACGTCGAGCTCGCGCGCCTGCGCTTCGCGAAGTCTTTGGCTCTCTATCCGCACGCGGAGACACTGCGGAACCTTGCCCTCGTGGAGCTCGCGTCTGCCGAGCACACGGTGGAGGGTGCCACGCACCTGGCGGAGTACCTGGCGCTCAGGGACGACCTGCCCAAGGCCGACCGAGAACAGCTGGAGGCAACCCTGGCCGCCGCGGAGAAGAAGGTGGGGCGCCTCGAGCTCGATGTGGAGCCGGAGCATGCGTTGCTGGAGGTCGACGGTCAGCGCGTGGCTCCGCCGCTGGCCAGCCGCATCCGCTACGTGAGCCCCGGGAAGCACCGGATCGAGGCGTGGCTGCCCGGGGCTCGGCGCGTGGGCAGGGATGTCGAGGTGCATGCCGGTCAAAGCCGCACAGTGCTGTTCGTCCTGGACAAGGCGAATGGGGAGGGTCAGGCCAACCCGGGCGCCCCAGAATCGGCAGTCCGGGAAGCGCCGTTGACGCCTCCCCCCGCGGGCGAGGTCAGCAGTTCCCACTGGCCCGAAGCCAAGCTGTGGGCCGTGATCGGCGGCAGCGCTCTGACGGCCGTGGCGTTGGGCGTCGGGATTTACGGCGAGGTTGGCCTGGCGAGCGCCAAGGACGACGTCCGGGAAGCGCGCGATGAGGTGGACGCGGTCGGCCCGGGCGAGGGTGCCTGCTTCGACAGCGGGCGTGGTGCTGTGTCGCCAGCCTGCCGCAAACTGGACGACGCCGCGAGCGACCAGGAGCGCGTCGCGACAGTGGCCACGGCAGGCTGGATAGCCACGGGAGCCTTGGCGGCGGGGACTGCGGCAGTTTGGCTGCTCTGGCCAAACGAGCCAGGCGCAACGAGCGCAGCGCCATGGGTTTCGGATCGGGAGCTCGGTTGGGTGATCTCGGGGCGGTTTTAGTGAGGAGTTGGAAGGCGATGCACAAGGCAACACTGAGCGGCTGGATCTTGGTTACCCTCGCGGCGCAAGCGGCAGCTTGTCACGATACTTCGCTGCCTTGTGAAGCGCGAAGGAACTGCCCGCCGGATGCGGGAGCGGGAGGATTGGCAGGGGAGGGAGGAAGAGCGGGGGGTGGCGGGGTACCCAGTGCGGGTGGTGTGGTGACGACTGGTGGAAGCGGTGAAACCGCAGGAGGCGAAGGGGGTGCAGTCAGCGCGCTGGGAGGTAACGGTGGTGGGAGCGTCGTGGAAACGGCTGGAACCGCCGGAGCGGCGGGGAGCGTCGAGTTGCCTTGCGATGACGGGTGTGGAGGGACGACGCCGATATGCGACGGGCTGACGGATACGTGCGTGGAGTGCTTGGGAACGGGGGACTGCGAAGAGGGCGTATGCGATCCAGAGCACCATCGCTGCGTCGAGTGTCTGGAGGAGGCGGATTGCGGCGTCGAGTTGGCTGTCTGTGACGGCGCGACGCATACGTGCGTGGAATGCCTGGAGAGCGAGGACTGTGCGGAAGGCGTGTGCGACGTGGAGAGCCGCAGCTGCGTCGAGTGCGTGCAGACGAGCGATTGCGCAGCATCGGAGCGCCCGCTGTGCGAGGAGACGGAGCAGGTTTGCGTGGAGTGCCTGGCGGCTCTCGACTGTGGATTCCCAGACGCGCCGGTGTGCAGCGGGAGCGGGGAATGCGTGGGGTGTCAGGGGGCGGAGGACTGCGCGGGCTTCGAAGGGTTGGCAGTGTGCGACGCTGGGACGTGTGTGGAGTGCGCGAGCAAGGAGGACTGTGCGAGTCCGAGCGCGTCGGCATGCGTGGAGAACGTCTGCGCGCCCTGCGAGGGAAACGATGACTGCGAGCACGTGGAAGGTCTTGGGGTGTGCGACGCGGGGGAATGCGTGGAGTGCACGGGGCAGCAGTACGAGGCGTGCGGGGCGGAGGGCGTGCCGCTGGTGTGCGACTCGCTGAGCCGCAGGTGCTCGGAGGAGGAAGAGGAGAGCGCAGGCCTTTGCGAGCAGTGCGTCAGTGACGCGCAGTGCT
>JAEWRL010000188.1 GCA_023398955.1 Pseudomonadota bacterium
CTTGTCGGCAAGCAGGCAGCGCGAAAGAGCTCGTGCAACGAGCGCTTTGGCAGGACAAATGTCGTGGCGTTGGCCCTCGGTGAGCTCGAAGGTGAGCGGCAGGCCGAGCGCATCGACAACAAGGTGAACTTTCGTGGAAAGGCCGCCCCGCGAACGACCTATCCCCTGCGTCGAGGCTCCCCTTTACCGCCCGCCGCATGCTGGTGCGCCCCCGGCGCCCCGCTCCGCGCTGGCCTTCCAGCACAAGAGCCAACTTTGACCACTGACCGTCGTTCAGTTGAAGTCGAAGCATGCTGCGCTCCCTGGAGCATGCCTCAAGCACCATGGAAAAGTTTTTGGCGTACAGCGCCGGGCACGGGCACGCATTCAGGGACAGGCCCTAGGCCTTCGAAGGCACTGCCGCGTGGAAGCAGCGGCGCCTGCTCACCATGCTTTGGGCGCCTGATAGGTCACGTGCTTCTCGAGGAAGTGACCTTCCTGGAACTGCTGAGGCGTCAGCTCGCGAACGCCGTCCGGGGAGAACTCCAGGATACGGTCGGCAACCATCTCAACCATATTGCGGTCGTGGGTGACGAAGAGGCACGTCCCCTCGAAGCGTCGCAGTGCCTCAGTGAGAGCGCGGATGGATTCGAGGTCCAGGTGATTCGTGGGCTCGTCCAGCAGGAGGACGTTCGGCTGGAGCAGCATGAGCTTTGCCAAGAGCAGGCGGACGGTTTCGCCCCCTGATAGCACTGCTGTCGGTTTGAGGGGCTCGTCCTTGCGGAATAGCAGCCTCCCGAAGAGCGCCCGCAGGTTCTCTTCGTCCACCGTCGAGTTGAAGCTCCAGAGCCAGTCGCGCGCCGTCTGCTCGGTCCTTTCGATGGCCTCCGAGTGCTCTTGGGGCATGTACTCGACGCGCGCCTCGTAGCCCCACTCGAAGGTGCCCGAGTCGGGTTCGACCTGACCGCCGAGGATACGGAGCAGCGTGGTCTTGCCGATGCCGTTGGGGCCGACGACGGCGATCTTGTCGCCCCGAGTGACGCTGAGGTTAAAGTCCTCGCAGATCCGCTTGTCGCCGAATCGCTTGACGAGGTTGTTGACGCTCAGCACGTGCTTGCCGCTGGGCCGTGCCGGATCGAAGCGAATGAAGGGTCGCTGGATGTTGGACCGCTTGAGGTCCGACATTGCCTTCTTCTCACGTTCCAGCTGCTTCTCTCGCGACTTCACCTGGCTGGCTCGCGACCCGGCGCGAAAACGCTGAACGAACTCCTGGAGCTGCTCGACCTTGCGCTGCTTGGCGGCGTTCGCAAGTTCCAGCGCCGACCGCGCCTCGGCCTTGGTCTCGATCATGTCGTCGTAGTCGCCGCCGTAGACGATGATGGTCTCGTAGTCGATATCGGCAATCCGAGTGACGACCGAGTTGAGGAAGTGCCTATCGTGGCTGATGACGATGAGCACACCGGTGTAGGCGACGAGGAAGCTCTCGAGCCAGCGGATGCTGGCGATGTCGAGGCTGTTCGTGGGCTCGTCGAGGAGGAGCGAGTCGGGTTGCCCGAAGAGGGCCTGCGCCAAGAGCACCCGCAGGCGGTCACCACCTTGAAGAACCTCGAGCTTCTCGAGGTGCACCTCGGCGGGTACCCCCAAACCCTCGAGGAGGCCAGTGGCCTCCGCATCCGCCGTGTAGCCATTCTCCTCGGAGATGGCCATCTCGAGCTCGCCGAGGCGGATCCCGTCTTGGTCGGTGAGCTCCTCACCCTTTGCCAGCAGGGCTTCTTTTTCCTGGAGGGCCTGCCAGAGCAAGGGATTGCCCATCATGACGACGTCGATGATCCGATGGTCCGCATAGAGGGAATGGTCCTGCTTGAGGACTCCGAGCCGACCACGCGCGGAGACTGAACCAGAGATCGGCTCGATCTCCCCCGCCAGGATCTTCATGAAAGTGGACTTGCCCGAGCCATTGGGTCCCGTGAGGCCGTAGCGCTCGCCACTATTGAACGTGACGTTCACGTGGTCGAAGAGCACCTGCTGGCCGAAGTTCATTGTGACGTCGTTCGCTGTGATCATGGTTCGAGGTCCGGGTGCTGAGTGAGTTGGGCGACCCCACGCCGAGCCAACGCGGTGTGAGGGCAAATCGAGGATTCCAAGAGTGCCGGGTCGGTTGCGGGCCAGTGGCCCTACCCAACAGGCATCGGCGTGCTGCTTGGTGGGGCGAACCGTAGCAAAGAATCTGCAGATGTCGCGCTCGATCCGGTGCCCACTGGTAGGCAGGCCAGCTCGGTGAAAAGCAGCTCGAACGTGCTAAGCTGCGGGCGCGAGGGACGACACGCGCACCGGCCGCCTGGTTACCGGAGTGGTGGTGCTTCCCTCAGCGCGTACCATCGACGCGAAGCTTTCCGGAGTTTTGCCGACGGGTTCAAAAGATTCGTCTGAAAACTGGCGCGAAACGGGGGGGACACAGAGCGACGGTTAACAAGGTTTCGCGACCCGGCACCGAAACCCGCGAGGGGAGACCTGCCGGCGCCGGCGGTCCCTGCCGTCCTGTCGAACTCATCTCATCTGGAGAAGCCGAAATGCACACCAAGACCTTTCCTCTACTGTCGACCATGGTCACCGCAGGTCTCCTCTTGCCCCTCACAGTCATGGCGCAGGAGGCTACCTCCATCGCACCGCCACCACCCGAAGCTCCGGCCGAGACGACCGTCCAAGCACCGGCAGAGGAGGAGGTCGGGGGTGGGGTGGGTCTGAACGTGGACGTGGGCGTGGCGAGCGCCTACGTGTGGCGCGGCTTGAACCTGTGGGAGCCGACTGAGAACGACAAGCAGCACCTGACTCTCTTTCCTAGTGCCACGATGGCCATCGATTCCCTGTGGTTCGGATACTGGGGTGCCTATCAGCTATCGGGGGAAAACAAGGGCGCCAACGTCGACATCGGCGTTGGCGCCGAGCAGGACCTCTTCCTGGGTTATGATTTCGCCCTCACTGACGAGCTCGGGCTGTCGATCTTCGCCACCTACTACCTCTATCCATTTGCCGACGAAGAGGTGACGGGGGTAAGCACGCCGATGTTCCTCGAGCCGAGCGCCTCGGTAGGCTACTCGACTGTCGTCGACCTGGGGCTCTCGGCGAGCTGGTACAAGGGTTTGCAGGACGAGACGGACGCCATCAGCCACCTCTACATCAAGCCTTCGGTATCGAAGGAGGTCGAGCTGGCTCCGGATCTGTCCCTCGGCGTGGGTGCCGGCTTCGGATACAAGATCTGGACTGGCGACTACGATTCCGAGAATGGCAACAACTGGGACGTCCAGGGCGACGTTGGCGTCACCTATGCCATGGACGCCCTGTACTTCGCGCCAGCCGTCCACGTCGCATTCACGGACGTGCCCGACGCAGTCGAGAGCAGCAGCGACGGTCTGAGCTATTGGGCAAGTCTCAACGTCGGCTACGACTTCGCATTCTGAGGACGGACGGGAGCTCGCACTTGCCTGGGGATGCGAGCTCCCTGCGCTCTGAAGAAGGGTGGGAGCCCCATCTGGTGAAGCTGGCCTGCGAGCTGCCTGACGAGGCCTGCAGCGCCGACGCCTGACTGCGCTCAGGCTTCGACGACCTTCTTGAGTTCATCCTGCAGTGGAACGCAAAAGCTCATCCGTTCCGCTGGTCAAAGCGTCCTTCGACAAGGTCTTGGCGAAGGTCGACGCGCAACTGGCGATCGCCGCTCGGGCTCGACTTGAGTGGGTACGAACTTGCGGGGAGCTGTACTTAGTCCCTCACCGGGCAGATTGATGACGGGGTTGGCAAGACTTGGATGGCTGTTGCCGACTGGTGCAGGCAATCAGCTTTCAGTTCTCAGCCGTCAGCATCTGCGGGAGCACCATTGTGCGGATG
>JAEWRL010000196.1 GCA_023398955.1 Pseudomonadota bacterium
CCGACAAGGCGTATGACTCGGGAGCCATCGGCTGCGCGCTTCTGTGGTTGCGGTTGTGAGACGTGCTCACATCTCGCAGCTCTGCGCGAGCTTGATGAGCATCGAAACAATGCGCACGACCATCTCCTTACCTGCCTGGGGTTGCTCCTGTTTGAGCAAGTTCAGGCGCAGGTACACGTCGAGTAGTGCAGCGGATTCTGTCGCCGAGCCTCGTGCCGTCAAGCAGAACCGCCGCTTGTCCGGCTTGGAGTGCTTGCCTGCGCCCTCCGCCAGATTCAGCACCACCGATGTTGATGCCCGCGCGAGCTGGTCGGCCAGATGCCCCCTCCCTCGCGGAAGACCCTCGATGACGTCATTGGCCAGAACGACGAAATCGAGAGAAAGTTGGTAAACGTCGAGCTTTTCATGATCCAGTTGGCTGTTGGCGCGCGCCAAGCCTAGGCCATTCCTCGCGAGCATACCCGGGTCATTTCTCCCGAGCGCTGAAGATCCTAGATCGGACGATCGATCGACAGCTCCGGCGGGTAGCCGCTACTTCACCTCATGGATGTAGCCGCGCGCGCCAGATCGCGGGATGAACAGCCGAGAATTCCGCAGGATTCAGCGCCCATGTGCCGGGTGGCGCGCGAAATCTGGGTTGAACGATCCACAGGCTTGCGGCTAGCGGCTGAGAGAACCGACTTCTCCACCTTCTGCCACGTAAGGCCGCCGCGATAACTGCGCCGAGATCGAGAGCTTTGGGTAATCAGGCGCGCCACCCCCGGGTGATGGCAGTCGGGCTGCCGCCATGCGTCCCAAGAGTGGCGTTCCAGCAGTCTACCGCGCGCTAGATGTTAGAGCGCTGGCTGCTGATGCTCCCTAGGGCGCTCCCTGGGTCTCGTTCCATCGCCAGGTCGCCGAGGGATACGATACCGACGGCGCGTCCGCTGTCGTCGGCGACGGGGATGCGGCGGATCCCCTTTTTCGCCATCAGCTTCACGGCGTTGTCCACCGAATCCTCGGGAGAAAGCGACGCGAGCTCCTTACTGCAGACCTCGCCTACCGACACCTTGTTCGCGTCCTTGCCTTCCGCCATGACGCGCACTGTCAGATCCCTATCCGTGACCAAGCCGAAGAGCCTACCATCGTCTTCCACGATGACGGAGCCAATGCCCTCTGACTTCATCTGCTCCGCGGCGGCGCGCGCGGGCTGGTCCTTCGCGAGACGAACCAGCTGCTTCGACATGACATCCTTTACATACTGCTGCTCCATCGAGAACCTCCTTGGCTCCGCCCTTGGGCTCCGCCGCGCACGGCTCTGCCGATGGGCAGCGACCCAGGGGGAGTTCTAATGGGTACGATGCTCAACGGTGTTGCAAGCGCCGATCCAAGGGGCCTTTGGCTCTGTGGAGGCCCTGCGGAGCCTCGGGAGGCACTGAAGCTGGGGCGTCTCGCGGCGTCTGTGTCGAGGCGCCCCATGCATTTCGCTCAGAAGAACTCGATGTCGTCGACTTGGAGGAAGCCTTCGTCGCTGGTTTCGTTGGGCAACTGTCCACTGCTGCCGCGTCCGACAGCTTGAGGAAAGAAGATCACGCCATTTACGGTGCGCAGGACGTCTGCGGGGTCATCACCCGGGTCGCGACCCTCCAACACGGCCCAGTCCGGCACGGCCGCCTCGCTGAAGAGCACCTCCACCTCTGTCGCTTCGGGCCCCACCGTGAGGTCCCACCCCATGTTGATACCCTGATTCGTCGCGCTGTTGGCAGGGCTCGCGAGGTCGAAGCGACACAGTCGGGTTTGGTCCGCACGCACCCAGAGACGAATGCCAGTGAGATCCCTCATGTCGTGCTGGCCACCCAACAGCGGCACACGGTACTGGAGCCACTGCTCCCACGGACCCTCTTCGTTCCGGTACTCGAAGCCGATGCGCAGGTCGTGCTCTCCGACGAGCGGCTCGGTTTCGTTGACCGAAACGGAGACATCGCTGTTGTTGTTTGCCATCAGGGATGGTCCCTCGAGGAGCCCGAAGTCGTCCTGCTCCTCGAATCCGGTGACGGCGTCCACGTCGAGCTGCAGCGGCGTCCACGGCTGCCCCGTGAGCAGGTACTCGAAGCGGCTGCGCAGGTGGGGGATCTCGCTCTTCAGATACGCGATGCTCGCATCGAAGGTGGCGAGGCCCGGGCCGTTCGGATCAGCCTCCACAGCGTCCCGAATGAAAGCTGCGTGAGCATCGATGGCCTCGAGCATCGACTCTTCGGAGAACGGGCCATCGAGGAGCCGCTCACCGGCATCCCTGTAGCTCTCGAGGTCGGCCGCCAGGGCTTGGAAGACAGGATCGCATCCGGGGGCGAGCACCAGCGCTTGGCCTCCCCAGACGGGGTAGGTCTCGCTACAGTCCTCCGGAACCTCCGTCCAGCGCGGAACGAAGCCGTAGCCGGAGACGCGGGAGAGCGTCGACTCGAGATCCCACGGGATGAGCGTGAAGTTGTCGGGAGCCTCTTCGTAGAGGTAGAAATTGTGATTCCCCGCCCAGGCTGCGTCGTCGCTGGTGTAATAGGCCGTGATGCCATCGTTGTTGATGATGGCGTCGTCCACGGCCATGTAGCGCGCCCAGTAATCGAGATCCGTGTACTCCGCCAGGGTGCTGCGGAGCTCGTCCTGATCTGCGCTGGTCATGGCCTCGGCAAAGGTTGCCAAGGCGCTCACATCGGGTTCCTCCTCGTTCGTCTTCAGGTCCTCGATGAGCGCCGATTCTTCGGTTTGCGTCGGCCACACCTCTTTGTAGAGGTTGCCGTCGCCATCGTCGGGCCAGCGGTCGTCGGTGAAGCGGCCATCGATCTGCTCGATCATGCCGTAGAGGCCGAGCAGCTCGCCATTCACGCGGACCTCGGCCCAGCCGGCTCGCGGCGCCACGATGTCCATGGCGCGATACAGATCGTAGGAGAGGCGCTCGTGCATGTACGTGTCGTCGTAGCGATTCCCGTGCAAGTTGAGGCGCTTGAGCCCGAAGAAGCGCAGGTCGTCGTCGTACTCATTGAACTTCAGCTTCATGCCGAGCTTTCGGCAGATGTTCTCCCCGCCCTCGAAGCAGCCATAGAGAGAGCCGAAAGAGCCTTTGAAACGGAGCCCCACAGTGCCGATGGAGCGTCCCTCGAAGCAGGCCTCTACTGGGACGTACTCCTCCTCGACAGCGTTCTCTTGCAAGGCCGCCCACTCCTCCTCGGGAAGGGAGAGGTCGAAGACGGGAAGGCTGGGGTAGTCGAAGAGCTCCGAGGCGTCCGCCTCCGCGAGCTCTGGGTCGACGGCGCTGCAGGCGGACTCGTCCGACCCTGCGGCACCAGCCGTCCCATCGCCGGCGTTCCCACCCTGGTCGCTGCCCGCATCCCCTCGATGACCCTCGCCTCCCGCCCCGGCTGTGGAGGACGGCTTGTCGGCTTCGCCATCGTCGCACCCCGCGAGGGGCAACACGAGCAACGCCGCAGCGGTACCGAATTCGACTATCCAACTTCTCATGACCGTGAATCTCCCGTTCGTGGTGCAGTCCGTCCTAGGGGCGGGTAGGCCGAGGCTGGCAAGGCCACCCGTGTTCCCGAAAGTGCCGGCTGGACCCATTTACGCGCTGACCCCGCCAGGTGGGCGAATAAACTCTCCCGAGTCGCAGGTAGGAACTGGCGCCGAGCCGACTGCCGCCTCCGTGAGCCGCTCCACGAGCACCCGCCCGCGGGCGTGAAGGCGCTCCCAAAGGGACGAAGCCTCCGCGTAACGGGCAGCATCGCGTCGCCCCGCGGCCAGGCCTTCCCTGATGGCGAGCTCCTCACCGCCGACCGCATCGCCGGGGTCCGCATTGCCTGCGAATGTCAGGACCCGCTCCAGCATATCGGCCGTGTCGCGTCGCGTTTCCCTGCCCAGCGCCAATGCCCGAGCGGCGAGCTCGTTCGTCGCTGGACCGGGGAACCACCACTGCTGGGCTTGCATGCCGAATGCCAAGCTGATCAGCCGATTGTGCAGGCTTTCGGCCGCCAGGGCGCGCTCGTGGAGGCACACCCGCAGGATGCGGAAGGCGAGCTCGGCGCGGGGGTCCAGCATGCTGTAGCCCCAACCGTGAAAGTCCCCGCGTAGCCGCCCTGCGTCCCGGAGACGCTCGAAGAGCCGGGTGCCTGGATAGATCTCGGTGCGGCAGACGTTCCAGGGGATATCGGCGTATTCGCGGGCAAAACGCACGGTCTCCGCGACGTGCTCGAGGGGGGAGTCAGGATCGAAGAGCATCAAATTGAAGGACACGCCCACGCCGTGCTGGAGGCAGAGATCGATGGCGCGCCTGTCGTGCTCGGGGCCATGGGTGCGACCGAGATACTCGAGGCGTTCCTTGACAGCGCTCTCGATACCGAGGAAGAGGTGGATGGCGCCCATGCGCCGGGCGGCTTCGACGACGCGGGGGGTGATGGATTCTGGGCGGCCTTTCACCCAAAAGCCCATCCGGGGCACGCCTTCTGCGATCAGCGCTCGATGGATGGCCTCCATGCGCGCCACGGCGCGCCGCTCGTCCGGGAGCACGAAGAGGTCGTCCTGCAAGAAAACGACTCGCACGCCGCGCCGGGCCAAGGCTGCTATCTCGCGCGCGAGCGATTCGGGGGAGCGCAGGCGATAGCTGGGGCCGCCGGCGCTGCTCGAGAAGGCGCGAATGCTGCAGTAAGCGCATTCTCCGATGCAGCCGCGGGCGCCGAGCCCGAAAGCGATGGGCATCCCCGCGACGCGATACGGGCGCTCGGGCCGCCAGGGTGTCGGGAGGGAATCCAGATCCACGCAGACAGGCCGCACCGGGCCACTCACGATACGGCTCCCCTCCCGCCACACGCAGCCGGGGGTGCCCGCGACTGGCTGCCCCCGCTGCAATCGACCGAGCATCTCGACGAGCGTCTCCTCGCCCTCGTGGCGCACCAGAGTGTCGAAGGCGCTGCAGCTCTCCATGAGTTCGCGCCAACAGAATGTCGGCACGTGGCCACCCGCCGTCAAGTGCCCCGCGAAGCCCCGGGCGCGCAGCAAGGAGGCCAGCTCCAGGTGGTCGTCCAGGAGGTACTGAAAGGCCATGTTCAAGCCGACGAGCTCTGGGGCCTCGGCGTCGACGGCGGCGAGCACCTGCGCCAGATCGCGGCGGTCGTTGAAGCCGACGAGGCGCGGCGACCAGCCTGCCCCCTCGGCAGCGGCGGCCAGGTACTGGAGGGCGAGGTTCTCTTGTTGGTTCGAGCCGACGAGCAGTAGCCGCGGCGTCTCCGTCACGCCCCCTGGCTCCAGTGCAGGGTGGCAACGGCCGCGGCGCGGGGACCGCGGGCGGTGACCTGAACGACGTGCGAACCGTGCTCGGGCGGGGGCCTCCAGAGGGCCACGTCCCCGTCGGTCCACAGCAGCTCGCCGTCCTCGGCGCTCCAGTCGTAGGCGAAGCCCGGTCCCGAGCCGTGCTCCGCGAGCAGGGCGAGGGCCCCGTGCACGCGCCCGAGGACGCGGACGCCGAGGCGCAGCGCTTCGGAGAGGGCGCTCCGATCATCGCTTCCCGAGGGACGAATGGGAGCCGGCGCCATCTCACAGATTGTCGCGCAGTCGCTGCACTCGTCCCCCGAGCTGAGCCACTCCCCCGTGCATTCGTAGAGCGCCGTCAGGGCCCGCACCTCGCGCGCGTCCTGCCCGCAGCCGACTTGGAAGCGGGTCTCCAGCACGATGCGGCCCTCCGGGGAGGTCCCGCTGAAGGTCATCTCGAAGCGATAGCCGTCGCTCGCGGCCGTCACCGAGCCGAGGGTCGGCGCCGCTGCCGGGTGGTTCTCCACGACCCTCACCGTGGGGAGCCCAACGACGCTGCCGCGCAGGGACTCGGCGACAGTGACATGGCCCACGTGGCCCGTCGGGGTGGGCTCGACGGTGACGCGGGCTGCCCAGCCGCTTTCTGCCGGCTGCTCGAGCACCCCCGCGCAAAGCACCTCGGGACTGGCTAGCTCGCCCTCGGGCGGCAGGGGCACGATGAAGCGCTGAATCTCGTACTGGTACTCGACCTCGCACGCCCCCAAGGGGCGGTCGACTGTCGTCACCGAGTAGGGAAAGCGGGGATCGACTGTCTGCGGAGGCAGGGCGGACCAGGGCACGCCCGTCGTGCCGCCGATGGACCCAGCGCTGGCGCCCCCGCTGCCGCTCGGGTTGGATGTCGAGCCCCCGACGCCGGCGCCGCCCGTCGCTACCGAGTCCCCGTCGAAGTCATCGCCACCGCATGCCGCCGTCGGCAGCAGCCCCGCCGTCATGAGACCGACAACCGTTCCTCGCCAACCAAAGAGTAGTTGAAGACGCCGCATGCGAAGGTCCCTTTCCGTGCGATGGTACTGCGGAGTTCTGCGGAAACCAACAACGATGATTGCTCGCGCGGCAGTCGCATGGTCGCGGAGCCGGTCTCGGGTGGTGCTCGGCCTTTTTGCGAAGCCCAGCAGGGAGGCTCGCCGTGCAAGTCGCGCCGGAGCTCCGGGCCCAGACCGTGCCGCTCGGGCCGGATCGCAGATAACCTGCGTCCTTTTTCCTGGGATCGCCGTCTTCTCTCGTAGGAGGTATCACTCATGACGATGACGGAACAAAACAAGGATGAGATTCGGGCTGCCGTGCGCGAGCAGTACTCCAAGGTTGCCGCCGCAGGCTGCGCGCCGGGCTGCTGCGGGTCACGACCGGAAGCGAGCCTGGCCCTCGGCTACACCGACAAGGATCTCGCGCAGGTTCCTGAGGGCGCCAACATGGGCCTCGGCTGCGGCAATCCGCAGGCCATCGCCGGTCTCCAGCCTGGGGACACGGTGCTCGACCTAGGCGCGGGCGGGGGCTTCGATTGCTTTCTGGCTGCGGCCCAGGTCGGCCCCGAAGGGCGGGTGATCGGTGTGGACATGACCCCGGACATGATCTCGAAGGCGCGCGCCAATGCCGAGAAGGTCGACGCTCGCAACGTCGAGTTCCGGCTCGGAGAGATTGAAAACCTGCCGCTCGCGGACGGCAGCGTGGACGTCGTGTTGTCGAACTGCGTCGTGAACCTGAGCCCCGACAAAGCCCAGGTCTTCCGCGAGACGTTTCGCGTCCTGCGTCCCGGCGGGCGGCTCGCCATCTCCGATGTCGTGGCAACGCGGGAGCTGCCCGAAGGGATCGCGAACGACGTGCTCGCCCTGGCCGGGTGCGTCGCGGGCGCGGCCACGGTAGAGGTCGTTCGAGACCTCCTCGCCGAAGCGGGGTTCTCCCAGATCCGCGTCTCCGTCAACGAGGAGAGCCGCAGCTTCATTCGAGACTGGCTACCCGGCACTGGGGCAGAGGACTACGTGGCGTCTGCGAGCATCGAGGCCGTCAAACCCAGCGGGAAATCTTGCTGCGGTTCCGGCTGCTGCAGCAAGGAGGAGTAACGATGATCGAGTCGTCGGCGCGAAAATCGTGGGAGAGTCTCGAGGCGACCCTGCGCCCCTACGTCGCGCGTCGCGTGACTCGGGCGGTCGACGTCGACGACGTGATTCAAGAGATCTTCCTGCGCGTCCAGCGGGGCCTGCCTGGGCTGCGGGAGGATGAGCGCTTCGGTCCTTGGATCTATAAGGTGGCTCGAAATGCCGTCGCTGATCATCGCCGTGCGGCGGCGCGCCACCCTGTCGCCGCGGGAGGCGTCATCGAGGAGGCTGACGACCACCTCGATGACGCCGAGGGACAGCCCGCGGCGGCGGAGCTGGCTGGCTACCTTGCTCCCTTCCTCGCGGAGCTTCCCGCGCGTTACCGGGACGCCTTGATGCTGACGGAGCTTCACGGGCTGACCCAAAGGGAGGCCGCCGATCGCCTTGGCGTGTCTCTCTCCGGGATGAAGTCCCGGGTGCAGCGAGGACGTCAGCGCCTGCGTGAGGCACTCGAGGCATGTTGCCACATCGCCCTCGACGCACGCGGGGGGATTCGAGGTTGTGAGCGGCGCTCGGACGGGCGCGCGCCGGACGGCTGCTGCCCCTGAGGCCTCCGCGACGCGCCAGAAGGGCGGAGCGCCTAGGGCAGAAGCGAGCCGAAGGCAAGGGGCGTGTTGGCATTCCGGCACGTTCAATGTGCCTTCTCGAGCCGTTTCCTTCCAGTGCTAGGCTGCCCGGCCGCTACGGTGCGCGTCGGTTTTGCAGTTGTGCTTGTCCCGCGGCATAAGGGCTCCATGAGGAATGCCACTTCGGGGGCGACACCGATGGTGCTGACGCCTGCTCTGCGGCGCTACTCCTGGGGTGACTGCACCTTCCTGCCAGGACTCCTGGGACTTGCGAGCAGCAATGAGCCGTGCGCGGAAGCGTGGTTTGGCGCGTACCCGCAGGCGCCCGCGACGGTGCCAATGGGCGGTGCTCCCCGGCGGCTGGACGAGCTCTTCACGGAACGGCCCGACGAGCTCCTCGGGGCCGCGGCAAAGACACGCTTTGGCGGTATGCCCTACCTGTTGAAGCTGCTGGCGGTGGCAAAGCCGCTCTCCATCCAGGTTCACCCCAGCCTCGCCGAGGCCCAGGTGGGCTTCGCGCGAGAAGAGCAGGCGGGCATCCCGCGGAGCGCACCGGAGCGCTTCTATCGCGATACGAACCACAAGCCCGAGCTCCTTGTCGCGCTGACGCCCTTCTTTGCTCTCTGTGGCTTTCGCGCGACCGATGGCGTTGCCGCGGCGCTCGCGGCGGCGCCGGAGCTCGCCGCGCTCCTGCCGCGCCCTGCCGAAGGTTTCGACACGATTCGAGGCATCGTCGAGGCTTACTTCGCTCTGCCAGACGTGGTCGTGGACCCTGCGCTCCGCAGCCTTGTGGCTCGGCTCGCTGCGCGCCACGCCGCGGAGCCGTTCTCCGAGCACGATCCCAGGTACTGGGCCCTGCGGGCGCATCGCTGCCTGAGCCAAGGAGACGCCGTGGACCGCGGCCTCCTCTTCGTGTTCCTCATGGACCTCGTGCGCCTCCAGCCAGGGGAGGGGCTCTTCATCCCCGCGGGCGTTCCCCATGCGTATCTCGAGGGCGCCGGGCTCGAGGTGATGGCAAGCTCCGACAACGTCGTGCGCGCGGGGCTCACGTCCAAGCACGTCGACGCCCAGGCGTTGCTCGGGATCGTCAAGTTCGAAGCCAGCGCGCCCCCCCGGATCCGGGCCGTCCCGACCTCGGTCGAGAACGAGGTCATCTATCCGGTGCCCGTCCCAGAGTTCGAGCTGAGGCAAGTCGAGCTGAGGGAGGGCTCCCCTGTCGAGTTCGTCGCCCACGGTCCCGAGACGTTGCTCTCTCTGCCCGAGCCCGACGCGCCGCCCCTGACATTGCGCTGGGAGGGAGGGCAGCTCGAGCTTGCGCGTGGTCAGGCCTGCCTGGTGCCGCATGGTCTGTCTTACCGCGTCGAAGCGGCCGGGCCGGGTCGGCTCTTCCGAGCGCGCCTCCCTGGTGGTGAGCAGACTCCCAGCTTCCGCTGTCGGCGCCCCACGGAGCTTGCCTTTGGGACGAGCGGGCTGCGCGGCCTCGTCACCGATATCACCGATCTCGAGGCCTACGTGAACGCGCGCGGGTTCCTCGACTACCTGATCGCGAGCGGCGACGCAGTGCCAGGCTCCACGATTGCGCTCGGCGGGGATCTGCGCCCGAGCACCGACAGCCCGAGGCGCAGCATTCTGCGCGCGGTGGCGCGCGCGGTTCGGGATTGCGGCCTCCATGCCGTCTACTGCGGTCGCCTGCCGACGCCGGCACTGACCTACTATGGTCTCCGCAAGGGGTGGCCGAGTATCATGGTGACAGGTAGCCATATCCCCTTCGACAGAAACGGTATCAAGTTCAACAAGAGCACTGGGGAGGTGCTCAAACCGGATGAGGCGTCCATCACCGAGGCGGTGGCCCGGGTTCGCGCCATCGAGTACCGCCGGCCCCCGAGCGCGTCCCCCTTCGATGACGAGGGTTTCTTCCGTCCGGGCGAGGCTCCTGAGCTGCCCAGCTCGGACGCCGAAGCGATGGCGCTCTATCGAAGGCGCTACCTGAACGTTCTGAGCCCGAAGGCGTTGTCAGGGCTCAAGGTCGCCGTCTACCAGCACTCTGCCGTGGGGCGCGACCTGCTCGTCGGGATACTGCGCGACCTTGGCGCCGAGGTGTGCCCCGTGGGGCGCCGCGAGAGCTTCGTGGCCATCGACACCGAGGCCATCGATGACGCGCAGCTCGCCACGGTGCAGCAGCTCGCCGACGAGGCGCGCGCGCAGCTCGGCGCGTTGGATGCGGTGGTCTCGACCGACGGAGACAGTGATCGCCCGATGGTGCTCGGGGTCGAGCCCGACGGGCGCGTGCACTTCTTCGGCGGTGACGTGCTCGGGGCCGTCGTCGCCACGTTTCTCGATGCGGACGCCGTCGCGGTCCCCGTGAGCTCGAATGACGCCATCGACCGTCTCTTCGGGCCACGCGGCGTCAGCGTCGTGCGGACGCGCATCGGGTCTCCGTGGGTGATCGAGACCATGGCTCGCATGCAGGGCGAACGCCGCGTGGGCTGGGAAGCAAACGGCGGGTTCCTGACGGGTTCACCCATCCCCCTCAGCGGCGGAACGCTCCAGCCCCTTCCCACGCGGGACGCCGTGCTGCCCATCGTCGCCGTGCTCAGCGTCGCGCGCCAGCGGCGACTGAGCCTCTCGGCCCTGTTCGCGGAGCTGCCGCGTCGCTTCACGAAGAGCGGGCTCCTGGACGAGGTGGCGCCGGCTCAGGGGCGCGCGCTGCTGTCTGCCTTTGGCCCCAATGACCCTCAGGTGCGGGCGGCCCGTCGCGAAGGAGCAGGCTTCACGGTTCTTGACCACAGCGGCGAGCGTCACCCCGCTGGCGCAGGCGCGGAGCGCCGCTTCGCTGAGCTGTTCGCGACCCTGGAGCAGCACTTCACGTCCGAGCGCGGTTTCGGTCCCTTGGTGGAGCTCGACTGGCTCGACGGCATGCGCCTCCACTTCGAAGGAGGAGAGGTGGCCCACGTGCGGCCCTCCGGCAACGCCCCTCAGCTTCGCATCTACGCACTGGCCGACAGCGAGGCGCGCGCGACGGAGATCGCGGCCATGGCGCTGGCCGAACCGGAGGGGATCCTGCGGGAGCTCTTGGCAAGCGGCGAGGCGCGAGGATTCGCGGATGCCGTGCTCCGCAACGTCGAGCACACCGAGTCACTCCTGAGCTCTGGGGAGCCGCCTCGGTTGATCGGCACGGTCTCCGGCACCGCCCAGGCGCGCGCGTTCTGGGAACGGCACCTGGAGGACACGCGCGCTGCGCTCGGCGCCAGGGAGGTCGTCTCCTTGCACGAAGACCTGCCCGTGAATCAAGCCTTCGGGCTGCTGCTGTCGTGGCAGCGCCTGCGCCCGCGGCTCACTGCCGGGCAGGGGGCTCTCATCGCCTTCGTCTTCGGGGAAGGGAGTCGAGCCACGCCCTTCACAGAGGCGGAATGCGGTCAGAAGCCAGCCCTGACCTCCTTCGTCGCGGCGCGCGCGAACGGCGCCGCCAAGCACGAACCCCCTGGCGTGGCTGCCAGTGGCGCTGGGCAGGACACGCCGGGCAACGGCGCGCCGCCTCGCCGCTACCTCTCCATCGTCGAGCTCGGGCTGCGCTACTTCGCTCCCGTGGAGGCGCATCTGCGCCGTTCGGGCTTCGACGGCATCGTCGTCAAGTGGGGTGACGAGGTGCAGATCCCGACGGCTGATCTCAGCGGGATCGATCCATCCCTCGGCGGCGCCGACGTGGTGCGTTTCGTTTCCATGCGGCCCATCACGCCCCACGAGGCCGTCAATAAGGACTGGGTGGGCGTCGACGCGGACGGGCGCATCACCACCTTCATCCCGCGTCGGCCCCTGCCCGAGATGGAACGTCTCGCCGAGCGCGGCCTGCTGGAGCGCCGCGGCGCGCAGCTGTGGGGCGGCATCAACCTGGGCTCCATCGCCGTGTCGCGGGCGCTGCTCGACGTCCTTCTCGAGGAGTTCCAGAGCGAGGTGAACGATCCCACAGCCGACAGACGCCAGCGTCCCGATCTGGACCCCCAGCTCTTCACGGCCTTGACCGTCGCTGCCATCGAGCCCGCGGAGCGTCGCGAGAGCGCTTGGGCCGAAGCGCAGGAGAGCCCCAGCATTCGCCGTCTTGAGGAGATGCTGCCCGGCGTTCTGGGACGACTGCGGGCCGCCCTCGAGCGCTTCGAGGCTCGCCATGGTCGCAAGGTGCGCCTGCGAGCGATGGACTTCGAGGACCAGTACTGGGGGGACGTCGGTCAGCACGCCCAGATGTTCGAGTTTTACATGGCGCTCCGCGACAGCGGTGCCGCCGGGCGCATCGCCCGCGGGCTTGCCGGCCTCAGCCAGTGCGCGCCAGACGAGCACGGCAATCTCCTCGTCGGCAGCACGCGGCTCGGCCCCGGCGTGCGCGTCAAAGACTCGGTCCTCATCGACGTAGAGGTGGAGTCGGGCAGCATCGAAAGGTCGGTCCTCGTGGGGACGCGAGCGGGTTCCCTGCGCGCCAAGGACGCCTTCGATGTCGAGAGCACGGTGACCGACCTGACCCTGGAGCCTCGGGCGGGAAGCTACAAGCTCGTCTCGGGGGAGCCTCTCGTCGCCGGCTCGGGAGAGCGGCTCACGACCGTCCTGTTCCCCGACTCCGACCTGTTGCTGCGCGTCTGCGAAGACACAGGACTCCGCGACAGGGCCAGGAACTATGACGCGCCAATCCTGGGGAACGCGCTCTCCTTCCGCGAAGCCCACTGCCGCGTGAGTGCCGCCGATCCCCACGCCATCGAGGAGCGGCGCGGGCTGCGGCGGCGCGCCATCGCCGAACAGCTGGCGCGGCAGGGGGCGCGGGGCGAGAGGTAGAGGGGCGGGCCTCCGAGGCATTCGCGGGCTCCCGAAGGGCGCGAGCCCACCGCGGGTCTACAGTGTTACTGTGCTGTTCCGGAATGACTGTTCCCGAAGGGCCCCTCCAGATGCCCGAAAGCCAAGTCTCGCGTTCGTTGCCATCGCCATGCGATGGTAGCGCGGGACGCGGCCAACCTCCGCTGATAGACTTCGCGGCAGCACCGCGTCGCGTTACTCCCTTCACTCTCTCCAGTGCTTCGTCGGTTCGAGGTTCCCTTTGACGTACTCTCAGCGCCCCATGGACTCGCTTCCTTCCCCAGCCTCCGCCCGTCATTGTCAGCTTCGCTCCGCGCGCCGCGGCAAGCTCCTCTCCCACCTCGTGTTGGGCGGCGCGTTCCTTGCTCTGCTCGGCTGCTCACCGTCGGACGACGGTGGCTCTGAGGGCACTGGCGGCTCAGGCGTGGATGGCGTGGGCGGCGTCGGTAGCGGCGGCTTCCAGAATGGATTCGGGGGAGCCACCCCCGGTAGCGGTGGTGGTGCCATCGGGGGGAATGCTAGTGGCTTCGGCGGGGCGCAGGGCAGCCTCGGCGGGGCGCAGGGCCTCGGCGGCGCACAGGGCCTCGGCGGGGCGCAGGGCAGCCTCGGCGGGGCGCAGGGCCTCGGCGGCGTGCAGAGCGTGGGTGGTAGTGATCCTGGGCTCGGTGGCAGTGATCCTGGGCTCGGCGGCGCGCAGAGCGTGGGTGGCAGTGATCCTGGGCTCGGCGGCAGCGCTGGTTCCCTGGGTGGCGCTGGGGGCGCCCTCGGTGGCATGGCGGGCTCGCTGGGCGGTTCGGCGGGGAGCACCGGCGGTGAGGGCGGCGGTGCCGCGACAGGTGGCGTGGGCACCGGCGGCGCTGTGCAGGTGCCGGAGCTCGTAGAACCCGTCGATCGGGGCAACGGCAGCTATGTCCTCGAGTTTGGCGACGTGTACTTCGAGGTGGACGCCGACGGGGGAGGGCGCATCACGGGCTTTGCGCTGGGCGACGTGGAGGTGATATCCCAGCCAGAGCGCGTCGCTTCGGGCGACGACACGATGAAGAACAACTACGGCTCGACCTTCTGGCCAAGCCCGCAGTCCGTGTGGGACTGGCCGCCCGTGGAGGCCATCGACTCGGCCCCGTACGATGCGGTCGTGGACGGAGCCACCATCGAGCTCACCAGCGCCCGAGCAACAGTGGGGTCCTACCAGATCGTGCTCGTGAAGCGCTTCACTGCAGAGCTCGAGAACAATCGCATTCTCGTGCAGTACACCCTGCGCAACATGGGGAGCTCCTCCGCCCAGCTGGCGCACTGGGAGATCGCCCGCGTGCCGAGCGGGGGCCTCAGCTTCTTCCCCACTGGGCCCGGTGGGTTGCGTCCGCCGACGAGCTTGCCGGTGCTCACGCTGCCCGATGTGGACGGCATCTCCTGGTTCGATTGGGACACGAGCGGTCCTCCGAGCGGGGATCACTCCAAGTACATCGGGGACGGCGCTGAGGGCTGGTTGGCCCACGTCGTGGACGACGTGCTCTTTCTCCGAACCTTCCCGGACGTCGCCATCAGCGATGCCGCTTCGGGCGAGGCCGACGTCGAGATCTACGGCGAGGGAACCTACGGCTACGTCGAGCTCGAGCCGCAGGGGCCGCTCGTCACCATCGACGGCAACGGCGGGGAAGTCACTTGGAGCGTCTACTGGATGCTCGAGGCGCTCCCGAATGGCGTCATCGTTGACACGGGAAGCGAGACGCTCGTCGCCTTCACCCGTGCTCTCGCGTCCCTGGCGCCCGCGCCCGGGGTGGAATAGGCGACGCCCGGGCCGAACCGCGCGCACTGCGGATTCCCCCTCCTATTCCCGGAAACGGCGATTCGTATCCCGGGCGCCGGAGAACCGTCACCGAGGGTCTCGTCGAACCCACCCTTCGCACGGCGGCATGCCCGCATGCGCAAACTGAGATGGCGACGTCTCCTGAAACGCTTGGGCCATGAGCGAACTGCGCGGTTCCGGGCGCCGCTCAGGGATGCCCCTGCCGAGCGTGTGCGGACGCGACAAGACTGGGTCCGGTTCTGCAAACTCCGTTGACTCACCGATGCCTTTGTTACCAGTGAGGAAGACGACTCTCGGTTGGAACACTAACGTCCCTGCCATTCCCTCCTCAGGCGATTCCGGTCTCTGCGCATTCCGCGAGCGAGTTGCTCTTACGAGACGTCGGCGCGTCGCGGCGCTTGGTGACGTAACCGCGCGCCAATGACAGGTGTCCTGCGCGTATCGTCGCGCTACACTTCGCCTCGTGACACGGGCAAGCTCCTATTTGGTCCTGGTGGTCTCGTGGGCGTTCGTGGTGGGGTGCACTAGCTCCGAAGAGAACCCGCGGGTGCAGCACAATGACACGTCCGTCGGCGGCGCCACTTCCGCAGGAAGCGGTGGACAGACGAGCGCGGGAGGAACCGGTGGTAACGGGAATGTACCCGGCACGGGTGGGAGCAGCCTGGAGCTGGGCTCAGGCGGGGAGAACGCGGCAGGCACTGCCGGCAGCCAGGGCGTGGAGGATCCTTGCGCAGCCAGCCCCTGTCCTGAGGATCAACGCTGCGAGAGCAGCGGCGGCCCCGACTTCGCGTGCGTTCCCAAGGATTGTGCGACCCTGACATGCGCTGAGCGGGAGGAGTGTGAACCCACCGCGACGGGTGCCCGGTGCGTCAGCATAGCCTGCGGGAGCGACGTGGAATGCGCGCCCGAGCGCTGGTGCGATACCGGTGCTGGCGTCTGCAGAGAGGACACCTGCGATCCGGGGGCACGTTTGTGCAGCGACGCAGATCTGCAGGAGTGTCTGCAGAACGGTAGTGGTTTCGAGCGCGTGGCGACCTGCCTCGGCGCTGTTGGGTTCGAGAGCGTCTGCGTCGATCAAGGAGCGGGCTCGGCAGGGTGCACCTGTGATGACGATTGGGACTGTCCCGACTACCAGGAGTGTGAGAGCGGGATGTGCAGCGGCGATCCGAAGCCTCCGACATGCCGCCTGCCAGCGCTGGACATGGCTGAGGTGTTGCCGTCTTTGGAGATCCATTGGGGTGGGGTCTCGGTCAGCGATGCCGACGCGAAGCTCCGCGTCGTGGACGGCGTGGATGTATCGAGTGAGACTTCCAGTCCTTGGCCTGCCTCGAGCCAGTTCGTGCACACGCCCCTGGTGGCGAACCTGGACGACGACAACGGCGATGGCCTTGTCGATGAACGCGACTTCCCCGAGATCGTGTTCCTCACCTTCGTCACCAGCGACGACGTGACTGCCAACGGGATGCTGCGAGCGATTCACGGTGGAGGCGTCGACGCCAACGGGGTCTCGAAGAAGGGCAGGGACTACTTCGCCGTCTGCTCACCGAACAATCGTTGGTTCGAGGGACAGTATTACGACGCCAGCGGCAACCCTGTCGCTGAGGTGCCTGACTGCGGCGCTACCGAGCCCGACCTCGATCCCACCTCGACGATGGCCATCGGCGACCTCGACTACGACGGGATCCCCGAGATAGTAGCAATCGTGGAGAATAGTAGGGACACGAGCTCTGACTTCGTGAAGCGGGAAGGGGCGCTGGCTGTCTACGACAACCAGGGGCGCCGGCTCTTCCGCTACCCCGAAGACGAATCGGAGTTCCTGATCTACGAGAACCGATCGGATTTTGCCAACCCGTCTGTCACGTTGGCGAACGTTGTCGTCGCGGATGATCCCGCCGCGGATCTCGTCGAGATCGTCGTGGGCGCCGACGTTTTCCTGCTCGAGAAGGTGGCAGGGGCGCTGCGCGTGCAGAAACGCTTCACGGGCGGTGACGTGAAGGGGATCAACTCGCAAGGGCCCATCTCCTGCGTCGCGGACATCGCGCCGGACCGGCCCGGCCAGGAGATCATCGCGGGCGCGACAGTCTATGGGGTGCCAAGTGACCTCGCTGGCGATGAGCTGGAGGTCCTGGCTGCGGACGAAGGTCTTCGCGACGGTTTCTGCGCCATTGCCGACGTCTGGGGCGCCGATCCGAGCCTTGCCCCAGGACCCGACAACCCCCCGGACGGGGTCCCGGAGATCGTGCTTGTCAGCGAAGGGTGGCTGCGCGTCTACTCTTTCTCCGGGGTCGGCGGCAGCTATCGGGTGGAGGAGATCCCAGGCGCCGCGCAGAGCGTGCCCGGTGGTGACGGAGGGGGGCCCCCCAACGTCGATGATTTCGATGGTGACGGCTTCGCCGAGATTGGCACCGCCGGGGAAACGGGGTACCAGGTCTTCGATCTGCAGGAGCCCTACCCGGACTACTGCCCAGCGTGGCCGGACTTCACCGACGATCAGGTCACGCTGCCCCGCACGCCGCCATCGACAGATTGTAGTGAGTGTGCGCCAGGTACCGTCTGCAATGGCTCGAGCGACGACCCGCACTGCGTGTGCCTCCACAACGGCTGGACGCGCTCGACGATCGACGCCTCCAGCATGGTCACGGGCTCGAGCGTGTTCGACTTCAACGGGGATGGTGCCGCCGAGGTGATCTACAACGACGAGTGCCGCTTCCGGATCTACTCCGGGTTGGACGGCTCCGAGCTCTTTGCCGAATGGAGCGAGAGCCGCACGCGGACCGAGTACCCGATCGTGGCCGACATCGACAACGACGGGAACGCCGAGATCGTCTTCGCGGCCTCCAACGAGTCGGGTTTCTGTGAGGAGCCAGGCGCTCCGGATTTCAAGAATGGCGTCCAGGTTTGGGGAGATCTCGACGATCGCTGGGTCTCGGCGCGGCGCGTGTGGAACCAGCACGCCTATCACGTGACCAACGTCACCGAAGGCTCGAGCATTCCGCGCGTGGAGCCCGCGAGCTGGCTCCCCCATGGAAACAGATACTACAACACCTACCGCTCTCAGCCACGCAGCTTCGGGGTGGCGCCCGATCTAGTCCTTACGGCGATCCAGGTGTCCTCTCCCGACGCGGCCTGCGGCCAGCTCTCATCGAGCCTCGTCATCGCCGTCGAGGTGCGGAATCAGGGAGACCTGCGCGTGGGTCCCGGCGTCGCCGTCGCGTTCGAGGGGGTATGGGGCACGAGTCCTGCCGCTCTCCTGCTCGATGAGGCGGGCAACCCACTCGTCCACGTGATCGCCAACAGCCTCGAGCCCGGTGATTCGCTCATCTTCCAGGTCAACTACCAGGCGTCCAACAACGGGGCCGAGTCACTCCCGGATCAGCTCGTCGCGACAGTCGATCCCATTGGTCCCGATAACGAGTTTGGCAGCGAGCGCGAATGCGACGACATCAACAACAGTCTCACAGCGAACGTCGAGCCCGGTGAAGCGCTGCCCGACTTGGCCTTGGAGCTAGGCACTCCGGAGGATATCTGCCCAGTTCCCATCGCTCATGGCACCATCAGCAACGTCGGTGCTCTCGCTGCTAGCGACATACTCATCAGGATCTACGCGGGCAATCCCGAGGCCGGCGGCCAAGCCTTGGGTCAACTGGTCGTGCCTGGTCCCTTGGAACCTGGGCAGTCACAGGATTTCTCGCTCGAGCTCACGGCGTTCCCTTCTAATCAACGCATCCGGCTCTACGCGATCGCGGATCCCGACGACGCGATCGCGGAGTGCAATAACGCGAACAACAAAGACGGCCCAACCGACGAGCTCTACTGCTTCGAGGTGTTCTGAGTCGCCGGAGGTGGCGAGCAGGGACGCGCCCCGCCTCGACTCACCTCTGTTCCGTCTCGACCACCTCGGTCCCGACTGGCGCTACGCCGTGCCTCCTTCGGCATAGATACCCAAGCGCGCACGAATGGCCCGCAACGCGCGCCGCAATATGCGGCTCTCCCGAGCGACGGGAAGCCCGATGACGTTCTCCAGCGGGCCGAGCGGTGGCCAGCGGTGCTTCGCCTGGGCCGGCCTGGCCTGTGCACGCCGCACTGCCGCCGCCGAAGGGCGGTCGAGCACGGTGCAGAAGGACCACCATCCCTTGTCGGGCAGCTTGAGGTACAGCCGGTGCACCTTCTCGTCCCCGGTCGCGAAACACGACCACTCACTGGGTTCACTGCGCGCCAGCTGTCGTCCGAAGCTGGACCAGACCCTGGAATGGAGGCCTTCCACCGCGACGGACCCCCAGCTTGCAATCGGCGCCTCGAGATCGAAGGCGGTGGCATGCGCTATCGCCTCGGCGCGTTGAAGGTGATCGGCGAGCGTCCCATAGTCGTCGCCTAGGACATGAGCAGAGAACCAGAACTTCTGCTCGCGCTCCAAGGACGCCACCATGCCCCCGATGTCCCGTGCATCCCTACCGGCGAGCAGCAGGGCGGCAAGCTTCATCGCGATGGGCCCGTCGAGCTTGCTCAGCTCCAGGAGCATTCCCATGCGGGGGACGGCCGATACCTCATGGGCCGCTGCCCACGCCGGGACCGCTTCGGCTTCACCCGTTACCCCGTCGGTGCCTGCAGCCTGCGTTGTCGTGGTTGAAGCTCGAGCCAGCTCGATGACCCGCCGCAGCTCCTTCGCGAAAGTGTCCTCCCGGACCTGATGACCTATATCCCCGCTCTTCGGTCGCGAAGCGGTGCGGACTTGCGGAGTTGAACCAAGCTTTGCTTCTGTCATTCAGCTATTCCTGTCTGGCCTGCCATGCAGTGCAAGGTCACCCATCTCGGCCCGCCCGAGCGCACTAGACGCGCTCCCGCGCGACCCGTCAACGGATCCGCGAAACCTTCGCCGAGACTGCCCCAGTTTGCAGTAGCTGCCGTGGCGGCCCCAGCAGGAACAAACCGTGCCCGTGTTATAGCACATATCGATGGTGTGCCACCGGCCCGCGTCGGGCGACGTGAAACCGCTCCGTTTCAAAGCGATGCGCGATGATGTGCCTGCTCGAGCCCTTGCCTCGAAGCACCGGAGCGGCCCCTGGGCTCGCTTCATGGTCGGAGTGAGCCGCCCCTCCATTCTGCTTGTGTCGGCCGGGTAGCGGACGGAGGGATCTGAAGGAACTTATAGCCTATACCACGAGGCCACTCCCTACGACGAGGAATGGAGCGAGGGACGACGTTCGCATCAGTGCAGACGTTGGACCTCAGAGATGATCCGGCGCAGCCACATTGCGACTCCCTCCACACCCTTCCGCTCGCGGACGAGACCGAGATGCGTGCCCTCCACCTGGACGCGCCTGAGCGGGCCCCTGACGCTTGTTTCCCAGTGATCGTTCGGAGTCGTCCCCGCGAACTCCCCGGAACGAATCACGTCCACCTCACCGAAGTACTGCCCCGGTTCGTAGCTGCCTGCGGCAAGACGGTACGTGCCGAGGACGTAGCCATTGCGAAGGTTTGTCGGAACCGTTTGACCCCGGTCGACGAACGCCCTGGCCGCTGCCACTCGACGTTTGGCGTGAAGCCGGTGCTTGTAGCTTGCGAGCCGAGCCTTGAGGCCCTCGCGGCCTAGTCCCGCCGTGTGTCCATCCAGAGCCGCAGGATGGCGGGAGTCGATCATAACCAGGCGCGGGGTGGATAGACCTTCTCGTTCCCGAATGCAGGCCGCCTCGAAGGCTACCAGTGCGCCGAACGAGTGTCCCGCTCCGATGCAAGGTCTGTTGCCGAAGGCGGTCTTCCATTCGAGATGGACCCGGGCGGCGATATCGCTCACGTGAGTCATGGCGAGCTCTTCCCCCTCACTCCCTTGGTGATGGTAGCCCCATATCTCCTGCTCCCGATCGAGCAGAGGTGGCAACATGCTGTTGGCTTGGTCTCCGTGAATGAGCAGAAGTGGGATCCTCGCTGGTGAACCCCCGCGTACGAGAAAGAGACCCTTGTGCAGTCCGTCCTCCGGACGACGGATCGCGGCGCGACTCACCGGTGCCGCATCATCCGCGAATCGCGAATCGATCTCACGGGCCAGGCTCGCCACGGTGGGGTGGGTGAAGATGTCGTTCACGCTCAGATCCGTTTCGAGAACCTTGTTGACGCGATCGACAAGGCGAATCGCCGTCAGGGAATGCCCGCCCGCCGCGTAGTAGTCGTCCTCGACACCGAGACTCGAGTGCTGGAGCACTTCACTCCAAATCGGCAACAGCTTGACTTCCGTTTCCGTCCGAGCGGGCGTCGGTGAGCTCAAGCCGACAGCAGGTCGCGCCGATTGCCGAGGAGACCTCGAAGAGGGGGGGGGGAGAGGGGAATCGTGACCTGGCGGGGGCAGCGCCTTCCGATCCACCTTTTTGTTGGGCGTCATGGGGAGCGAGTCCAACACAGTGAAGAGGGAAGGGACCATGTAGGCAGGCAGCTTGGAGGTCAGAGCCTGCCGGAGCGCGTTGCGGTCGACGACACGGCCAGGCTCTGCGACAACGTAGGCGGCGAGAACCCTCTCGCCTTCGCGGACCTCGTGTGGAACGACGACGGCTGTGCGCACCGAAGGCTCTTGGATCAACGCACTCTCGACCTCCCCTAGCTCGATGCGAAACCCGCGGATCTTCACCTGGAAGTCGGTGCGTCCCAAGCATTCGAA
The DNA here is from genome assembly GCA_023398955.1 of Pseudomonadota bacterium. Taxonomy (GTDB): domain Bacteria; phylum Myxococcota_A; class Polyangia; order Polyangiales; family Polyangiaceae; genus JAEWRL01. The sequence continues at coordinate 21,280 of JAEWRL010000196.1, forward strand.
CTGGCCGTCTGCGCGCATTCGAGCCAGATCCCCGGTTCGATAGATGCGCTCCCCTGGGCGGTAAGGGCTGTCCACGAAACGTTCGGACGTGAGATCGAGGCGACCGATGTAGCCGTCTGCGACCCCCGCGCCCCCGATCCAGAGTTCCCCTCGGGCGCCCTGGGGAACCAGCGCTCGAAACTCGTCTAGGACGTAGAGGGTGGTGTTGTCGATCGGACGCCCAATGGTGACGTCGTCGCTCGACTCGAGCTTCTTCACGGTGGACCAGACGGTCGTCTCCGTGGGCCCATAGACGTTGAAGACGCTGCCACACGTTTGTAGGAACTCCGCGGCTAGATGTTGGGGGAACGCCTCGCCCCCGCAAAGCACCTTGAGGCTCTCCTTTCCCTTCCAACCGGCTTGAAAGAGCATCTGCCAGGTGGCTGGAGTAGCTTGAACGACAGTGATCTCTCGTTCGTCGATGAGCTGAATCAGTTCTCTTGGATCCCGGGCCTGGCTCTCGGTGACGAGCACGAAGCTGCTTCCCGTCGAGAGGGGGAGGAAGAGCTCCAACACTGAAATGTCGAAGCTGATCGTCGTCAGAGCCAGGATGCGATCGGCCGGCTCCAGGCCGGGCTTCGTGCGCATCGCCTGGATGAAATTGAGCATCGCGCCCTGGCTGATCGTGACGCCTTTGGGGCGCCCGGTAGAGCCCGAGGTGAAGATCACGTAAGCCGTATCGGACCGGTCTACGGCGCCACTTAGCCGAGGCATGGTCGTGGGCAAACGTGCGAGCTCGCCGGTCACCTCGTCCAGGTAGAGAGCCAAGCTTACCGGGAGACGGCTGGACAAATCGCTCGTCGTGATGACGAGCGCCGCTCGACTGTCTTCTAGGATATCGGCAACCCTGTGGGTGGGGTACTGGGGATCGAGAGGCACGTATCCCAGCCCCGCCTTCCAGACGGCAAGGAGAGTGGCGACGAGCTCGACTTGGCGCCGCAGGCAGACGGCGACGACGCTCCCCGGGGCGATCCCCTGACTGGCGATGAAGTGCGCGATGCGACTCGAGAGGGCATCGAGCTCTTTGTAACTGACTGATTTGCCCTCACAAATGAATGCTGTCCGCTGGGGATGTGCCCTGACGCAGTCGACGAACTGATCGATGACCCGAGGCGAATCGGGAAGCTCCACGGCTGGCCCGCAAGCCCTCTCGATGACCGCGATGCGGTCCTCATCCGCGAGCAGCGCCAGTTGACCGACCGGGGCTTCAGGTTCTGCGTCGAGGAGCGATGCGAGCAGGCGCTCGAAGCACCGTTGCCAAAGCGCGATAGTCTCGGCCGAGAACAATGACGTCGCGTAGGACCAGGAGAGCTCGAGCGAGTCTCCCGACTCGGTCGCCCACACGTAGAGCTCGAACGTCTCACTCTGCCGAGGAACGACCTGAACGGCGCACTCGAGCCCCCCGAAGTCAGGGCGCTTTTGCGACCGACCCATCCCGAATGCCGCCTGGATCAGGGCCGGCCTAGAGGGATCGCGTGGCCTCTTCAATGCGCCGAGCAGCTCGCCATAGCTCGTCTCCTGGTGATCGAGGGCGTCGAGCATGGCTGTATGCACCGAGCTGACCATCCCGCGCGCAGAGGCATGAACATCGAGCTGGAGCCGCACGGGCAAGACCTGAACGCAGTGCCCGACGAGGGACTGCGCGCCCGCTTGGGCCTGCCCCGAGGTGGGAATCCCGCAGATCAAGTCATCCTGCCGGCTCAGACGCTGCAGAAGAAGCGCGTAGGTCGTGAGGAGCAACGTCTGTGAAGTGCAGCTCCATTCTTTAGCCTTCTGACGCAGGCGCAGGGCGAGCGCTTCGGGGAGCAACCCATCGAGCCGCGACGCCTCGGGGCTGCGAACGCTTGTGCGACTCCGATCCGTAGGTAGATCGAGGTCCTCGCTCTGCCCACGGAGGCGCTCCAGCCAGTAAGCCTGAGCGCGGTCCTTGTCCCTTTGAAAGCTCGCGCTCAACGTCCGTGCAGAATAGGCAGCGAACGAATCTGCGGGACCTTGGGGATCACCCTCACCCGTGTCGCGGTACAGGGTCGAAAGTTCGCGAATGAGGACCTCCCACGACGAACCATCGACGCAGATGTGATGAGCGCAGAGCACGAGCTCGCTCTCCTCATCGGTGAGACGCACGAGCGCCCCACGCAAGCACGGACCATTCTCCAAATCGAAGGGCGTCGCCACCTCGTAAGAACGAGCTTCTGCCAGGTTCGCCTGTCGCTCCCCTTCTGACTGGGACCGCAGATCGAGCCGACGGAGCGGCACTGTGTAACTTGGCCCCGTGCGACACGCCTCGCCGTCGAGGGAAAACGTGTGACGCAAAGCTTCGTGCCGCTCGACCAACCGAGCGAGACACGCGACGAGCCTGCCTTCGTCGAGGGGACCGCGGAAGCGAAAGGCGCGACATTCGTTGTAGGCGATACTCGCGGCCGCTCCGCCGAGACGAACCGAAAGCCAGATCTCTCGCTGGGGCGGCGTGAGCGGGGCCGGGCCAGGGTGCGCAGGAGTCGGGGTGGGCTCCTCGGGCGAGGCGTCATTGGGCGCTTCGTCGGCGGGGAGTTCAGAATCCAAATGCGCCAGCAGGAGTCCCGGGGTGTGCAGGCCCTCGAACAGGGAGCGCACCGGGACGCGAACCCCAAATCCCTGTCGAATCCGCGCGCCGAGCTGACTCAAACCGAGGGAATCAAAGCCGAGTTCCAAGAAACGACGGTCGCGATCGGAGGAAACGAGTGCCGTACCCAGCCGCTCTCCAATGAGATGGAAAAGACGCTCGTCCCGGCGTGGTAGCGTCGCTGCTGCTCCTTCGCGGGGCTTGGTCCCGTTGCGCTCGATGCGCTCGAGAATCGAGTTCCCCGGGGTTGCGCCAGACTCCGCGGCGGATGGCGGCTCCACGAAATGACGCCGCCTTGTGTAGGGGTACGCTCCCAGACGCACAAGCTTTCGCCGCTCGGGGGGCAGGAGCGCGTCCCAGTTCAAGGGAATCCCTGCGACCCAGAGTTCCCCCAAGGTCGAGAGAAACGCGTCGTGAGCCGGTACGGCTGCTTGGGGATGTCCCAACGTCGCAATGCATCGAGGCGATCCCTCGGTCGTCGCGTCATTCAGGCGACTGACGGCGGAAGAGAGCGACAACCCCGGCCCCACCTCGACGAAGAGCCCGACCCCATGCTCGAGCGCCGTACGACTCGCTTTGACGAACTGCACGGTCCGGCGTAGCTGCTGAGCCCAGTAGCTGGACGAAGTCGCTTCCGCGGCGCTGAGGAGGCGACCCGTCACAGTCGAAACGATGTGGATCCGGGGTGGCTGTGGAGCGGCGAGCTTCACCTGCTCCTCGAACTCGGCCAGGATCGGATCCATCATCGCGGAGTGAAAAGCGTGAGAGGTAGGCAGGCGTCGCGTCGAAACGTCGCGCTCGATCAGGCGACTCTCGACGCTCTCGATGTCCTCCGCGGGCCCGGAAAGGACCGATAACTCCGGCGAATTGTGCGCGGCCAACCCGACCGAGCCATGGATGTACTCCGAGAGCTCGTCTGGGGGCGCGAACACGGCCAGCATCGAACCGGCGGGCATCGACTGCATCAGTCGGCCTCTCTCGGAGACGAGCACGAGCGCCGCTTCGAGATTGAACACCCCCGCCAAGCACGCAGCTGCGTATTCGCCGATGCTGTGCCCGAGCAGATGGCTGGGCGCGACTCCGGCGTCTAGAAGCATCCGCCCGAGCGCGTACTCCACGACGAAAAGCGCCGGCTGCTGCACCCGGGTTTGCTCCAGGAGCTTCGTCGCGGCTTCGTCGCCAGGCTCGGACTCGAAGAGGAGCTCGCGCAGATCCAGCTCCAAACGAGGCTCGAGGAGCTTGGCGCACCGATCGAGGATCGAGGCGAAGGAACGGTTTGCCGGGTACAAACCCTTGCCCATCGAGAGGAACTGATTCCCTTGACCGGGGAACATCAACGCAACACGGGCACCAGCCTCCGCCCCGGTGCTCTTCTGCGGCCCGGGGAGGGGGCCTCCCCGGTTGGCCCTCTGCGAAAGCCATCCCGGCCCTTCACTGTGCCCCCGCGGCTCCCATGACGACGGCACGACGACAGCCGCCCGCTTTGCCATCGCTTTGCGACCACGCAATAGGGTGTGGGCGACATCGATCAGCTCATACCGCCCCTGGTGCAGCAACGCTTCGAGGCTCGCGAGCCGTGCTTCGAGAGCCTCACTGCCAGCGGCCGAGACCAAAAGGAGCCGTTCCTCGCCATCGACGCCATCGACGCCATCGACGCCATCGACGACTTTGAGGCCAGAGTCTGGGTCCGAGAATTGCTCATCGCGCTGGCCGCGTTGGGTGAGCGCCTGGAGAGTCACCGTCAGTGCTCCTCCATCACGACGTGGGCGTTTGCGCCCCCCACCCCGAATGCACTCACACCGGCACGACGCACACCAGTGCATTCCCACGGGCGGGTGCTCGTCACGACCTCGAAGGGCGTTTCGCTGAGGCGCAGAGATGGCGCAGGGCTCTCGAAGTGAAGGCTCGCAGGCAGCGTCCGATTCGAAAGGGCAAGGGCCGTTTTGATGAGCCCCGTCACGCCAGCGGCTGCGGACGTATGGCCCAAGTTGCTCTTCACCGAGCCCAACCCGCAGTACCCTCGCTCGCTGGAACTCGTGCGAAAGGCGCGGGTGAGCGCGGCTACTTCCACAGGATCGCCCTGAGGCGTCGCCGTACCGTGCGCTTCCACATACGAGATCGAGCGAGGGTCGACGCCAGCAACGCGGAGTGCCTTTTCAATGCAACGCTGTTGGCCCTCGATGCTCGGAGCGATGTAGCTCGACCCCGCGCCCCCGTCATTGTTCACGGCCGCTCCGCGAATGACAGCATGAATGGGCCGCCTATCGGCGACGGCGTCCTCCAGGCGCTGAAGCAATACGGCGCCTACTCCACAAGAGAAGATTGTCCCGCTCGCCTTTGCGTCGAAGCAACGGGTCGAACCATCACGGGAAAAGATGCCCCCTGGTTGATAGCGATACCCGCGCGCCTGCGGAAACTGAATCGAGCTGCCGCCAGCGAGGAATGCGTCCGTCTCTCCGCGCCATAGGCTCTGACAGCCGAGGGTGATGGCCATCAAGGAAGTCGAACACGCACATTGCACCGTGGTGGCCGGACCGCGCAAACCGAAGATCTGCGCCGTTCGGGTCGCGATGTAGTCGCGATCGTTGAGAAGCTGGGTTTCATAAACATCGACGTCGCCGTTGCGCACGAACTGATCCAAGTACGCCCGGTCGGGGACCAGGTTGGCCATGAGGTAGTTTCCTCGCGTCCCGATCCCCAGGGCGACTCCGACGTCGCCCTCGAAGGACGACGGATCCAGGCAGCCGTCCTCCAATGCATTCCAGGCGCATTCCAGCCAAATGCGATGCTGAGGATCCATCATCGCCGCCTGCCGGGGGGACAGCCCGAAGAACTCGGCGTCCCAATCCTCGACTCCGTCGATCACCCCGGCGCGCGGGACGAAGTCCGCGTCGTCACGCAGAGCTTCGAAGTCGAGCTCGGTCTTGCGCAGAGTTTCCTCGTCGAGCGTCGAGATCGTTTCTCGCTCCACGACGAGGTTGTCCCAGAACTCTTCAAGGCTTCTCGCACCAGGGAGTCGCACCGCCATCCCGACCACGGCGATCGGGCGCGTGCTCTGCCGGTGGGGTGACGGGGAACCAGACATTATTAATGTACTAACAGAGGTAGATACCGAGAACAACCAATACCCGACGCTCTAGCCGCGAACACACCCAATGAGGGCTCGAGCGTGGCAAATGCCCTCACGCTCTGCACAAAGATCCCATAGTCGGCAATGTGGACCTCAGCGACACCTGGATGACGGTCTTACGAGCATTTCGGGCTCTTCGTCGGAATACGGGTAGTGGCGTCGACGCGCTCCGCGCCGCAGGAGCGCGGTGGTGTAAGTCACGTAGTGGGGCGACGCGGTGCTCACCGCGGAAGCGAGCGCGTGGATCAGTGCAGCCGCGCCGGGACGGTTCCAG
>JAEWRL010000220.1 GCA_023398955.1 Pseudomonadota bacterium
CTACTCCACGCGGACCTGCCTCACCTCAGAGTGATCTCGTATGCCGAGCTGGAGCCCGCCACACGAATCACGACTGTCGTCATGGCTCGGCTCAGCAACTGAGCCCGCGAGACGGGCGCGCCCCCCACCCCGCGGCGCGGCTCAGTGTCGCTGGACGACCATCTTACGGGGAACGGCACCGCTTCGTTCCAGCAGCTGGCGCGCCTCCTTCTGGAGTAGTGGATGAGACTTCTTCATGAGAAACCCGCCCAGCAGACGAGGATCTATCTCCAGAAGCTTGCGCAGGCTCCGCCGCATCGCCTTGGTGTTGTTCGTGTGGGCATACGCATAGACGTAGGCCCGAAGGAGCTGCGGCCTGAGCTGGTCATACTCCGGGTCGTCTAGATCGAACACATCGAGTGTCTCGATGGACTTCTTTGCCTGTCCACTACGTGCCCACGCTTCGCTAATGACGGCAGCCATCATGGCGCGCGTCTTGGCCTCTTGATGCCGCTTCAGCTCGATATTGTCGGCGAGCTGGCGAGCCAGATTGACCTGCCCGCGCAGCAGGTGAATCATGGCGCGCTGAGCTCTTGCTTCATCCGCGACGGGAGCCATCACCTTCGTGAGATCGATCTCTTCCAAGGTCGCGAGCGCCTTGTCGGGGTCGTCTTGCATCTGGAGCTGGGCTCTCGCGAAGACCGCGGCGGGATCCTTCTTCTTGAACGATCCTTCGAGCTTCTCGAGCGCCTGCTGACGGTCCTCCGCAGTTTGAACCCCCCGCAGGATGCCAGCCACGCCGCGCGCCTTGCTCGCTTGCCGGAGGGCCCAACCCACCACTCCCCCGGCAATCAAGGTGACCAGGCCAGCCACAATCAAGGGAGCCGCCACCCAAAAGTTGGAGGTCGAAAACCCGGCGATCGTGCCTCCCAAGACCCACACCGCAATGACCGGCAGGCTCACCCGCCACAGCATGCTCTTCAGCTGGGCCGGCCCCAGTGGATCGGGCATGTCAGCGGCCTGCTGGGCCATCGGTTTCTGGAGAGCGCGTCTGCGGTCTTTGCCGCTCCGGCCATGCTCCGCCCCCGCTCGCTTCAGCCTTCGTGCTTCGTTTGCCACTGACTCCGCCTATAGCCCCCGTAGCACTCCGTGCGCAAGACGGCAGCCCGCAAGGACGAGCGCGGCAGGCAACCAGCATGGCGCGGTGCTTACGCCCTCCACGTCCAGCACGTGTGGACCTATCCGGGAGGTTGACGACGAAACGCCCGACAGCACCTACCGCGAACCGCCTCAGCTTGAGAGCCGTGCAGTCGCTTCAGCGCGTCGGGCGTATCTGGTGGACAAGGGAAGAGAGCCCCAGCTGGGCTCTCCGCCTTGCTCCTCAGCTCTTACTCTTCTTCGGAGCCCTTATCCGTGTCACCCGCCGAATCCTTCGGCTCCTCGTCGGCTCCACCTGTAAAGGCCATCTCCTGGAGCTTGTCTCCGAACTTCTCCATCAGAAGATCCCCGAGCGTCGCGGAGCGGCCAGCAGACTTCTCACGAGTGAGAACCTGGAACTGCTCGGCCGCTGGGCTTTCTCCCACGTTGCGCAGGGACATCGTCATGCGCCGGTCCATGCTGTCAATGTTCGAGACCTCTGCCTTGACCTTCGCGCCAGCCTCGAGCCCATATCCAGGAGGGATCTCGCCAGAAGGAATAACGGCCTCGATGCCCTCCGTGACGCGAACGAACACACCGTACTCGGCGACGGCTAGGACCGTCACCTCTTCCACGACGCGACCAGGCTTGTAGTCCTGGAGGATGATGCCCCAGGGATCGTCGAAGAGCTGCTTGATTCCAAGGCTGACCTTCTTCTCGTCGTGATTGATCGAGAGAATGATGGCTTCGACCTCGTCGCCCTTGTTGTAAAGATCGCCGGGATTGTTGATCTTGACGGTCCACGACAGGTCCGTCTTGTGGACCATACCGTCGACGCCCTCTTCGATTCCGACGAACACGCCGTAGTCGGTGATCGAGCGGACCTTGCCGGTGATCTTGTCGCCAGGCTTGTACTTGTCCGTGAAGACCGACCAAGGATCGGGCTCCAGCTGCTTGAGCCCAAGGCTGATGCGCTTGGACTGCGCGTCGACCTCGAGCACCTGACACTCCAACTCTTCGCCGATCTCCAGCATCTTCGAGGGATGCTTGATCTTCTTGGTCCAGCTCATCTCACTGACGTGGATGAGACCCTCGACGCCCGGCTCCAACTCGACGAATGCGCCGTAGTCGGTGAGGCTCATGACCTTGCCACGCACCCGCTTTCCAACCGGGTACGCCTCCGCGGCGTGGTTCCACGGGTCTTCCTGGGTTTGCTTCATTCCCAGGCTAACGCGCTCCGTGTCGGCGTTGTACTTGAGCACCTTGACGGTTACCTCATCACCAACATTGAACACCTCGCTGGGGTGGTTCACCCTGCCCCACGACATGTCGGTAATGTGAAGCAAGCCGTCGATGCCGCCCAGATCGACGAATGCGCCGTACTCGGTGAGGTTCTTGATGGTGCCGGTAAGAACCTGCCCCTCCTCGAGCGTCTGAAGGGTCTTCTGCTTCATCGCGTCGCGTTCCTTCTCCAGGAGCACTCGCCGCGAGAGCACGATGTTACCGCGCTTCTTGTTGAACTTGATGACCTTGAACTCGTAGGTTTGCCCGATCAACTTGTCCAAGTTGCGAATCGGGCGCAGGTCAACTTGGGAGCCAGGAAGGAACGCCTTGACTCCGCCCCGAATCGTGACCGAGAGCCCTCCCTTGACACGCTGGCTGATGGTGCCTTCGATGATCTCGTCGCGCTCACACGCGCTGGAGATCTCGTCCCATACCTTCATCTTGTCGGCCTTCTCCTTGGACAGGGAGATCAGGCCGTCGTCGCTCTCGCGACTCTCGATGTACACGTCGACTCGATCACCGGGGCTGACGGTGTAATCGCTACCAGCCTCGTTGAACTCACTGCGGCCAATGACGCCCTCACTCTTGCCACCGATATCGATGACAACGGTGTCCCGGTTCACCTGAACCACCACACCAGTGACGATCTGACCTTCACCACCGAGCTCGAACCCGCTGGCATTTGCTTCGCTCGTTTCGAACAGGGCAGCGAAGCTATCTCCCTGGTTGTTGTTGGACGTCAATTGAGATTCAGCCATGTGTACGGTTATCAGCCTTCCTTTGGGGCGTTCGGCGCGGTTCGTCGGGAGGCGGAGGCTATGCAAAGGCACCTCCACGACGCCGGGTCCGACAGGGGGCGTCAGCTAGCGCACCGGCCGACAGACGTCAAAGCAAAAATTCCGAACGGCGTGACGAAGGCCTCACGCTACTACGATCGGAAGCAGCTGCCTCGGAAAACCCATCCCACTTCCTTCGCCCCCGAGGCACGACCAGCTCAGGAAGCCAGTCGGACGCCTGGACGATTTGCGGGAATAGGGGCGAGGAGGGTTTGCTCACCGGCGGGTGACGAGCCCCTCCGGCCCAAGCACCATGGTGGAAGTCCATTGGGCCACCGCCAGAATCCATTCCTCGAGATCCGTTCCGGTCAGGGTGCTCTCAAGCACCAGTCGATGCTCGCTGCGAGCCCGCACCGTGGCTCTTTCGAACACCCTCGAGGGGGGCCATGGCACACCACGACGGACACGCTGCGTCGACTCTCCTGGCAAAGGCGATGGACCGGGGTCATCGGGCTGTCCGGTGTGACCTTCGTCGTCCAAGAATACTTCAGCCGTGACAGGCACCGAAGGCGGCGCGAGTTCGGCGCTGAAGCGAAACTCCGAACCACGGCCGAAGCCCCCATTGACCCGCTCGGGCTCAGGGGCGGTCGCGGGAAAGTGAACCGGCGCTGCGAGGCTGACTGCCGCGATCGGGGCACTCGCCAGGTAGCGGCTCCAGGACGTCGCGGAGCGCTGCCGCAGCCCTCCGCTGACCCAAGAGCACGAAGAAGCGATGACGAGGAGCCCAGTGTCGCTGGCAGCGATGCAGCGGCCGTTGGCGAAGCGCAGCTGTCCATCACGGACTGAGTGCACGCCCGGCACACCCGCTTCCTGCAGGAGGGAGTGTAGTGCCTCCAAGACGGCGTGTCGGGGGAACAGCCCTCCGAGGACGAGCCCCCACTCACCAGTGCCAGGGCCCGAAGCAACGACTATCTCCCGAAGATCGACCCCAAGCTCGAGCCCCGTGCGGCCCTTGAGCCGCGCGAAGAGCCGCTCCGCATCAGTCGAGTCCAGCGAGGGCGCGATGGCACGCCGGAGAACCGGCAACAGCCTCCGGCGGACAGGATCGAAGAGCACGCGCTGCTCCACGTCGATGCGCACCGCTGCCTCGACACCGGCGGGAAGGTGCCGCGCGGCAACACGTTCGTAGCCCATCAACTGGGTGTACATGAGAACGGCCACCGTCAAAGCGACAGCCGTCAAGGCGACAAGACCCGCCGCGACGAAGCGGAATGGAAAGCCCCGTCGAACGCGACGAGGGCGGTTCAAGGCTCTCCCCTTCGCGACCCAGCGTCCCCCGGTGCCTGCTCGAGCCGCGGCACGGCGCCAAGACGGCTGGAGGCCTCGAGAACATTTCCCGCGTACCGCAGGACGACGTGCTCGCCGACGACCGAGACCGTGACGTCCCGCACGCCAGACCGAAGCCCCTCGACGTCGCGAGCTAGCACCTCGAGAAAGAGCCCAATTCCATCAGCGGCCCGCCTCGCAGCTGCCCCCTCGGGAAACAGCAGATCAAGCTCGATCACGGCATCATCACCGCTGAGATCCAGGTAACCCTCCAAAGACTCGGCCCCAGCGAGCCAGCGAAGTCGAGGTCCGCCGGATGCGTCGACCCACCCGCCGAGCCTGGCAGCCGCCGAAATCAAGCCTCGTTCTGGCGCACGCACCCGCGAATCCTTGGCGCCCCGCTCGATAACACGCTCGACGCTATCGAGCTCTGCGACAGTCAGCGCTACAAGGAGTTCGTCGTGCCGCTCATAGATCCGCATCCACTCGTCCCGTCGGGGAGCTGCAGTTCGATCCCAGCGACGCCAGCCGGCGCCAAGGTCCCGTGGGGGAAGCCAACGCCCTGCAGTACGCGCTCGCGGGTCGAATCCACGAAAACGACCGCGCAGCACGACGACGGCATCGACCGGTTCGAAGCCCGCCCCCGGACGAAATGCGACCCACACGACGTCGGCGCGCGCGTACGCCTCCGCGAGAACGGAGTCCGTTCCCCGTTCGAATAGCTTCTCCCACAGTGCACTCGCTCCGCCGGGGATGGCACTCCGCAGCGCAGCCCACTGGATTCGAACGACCACGTCGAGGTCAGCAGGGATCGCATCGCTTGCGTTGTCGACCTTGGGTGCTGGCGTCGCTGGCGGGCGAATGCGCTCCTTCGCGCAGCCGAGGACCAGGCATGCCGTGACGAGGGCGACGCGTAACCTCACGAGCGCTCGGCCCGCGCGCTTCCACGAACAGCAGCAACGATTCGCGCGACGACCTGTTCGATGGTGAGACCAGTGCTGTCAACCACCATGGCGTCCGGCGCCTGCCGGAGCGGAGCGATCTCTCGCTCGCTGTCGCGCCGATCCCGCTCAATCACTTCACCCAAGACGTCCTCAAACTCGGTGTGACAACCCCGCGCGCAAAGCTCCCGGTATCGGCGCATTGCCCTCTCCTCATTGCTCGCTGTCAGGAAGAACTTCGCCTCAGCCTTCGGAAACACGACGGTTCCGACGTCCCTCCCCTCCGCAACGAGAGGCCCTCTGTCAGCGAAACCCCGTTGCAGAGCCAACAGGGAGGCCCTGACGCGCGGGATGGCGCTCACACGGCTCGCGCCCATTCCGACTTCCTGGGTCCGGATGGCTTCAGTCACGTCGTCGCCCCTCAACCAGACGCGCTGCTCACCGGCAACGCCGCTGAAGGTGATCTCTGCATCAGTGGCGAGCCGTGCCGCGACCTGGGCAACTGCGTCCTCGTCGTCCCAGGACACACTATTTCTCAGGCACTCCAGGGCGATGCAGCGGTAGAGGGCTCCAGTATCGAGCAAGAGGTAGCCCAGAGACTCGGCGACCATGCGAGTGACAGTCGACTTTCCTGCTCCCGCGGGCCCATCGATCGCCACCACCAACGGCTTCGGCGTCACCCCTTCACCTCAATCTCGGCGCCGAGGGCGTTGAGGGTGCCGACGAACCTCGGGAAACTCGTCGCGACGCAGGCCGCGTTCTCTACAACTGTCGGCCCATCAGCCATCAGACCTAGAACGGCAGCCGTCATCGCGATGCGGTGGTCCCCTGCACTGTCGACTCGCGTGGCTCGAAGCGCGGCGTCCGGACGACCCACGACCGAGAAGCCGTCGGCACCTTCCTGGACATCCAGACCGAACCCACGGAGCATCCCGACAACGGTGGCAACGCGATCACTCTCTTTGACACGAAGCTCCCCAACATCCCTGAACTGAGTGGTCCCGCGTGCGCGCGCCGCGAGCGCCGCCGCGATCGGGATCTCGTCGATGGCGCGCACGCTGAGCTCCCCTGCCACGCTGCCCCCGGCGAGCTTACTGTAGGACACGGTCACGTCACCCACCGGCTCGTTGAGCACGCTGCTCCTGGGCAGGACCTCGAGGCTGCCGCCACAGAGTCTCAGGATATCGAGAATGCCCGCGCGTGTCGGATTGAGCCCCGTGTTCCGTACCGTGACGCGGCTCCCGGGAACGAGGCTGCCCGCGACGAGAAGAAACGCGGCCGCGGACAGGTCGCCCGGCAGGGAGATTTCGAAAGGCCGAATAGCATTGGGATCTCGCGGGGGGTGCAGGCGGACCGCCGCCCCAACGGCCTCCAGGGGCATACCGAGAGCAGCAAGCATGCGCTCGGTATGGTCCCTGGACAGCATCGGCTCCTCGATGAGCGTCGGGCCTGATGCGAACAGCCCCGCGAGGAGCAGCGCGGTCTTCACCTGAGCACTGGCGATGGGCAGGCGGTAGTCTTGCTCTCCAAGACGGACGCCCAGAGGCAGCGGCCCCACCACCAGCGGCGCCGTCAGATCACCGGCATGAGCGGGATGCGGGTTGCCCTTGATGCGGGCGCCGCGTGCGCGCAAAGGTTCAACGACCCTCCCCATCGGCCGCCTCGACAAAGAGGCGTCCCCCACGAGGCGGGACTGGAAGGGCTGCGCAGCGAGAATCCCGCACAGGAGACGCATAGTCGTTCCTGAGTTGCCGCAGTCGAGCTCGCAGCTGGGAGCCTTCAGCCCGTTCAACCCCACGCCGTGAACTCGAACGGTGCCGTCTCCCTCGTCCTCGGCAGCAACACCCATGGCCCGGAAAGCCTCCAAGGTCGCCACGTTGTCCTCGCCATAGGAGAATCCTTGCAACGTGCAAGGCCCTGAGCTGAGCGCAGCGAAGATGAGCGCTCGGTGGCTGATACTCTTGTCGCTGGGCACTGGCACACTGCCGCTCAGTGCCCTTGAGACCGGATGGATGATGAGGGATGTCACGATCCTGCTCCGGAAGACGGCGCTGGCGTGGGCTCTGCTGGGACGCTTGGCGGGCGACGGGCAGGCAGCCACTGGCGCGCTCGAACGAGCAGTTCCCTGAGAACCGGACCGCTCAGTCCCGCCACGAAACGTGCTTCCTTGCCGCTGGCTTCGACCTCGAACTTCACCAGGGGATTTCCGATCCCCAAGAGCGCAAGGAACGCAGCATAGCGATCGAGATCGCTGGCACGGGCGCGTAGCTCCATGGCGCCGGCCGCGGCTTCTTCGTCACTCCCATAGCTCATGCTCCCGGCCAGATTGAGTCCAGGGGGTTCGAAGTTACCGAGTACTCGCACCGCTTGCATTCCCTGAAGGAAACGGAGTTCCTGCCTCACGGCGTCCGACACCGGATGGCCCGCGAGATCGAATCCTACTACGACGGGTGCGCCGGGGGTCTGCACCAAAGACTCGAGCCAGGGCTGTAGGTCCCGGCGTACGCGCCCCTCTTCGATGCGGTCCAGTGCGCGCCGCAGGGCAGTAGTATTCCCGCAGAGTGCCGTGTCGTCAGACAACACGACGAAGCTAGCGTCGCCAGCTGAAATGACGGCGCGTCCCGCGTACTGGCTGCGGCTCAGCGGAACCCCCAAGGGCGTGGGGCGGCGAGCGTCCACCGCCCGGTCGATGGCCGCTGGATCGAGCTTCGCCTTCAGTACGGCAACGACGTCCGCGCCCTGCATCGAGTAGGTGCCCACGTAGATCGTCTGCAGATCCCGGGAGGGCTCGAAGCCGGCCTCAGGCGGCAAGGGCAAGAACCCCTCGACGAGCGCGAGCAGATCGGGGCCAAATTCCGAAGCGAACAGCGCCTGTGCGTCAACGACGACTACCCCGAGCGGCGCGGCGGGCAACAGCGCCAACGGATCCTTACCGAGGTCCGGCGTCTGTTGCGCGCCCTCCACGGCGCTCTCGACTACTTCATTCCCACTCTTGGAGCAGGCCCCAATCACACAAGCCAGCGCTAGGAGCGCCGCCGCCGTCCATACCCATCTCATGATAGAACCTCCTCCATCGCGTGCATCAGCGCGTTGTTTTCAGCCTCCGTGCCCACGGTAATGCGCAGCGATGATGGCAGGTTCGTGAACGGTCTCACGATCACTCCCCTCGTCAGCAGTGCTTCGAATACCGGTCGAGCAGGCCGATCGAGCTCGACATAAACGAAATTCGCCTGGCTGGGCACGACGGTCCCGAACGCCTTGAGAAAGTCGCTGAGCTTGGCCCTTTGCTCGAGATTCAGCGCGCGACTGCGCTCGACGTGGGCGGTGTCCTCGAGAGCCGCGAGGGCGGCAACTTGTCCAAGAGATCCCACGTTGAAGGGGGCCCTGACGCGGTGCATGTACGTAGTCAAAGCTACCGGACCCACGGCGAAACCGACGCGGAGTGCCGCGAGTCCGTAGATCTTCGAGAAGGTACGCAGCACGATCAACCGCTCCCTCAGCGAGCGGAGATGCAACGCGGGCGGGTAGTCCAAAGCATCCGCATACTCCGCGTAAGCTTCGTCGATGACAACGACGACCTCCTCGGGCACGCGCAACAAGAAGCGCCCAAGGTCGCCGCGGGATACGTGAGTGCCTGTAGGATTGTTCGGATTTGCAATGTACACGAGGCGCGTCGTGGGCCGCACCGCTTCTGCCATGGCATCCAGGTCGTGGCGGTGGTTTCGGAGCGCTACGGCCGTATAAGGTACGCCATGAGCGAGCGCCACCATACGGTACACGACGAAGGAGGGCTCCGCGAACACCACGTGATGGGCAGGGGTGCAGAACGTCCGCAAAACAAGCTCGATGAGCTCGTTCGACCCGTTCCCCTGAACGATCTCGTCCGCCGAAACACCGAGGCGATGTGCGAGAGCCTCGCGCAGTAAGAACGCAGCGGCGTCCGGATACCTGTGAACACCGAGGACCGTCCTGCGGACCGCTTCGATCGCCAACTGGCTCGGGCCCAGAGGGTTCTCGTTCGAGGCGAGTTTGATAGCCTCCTGCACCCCGAGCTCGCGAGCAACCTCCTCGGCGGGTTTCCCAGCCTCGTAGGGTGAAAGGGACTCGATTCCAGCAGCAACCAGTGTCATCGGGGGGCGAGCCTAGCATCTTGTGCGGCGAAGCCGCCAAGCGCATCGATCAGTCCATGCCCTTTCCGAGCTGAACCTCGTGCACGGAGCCCCCGGGTAGGACGGCACGCTCGCAAAGCGCAGCACGGCGCACAGGTGTCCTGGCGCCTCGATGATTGCAAACATCCAGCTCACGCCGCAGGCGTTACGCCAGCGGCAGGAGCAGTCACGGTGTCCTTCTTCGAAGGCGATGAGCTGCCACCGGACGTCTCGGGCGCGGCCGCGGAGGACTCTTTGCTCACGCTTTTGGCGCCTCCAGAGCTATTGGAGGCCGAACCGCTGTTGGCCCCTTTGCTGGTCTCCTTCGCGGGGCTCGCGTCTGCTCCCTGGGCCTTCGGCTTCAAGCCGTATAGATCCGAGTACCACCCAGAGCCCTTGAGTACGAAACCCATGCCCCCCGACACCTGCCGCTTCGCGGCGGCGATGCCGCAGGACGGACAATCAGTGAGCGGCGGCTCACTGATGCGCTGATCCGCCTCCCACTCGTGTCCGCAACTGGTGCACAAATATTCGTATGTCATGCTTGTTCGCGACCTCTGCGGGCTCCAAATGCGTCTCCGGACGACAGCTGTCAAGCGCGAGGCTTCGCCCGCCAGGCGGCGACGGGCGCGTACCGGGAGGGTGCTGGGCGATCGCGCGGTGACACGCGACGCTGCACACGCGCGCAGGTCCTTGTGTTCGGACATGACGGAGCACGTGCCAACTCCGCGTCGAACCGCTCGAGACCGCTAGTAAGACACGGAGCGCCCTACAGTCCGGTGGACCGATTAGCAGAACACTGTTCACTCGGCTCTTGTGTTCGTATGTTCAGGGGCGTAGGAATCGACGTGTATCACGTGACACTACGTGACGCTCGGTAGCAACACATTGACTGGCCTTCCGACGGGGCTCCCGCCCTGGCGTTCGGCTGCTATGTAAAGCTCAAGGGGACGATCCGCCTCAATGCATATCAAGAAGTTGGCGATTTCCGGTTTCAAGTCGTTCGTGGACCCGACGGTGGTCCACTTCGACCACGACGTGATCGGCATCGTCGGGCCAAATGGTTGCGGGAAGTCGAACATCGTCGACGCCATTCGTTGGTGCATGGGAGAGCAGAGTGCGAAGCACCTGCGCGGCCGTGCGATGGAGGACGTGATCTTCAATGGCTCGGAGTCGCGCGGGCCGGCCGGAATGGCGGAGGTTACGCTCACGTTCGACAATTCGGACCCGGTCGCAGCTTCGGAGCTGCCGGAGGAATACCGCTCATTTGCCGAAATCGCTGTGACCCGACGTCTGCACCGCGACGGCACCAGCGAGTACCTCCTAAATCGTACACCCGTCCGCTTGCGCGACATTACGGAGCTGTTCTTGGGAACAGGCGTAGGAACGAAGGCATATTCGATCATCGAGCAGGGACGGATCGGCCAAGTCGTCAGCGCCCGCCCAGAAGATCGCCGCGTCTTCATCGAAGAAGCGGCAGGGATCACGAAGTACAAGCAGCGCCGCCGCCAGGCCGAGCGCAAGATGGACCAAACGCGGCAGAACCTGCTGCGGATCACGGACATCGTCAATGAGATCGAGCGCACACGCAATTCCCTGAAGCGCCAAGTCGCAAAAGCAGAGCGGTACCTAGAGTATCGCTCTGAGTTCGAGGATCTCGTTCTCCACGAGGCCTCGCACAAATTGCTCGAGCTGATCGTCTTGGGTGCCGTCCAGTCGAGCCAGCTGGAGAGCGCATCATCCGCCGCGGAGGCTCTACGCAGCCAGCTCGAGACCGACGAGGCGGCACTCGACGAGTCCAGGACCGCAGCCCTAGAAGGCGAGGAGCTCAGCGAACGCGCCACCCGGGAAGCCTTCGAAGCAGACAACGAGGTCTCGGCGCTGCAGGCTGAGCTGGAGCGGGCGCGGGACCGCTTGGCTCACCTGCGCGAGCGTTTCGCGGCACTCCTCGCCGAGCAAGACCTGGTGATGGGGAGCATTGCTGCCAAGCGCGCCGAAACGGGGGAGCTCCAGGGTCGCCTGGAGGAGCTGACTTCCGATGAGGAACAGCGCGAAAGCGAGACGCAGAGGGAACTGGAAGCTCTCGAGGAGCTTCGTGGGCAAGAAGCTCAAGCAGAGGACGCTCTCCGTGAGCTTCGCGCCGAGAGTGGGACCGCTCAGAGGCTCGCCGCAACGGCGGGCACCAGACTCGATGGACTCGCTCAACGGATCGACGAAGCTCGTTTGAGAGGAGAACGACTGTCCCGCGAGGACGGCGAGCTACAAGCCGAGATCGCAACGCTCGATGGTCGCCGCCAGGCGCTGGAGAATAGCGTTGCCGAGCTGGCCGAGGGGCGGCGCCTCACCGCGGATGAGAAGTCTTGCCTCGAAACCGAGATGGCAACGCTGCGGGCTCAACTTGGCGACAGCGAACGGACCGTCGACGAAGCCAAGAACGAGCTGGGTCGCAAGCGCAACCGGCTTCACGCGCTCGAGGATCTCCACCGCCGCCACGAGGGCGTCGGAGCAGGGGCGCGCGCGCTGTTGGCCATCGGCGACCGGGCCATTCTCGGCCTAGTAGCGGATCGGCTCGACGCACCGGAGCACCTGACCGCGGCTTGCGCAGCACTGCTCGGCAGCCGTCTCCAGGACGTCGTTGTCGCGGATATGGAGCGGGGGCTCAAGCTTCTCGGGGACCTCAAGGCGAACCAACGAGGCCGTGCTCGGCTGGTGCCCTCTCGTCCTTCCTTCGTCGCAGGTCTCTCGCGACGCGCCCCCTCCTACCCCGGGGTCGTCGGGCTACTTGCGGACCTTCTCCAATACCAACCTGTCGACGAAGCGCTCGTGCGCTCGCTCGTGGGTGATGCGCTGGTCGTCGAAGACACCCAGGCCGCACTAGCGGCAGTTTCTGCTGGGTGCAGCGCCACGGTGGTGACGCTCGATGGCACGGTAGTGAGCGCCGACGGTACGATCAGCGGTGGCACCGGCGATGGGGTTGCCGCTGCAATGGTCGAGCAGCGTCGCGAAATGCGGGAGCTTCGTCAGGAGGTGGACGAGCTGAGCCGGCGCTACGCCCTCGTCCAGGACGCGCACCATGAGCTCCGCAGGCGTATGGAGGAAGTGAGTACGGCGCTTGAGCGGGCTCGCGATGGCGCCCACGAGAGAGAGTTGGCACACGTCTCTGCGACCAAGGAGCTGTCACGGACCTGTGACGCCCTCGAGCGCTCCCGCACGCGCGCCGCGGCGCTGGCGAGCGAGTTCGCCGACATCGAGGCCCTGCTGGAACGGGCGCGAGCGGACGAGGCATGCAGCCGTGACGAGCTCGAGTCGGCCAATGCGCGCCAAGAACAATTGCAGGATGCGCTCATGCGCGCGGAACTGACAGCGGATGAATGGCGTCAGCGTGTCGCAGGACAGCAAAGCCTGCTCACCGAGCGAAAGGTCCGCTTGGCACAGGTGCGCGAGCAGACAGAATCGGCACGCTCAGCCCTGGCTCGGCTGGCGAGCTCACTCACGGAGTTGACGGCCCGCTCCGAGAAGCTCGCCCTGGAGGCGCATGAGACGGCCGAAGGGATTGGCACAACCGCCGCCCGGCTGATGCTCACGCAGGAGAGCAAGAGTGAAGCGGAAGCGACCGCTCTGGCTGCGCATCGAGATCTGGATGCTATCCGCCAGCAGCTCGAGCACGCGCGCGCGGCACTCTCGAAGCGCGAGGGTGATCTGAAGTCGCTGAGAGATGCGCTCGCGGGCCACGACGACGAAATGCGCCACGCCGAAATGGCGCTCCAGCGGCTTGAGCTCGAGAAAGAGCACCTGCTGTCGAAGGTGCACGAGCGATTCCGGGGCTTGGACCTTCGCCGAGTCGTCGGAGACTATCACGCTCGCCCGGCGCCCGACGCGGAACATCGGAGCCGTATTTCGGAGCTATCTCAGCTCATCGACCGAATGGGTCCGGTGAATCTGGATGCCAAGGCAGAGTTCGACGACGCGGATCGCCGGTTCACGGAACTGAACGCGCAGAAGGAGGACATCGAGCAGGCTCTGATCGAACTGGAACGCGCGATCCGTCATATGGATCGTGAGTCTCGGCGGCGCTTCAAGGAGGCCTTCGATGCGGTCAACGCTCTCTTCAAGACGACCTTCCATCGTCTCTTCCGCGGCGGGCGGGGGGAACTGATGCTCACAGATCCCGAGGACATGTTGTCGACCGGTGTCGATATCCTGGCTCAGCCGCCCGGCAAGAAGCTCGGCAACATCGAGCTGATGAGCGGCGGCGAGAAGGCGCTGACTGCGGTGAGCCTGATCTTCTCGATTTTCCAGTACAAGCCATCCCCGTTCTGCGTCCTCGACGAGGTCGATGCACCACTGGATGAGGCCAATGTTGCCCGGTACAACGAGGCCATTCGGGCCATGACCGACCGCTCGCAGTTCATCCTGATCACCCATATCAGGAAGACGATGCAGCTCGTCGACGTTCTCTACGGCGTCACGATGGGCGAGCCTGGGGTGTCCCGCGTGGTGAGCGTCAAGGTGAACGAGGACGCCGCAACGCGCAGCGACACTCGGGGTCAGAGCGCTCTAGAGAGTCGCCCCCCGCGCGCTGTGACGCAGCCCCCAGCCAGCAGTGACGACGAATCGGAAACCCAAGTCGCCTAGATTGGGCGAGTTCGCTCTTCGACCATCTCGAGAGTAGGGCCCGGCGGTAGCCGGCGCACCCGCGTTGCAGGGTGATACTCGCGCGATTCTGAATCCTGGCAACGAGGGTTACGGCACGCCGCCCTCGCGCGCTATGCTGGAGAGCTGACGCGCATGAAAGTCGTCCTCCTCTATCCGCCCCCTTGGAAGATTCCAGCGCCGGAAGAAGCAGTGGATCCGGTGGATGGTCCCCCCGAGGACTACCGCGAAGGAGACCTGGACGCCGACTTCTTTCAAACACCGTACGGGCTCTACACCCTGGCGGCAGAGGCGCTTCGCGGCGGACACCAAGTCCGACTATTCAACCTGGCGGGCTTCCCGTGGGTCGAGGTCGATCGCATCATTGAAGCGCTCGACGCGGACGTTTTCGGGTTGTCTTGTTGGACGGCAAACCGACGCGGCGTGGCTCTGGTGGCAGACGCCATTCGTCGGCACCATCCGCGAGCTCATGTCGTGGTCGGTGGACCACACGCGACCCCGCTCGGTCGCGAAATGCTGCAGCACCATCCCGCGATCGACACCGTATGCGTCGGCGAATCCGAGCAGACGTTTCTGGAGCTCCTCACACGGCTAGAAGCTGGCCAGAGCACAAGCAGTATCGCGGGTACTTGGTACCGCGCGGCGTCGCGCATCGAGAATGGACCACCGCGGGCGGTGTTGAAGAACCTGGACGACATAGCATGTCCTCACGAGATTTTTCCTACACACATCGTGATGACATCGCGCGGCTGCCCTTGGGCATGTACCTTCTGTGGTGCCGAAACCAGCTGGGGGCGCAGCTTCCGCGGCCACTCTACCCCGTATGTCCTCGACATGCTCGAGCGCGCCCTCACCCGGGTTCCCGTGAGGATGCTCCTCATCAAGGATGATACGTTCACGACCAACAAGAAGCGAGTGCTCGCACTCTGTGCAGGCATTCGGGCACGTGGACTCAAGTTTCTCTGGAGCTGCGACACGCGCGTCGACGTGCTCGACGAGGAGCTGCTTCGTGCCATGCGTCTCGCCGGTTGTGAGCGTTTGAGCCTAGGAGTCGAGTCAGGCTCCCCTCGCATTCTGGCCGCGATCAACAAAAAGATCTCGGTCGAGCAGATCGAACGTTCCCTAGCACTCGCCAAGCGTTTCGGGATCAAGGTGCGGTTCTACATGATGTTGGGCAACCGCGGTGAAACCGCCGAGACGTTCAATGAAACGCTAGGATTCTTGGAACGTGCCAGGCCGCACCAGTATCTCTTCTCGTGCCTCAGCATCTATCCTGGCACCCAAGACTTCCATGACGCTGAGCGTGCGGGATTGATCCACCGCGATGAGTACTTCAGGGGCAAGTTTCAAGAGCTCAAGATCCCGTTCGATGCCTCAGAGGACGACGCACGGCTTCTCAGTGACTGGTTCGAAACAGGGCGCGGACTCCACACGATGTACCGGCCAAGTGTTGAGGAATGCCAGACAACCTTGGCCGAGCTGGGCGAGTACGCACCGGCCGAACTCGACCTGGCTGCAGCGCATTACCGACAGGGTCGCATGGAGGAAGCCGAGATCTTGGCTCGCCGTTCCCTCGACCACGGACATCCTTGCCCGGGGTTGGTGCTCAACCTGCTGGCTTGCATCGCGTACTCTCGAGAAGACATCGAGCAGATGAAGATGCTCTTTCTCGAAGCCGCTCGCACAGATCCCCAGCACCCTGTCCTCATCGAGAACGTTCAAAGAACCCGCCGCTGGTTCGCCGCGGATGGGCACACGAGAAGCCTGCTGCTCGAGCTCAGTATCGATCACGACTTCCGCCTGCTCGAACGCACCCTCCAGCCAAGTCTACCGGGGCCGCTTCCAGAATGGTTCGCAGATTTCGAACAACCGTTGTGCTGAAGTCACGGCGGTTCAGGGCCAATCAATCCACTGCTCATCAGTGAAAGTCTCTCGACATCTTCGGTGGCGTTGGCGCGTCTGGCACCTGCAGCCACTCAAGACGCTGTACCAGCAAGTGAATCACCGCCGTTGCATCCGGAGCCACTGCCTGCTTCTCCAGCTTTCCATGAGCCAACAGCAGAGGCGCGTGCCTAACTTCACGGCGGTACTCCTCCACCACCCTTCGATGTACGATGAGATTACACACCCCCGTCTCATCCTCCAGTGTCAGAAATACTATACCACTCGCGGTAGCCGGCTGCTGCCTGCTCAGGACGACTCCGGCAATCTTTACAACAGAGCCTGGCTCCACCCAGGAAAGGCTGCTTGCCTGAAGCACGCCGCGCTGCCGTAACTCGCGACGGAGATGCCTGACGGGATGGTCACTCAAGCACAGCCCTTTGCTTCCATAATCGAGCCACAGCTGCTGCACCTCCGACAGCGCTGGCAATCGAACAACTGGTTCCCCTGTTCTGCGCCCCGAGAACAGACCATGTAGGCGAGGCTCTCGCGTTGCCCACAATGCTTGTCGACGTCCCCGCACGAGCCCCTCCAACGCCCCAGCCTCTGCCAGCAGCTCCAACGCCCGCTGGTTGAGCTTCGCTCGCTTCTCGAGCTCTACAATATTCGTGAAAGGCCCGAGCTTCCTGGCAACCACGATTCGCTCCGCAGCATTCCTACCCAATCCTTTGATGAGTCGCATACCCAAGCGCACCCCCTTGCTCTCGCTTTCAAGGGTCGAATCCCAATGGCTGATCTGCACGTCCACGTCCCGCACCACAACGCCATGTCGTTGCGCGTCTCTGACTAGAGAGGATGGAGAGTAAAACCCCATCGGCTGTGAGTTCAACATGCCACAAAGGAAATGTGCTGGATGGTGAACCTTGAGCCATGCAGACGCGTATACCAATAATGCAAACGAGGCAGCGTGGGATTCCGGAAAACCGTACTCACCAAACCCCTTGATCTGTTCAAACAGTGCCTCTCCGAAGCGATACTGGATACCCTTTCGTGCAAAGCCCCTCATCAGTCGACTACGATGTCGGAGCAGCCGCCCCGTCTTCTTCCACGCAGCCATATCCCTGCGCAACTGATCCGCCTCTCCACCTGTATATCCAGCTCCAACGATAGCAATTTGCATGACTTGCTCTTGAAAGAGAGGAATTCCCAGCGTGCGCTCGAGGATTGGCACCAACTCAGGGTGTGGATAGTCCACCAGCTCTTGACCGTTCCTGCGCCGCAAGAATGGATGCACCATTCCGCCCTGAATGGGCCCGGGCCGCACGATAGCCACCTGAATGACTAGATCATAGAAGCACCGCGGACGCAGCCTCGGGAGCATCGACATCTGCGCACGGCTCTCTATTTGAAAAACACCAACCGTATCTGCCTTCGAGACTGCTTCATAGACACACGGATCCTCAGGCGGAACCTGAGCCAACAGCTCGATGGGATCTGGCTCCGTCCAACGAGATTCCTCGCCATTTCGATATACGTCGGAGCCATGCTCTTCTCCCAGTTGGCCACCTTCTTCGATGGCTAGCGACTCCAGAGTCTTGCGAATTGCCGTTAACATACCTAGCCCCAGCACATCTACCTTGAAGAAGCCGAGCGCATCGAGATCGTCCTTGTCCCATGGAATGACAGTACGCCCCGGCATTCGCGCCGGCTCTACAGGCGCCACCTCATACAGCGGACGTCTCGACAAGACGAACCCTCCGACGTGAATCGACAGATGACGGGGAAACCCCCGAAGAGCAGAGGCCACCTCAATAACCTTCTTGAGGCGTTGATCCCCAGGATCAAAGCCATACTCAACTAGACGTGCCGGACTCACATTCGCACTATCCCACTGAGAAATGGTCTCCGATAACCGCTCCAACTGCGCCGACCCCACCCCGAACACCTTGGCA
This sequence comes from Pseudomonadota bacterium, assembly GCA_023398955.1. Taxonomy (GTDB): domain Bacteria; phylum Myxococcota_A; class Polyangia; order Polyangiales; family Polyangiaceae; genus JAEWRL01. The sequence goes on from JAEWRL010000220.1 coordinate 18,078, forward strand.
ACCTCGCGCAAGGCACTTCTACCACGATAGCAGATCACCTCAGAAACCATTGCTGCCCTCTCCCTACCGTACTCACTATATATACACTGAATCACCTCTTCACGCCGCTCATGCTCAAAATCAATGTCGATATCCGGTGGTTCAGAGCGTTCCGCACTCATAAAACGCTCAAAGAGCAGCTTGCTACGCGCCGGGTCGACGGCAGTAATTCCAAGGACAAAGCAAACCGCACTGTTCGCTGCACTACCCCGCCCTTGGCACAGGATGCGCCGTTTACGAGCCATCTCTACAATTTCCCAAGTACTGAGGAAATAGGGTGCCATCTCAAGCTGAGCAATGATTCGCAGTTCCGATTCGATCTGCGCCTTCACAGATTCGGGAACACCCACAGGGTAGCGCCGCTGCGCTCCAACCCAACAGAGCCTAGCCAGCTTCTCGTCTGCGCTCTCCCCTGCTTCGAGAGAACAAGGGAAGTGGTACTGGATCGCCCGAAAGTCGAACTCGAAGTCGCTCGCCACTTCACCAGTTCGATGTACCCAATCTAGATGATCGGTGAAGAGCCGCTCCATCTCGAGCTCTCCTCGCAGACGTGCCTCCGCGTTTGCGCTGATCAGAGTACCAGCGGCATCGAGAGTCGTCCGCTGTCGGATGCAGCAGAGCACGTCCGCCAAGCTTTTGCGACTGCGCTCGTGCATGAGCGGACGCGTACTGGCGAGCACCGGCAGCCCAAACCGTCGATTCAAAGCGAGCAAGGACTGCTCTCGTTGCCGATCCCAACCGTCTCGATAGCGGAAAGCTCCAAGCCAAGAGGACCTCCCCAAGCACTCTTTAATGACCTGCACGAGCGCCAGAAGTTCCGGATCGCTTCCAGACCGCCTACTAGCTGGCACAATTGCAATGAGCCCTGCCGCATGTGGTTCGAGCCAGGAAGCATCGAGCCCACTCTGCCCTTTGGGTGCCTCGGCATGAGCTTTTGTCAGCAACTGGCACAGGTTCTGATAACCAAGTCGATTCTTCGCCAGGAGGGCTAGCTTGAGGGGCCTTGGACTCTCTTTCTCAGCCGCACTATTTTCCGGGAGTATCTTTCTTGGCTTCACTCCTCCTGTTTCGTGAAGCACCTGTGGCATGACAGTCAGCTCCGCACCGACGAGGAGTTTTAGTCCTACTCGGCGAGCTTGACCAAAAGCACGCACAGCGCCGTAGATTCCGCCTCTATCGCAAAGACCAACGGCTGGAAGCCCGAGCTCGTGAGCTCGTGTCACGAGCTCCTCGGGATGAGAAGCACCACGCAAGAACGAGAAGTTGCTTTTTGCGAGAAGCTCTACGAACGCCATTACGCCCCGCGAAGACCAATTATGGTCCACTATATGTTTACGAGAAACCGAGAAAACAAACCGATTCAGCAGCTGACCGGGGGGGGGGGGC
>JAEWRL010000221.1 GCA_023398955.1 Pseudomonadota bacterium
TTTCTGGGGTTTATTTCTGGGGTTTATTTCTGGGGTTTATTTCTGGGGTTTATTTCTGGGGTTTATTTCTGGGGTTTATTTCTGGGGTTTATTTCGGGGGTTTATTTCGGGGGTTTGTTTCTGGGAGTTAAGGTTTAGTCGCTGGGGTTGATTTGTCTCTTGGTGGTTCAGCCATCGGTCCTCGGTTTGCTCGTCGGTTCATCGTTGCTGACGGCCGCGTTCCAGGCCTGAGAACGCGCAGGGTCCGTTCTGCCTAGTGCCAGGGCTTCCCTGGATAACGCGGGGACGACGCGCTCGACGGAGGACATGGGGGCGCTCAAGCTCGAGAGTATGGAGCTCGTCGTCGTTGCTGCTCTGCTCTTGGCAGTGGGGTACGCTTTCTCGCGTTCCCTGGGGAGGGCAACGGAGCTGTGTCATATCCGGGTGAGAGCAGGCAAGGTCGAGTTCGTTCGCGGCCGAATGCCGATCCGTCTCCGTCACGAGATCGATGATGTGCTCGTTCGGGAGCGTGTCCAGGACGCCGAGCTACGGCTCAGGGTCGAAGCGCAACAGGCGCGGCTCGTGGCTTCGGGGTTGTCGGGTGGGACCCTTCAGCAGCTCCGGAACGTGATCGGTCGCTATCCCCTCGCCAAGCTGCGGAGCGGCCCGACCGTTCGTTGAAGCTGCTTCACTGATCGATCGTCCAGTGATCACTGCCGGGCTCCGCCGCCGGCCACCGCTCGAACAAAAGGAGGATCCTGTACCGTTGGCTCCGGTGTACTCTCGCGCCGGCCATGACACCGCTCGCCAGCTACCTGCTCGAGACGCTGCTCACGCTCGGCGCGGTCGCGGGCCTTGCCGTCGTGGCTCTCTTCGCTGCACGCCGCTTTGGTGTAGGGCGCACGGAGGGACCGCTACTGTTGCTCGGCCGCCTCTCCTTGGAAGGGCGCCGGGCCGTCTATCTCGTTCGGGTCGCCGATACCATCTACGTCATCGGTGCGAGTGAGTCGGGGCTCACGAAGCTCGGTGAGGTCGAGGCTGCAAAGGTGCCCATCCCCGCGGAGGTCGCGGCAACGCGCTTCTCGGAGGTGCTGCGAGACAAGCTGACGCCGCGGACAAGCGAGGGCAGGCGCGATGACTGCTGAGTGGTATGGCGGCGTGGCGAAAGCGAGGCTTCTCCGCCGCTGCGCGAAGGCAGCCGCGGCCGGCTCAATCGCCCTCACACTGTCCTTGTCCTCCGCTGCCCACGCGCAGCCTGCGGACGCGCCCGTACCTCCGGCGTTCTCGGGGCCGCTCGGGTTCGTGCTGCTCGCAGCGGTGGTCGGCATTCTTCCGTTCGTCTTCATGGCCCTGACAGCCTTCGTGAAGATCTCGACAGTGCTCCAGATCGTGAGGGGGGCAATCGGAGCGCCCCACGTTCCTACGAATGCCGTCGTTTTGGCGCTGGCGCTGGCTTTGACTCTTGTCGCCATGGCGCCGCTCGGCTCCAGCATTCTGAGCCGCGCTACCCCGCTGCTCGAGGATGAGAAAGCGCTCGAGTCGATCGATGGACTGGGTCGCTTTGTGGAAGCGATTCGCGAGCCGATTCGTAGCTTCCTCGGCGCCAATGCTTCTCCGCGGGAGCGGCGCCGCTTTCTGGACATCGCTCGGGCGACCCGGCCACCCGCCGAGCGAGCGGCGGTTCACGCCGCCGATCTCGTCGTCGTCGCTCCGGCTTTCGTGGTGACGGAGCTCATGGAGGCCTTTGCCCTAGGTTTTGCGCTCTACTTGCCGTTTCTCGTCATCGACCTCGTCGTCGCCAACGTGCTGTTGGCGCTGGGCATGCAGATGACGAGCCCGAATCAAGTCAGCCTTCCTTTCAAGCTTCTCCTTTTCGTGGCGATCGATGGGTGGGGGTTGTTGGCCCAAGCGCTGGTCGTCGGTTATGAGTTCCCCTGATGGCGATGGACCGTGTCGGCCCCTTGGCTCGGGTATTGGGCCGGTCGCGTCAGGCCCGCTGACCTCGGCATGGCCAGCCTGCATCGCTGTTGGCGCCGTCGTCGCTGGCTACCGCTTAGCGGATCTGGTTTGCATCGAATTGACGACAAGCTGGGAATACTCTCAATGCTGACGGGTTCTGCGGGTACCGTGGTCGGCAAGAACCTCGCGAACGAGTTGACACTTCGGCTCTCCAAAGTACGATGCCGCCGCCTTGGGCGAAGGTCTCGCCCCCGGAGAAGCCAACCGTGAGCAGGGAAGCTGCCACCCCTGGGCACGAATGGGAGGTCGGATGAAAACCGACGTAATGATTCATGCGGACGGGCTAAGTAAGCATTTCGGGTCGGTTCGCGCGCTGGAAAAGGTCAGTTTCGAAGTCAATCGAGGAGAGGTCGTAGGGTTTCTCGGTCCCAACGGGGCGGGGAAGTCGACGACCATGCGAATCCTCACCTGCTACCTCTCACCGACGACGGGTTCCGCGCGGGTGAACGGTTACGACATCTTCGACGACACGCTCGACGTGCGGAAAGCGCTGGGGTACCTGCCCCAGCGTGCGCCGCTCTACGCAGACATGCTCGTCCTCGATTACCTGCAGTTCGCTGCGGAGATTCGGGGCTTGGATGAGGCGGCGTTCAAGAAGCGTCTCGACAGGGTCGTCGACGTTTGCGGCCTCGCTCAGGTGCTCGGGAAGGACATTGCCACCCTTTCTCATGGGTTCCGGCAGCGGGTCGGTCTCGGCCAGGCTCTCATTCACGACCCTCCGATACTCATCTTGGATGAGCCGACGAGCGATCTCGACCCGAACGAGAAGGCCGAGGTGCTCCGCTACATCAAGGAAATCGGGAAGGACCGCACCATTCTCCTTTCCACGCACAACCTCGCCGAGGTCGAAGAGGCGTGCGCGCGCGCGATCATCATCAGTGGTGGGCGGGTCGTCGCGGATGGTGCCTTGGACGAGATTCGTGCCAGGACGGGGCGGGTTCGCTATATCGTGGGCGTGGACGAGCAAGCGGCCGAGAAGGGCGTGGCACCGTCCGCGACGGAGGTGCAGGATGCGCTCGGCCGGCTCGGCGGAGACGTCACCGAGCTCGCCTCCGATGAGCGGGCGCATCGCTTCGAGCTCAGCAGTGCACAGGGTACCGACCTGCGCGCCGACATCTTCCGGATGATGGTGGACAAGGGGTGGGTCTTACTGGAGCTTCGACGCGACGCGCAAAGCCTCGACACCGTGTTCCGTCAGCTGACGCGCGGCGACAGGCTGCTCGCCCGCGGTGAGGCAGTACACGATCTCGATGACGACGAAGAAGAAGACGAATCGGTCGATGGCAGCTCCGACGAGGATGAATCCGACGTTGGGAACGCCGCTCACGACGACAACGAGGGGAAGAAGGACTGAGCCATGGCGCCGATGATGACGATTGCGAAGCGCGAGTTTCGCTCCTATTTCGATTCACCGCTGGCCTATGTCGTGATCTGCCTGAGCTTCTTGGGGCTGGGGCTTGCGTTCTTCGAGTACCGCGGCGGCTTTTGGCAGGTCGATCAAGCAAGTCTCCAGCGGCTGTTCGAGTACGTACCGCTCCTGGTCGGCATGCTGGTGGTGCCAGTGGTCACCATGCGCCTGATTGCCGAAGAGAAGCGGAGCGGCACCCTGGAGCTGCTCATCACGCTGCCGGTCCGAGATAGCGACGTGATCCTCGGGAAGTACATGGGTGCCTTGGGCCTCGTCCTGGTGCTGCTCCTCGCTACGCTCGCCTATCCGATCGCCGTCTTCGTCTGGCCTTGGCAGCTCGGACCGCTCGATTGGGGCCCCGTGTGGGCTGGCTACGTCGGGCTGGTACTCTTCAGCGCGGCAGCCGTCTCCATCGGTCTGTTGGTGAGCGCACTCACCCAGAGCCAGGCGGTGGCGTTCTTCATCACCTTCTTCGTCATGGCGCTCTTGTGGGTATTGGCCGACCTGGCCGAGCTTCTCCCGAGCGGCATTGGCACCGTGTTGAGCTACATGAGCACGCAGAGCCACATCGACGCCTTCACACGCGGCTTGGTGGATCTGCGGGATGTTGTGTTCTTCCTCTCCTTGGCGGCTCTGGCTCTCGTCGTGAGCTTTCGCGCGCTAGAGCGTCGCAAGTGGGCATGAAAATGGCGACCCAGACTCAAGAAAAGAAGCGCAAGACAGCAGCACAGACCGGCCTGTACCTGGTCGTGCTGGCGGCGATCGCGATCCTGGCGAACCTGATCGTCTCTGGGATGTCGGTTCGCTCCGACTGGACCAAGACGGAACGCTACACCCTGAGTCAGGGCAGCGCTCGGCTCGTCAAGAACCTGAACGACCCCATCCACGTGGATGCCTACGTCACTACGGGCTTGGCGCGCCTGGATGCCTTCGTGCGGGACCTGACGGATCTGCTCAAGGAGTACCAGCGCGCGAGCAACGGCAAGTTCAATTTCACCATCATCCGGGCGGACAGCGAGGAGCTTCGCGAGCAGGCGAAGGAGGAGGGCCTGCAAGAAATGGCCTTCGGCGAGGCCAGCGCATCCGGTGAGGACCAGGCGTCCATCGCGCAGGGTTTCATGGGCCTCGTGTTCAAGTACGGGAGCGAGAAGGATGTCATCCCGCAGCTCCATCCCTCGCGCACGGAGGGTATGGAGTTCTGGATCACCAACAAGATCCGGGAGATTCGGGACAAGGCAGAAGACATCAAGCACCGCATTGGGGTGGTGAGCGGCAAGGACGAGCTGAAGCTGACGGATGCGAACCTGGTTCCCAAGCAGGGCCGCCAGGGCTCACCGAGCCTTCAGCAGATTCTGACTCAGGCTTTCCCGTTCTATACCTTCGAGGACGTGGAGCTGAGCGGCGACAAGGAGATCGACCCAGAACTGAGGGGCCTCATCATCACCCAGCCGCGCAAGGACTACACCGTCGACGAGCTGCGGCGCGTCGACCAGTTCCTGATGCTCGGGGACAAGGCGTTGGTCGTCTATGCCTCGGCGGTGACGTTCAAGCCCCAAGATGCGACGATGCAGGCCAGCCTCGACCTGCACAACCTGGACGAGCTACTCTCCGGCTATGGAATCGCGATGAAGAAGAACGCGATCCTCGACTTCGGTGCGTCGCTGCGCATCCCCGTCATCACGCAGGTGGGGACCATTTCGGCCATTCGCCACCCCGGCATTCTCCACCTCTACAACGACCCGCGCCTCGAAGAAGGGGAGAAGCTCATCGACGTGGGCTTCGCCGGTTTCTTCCGCATGGATGAGGTCGCGCTGCCGTTCGCCTCGAGCCTGGAGCTCCTTCGCGACAAGCAACCCGCGGACGTCGAGTTGAAGGCGGTCGCCCGAAGCTCGCTCAGCGCTGCAGTGCTGACGGACGAGACCCTCGACATGGCGATGAAGACGGAGTGGACTCCGAAGCCGCCACTCGAGCAGCGCGTGGTGGCTGCTGTGGCGACGGGCAAGCTGAAGAGTGCTTTCGAGAAGAGCGAGAGCATCAAGGCGAATGAGCGGGCGCCGAAGCCCTCACGAGTCTTCGTTCTCGCTTCCAGCCTCTTCCTGACGAACCCCTTCGCCTACCTGGGCAACGGACAAGAAATGGGTGGTCAGTTCCAGATGATGGGTGCGATTGGCGGCGACCGGAATCTTCAGATGATTGCTCAGCCGTACGCTCAACGGTACCTGACGAACACCATCCTGAGCCTGAAGAACACCCTCGACTGGATGACGGGTGACAGCGACCTCATCGCGGCGAGCGCCAAGATCCTGAGCGAGCCGAATCTCACATACGGCAGCCTCGAACCGCCGGAGGTTAGCCCCGAAGACGACGAGGCAGAGATTCGCCGCAAGGACGAAGAGTACCGCGCCAAGCGCAAGGTGGTGCAGAACAAGGTACAGTGGTCGTTGACCATCGGAATGCCCATCGCGTTTGCGCTGATCGGGCTCGGCCGCTGGCGTCGGCGGGAATCGCTGAGGAGCCGCCGAGCTGCGGCGGTTCCCAAGAAGCGCGCATGAAGAGGTATGGAGGCGAACTACGATGGCAATGACCACCGATAAGAAGCTCTACATCGCCCTGGGTGTTGCCGTGGCGCTTGGCGCCGCGTTCTTCGTCCAGCAGAGGGCCGAGCGCAGAGAGGAACGGTCCTACAGTCTCGAAGGCCAGCAATCTGCGCTCCCGAAGCTCGACCTCACGAAGGAGAAGGTCGAGAGCCTGAACAAGATCGTCATTGAAAAGCCCAAGGATGCCGACGGCGGCGCGCCCGAGAAGGTCGTGCTCGAGAAGAAGGGCGAGGACTGGCAGCTCGTCGAGCCCGTTCAGACCAAGGCCAACCAGAACAACCTCAAGAGTCTCCTCGAAGGCCTGCAGAAGCTGGAGGTCAGAGAGGTCATCAGCGCATCCAACACGGCGTACGAGAAGTATGACCTCACAGAGGCCAAGGCTCTGCACTTCGTCGGCATGAAGGGGGACGAGAAGGTGGTCGACCTCTACTTCGGTGAGGGCGGCTCACGCGGCAACATGACCCGCATTGCCGGTCGGGAGGGGGTCTACACAGTCAAGGGCTACTCGTCCTATCAGTTCAATCGCGACCTGAAGGGCTGGCGTGACAGGACGATCTTCACCTTCGAGCCCGAGAAGGTCGCGAAGGCCACCATTGAGAACGAGAACGGCGTCTTCATGCTCGAGAAGAAGCCAGGATCGGAGCCCGAAGGAGACGCAGGCGCTCCGAAGGCCGAGTGGTCCGCCAAGCTGAAGAAGCCCAACGCTCCTGTCGCGACGCCGCTCGCGAAGTTCGATGGCGCGAAAGTGGACGACATGCTCCGTGCCATGAAGTCGCTGAACGCCATCGATTTCGGTGACGAGAAGACAGCGTCGGACGTCGGGCTCGACGAGCCCGTCGCTACGGTCACGATTACCCTGCAGGACGGTGCCGCAAAGGTCCTGAAGGTGGGCGCGACCGCCGAGGGCACGAATCGCTGGGCCAAGGCCGAGGGCGGCGATCAGATCTACAGCATCAGCTCTTACGTGAGCGGCTGGGCCATGGCCGACGCGGACAAATTCCGCAAGCCGGAGGACCGCGAGAAGAAAGAGCCAGCGGCTGCAAGTGGTCCGGGCGGCGACGACGCGGTGGACCTTTCCGGTGCAGGCATGGGCGGCCCCAGTCCGTTCGGCGACGAGTAGGGGACAGCTAACCCTTAGCAGGATTGGGATTCTCCGGGTCCGAGCCACCCAGACCACCGCGGCTCCTTGGGCGGTGGCTGAAGGCGCGGACCCGGAACCCAGCCGCTGACACTCCCGCCGCCTGGCTCGCCGTCCGCTGAGGCGGTCTGGGGATGACCCGAGGCCTGGGCGTCAGCGAGTCAGCGTGGTAGAAGCGGCACGGCCATGCTGATCTCTCATCGTTGGCTCCTTGAGCTGCTGCCCGGGCTGGACCTGCCTGCGGCAGCGGTTGCAGAGCGCCTCACGCAAATTGGGCTCGCCGTCGACGGTATCCGTCCCTTTGGTGTCGTCGGAGACACCATCGTCGTTGCCGAGGTGTGTAAGGCCGAGCCGCATCCGACTCGCAGCGGGCTCCGTCTCGTGACTGTCGATACGGGCGGTTCCGAGCAGGTGGTCGTCTGTGGCGCCAGTAACGTGCCGGCGCCGGGGGGCCTCGTCGTGCTGGCGCGTCTCGGGACGACGCTCCCCGCCGTGGGAGTGACCCTCGAGCCCCGAAAGATCGGCGGGATCCTCAGCGAGGGAATGCTATGCAGCGAGCGTGAGCTGGGGCTCGCGGAGAGCAGTGAAGGCATCCTCGTCTTGGAGCCCGGTACCGCGCGGCCCGGAGAGACCCTGGAGCGGGCTTGCCCGCACGCTCACGACACGATCTTCGACGTCGACGTGACGCCCAACCGCCCCGACGCGCTGGGTCACTTGGGGGTGGCGCGGGACCTCGCGGCGAGCCTCGGCATCGACTTTCTGCGGCCGGAAGCCGGGGCTCCGCGCCGGACGAGCGACGTGGACCTCGCGTCGCTCATCGCCGTGCGCAACGAGGCACCAGCCCGCTGCCCGCGCTACAGCGCTGCTGCCGTGCTGGGCGTGGAGCTCGGGCCTTCCCCACTGTGGCTGCAGTGGCGGCTCACGAGCTTGGGCATTCGACCCGTTTCAAACGTCGTCGATATCACCAACCTGCTCCTGCTCGAGGCGGGGCAGCCCATGCACGCCTTCGACAGGGCCGAGATCGCCGAGGGCCGCATCGTGGTTCGGTGTGCACGGGAGGGCGAGACCCTGGTGACCCTCGACGGGGGTAACCGAAAGCTGGACAGTGACGACCTACTCATCGCCGATGAACGCGGTGGCATCGCGCTGGCCGGCATCATGGGGGGGGCGGACAGCGAGATTCGCGCCTCGACGCGGGACGTCATCCTCGAGTGCGCCTACTTCGAGCCGCGAGGGATTCGCCGTTCTGCACGCCGCCACGGAATCCACACCGAATCGAGCCATCGTTTCGAGCGCGGCACGGATTGGGGTGCCATCGAGTGGGTCCTGGAGCGCGCCAAGTCTCTGTTGACGGAGCTTGCCGGCGGCAGCGCCGTGCCCGGCTGTGTTCATGATCGCTCGGGAGAGCTCGAGCTGCCGGTGTTGGACCTCCGCAGCGAGCGGTTGAATGCGCTCTTGGGGATCGAGGTGCCCTTCGAGAAGGCGATTGGTGCTTTGGCGCGCCTGGGGTTCGAGGTGAAGGAAGCTCGGGTGGACCGCGTTCGGGTCAGCGGAGCCTCCTCTCGACCCGACGTGACCCGTGAAGTCGACCTCATCGAGGAGGTCGCGCGCATCGTGGGGCTCGACGCAATCCCAACGACACTTCCGGCCATTCCCCCGCAAACGCCCCGCTCCGGGTACCGGTTCGAGCGCGAGGTCTGTCGAGTGGCGGCTGGCTTAGGGTTGAGCGAAGCGCTCACCCACGCCTTCGTCTCACCTCAGGAGCTCGATGGTGTCAAGGCTGCCAAGCCTTTCGTGACGCTCGTCAATCCGCTCAGCGAGGAGCGGAGCGTGATGCGAACATCGCTGCTTCCTGGGTTGTTGGAGGCCCTGAAGCGAGCGCGTCGGCGAGGTCAGACCTCGGTGCGCTTGTTCTCCGTAGGACCCGTGTTCTTGCCTCCTCCCGAGGGAGAGGAGCCGTCTCCTGCGGGCGTGCGTCCAAGGCTAGCGGAGGACGCTGGCATCCTGCCGGAAGAGCGACCCAAGATCGCCGTCGTTCTCGCTGGCCCCCGCACGAGCCACCTTCGCAAGCCAGAGAGCTGCGATCTCTACGACGCCAAGGGCGTCGCCGTCGAGCTCGTGGAGCGGTTGACCCGTCGCAGCACCGAGGTCGAGCACGTCGGTGGCCTTCCGGGCTACGAGTACCTGCATCCGCGGGGTGCGGCTCGCGTGCTGCTCGAGGGACGTGAGGTCGGATGCTTCGGGCCGCTCCACCCAGATGTGGAGGACGCGCTGGATCTCGGGGGGGCCGCCTACGTCGTCGACATCGATCTGGCGGCCATCGAGAGAATTGGCCGTCTGGTGCCGTCCTATCGCCGGCTGCCGAAGCTGCCCCCGGTGGTCCGGGACGTCGCCTTCGAGCTCCCGACGCACGTGCTGGCCGGCGACGTCCAGGCGATGATCCAGTCTGCGGCCGGCGAGCTCTGCGAGTCCGTCGAGCTTTTCGATCTGTTCGAAGGCGGTGCCCTGCCAGAGGGTTACAGGTCTTTGGCCTTTCGTGTCACCTATCGAGATCCACTCGCGGCCGCTCGCCCCGAGGAGGCTCGCACCCTCACGGACAAGGAGGTGGATGCCTGCCAACAGCGCGTGATTGCCGCGGCTCAGAAGACGCTGGGAGCAAACTTGCGTGGTTGAGCGTACGTCCTTCATCGGTTTGCTGAGCGCTTCTCTGCTGTGGGGCGGACAGGTTTTCGCTCAGGAGCCGGAGCAAGCCACGGCGGAGCCGGAGCAAGGCACCGCGGAGCCGGAGCAAGCGACGGCGGAGCCGGAGCAAGCCACGGCGGAGCCGGAGCAAGCCACGGCGGAGCCGGAGCAAGCCACGGCGGAGCTGGAGCAAGCCACGGCCACGGCGGAAGGGGAGATGTCTCCTGGCGCTAGCACCGACGCCTCGGGGGAGAGGCCCGCGGACGACCTCCCCAGCGTCACGATCCACCAGACGACGCCAGATCCCGCGCTCCTCTCCGACAAGGATCCCGCTTTCGCTCCCATCGAGTCGGAAGCCGAACCCCGTTCGGAGCTGCGGAAGGCTGAGCTGGGGCCGTTGGTCGGCACGCTCTATCGGGGCGCAGAGGGCGGCGACGTCTCTTACTCGTGGGGCGTTTCCTACGGCGGCTATGCCCGGGTCGAACTTTGGCGCTGGATCGCCGTTCGGCTGCTGGTGACTCGCAGCGAGCATTCCGTCGCGATCCGTCGTGGGAGCTTCGGGCTGCCTGACTCGTCCATCGAACAGGACGATTTCAGCCTCCTGGAGATGGCGGCACGGCTCGAGCCAACCTGGACCGTGGCGCCTCGCTTACGGGTACGCGGCGCCGCTGGGATGGGCTGGTCACGGATCAGCGTCCCTGCGCCGCGGAGCGAGGGTGCGCTGCAGATCCGTGGAGCGGAGCGATTTGGCGTCATGGTGGATGCCACCCTCGGCGCGGCTGCCAGCTACGACGTCATCCTCCACCGCCTCGCCGTCGATCTCTCGGTGGATGGCGGTTTGGTCTGGGGCGAGACGGGATCGGCCTTCGAGAGGAGCCAGGTCTTCGATCAAGAAGGGCGCCGCCATTACGTCGGCGGTCTTCCTGAGTTCAACGGCACCTTCAGCGTCCTGCTGGGCGTCGGTCTCGTCTTGTGAGCGGCGCGGCTCCCGGGCTCGCGTGCCTGCTCGCTCTCGTCGCTCTCGGTGGGTGTGAGCGCAAGGCTCCCGGGCCCGCGGAGTGCCACGCTGCAGCCCTTCGACTGCTCGGGGTGACCGAGCAGCAGCGGATGCGGAGCAGGCGTATTCTGCTCGCCGTCGACGAGCTCACCGTCGAGTGCTTGACGACGCCCTTCGATCGTGAGTTCACCCGGTGCGTCGAGGAACGTGGGGGCCGCGTCTGTCTCCACGAGCTCAGGAGCAGGATGCGCGCCGCCAGGGAAAGGGCCGTCGACGCACCCTGAGGGCAGGCGGAAGCCCACGACTGCCCCCCGCGAGCGACTTCAGTGCTCGGCGAGGAGGGGGCCGACGACTTGCAGCAGGCGTGGCAAGTCGACGACTTTGCGCAGCGGCGCCACTTGCACGTGGGAAAGCATGGCCGTCGTCAGCGTATACACCGGAGGTCCAGAGGGATGCTGAGCCAGCTCCTCGCGAATTCGCTCGACGTGCGTGGATGGGACGAAGCGATCCCCTGGGTCGTGGAGCAGCCCCACCGAGCAGCGAACGCCTCCCAGGACACCGGCGGGCGAGAGTCGCGGCGGGAGGTCCCGTTGCTTGTAGCGCTCCATCAGGTCCACGTAGTCGATGTGACGCGCGTGGGTCAGCAGAGGGCGGAGCTTCGTTGCGATGGGTCCCTCGCTCGTGAAGGTTTCCATGACGCTGTCGATCGCGTCCCACACCTGCTGGGGTAGGGCGAGTTCGTCGCGCTGGCTAACTAGAAGGGTGTAGCGGAGGTACGCGAGGTCAGCGCTGTCGCGAGCGGGATCGGGGTTTGCAATCAGTAGCTGCCGCTGATGCTCGAGGGCTTCCTGTAGTAGGTAGTACGCTCCGAATCCGACCATGTGCCGGCAGCGGTGGCGACACTGCGCATCGGCGATGGCGCAGAGAGCATAGCTCGCGCCGTAGCTGAAGCCCATGATCCCGACCCCAGCTCCCGCTAGCTCGCTCGCCTCGCGAATGGCGCCGACCACCAGCTCGACATCTCCCGGACAATGGCGGAAGCGGGCGAGGCCAGGTAGGGAAGGGGTCAGGCAGCGGTAGCCCAGAGACGCCAAGCACCGCGCGAGATGCACCAGGGAGGGATCATCGCTAGCCCGGGCTGTCACGCCGTGCACCAGAACCAGGGTGCCGCGGGGTGCTGTGTTGGGTTCGTAGAGGATTGAAGGATGAGGTCCCCAGGTTCCGGGAATTCGCCGTTCGGAGACGCTGGCGATCGGGCCGCGCTTGCGCGAACCGTAACCGACGAGAAGACGGGCGAGTGTTGCCGTCACAGCGAGCGACGCCGTCATTTGGCCGCCCCGCTCGTCTCGGCGAGCACGCCGCGAAGGGTGGAATCCTCGCGCGGGCCGAGACCACCGAGCGACAGGGCAAAGTTTGCCCACTTCGCGGCGCGCTCCTTCTCGTCAAGGCGGGTCAGCGCCACCGCTAGACCCACCGCCCCACGCGCGTCCTTCGGCGCCAACACGAGCGTGCGACGGTAGTAGCGCTCGGCCTCGGCCCAAGAACCCTTCTGCGTCTCGCGTTCTGCACTCTTCAGCGTAGCGTCGTAGAGCGCCTGCATCGAATAGTCGTTGCTGGGATCGGCTTGGGCTTCGTAGATGAACGCGGCCCGCGCCTCGTCGATGCGCCCCAGGCGGGTCAGGGCATCTCCTAGGATACCCCGCAGTACGCGACTGGCCGGCGCGAGCTTCATGGCGACGCGCGCCTGACGCTCCGCGCCGACGCCGTCTCGCCGGAGGATCAGCAGCCTCGCCATCTCGCTTTGGGCAGTCCCATTATTCGCATCCAGAGCGATCGCGCGGCAGTAAGACAGCTGCGCCGCGTCGAGATCGCCGCGTACGAGGGCCTGCCTTCCGAGCTTCACCTGTTGGAAGCTTGCACCAGGGAATCGCTGCATCGGCTTGCGCGCTTTGCGCTCGAGGGTCGCGCAGGTCGGCGCGGGGTTCTCGGAGGCTTCCGTCAGCGGCCAGCGGGCGGGGGTTCCCTCGCGCGTGCCGATGCTCGGGCTCCGGGGCGCCGCGGCAACCGCGGCAGAGTTCTCCTCGCTGGCCGCGTTGCTCGTCGCTTGCTCGTCGCGATTCTCCTCGCCGTCAGCGGCGATCCACGCCACCACGAGAGCCGCCGCAAAGGCCGTCCCCAAGCTGATGAGCGCCACTGCGCCCAGCGTCGCCAAGTCGTGCGCCCGCCGCTGTGCGAGGCGCGGTTGCAGGCGTAGCACCACGCGCTCTAAGTGCGCGATAAGGCCTGGCAGGACCCGCGCGTACCAGGGGAGCCCCTCATGCCGGCTCGCCATGGACGCCGCAGTGCTTCCCGCCGCCGCAGTGCTTCCCGCCGCCGCGGTGCTTCCCGCCGCCGCGGTGCTTCCCGCCGCCGCAGTGCTTCCCGCCGCTGTGTCCGGCGCGTCTTCGACAAGGGTATCGAAGTCCCGGTTCGGGGATGGCATGCCAGCCAGGATCGTGTCGGGTACGGCGACCGTCGCCGCGTTCCCCATTGAGTCGCTGAAGGATGCTGGCGCGCCCTGCACGTCGTGGGGGGGCCCCCCTGAGACGGCTGGAGCAGGCGCTGGCGTCAGGGACATCTCCGGCGTCACCCGATCTGCCGTCGAGATGCCGCTGTCCAGAAAGGTGTCGGCGACCGACTCGGAGTCTCTCGCCCCTAGGGCGGCGGGCCCCACGCCGAGCACTGTCGCGGCGGGCAAGCGGTGGGGCTCACCAGCCTCACGAGGCGGACCCTCCGAGGTGCTGTCGGCCCTCGCAGTCACGAGGCTGGGATCCCGGGGGGCACGAGGGATGCGTGCGGCGGCCGCTGCCCCCTGCTTGTCGGGCAAAGGGGGACCGGGAATGGACGGCGGGATGGGTGCCTTCTCCCGGTCAGCGAGGTCGAGAGCCGCGTCGAGCGTCGCCATGAGGTTTGCCGACGCAGGTTGTTCGACGCGCCGGATCCGTGCTCGCCCAGAGCCGAGTTGGAGCACCGCCGCGAGGGCAACCGGGCCATCAAGGGCCACTCCGGGGAGCTCGGGGCGCTGGGCGGTGGCACCCGCGATGAGGTGCTGCGCCACATCGATGCGCGCGAGCAGCCGGCGGTGATGGAACTCCACGCGCCGCGTGCCTGGCAGTCCCGCGAGGAGCCCGAGGAGGTGAATGGGACCAACGCTCTCCAGACGTACCACCACCGGCCCCGTCGCTTCCATGATACGCTCCCGCAGCGCTCGCAAGGGCCGGGCCAGCTCGGCAACGCGGGGGACGATGCGGTCCAGGAGCGGGAGTCCGTCCTCCGGGGTGAGCTCCGTCCAACGAACGACGAGCAGGAAGGTCCAGCGTAGTCTCGGGTCGCGGCGGAGCTGCCTTACCAGGTGGTAGCCTCGGCCCTCCAAATCCTCCCCGCCGATCAGCAGGACGTGAGGGTTCATCTGCCGCAGGCGCGCGTAGCGGGGAGGCTGCGGTTCGAGATCCGTGACCATGACCGCAGCGCCGCGCTCGCGCAGAGCCTGGGCGAGGAGATCGGCTCGAGCCGCATCGGGATCCGCGAGGGCGATGGCCACGTCCGTGAGATCTGCACCGGTTTTCCCGCCCGCCTCCTCTCGCGCATCGAGCCAAGCGACGGTCCCCGCGGCGCGCTCGTCGAACTCGTACTCGAGGGGCTCTGCGGTCACGACGTGTTTGCGAACCCGAGTGACGAAATCGTCGACGAGCTCGGCCAGTGGCCTGCCTTCACCGAGCACGAGCCGGACCTCCGCGCCCGAGCCACCTGCCTTGACGCTGAGCACACCCTGACGCAGCTCCCGGGCCAAGGCGTCGACGAACTCGCGCAGGGTGGATTCTCCGATCCTGCCGAGGGACTCGTGGCCACGCTCCGGAATCTCGCTTGCCAGGTGCGCAATGCGATCCGCAATCGTATCGACGCTGGCGGAGCGGGCAATCACTGCCACGGCGCCGTGACGAAAGGCCTGCAGGCGTTCGTCGATTGTCGCCTCCTCTCGAAGCAGGGCCACGGGTACCACCGAGGTGAGCGCCGAGGCGCTCAGGTCCTTGAGCAGTCCGACCGCCCCATCTCTCGCGGCGTCACCCGCAATGACGATGAGGTCGGGGGCCGCGGCGATTGTCGCTGCCACGAGGTCGGTGGCGTTCGTCGTTTCGACGAAGAGTCCATGGCGATGGAGCGCCGTGCAGAGGGCATCCTCCAGGTCGCGTCCGGCTCCCACCAGCAATACGGCTGGCTCGGGAGCCTGGTAGCCCGGAGCGGCTGGGCCCGCTGTCTTCTCGGAGCTTTTCACCTCTGCACGCGGCATTGCACCAATGATGGCCCTTGTCACATCCAATTGACTAGCCCAATCCACTGTTTGGACGAGGCTTGCGGCGGGGGCGGCTGGTCCGTCATGACGTCTTGGATGAAGAGCACGCCAGGAGGTTGTCGCGGTGCCGGAAACAGGCCTGCTACGGAGTGACCTGCCTACACGGGATACGAGCTGTCGCTGGCCCCCAGCCCGATCTCTGGCGTATGCTTCGCGGGACCCTCCCGTCTTGGCGACGGTCTTGCTGCCGAGGGACTCCTCCCCATACTAGAGGACCGATGCCGACTCAGCGCGACGATCAACTGGTGGGCGAGCTGGTCCGCGTTGCCTTCGAGAGGTCTCCCGCTGGGACGCTCGTCGTGGACGAACAGGGGAACATAGTGCTGGCCAGCGCCGAGGCCGCGCGCCTCTTCGGCTACAGCGTTTCGGAGCTGGAGGGACTGTCCGTCGATGCGCTGGTGCCCGCCGCATTGGTGAGCAAGCACTCAACGCTCCGCCGAGCCTACTCCACGGAGACGCTGAAGCGTCCCATGGGCGGCGGACGGGTTCTCCGAGGCCAGCGGAAGGACGGCGGCGAGGTATTGCTCGAGATCGGGTTGAACCCGGTGCAGACGAGTCAGGGTCGCTTCGTCGTCGCGACGTGCGTTGACGTAAGCGCCCGCGAACACGCGCAGCGTCGCCTCCGCGAGAGCGAGCAACGGGTGGCGCAGCTGCAGAAGCTGGACGCGGTCGGCACGCTGGCGGGAGGCATTGCCCATGACTTCAACAACATCTTGATGGCAATCGTTGGCTACGCGGAGCTCCTCCGTACCTCGCTGGAAGATACCCCCGCAATGGTCGCGGACGTAGATGCCATCCTGGCGGCGGCGCAACGTGGAGAGGAGTTGGCCCGCCAGCTCCAGGTCTTCACGAGCCACGCAACGCCCCCGACGACCGCAATCACCGTAAGCGCACCCGTCATCGAAGCTTTGGCCCTGCTGCGGCCGGCGCTATCGTCCAAGGTCGTTGTGCATTCCCATTTCGACCCCGCGACCCCCGCTGTGCTCGCGTTGAGCGGGCAGATTCACCAGATCATGATGAATCTGGGCAAGAACGCGGTGGCTGCCATGGCGCAGGAGCCAGGAGTGCTGCGGGTCGTGGTGCAACCGGTGCGAGTTTCCGGCGAGGACGCTGCCAAGTACCCCGATGCGCGTCCTGGTCTTTATGCCTGCCTCGAAGTGAGCGACACTGGGTGTGGCATCGCACCGGAGTCACTCCACCGCGTTTTCGAGCCCTTCTTCACGACGCAGGAGGCAGGGCAGGGTAGCGGCTTGGGTCTCGCTGTGGTGCACGGCATCGTGAGAGAGCTCGAGGGGTTCGTCATCGTCGAAAGCGAGCCGGGTCGAGGTTCCCTCTTCCGAGTGATGCTTCCCGCTGCCGTGCTCCAGCCAAAGGATTCGCCGGATGGTCGCCCTTCGCCGGAGCGGGGAGGGCTCCGCGCCCTGTGGGTCGACGATGAGCCGCAACTCGCTGCGCTCGGTCAGCGCCAGCTCCAGCGCTGGGGAATCGAAGTGCGCACCCATTCGTCCAGCCTGCAGGCTTTGGAGGAGTTCCTCGCCGACCCGAGCGGATTCGATGTCGTCGTCACGGACAATGTCATGCCGCACATGTCGGGTCTGGAGCTCGTCAAGCAGCTCAAGGCGCACCGTCCGGACATACCAGCCCTGATTGTGACGGGCTACAGCTCGCAGCTGACGGCCGAGCTCCTGCAAGAGCATGGGGTGAACAGGGTCCTTGCCAAGCCGTTCGATGCTGCCCAGCTGAGGGCCGCGATCAGCGAGCTCCTGGGACAAGACATGTAGCGTGAGACAGCGCTGTCCCTAGATGGAGCCTCGCTCCCGCTGCCACCCGAAGCTCGGCAACGTCAGCGCAAGGCATGCCGGCGCCCAAGTACAGCTCCCCGCAAGTTCGCACCCAGTCAAGTCGAGCCCGAGCCCCGATCGTTGAGGCGCAGGACGATGGCGGTCAGCATGGCGATCGTGCGCCGTGCCATTCGATGGAACCGCGCCTTGTCTCCCGGGGAGAATTCGGACAGGATGACGACGGCGTTGCGGGCTTCCTTCGGGCTCGGGCTCGGGCACCAGAACCGCTATGCGGCGATCGCCAGTTGCGGGTCGACCCTCGCCCGGACGTTGTCGAAGAAGCTCGTTGACCAGCGGAACGGATGCGCTTGTACGTTCCACTGCAGGATGAACTCAATCATCTTGCGCTCACGGTCGAAGCGCAGCCCCCACCTGCGGACGACCTTGCGCGTCAGTTGCAGCTCCGGCTCCAGCCTCATCAATGGCTTGCGTGCCGCCAACCCCAGAACCACCTTCGCCCGTAACACCTCTCGATGGGTGCCGTCAGCGAGCGCGTTCGCCTCTCCAGCTCCTGCCGCTTGCAGTCGGTCAGGACGACCCGGATCGGTGTGGCCTTCATCCCGCCTACGAACACCGGATGCCCGCCTTGGGTGACTACTATGGGTACATTGTTCCGGGGAGGCGTACTAAGCGCGGGTGTGCTGGTGCTTGCCATTCGGAAGTAGCTCGTCCGGAACTGCGCTTCCCGACAGTGCCACCTGGAAACGCGCGCAGCGCTCGAAGTCCGCCTTGCAGTAGAGAACGATGAAGGTCCCAATGAGCGTCGTCGTGCTGCAACGCCGGTGGAGCACGCAGTTCTCCAGGCGCGGGCAAGCAGGGGAGTCTTTCTGATCAGGCATGGACATCAGAGCGTAGTGTATCGCTTCTGTGGCGCCCACCGCGGATGAAACGCCACCCAGCGCCATCTTGCCAGCACCGTGTGGGTTGAGCTGGCACACGAGCCCCGGTGTCGAGCCTTCAGCGCTTCACTTCTTGGCGAAGGGATGCCCTGAACATGGCTCATAGAATCGATCGCGTCTCAGTGCCAATGTGGGTCTGAAGGCTCCGTTCGGTTGCTACACTGAGGTCCCTGCATCCCCGCCTGCGTGCGGTAGGAGGAGGTCGTCGGAGCGCGTCGCGAAGCTCGCCCTGCGCGTGACTGGTTGGCGAGGTCGCTGTAACGGACGGCGAGGTCGCTGTAACGGACGGCGAGGTCGCTGTAACGGACGGCGAGGTCGCTGTAACGGACGGCG
>JAEWRL010000007.1 GCA_023398955.1 Pseudomonadota bacterium
CGACCTATCCCCTGCGTCGAGGCCCCCCTTTACCGCCCGCCGCATGCTGGTGCGCCCCCGGCGCCCCGCTCCGCGCTGGCCTTCCAGCACAAGAGCCAACTTTGACCACTGACCGTCGTTCAGTTGAAGTCGAAGCGTGCTGCGCTCCCTGGAGCATGCCTCAAGCACCATGCGCCGGGCACGGGCACGGGCACGGGCACGCATTCAGGGACAGGCCTTAGCGGTTCCTGCTCCGTGAGCGCGGAGGAGGCTCTTCCGAGAGCTTGCTGAGCCGCGCTCGCTGCTCTGGCGTCATCGACGTGGCGAGCTGGACGAGGGCACGGTGCAGCAGAACCTGCGAACTTGTGGTCTCAGCCCGGAGGCTGGCAAGGGCGGCGCTCAACCGCTCTTGATCGAAGGGCTCAGCCACCATCGACTCGTGCACCTCCCGCCGCGCTTCGCGGATGGCACGGCGGTGTGCTCGGAGCTCTTGCCGGTGAGCGCGCATCACCTCCCGTATCGCGGGGTGACCCGGATCCCCGAGCGCTTCCCCGGCGCGGAAGAGCATCGGGCCTGCCGCGCTGGGACGACCTTCGGAGGGGCGCAGCGCCTGCGCTGCCAAGAAACCAGCCAGGAACACGTTCAGCGCGAGGGAGACGGCGAGCGCCACCGAGAGACTGCGCAAAGTGACGGTCATTGCCATAGGTCCTCCTGCAGATCTTCTGCGAACGCGAGCTCAGTGAGTTCGACCCAATCGTCGCTTGTCGCGCCGTTCGCGGCGGTTTGCCCCTCGACGCGCGGGGTGGGGGCGAGGTTGCCAACGACCAGGCCGAGCACCGCGGCAGCGGCCAATCCGAGCGCTGTCGCGAACGCGGTGCGCCGCGACAAATGGAGGTCGATGGCGGCGCTGCGCGCCTGGGTTTGCGGGATGGCTGCCACCCGCTCCCAGAGCTCTCGCGACGGGGAGGGAACGGGCACGTCATCGAGAGCTGCATCCAGCGCCGCGGCTGCTCGCAGGATTTCGCGTGCCGGGAGGGAGGCGAGGGCGAGGCGGCGCGCCGCGGCTCGCTCCTGCTCCGGCCAGCGATCGAAGTCAGCGCCGTAGGCGCCGGCCAGTGCTTCGAAACGTTGCAGGGTGATGGAGGGCTCGTCAGTCATGGCTACGATCCGAGATGTGGGGAGGGCAGGAGGAAGACTGGGTCTTCTGCAGTATCGTCCGGAGCTTGCGGCGGGCCCGCGATAGAAGCGACTCGACCGCTTCGACGCCGATCCCCATCGCTTGAGCGGCTTCGGTGCCCGAGAGGCCCTGGTAGTGAACGAGGGTAATGGCCGCCCGCTGCCTGGGGGCGAGCTCAGCTAGCGCGGCTCGAACCGCCTCGGCATCCTGCTTCGAGGCGAGCAGCGCGCCTGGTCCCCCCGACCCCGGCGCCTCTTCGATCCTGTCAGTGAAGGTCTCGCGACGTTTCCGTAGCCGGTCTATGGCGGCATGGCGCGCCACTGTGTAGAGCCACGTGCGGAGCCTCGCCCTGGGCTCGAAGCGTTCAGCGGTCTCCCAGAGGCGAAGGAAGGTATCCTGGGCCACCTCCTCGGCTTCCTCACGTCGGCCCAGCAACCGCACGGCGAAGTGGTGCACGCCAGCGAGGTGCTCGTCCACGAGCCGGCGAAAAGCGCGCTCGTCTCCCACGGCGATCCGCTGCAACAGTCGAATCTCTTCGTCGTGTGAGAGGGTCATGCGCGAGAGGGGGGAACGGCTGATGGCGTGCGGGCCGGTCGTGCTGAGCAACATCACATGGGCGCGCGGCGAGAGCGAGGGCGAAACCCCGAGGTCGCGGCCTGTGGATGGATGCTGCAACGCGGCAGCCATGGAATTCCGTCGGCTCCGAGGCGATCTCGTGGGGGCCCAGGCCAAATCCGGCCAGTCGCAATGATCTCGCGATCCAACTCATTTGTCTGTTATTACTCGGCTTTCTCGTGGCGGCGGGGGGTTGTCTCCCGATCGGCTCGGGAACGAGCTGGTGCGAAGGGCTTGCGCCGGAGCCATGGCTGGTAACACGCTCCGCCCCATGTTTGGTCCGAACTCGCGGATCCCTGCAGCCATCGCCCTGTTGGGGTGTTTCCTTGGACTGCTGTTCTCCGCTTACTCCTCCCTCGACTACGCCGAGCACTTGGATCGCGCACTGCACGACATCCACTGCAGCTACGTGCCAGGAGCCTCTCCGACGGCAGAAGCCGAGGCGTGTCGCGCTGCTATGTACTCAGCGTACGGAGCGGTCTTTCGCGAGGCCCTGTGGGGCGGCGTCCCTGTGGGATTGTTCTCGCTGGGAGCCTTCTCCTTCTTCGCGGGCTTCGCGCTATATTTGCTGATCGCGGGTGATCGCGCCTCGACGAGGGCTGTGCAGTTCTTCGCGCTCCTCGGGGTGACGCCCCTGATCGTCTCGGTGATGATGTTCGTCGTCTCCCTCCTCGAGCTCGGAACGGTCTGCAAGACATGCGTTGGCATCTACATCGCGTCGATCCTCCTGGCGGGAGGTGCCCTCGCCGGGCTCGCCACCTTGAGGCATGGCCCCGAGGCCCTCGGACGTCCGCCGCGGCCGCGGGGGGCCACGCCCTGGATCGTAGCGTGGCTTGTGGGGCTCGGGGCGACGACCGCCGTGCCGAGTCTCGTCTACGCGTCCGGCGCGCCCGACCATAGTCAATTCTTGACGCAGTGTGGCCAGATCAAGGACGTAACGCCTTCCAATACCGAGCTGATTGGGCTCAAGACGGCGCAATCCATCCAGCCTGCGCTCCTCTTCGAAGATCCTCTGTGTGCTACGTGCAAGGCGCTCCACCAACGGCTCGCGTCGGAAGGCATCCTGGCGCGCCTGGATGTCCAGCTGGCGCTCTTCCCGCTGGATAGCAGCTGCAACTGGATGCTCGATCGACCCCTTCACCCGGGCGCCTGCGTCGTATCGAAGGCGATCCTGTGCGGGGGGGAACGCGCGGAGGCCGTCCTCGAGTGGGCCTACGACGAACAGGAGTACCTGCTACGGGCCGGGAGAGCGGGGGAAGACACAATGAGAGCCGTCGTCCAGAAGCGTTGGGGTGACGACATGCTGCGCTGCGTCGACTCGCGTGAGACCGTCACGCGCCTCAACAGTCACCTCCACTTCGCTGCTCAGAACGGCATCCCCGTCTCGACCCCGCAGATGTACCTCGGCAAGCAGCGCGTCTGCGACGAGGACACCGACATCGGGCTCCGCTACGCTCTCAAGCAGCTTGCTCCAGAGGTGCTGCCGTGAATCAGCCGATGAGCTTTGGCCAATGGGTTGCGCCGGCCGCAGGTGTCGGTGCGGTGATCCTCAGCGTGACCGTCGCGAGCATTGGTGTGCACGCCGCGGTGACCTCCGCCTCCGAGCGCCTCAACTCCCCGGGGGCAGAGCTCCAGGAGAAGCCGCAGGTGGCGATCGCTGCTCAGGCAGAGGTTGGCTACTGCACGCCGCGCTTCAAAGAAGTGCTCCAGCGGGTTCTCCATAGCTGTGGCCTCGTCGGCGGCGCGTCGCGCCGCGGCTGTAAGCCGACGGACGTGAGGAGCTTCGCTGCCATCAGCGACGAAGATTTCAACGAGCTGTTCACACCGCTCAAGGATCGCGGAGCCGTGATCATGTTCGACGTGGCGAAGGACGAGCTCGACCCCGCAGCGAAGCAGATCCTCGAGCAGAAGTGGTTCGAGCGCCGCGGGGCCCGTTACTTCTTCGTCGTGGCAAGGGCTTCGAAGACAGGTGCACAG
This sequence comes from Pseudomonadota bacterium, assembly GCA_023398955.1. Taxonomy (GTDB): domain Bacteria; phylum Myxococcota_A; class Polyangia; order Polyangiales; family Polyangiaceae; genus JAEWRL01. The sequence continues at coordinate 3,749 of JAEWRL010000007.1, forward strand.
GCCCAGAATCGCGCATTGTCCCACCGGCGCGCCAACTCCGTCATGTACTACCTCAAAGAGCTTGCCAACGACCCGGAGATCGAGAACAAGGTCGGCCTGTTGTGGCTCGGGAACGAGTTTGCCCAGCTCAGCACGGATTACTGCAGTTGGCAGACGTCGCGGTCCGAGACGAAATGCGACGACGATGCCATCAATCGTAGTGCGTTCGTCTCGTGGGTGGATTGCCGGCTATGACAGGGTCTCGCATGCGGCTGCTTGTTCCTGTGGCCTTCGCCAGCGCCATGGGGCTTGGTGCCTGTGACAATCAAGAGAAGAAAGCTCCCATCGCGCCGCGCGCGCGGAGTCAGGCGGTGCATGGGCCGGCGATACGCGGGGAGCCGACAACGGCCCCGCCCGAAGCTCCCAGCGCCGAACCACCGAAGCAGCCGCGGCAGCTCTGCGCAGCGGGCGCAGCCTCGACGGGCAGGAGGCTGCCGAACGAGACCTTGAGCGCCCGAGCCAAACCGGGTGAATCTCTGCCGAGCACGGAGCTCACTCGGGCGCGGGAGTCTTGGCTTTGGGTGAACTTCTGGGCCGCGTGGTGTGCCCCCTGCAAAGAGGAGATTCCACGCCTGCTCCGCTGGCAGAAACAGCTCCATGCCGAGGGTACCCCAGTAGAGCTGGTGTTCGTGAGCATGGACGACGACGAGCGGCAGCTCGATCGCTACTTGGCGGCAGGCGGCGATGGGCTGTCCTCCACGCTGTGGCTGCGCGAAGGCAAGGAGCGCCAGGCGTGGCTTGAGGCAGCCGCGCTCGAGGCCGATCCAGAGCTCCCGCTGCACCTGCTGATCGGGCCCAACGGAAAGGTCGTCTGCACGATCCAGGGCGCGGTCGAGGACGGCGACTACTCGGTAGTCAAGGCTCTGCTGGCGGAACGGTGAGCGCCGGTCGAGAGCGGTCCAACCCTCGTCGGCGACGCCCTGCACGCGAAGGCGCGGTCGTCGATAGCAAGCGGCGCGAGGCGGGCGTCCTGCGTGGCGTCTCTGCGGCGGTGCCTACGATTGAGTTGCCTCGCGAGCTGCTCCCGAGCTTGGCGGCGGGTCACCCCTGGGTCTACAGGGACCACGTCCCGCGCGGATTCCATGCCAGCGATGGGGATTGGATTGGGCTGCGTTGCGGGAGCTGGGAGGGCTATGCCCTTTGGGACGCTAGCTCAGCCATCGCTTTGCGGGTGTACTCGACGGTCCGTCCACCCGATGACGAGTGGATAGAGAGACGCGTCGAGGAGGCGTGGAGTCTCAGGGAGCCCTTGCGGCGTGCCGGGACGGACGCCTATCGGTGCATCTTCGGCGAGGCAGACAGCCTGCCGGGCATCACCGTGGACATCTACGGGCGCTATGCCGTGGTGCTCACCTATGCCGCCAGCGTGACTCGGCTCCTCCCGCCGCTCGCACGCGCTCTCGAGCGTCTTGGGCACTTTGCCGGCGTGGTTCATCGCACCACGGTAAGCGGGGCCGGCGCGTCCCTCAGGGTACTGCTGGGCAGCTCGCCTTCGGGTCCCCTCGTCGTCGTGGAGAACGGGATCCGCCTGCAGGCGGATCTTGTTCATGGCCAGAAGTCTGGGCTCTTCCTGGACCATCGCGACAATCGCGGTACGGTTCGCGCTCTCGCTGCTGGTCGCACCGTACTCAATCTGTTCAGCTACTCAGGGGCGTTCTCCGTGAGCGCGGCGCTGGGGGGCGCGGTGGGCGTGACGAGCGTGGACATTGCTCCAGCGGCCGTCCAATCCGCCCAGGAGAACTTCCGCATCAATGGGTTGGGCCTGGAACAGCACGAGTTCGTCGTGGGTGACGTGTTCGAGTTCCTGGCTGCCGCCCAGAGCCAGGGTCGTCGCTGGGGGATGGTCCTCTGTGATCCCCCGAGCTTCGCTAAGAGCCATGCACAGAAGGCGACCGCCCTGAAGGCATATGTGAAGCTCCACGCCGCAGCCTTGCGTGTGACCGCCGATGGCGGGCTCTACGCCGCAGCCAGCTGCACGTCCCAGGTTTCCCCAGCGGAGTTCATCGGTGCTCTGGCCGCTGGTGGCAGACAGACGCGACGACGTCTGCAGATCTGTCACGAGGTTGGGCAGCCACTCGATCATCCACAGCTCGCCGCTCATCCCGAGGGGAGATATCTCAAGTTCGTTGTTGCCCGCGTGGGCGCTCGGGTCTGATTCGTGCTGCCGGAGGCTGGCGCCGCACCCTTCGGGCCCGACCTCAGCCCATGAAGTCGGTGCGCGTAAACATGCTGACGACAGGGAGTCCCGCTGCTTCGATCGCTTCGCGCCCCCCCTCGAGGCGATCGACGAGAGCGATGATCCCGACAACCTGAGCGCCAACGTCCTTCAGGGATTCGACGGCGCGCAGGCTGGAGCCTCCCGTGGTGATCACGTCTTCGAGTAGCGCGACGCGAAGACCCGGGGTGAGGGAGCGGTCCCCTTCGACGAGCTTGGCGCTGCCGTGGTCTTTGCGCGCCTTGCGCACGTAGAGGGCGGGCAGCGGGGCGCCTCGCTGGTGGCTAATGAGGGAGACGGCACTCGCCAGGGGGCACCCGCCGAGCTCCACCCCAGCGACGGCCGAGGCGGAGGGTAGCGTGGCGAGGCACTCGTACATCAACTCGCCCGCCAAGGCGTGCCCTGCTGCCGTGAGGATGGCCTGTTTGCAGTCGATGAAGAAGTCACTCTCGCGCCCTGAGGCCAAGATGACGCGCTTCCGTTCGAAGCTCCGCTCGCGCAAAATGGCGAGCAGCGCGTTGCGGCTCTCGGTGCTCACTTCCTCCTCTGAACCTTCTTCTGACGGGCTCGCGCGCCTTTGGCGACGGCGGGGGCCACGGGTGGTGGAGGAGCGGCTGCCTTGGCCTTCTTGGCGGGAGGCGCGGCAGGGGCGGGCCTTGCTCGCTCGGGCCTCTTCTCCTCCTTCGCTGCCTCCCTCGGCGCCGGTGTCGGCGCCGCCGCCTTGGGTGGGGGCGGCGCTGGCGCTGGCGTCACAGGCTTCGTGGTTGCGCGGCTGGTGGTCTCTCGCGCCTCAGCTCGCACGGCCGGTCGTGCCTCGGCGGCGCGAGGCACGGGTCGAGGCTGCGCTGCCGCGCGCGAAGGCGCAGGTGCCGGACGGGCCGCCGCAGCGCGGGCCCCGCTGGTGCCCGCTGCCGCGCCGCCCGTCGTTTCGACGCGACCGCGCACCAGGGCGCCTTCGGCGACGCCGATGCTTGCCCCCGCAATGTCACCGACCACGCGGGCTCCCGACTCGAGGAGCACCGCTTCTGAGCCACGCAGATCTCCCGCCACCGTGCCAGCGATGCTCAGCCGCGCGCCGGAGACCGAGCCTTCGATGATGGCGCCCTCGCCAACGAGCACATCGCCGGTGACGCTCACGTCACCTTCTACCTGTCCGAGCACGTCGAGGTTTCCGGTTCCCGAGACGTTGCCGCGGACGATCGTCGACCGTCCAATTACAGAAGCTGAAGCCATGCTCCGTCCCTCAGATATCCATGTCGACGTTGCCCTTGAAAGAGGCGCCGTCCGCAATCGTTAGTCGAGCAGCCTTCACGTCGCCGACGAGCCTTCCGCCGGCTTGCAGATCGACCCGCTCGGAGGCCGTGACGTTGCCCGTGACCTGTCCCGCGAGGGCGAGCGAAAGGGCCTGGACATCCGCCTCGACGACGCCTCCCGGCGCGACAGACACCACGTCGCGGCTCGACAGGGTGCCGCGCACTCTACCTGCGACCACGACTTCCTCTTCGCTCGTGATCTCACCTTCGATGGTCAGTTCCTCTGAGATGATCGTACCTGCCATGTGGCCTCGTTTGGGCAAGAAGATTGCTGATGTGCGCTCGGTTCAACGATTCCGGCGTCTGCTGGGGAGGTCGAGCTCGAAATCCGTGTCGAGGACGACGGCAACTTCCGAGCCCGGCTCGATGGATACCTGTGCACCCTTCAGGGCGCCGCGCACCGACGCCCCCGAGCGCACGGCGATGGGACCGCTCGTTACCGCGTCCCCGATGAGAATGCCCGCAATTTCCAGCGCGTCCGCCTGCACGTCACCCTCCACACGGGCGCCGTCGGCGATCGCGGCAGTGCCGGCCACCGCTATGTCTCCTTGGACGCTGCCTTGTACGGTGAGAGGACCGCTGCCGGTGATTCTGCCTACGATTCGCGTTGCCGCGCCGAGCACGCTGCCTTCGGTATTCAGTCTCGCCATGGGATTGCGCGGCGCACGCTAGTACAGCCGCGCTGCTCTGTCACCGGAAGGTGTCACGGAGCGAAAAGAGATCTGCGGGCTGGCCACGCGGCCCGCAGGAGCGCACTACTCTGCAGTGGCGCTCGCCGCTGCGCGCAACGCCTTTTCAGGTGGCGGACCCAGCCCGCGCCGCGGTAGCGCGCACCTGTCCACTCGTTACATTCCCTGCCTCCAGGACCTCTCTGGCCCGCGAGACGGTCCGGAACAGCGCCTTCGCATACAGCAATCGGCGAACCTCACTCGAGAGATCGCCCAGGCGGCCGCGAGTCGCCTGAGCCAATAAGATACCACCGGTCACGCTGACATTGAGGCTCTCGGCGAAACCCACCATCGGCACCCGGACGGAGCGAGAGCAGGCCGACGCGATGGCGTCGCACACGCCATCGTGTTCATTGCCGAGAACGATGCAGACTCTTTCGAGCGCAGCCAGGTCGCCTGGATCGAGCTCTCCTGCGGGATGGGCCAGCACGAGAGCATGATTACTCCGCCGGATGGCCAGCAGGGCCTCTCCCGGCTCTGGATGGTGGTGGATGTCGAGCCAGTGGTGGGCGCCCTGCGTGACCCGTCGCGAGACGAGAAACGGGTCACCGTGCTCGACCAAGTGGACGTCCTGGACACCTAAGGCCTCGCAGGTGCGCAGCAGTGCAGCCCCGTTATACGGATCCCGGATGCCGTCCAGGAGCAGCGCGACGCTCCCGATGCGCCTGGCCAGGACAGCTTGCAGCCGCTCGCGGCGCGTTGGGATTACGAGCGGCTCGAGCGCGGTAATCACCTCTTCCGCGGAGTAGGCCGGTCCCCAGGGCTGCCGGTCGGCACTCGCTGCGCGTTCGATATCTGCGCCGGTTCGCCGCATTGCGGTTGCCCGAATAGCACGCCTACGTCCCGTGGTCAGGTCTCAAGGCCAGTCCGAAGGGGGTTCCGCCAGTGCTTTCGGCGGATTATCTTTGCGACCCAATCTTCAGCTCCGGGAGCTTTCATTCAATGGCGTCCGAAAAGGTTCACGTGTTCAACGACAGCAATTTCGAAAGCGAAGTCCTGAGCGCAGACGGGCCGGTGCTCGTCGACTTCACGGCCACCTGGTGCGGCCCATGCAAAGCGCTGGCCCCCATCGTCGATCAGGTGGCCCAGGAGCTCGACGGACAGGTTAAGGTGGGTAAGCTCGACGTCGACGAGTCGCCGGTGACAGCCGGAAAGTACGGGGTGCGCGGGGTTCCCACTGTGATGGTTTTCAAGGGTGGGCAGCGGGCGGCGCAACACGTTGGCCTGACGACGAAGGCGAAGCTCATCGAGTTGACGCAGGTCTGAGTGTCGACGCAGCGGGGTCGCTCCTGGCTGGTCCTTGGCGCCGCTCAGGAGCGGTCCCCGCAGCGACTACGGGCTGGGTGAGGAGTGCCAGCCGCGCGTCCGCCATTGGCCGTATCCCACGGCGGCCTGCGACGGCTCGTCTACGCCCTGGCGGCACTAGGTTTGGTGCCTTGGCTCATCGGCGTGGCTGGTTCGTTTGCGTCCTGGCCTTGGATAGGGGGACTGTGCCTTCTCTGGGTCATTGCCGCGCGGCGCGTCGCCGGGGGCTTGCTGGATCCGCAGCGTTCGGCACGTGTCGTCCGCTATCTGGACGCACCGTCGAGCGCTCTGTGGGCTTCCGGCGTGTTTGCGGCCGTGCTGCTCGCGCCCCTCGCGCTATGGCGAGGGTTGCAAGGCGCGCTCCCTGGCGTCCAGGAGGTTCGCTCGATCGTGCTCGTCGCATCAGCAGGCGCGATCTGGGCCGTCTGGGGGCGGCGCCGCTGGGTTCGGGTGAGGGAGACAGCCGTGCCCATCGCTGGCTTACCTGCGGCATTCGATGGCTACCGCATCGCGCATCTCTCCGACATTCATTTGGGCAGCGTGGATACGGCGCCAACAGTCGAGCGCTGGGTGCGGCGGACGAATGCCCTCGGCTGCGATCTCGTGGCCGTGACGGGGGATCTCGTATCCTCGGGCACGCGTTTCTATGCGGTGGCGGCTCGCGTTCTGGCACAGCTCGCCGCGCCGGATGGCGTGTTCGTCGTCAACGGCAACCACGACCTCTGGGATCCCGACCACTGGAGGCGCGAGCTCGAGCGACGGGGACTGACGGTGCTGATGCACGAGGTGCGTGCGGTGGTCCGTGGCGGGTCCGCTCTCTTCGTCGTCGGGCTTGACTGCACGCGCAGCGCCGAAGAAACGCGGCGATTTCTCCACGATACCTCCGCGAGTCGGCCCCAGGTAATGCTCTCTCACTATCCGACGTTCTTTGATGGCGGCCATGATAATCGTCCCGCGCTCACCCTCAGCGGCCACACTCACGGGGGTCAGATTGCGCTCCCGTGGCTCGATCGTTGGGTGAACCTCACGAGCGTTGTCGGTGGCCATCGCTCTGGGCTGACCCGGGAGGGGCCACATTACCTCTACGTGAGCCGAGGGCTCGGAACGACTGGCGTGCCGCTCCGGCTCGGCGCTGCGCCGGAGATTTGTGTGATTCGGCTATGCGCCATGCCTCTTGCCGAGGGGTTGCCCGAGCGGCGCCCGCGATAAGCGGTAGGATGTGCGCCATGGCACTTCCTTCCCCGTACTGGCTCCTCGCGGCCGCGGCGTTCCATACGGGGATGGGCTGCAGTGCCGCGCCCTCGAAAGTGAATCCTGCGTCGCTCTCTCTCCTCGAGAGAGTCAAGGCGTCCGAGGCGCATGAGCAGGACGCTGCCCGTTGGCACTATCATCCATCCGACGCCGCGGCCCTCTACGACGCCGTGCCGCTGGGGCGCAGCGAGACCCTCCTCGTGGGCGCCAATGGTGAGCGTTGGGTCGTCGACGCTGGTGCGGAGACGGCTCGAGCATCGCCCTGGCTGGCGTCTGGGGACCTGGTGGCAGTGCTCCAGCGGGACGCCAAATGGATCTTCGTGGAGCGGCATGGCGTCGCGTTCGAGTCGGAGGAGCCATTGGGGCCCTTTCTGGAGACGTACCGGCCACCTGAGCCGCTCGTAGGGGTTGCTGGAAACGATCGCCTGCTCGCCGGGGTCACGCGGGGCGGAAGGCTGCGCACGAGCCACGACGCCGCTCGGAGCTGGATCGGCGCGGGACCGCCGTCCCCTCGATTCGTCGACGTCGCTGTCGATGAAGAGGGCAATGGTCTCGCGCTTGCCGTCCCTGAAGCGTTGTGGACGCGTGCCGCCGAAGACGCGGAATGGCAGTGTATCGACGCGAAACCAGTCGGTGCCACGGCCGTTACCCACCATCGCGGAGGAGGTCTTGTCGTCACCGGAGCTCTGGAAGACTTTCGGTACCACGTCCCGGGGCGACGCTTGGAGTCCCTTGACGTCGCGCCGCAGGGTGCCGAGTTGAGCCTCGGTGTGCCGTTGCCGCCGAGCCCGAGCGCTCAGGCAGTTTGGGAAGGGCGTGCAGCCCTGGAGGCAATGCGCTACAGGGAACTGCGCCGCCGCAAGGGCGGTTGGGATCTTCTCGAGGGACCCATCGCAGGGCCTCTCGTCAAGCGCCGCGCGGAGGCTCTTGGGGCCTGCGGCGGAGTTCGGCTCGCTTCTCGTGGAGACCGCGTCGCGGTCGTCTGTGGCGCCAGCGAGGAGCTCGCGGAGCTGCAGCCATTCACGCTTTTGGAGAGTGAGGACGGTGGAAGGACGTGGTTCGGAGCGCTGACGCTGCCACGCGGTATGCTCGGGGAGAGTCGTTTAGCCTTGGGCAGCGATGGTATGTTGCTCCTCACGGGGATTTGTCCTCCTCACGCCGCCGACGCTGGCTGCGCGCCGCGAGGGGTCTACTGGCACCCCTCCCGCTCGCGCGAGGCTCCCGACTCGAACGGCAAGAGAGCCCACGAGAAGCGCGCCGCCCCACCAGACGCACGGCTCGAGCCAGCGGCCTTGCCTGGCTTCACGGGAGTGGCGGATGCGTTGCTGTTCTCCGCCGATGGGACCCGCGCCCATGTCGTGGGGCGCCGTGGGAAGACCGGGCAGTATGGGCTATACCTGACGGGTCCGAGCACGAAGACCTTCGCCGTCAGCAATCTGGGTCCGCTTCCCTCTCCGTTCGTGCACGGCGACATGGACTCTCCGCCGACCGGGGTCCGGCGCGGATCGTTCATCGCGGACGTGGCGGCAGGGGAAGATGGACACCTCGCGGTTCATCTGGAACGGCGTGGCGAGCACCTGCTCGTCGTCGTGGGCAGGGACGGCCGAATCCGCAGTATTGCGAGGCCCCCCCGAGGCGCTGCCCTGCTCGGCATCGCCGGGCTTCGGTCCCTCGCCATCGACCCTGGATCCGGGCGAAGCTGGGAGAGCAGCGATGGGGGAGTCACGTGGGGTGAGCAGGTGGCGCTGCCGCGCCCACCGTGCCCGGGAGATGCGTCGTGCTCCCTTCCATTCGTCTGCGGCTCCGGTGGTTGTCTCCTGACCGAGGAGTGGTCTCGGACCGGGTGGGGGGCACCACGAGCCGCCGCGGCGGCGCCCCCGGGGGGCGCTCCGTCGCCCGTCGAAGCACCGGAGTTGCAGGCGCCTTGGGTCTGCGATCTCGTCTCCGAAGAGCCGTGGCAGCGAGTCGAGGGCGCCTGGCGGGCACCGACCGCCGACGAGACGGCGATCGGTCAGACTGCGTGGCATATGATCGCGAGCGACGCCGAGCGCGCGGCCGTATCGATGACGATGCTACGACGTGGCGCCAGGCTGCCCGAGCGTCGGACGTTGTTTGCCCCGGCGCGCGCGCCCGAGGGGATGGCGATGGCCGTCAGTCGGCAAGTGGAGGGTGCGGCAGCACTCCGGTACGTGGTCCCCTCGACCGAGAGCTCACCGGAGCTTCGCGCGATCGAGATAGCCTGGCTCAACCTCTTCACCGACGCCTTGGTTCGTACCCGCTTGCCCTCGGCGGAACCGTTTCGTCCCGGAGATTTCGTCCCCTCGAGTCGGGGTGCGCTGGTCGCCAAACCCAACCTCATCAGCATCGCCAGCGATGGGCTCTTTCTGCGCATCCACGCGAGCCCAGCGAAGGCACAGTCAACACTCTTCAGCGATGGCAAGCGGGTTTCGAGGGTACCCCCCCTGGTGCTCCCAGAGCGCGTCCAAGGCGCGCGACACGAGATGGCGCGGCTCGGCGGTGCCAGCGTCGCACTGATCATGAAGGACGACGGTGTGGTGCTGCGGGGCTCGCCAGAGGGCTCGTCGTGGAACTGGAGCGCGCTGACCCTGCTGCTCCCGGACGCGCGGTCTTTCGCGATTTCTCAGCGGTTGGAGATCACCTATCTCGATCGCTCACCCGCGTTACAGGTCGTGACCTGGGACGATAGTGCGGCCGCGGCCGCGATCTATCCAATCCAGCGGGGGCCCGAGCTCCTCGGAAGGCCCACGTCAGTCCCAACCTTGAAGGATCTCGGCGGAGAGCTGCTGGCGTGCTCTACATGGACCTTTCCGCGGGTCGTGAGCCCGCCGTTGCCAGGGACCAGAACCCCCGTCGTGGTTCGCGATGCCGTGGAGCCCGACCAATACTTGCTGTCGGGGCAGGCGGTGCTGTACGGGACGCCCCAGCAGGCGTGCGTGGCGAGCATGGAAGCCCGGGCGGTTGCTGGGGACGGTGCCGGTCGTGAGCTGTCGGCGTTATTGTTTCCTGCGGACATGGGCCGCGCATGGGCTTTCCGCAGCAGCCTGGAGGGTGGCGAGAGGACCATCGAGCTGCGTCCGATGGCGTGTCAGAGGACAGCCGAGGTGACGCTGCCAGCAGAAGTGTCGGCGGCGATGAAGTCGCGGCAAGCCGGGACACGCTGAAGCCCTCGCCGTCGACCCCTGCTGGGGGCGTCAAAGGCTGATACGAGTCCGGAACAGCTGAGGCCTCGACTGGTGTGGGAACCGAAGCCCAGCGACCACGTTCCGAATGCACCGAGCGGCCTTCGCGTCCTCGGGCTCCGTCCGAACGCTGACACCGACCGCCTTGATCCCCAGGACCGCGACGCAGAGATCGAGTCGGAAGGCTTTGCCGTCGCGGCAGTGGTGCAGTGTCGCTCTCGACTTGGGGCCATCGAGCAGCGTACTGTAGTCGGTCTCGGTCATGTCTCGGGGCAGCGACCAGTCGGAGCGCGATGCCGCACCATGATAGTGCTCCAGGGCCTCTTCGCACCCGGGGAGGGCCGGTGGCGGGGGCACGGAGCCAGTGGACTGTGTGGCTGCGGGCAGAGGCTCGTGCTGGGGTGGCCTTGGAGGGAGCGCTGCTGTCCTCACGATGCTCGGCGTGGCGCGCGGTGCCGTGACAGAGTGCACGCCTTGCGGAACCCACAGCCCTGTCAACAGCGCCCAGGCGAGGGCGATGGCAGCCGACCAGGCGGTGAGCCCCCCGAGGAACAGGGCGCGCCGGCTGCGTCCCCGAGGCGGCGCAAACTCCACATCGGGGAGCGCGTCGGGCAGCCGTACTCGCCGCTTGAAGCCGATGGGCGCCATGAGAGTCTTAGGCCTGGACCTCCCTGAGGCGCACCCCTCGGTTCCTCCGCCACCGTTGCACGATGACCCAGGCGACGACCGCCGCATGCCAGGGCCGCACGCCGCTCACCTCCTGCCCATAGACGGGCCGCACGGCGACTTCTCGGACCCGCAGGCCCCGGGAAGCCAGCAGGGCCAAGAGATCATTCGGATACCCGTAACGCGGCCATAAGGTTTCTAGAGGAAGGCGGAGCGCCGCCTGTGCTGCGAGGGCCGTGTAGCCACACTGGCTGTCGTCGATATCCAGGCCGGTGGTGGCACGCGTCAGCGCGGCGAGACAGCGGCCTGCCAGGCGTCGCATCGCCGGCATATTGCGCACTTCGGCGTGCACGAAGCGGTTCCCCTTTACGTAGTCGGCCTCGCCAGCAACGATTGGCGCGAGGAGGTTGGGAAGATCGGCGGGATCCATCTGCGCGTCGCCCCCCATCACCACTAGGATGTCTGCTCCGAGCGACAAGGCGCGGGCATAGCCCGTAGCGATGGCCGCGCCGACACCTCGGTTCGAGCCATGGACGAGCAGCACGACGCGAGGATCGCCGGCCTCCCGCACGGCGGCGCAGGTTCCGTCATCGCTGCCGTCATCGACGACGACTATGACGTCGACCCAGGTAGGGATGCCACGCAGCGTGGTGCGGATGAGTCGCTCCTCCCTGTACGCCGGCACTACTACGGCGATCCTGCAACCTTCGATCATCGCACCTCGTTACCGCTCGGACTCGTGAGTAGCAAGCTCTGACGGGTATTCGTGCTATTGGGCCTTCCGTGACCGTTCGACGCGCTCTCTTGTTAGGCCTCGTCGTGCTGCTCGTGCCAGCCGGCGCGTTCGTGTGGTCGTGGGCGACCTTTCCAAGCGACAGAACACCCGAGGGCGCCTACCTACGCGTGGTCAAGGCGGTGAACAACGGTCGGCCCGAGGAGTTCTTCGCCTATCTCGAGACGCCGGCCCAGCACGCTGCGTATACGATCCGGGATTACCGCAAGCAGTCCCTTCGTCTCGTTCGTGAACGCTTTCCCGAGCCGGAACGAGCCCGGTTGGCTGCTCAGTATGAAGCGGACGCGCGTGCAGCTGACGGCGCGGACGTTTTTGCAAACTACGCGCGCCAGCTCCACTGGCTGGATCGCTTGCGGCGAGACCTGAGCGGGGCAAAACAGGTCGAGATCCATGGCGAACGGGCGACCGTGGAGACCGCGAGGGGAACGCGCTACTCCTTTCGGAGACGAGAGAACGGCATCTGGGGGCTCACGATGTTCACCGCGACGCTGGTCTCCGAGGCGGAGAAAGCCGCTCGTGATCACCGATTGATCCAGACCGCGGCGGAAGATTATGCGCGAGCGAGCGCTGTGCCAGCGAGCGCCGCCCCCGAATCCCGAACTCAGACTCCCTGACGTTCCATGTTGCGGAGGATGTCAGCGTAGCTGCGCTCTGGTGGATGGCCGAGCTCCACTGGCAGCCCCTTTCTCCCCCAGCCAGGGTCCAGGCGACCAAACGGGTCGCGCGACCCCTCCCAGCCCGTACGTAACTCCCAGAGCTCGTCATACCCCAGGTCCCCCATGAGCTTCGCGGCCTGGAGTGAGCGGACGCCGGAGCGACAGCCCAGGATCAGCTTGTCTTCCAGCGCGAACTTGGCGCGCATGACCGCTTCGAAGCGCTCATTGGGGACCATCCCTGCAGGGCCGCGGTGAAGCAGTGGGACATTGTACGCACCTGGAACGTGCCCCTCCTCGAACTCTGGCTCGCTGCGTACGTCTACATATATGTGACCACCGGCGAGCAGATGCTTGGCTTCCTCGGGGTTGATACGGTGGAGCTTTGGCATGGGTCGCCAAGCTAGCACTCGGAGCCACAGACGTCAGCGGTCGTTCCGGCCCGGGGGTCAACGCCATCGGGAACTCCGTGGTTCGCTGTCTGCCAAGTTTGGAATGGCCTCGGCGTGCGGCGGGGTTGCTCGCGAATCCGCTGGCACCGGGCCCAGGTGTCGAGTAAGGCTAGCAGTCAATCAGTGTTCCCGCGCGAGCCACGGCTCGTTCGAAGGGAGCCACCCTTGAAGCTTCTTGGATCATGGGCCTTTACCGAGCACTCCAGTCGACGCGCGGGCAAGCGGCGAGTGAGCCGCGTTCGGGGAGTGCTGTGACGTGGGCGGCAGGGCCAGGTGCGGAAGCGGGGAAGGAGTTTGCGGTCGCGAGGCGCAGGCGCCCGTCTCAGTCGGGAAGGGTGACGGATGGCGAGGGAGATGAGTTGGCACTTTGGAGGGGGAACGAGCGGAGTTTTCCTTGCCAGAGCCACAACGCGTGCGACTGATCCCTCTCGGCGGCCTCGGTGAGATTGGGGCCAACTGCCTTGCTCTGGAGCAGGACGGCGAAATAGTCCTCATCGATTGCGGGATCTGCTTCCCAACCGATGACTTGGGACTAGAGCTTTGGCACCCTGACTTCCGCTGGCTACGGGAGCATGCCAGCCAAGTTGCCGGCGTCTTTCTGACTCATGGTCACGAGGACCACATCGGAGCTCTGCCCTACTTCCTCGAAGAGTTCGAGGTGCCCATTTGGGGTCCCTCTCACGCGCTGGAGCTGGTGAAACGTCGCCTCAGCGAGCACGAGCACGACCCGAACAGCGTGTCGCTGACCGCCGCCATGCCCGGGCATAGGTATACCGTTGGGCCCTTTCAGATCGAGCCGATTCGCGTCGCGCACTCGATCACTGAAGCGACAGCCCTGAAGATTGACTCCGCAGTCGGTACGATCCTTCATACTGGGGACTTCAACCTCGATCCGAGTCCGCCCGATGGTGAGCCGACGGATGAAGCTCGCTTGTCCGCGATCGGCGACGAGGGGGTTGCTCTGCTCCTCAGTGACAGCACGAACGTGGACGTGGAGTCACGCCCGGGTTCGGAGGTTGCCGTCGGCTCTGCGCTGGACCGCATCGTGGCAGACAGCGCCCAACGCGTTGTCGTTGCGGTGTTCGCGAGCAACGTCCAACGCTTGATCCTCCTCGGGCGTATCGCGGCTCGGCATGGCCGACGTATCTGTCTCCTGGGCCGCAGCCTCAATACGCAGGTGGAGGTTGCGACGAAGCTGGGGCGGCTGCAATGGCCCAGTGACCTCCTGGTCAGCGCGGAGCGTGTCGCGGAGTGGCCGCCCGAGAAGGTCCTCGTCCTTGCCGGCGGGACTCAAGCGGAGCCCAACTCTGCGTTGCGGCGCCTCGCTTCCGGTTCCTCCAGGTGGTTGCAGTTGCAGGAGGGGGACACGGTCGTTCTCTCGAGCAGGATCATCCCCGGCAACGAACGCCTGGTTTTCACGATGTTGTGTGACCTGCAGCGTAGGGGAGTTCGGGTGATCACCCGCGAGGCCTATCCGGATGTCCACACGAGCGGCCACGCCGGGCGCAGCGAGCAGCAGCGGATGATCGAGATGATTCGCCCGCGCGCATTTCTGCCGGTGCATGGTACCTTGCACCACCTGCGACGCCACCAGATGCTCGCCAAAGACTGCGGGATCGGGACTACCCTCGTCATCGAGAACGGCACTGTCGCCGAGTTCGATGGTGAGAGCCTCGCCGTCGCAGGTACGGTTCCCCACGGCAAGATCGCGATTGCATGGGGCGGGGAGCGCATCGATGACGGAGCGCTCCGGGAAAGACACGACCTTGCTCGGTTCGGCGTCGCCGTCGTCTCCGTGGTGCTGGACGAGGTAGGACGCTTGGCGGTGCCGCCCCGCGTCTCTGCGCGGGGGTTGGCTAGTCTCGATGAGGAGGTGGAACGAACGCTCCGCTCGGTCGAGCGAGAGGTCGCTCTCTCCCTGCAGCGCTCGCGGTCGCGGGCGGGCAACGGTATTGCGGAGGACATTCGCCGAGCGGCAAGGCGGCAGTTTTCCGAGCTCTGCGGCTGTCGTCCGGTAGTCGAAGTACACCTCATTCGGCTATGAGTCGAAGCGCACCCAGTTGGCGATGATGAGCGTGAGCGCGATTCTCGAAGGGCCGCTGGCGTTTGGCTGCCTATCGCGTCAGGTATTGGACACGAGGAGGATCGTGTGAAGCTCATGACTGTGAAATGGCTGGCAGCGTTGGTGTTCGGCGGCAGCCTGTCGGGATTCTCTTGCGACCAAGGCACCGCCCCCGTGCTTCCGGCGGCCGCGGAGTCACGTCAGGTCAGTCGGCCGCGTGTTGCCGCGCCGAAGAGGGCGTCGCCGGCGGCTGCGAGCCCAGCGCCGCTGTCTGCGATCCCGGTACCTGATCGCTTGGTCGCCATTGGAGATCTGCACGGCGACCTTGCGGCGACGAAGGAGGCGCTCCGGCTGGCGGGTGCCATTGACGCATCCGACCGCTGGATAGGGGAGGATCTCACCATCGTGCAGACGGGGGACGTTCTGGACCGAGGCAACGACGAGCCCGAGATCTACCAGCTCCTTTGGGATTTGGGGCGTGCCGCGGAGCCGCACGGCGGCCGTGTCGTGCTCCTGAACGGGAACCACGAGCTCATGAATGCGGCGGGCGATCTGCGCTATGTGACGGAGAACGGCTTGGAAGACTTTGCCCATGTCGACGCAGGAGCTCTTGACGCCCAGGGCGTGCAGGTCCCGTCTTCGGTGCGCGGGCGTTTGGCGGCATTCCTCCCGGGGGGGGCCTGGGCCGTGCGCCTTGCCGAGAACCCGATCGTGGCCCTGGTGGGGGACACGCTATTCGCTCACGGCGGGGTCAGGCAGGAGCACGTGTCCTTTGGTCTTGCGAAGCTGAACCGACTGGCGTCGGAGTGGCTACGCGGGGACCTGGACGCGCCACCTGGGGTGCTTACCGGAACGGAAGCACCCGTATGGACACGCCGTTACTCGGAGCAAAGCCCCGCCCCGGATGTCTGCCGGGAGCTCGAGGCCATCCTGCAGAGTGTCGGGGCGAAGCGCATGGTGGTGGGGCACACGGTGCAGTCTGCGGGGATCGCGGCGGGTTGCGAGCGGAAGCTTTGGCGCATCGACGTCGGACTCTCCGCGTACTACGGGGCGGGTCCCACGCAAGTACTCGAGATCGACGACGGTACGGCGAAGGTGCTCAGCGAGTGAGTCCGCCGGGGCCCGCCGCAGCATTGGCTGTGCGCCTCTAGGCGTTTGGCGTCGACTCGCTCCGGAAGATTTCGACGCGCTCCATGAGCTGGTCTTCGTTGGGCCGATCCGCGCGTCCACGAGGCACGTTCGCGAGCTTCTTGACGACTTCCAGGCCGGCGATGACTCGCCCAAACACGGCGTGGCGGCCGTCCAGATGCGGCGTGGGTCCCTCGGTGATGAAGAACTGGGAGCCATTCGTGCCCGGTCCGGCGTTGGCCATGGATAAGACACCCGGACCATCGTGCTTGAGCTCCGGGTGGAACTCGTCGGCGAAGCGATAGCCCGGTCCGCCGGTGCCCCAACGCATCGCCGAGCGATCATCGTCGTGGCGACTGAAGGGGTCCCCAACCTGAACCATGAACCCAGGAATCACCCGGTGGAACCGAACCCCTTCGTAGAGGGACGTGCCCTGCATGGATTCGCCTGTCTTCGGATCCTTCCAGTCGATGGTGCCGAGCGCGAGCCCAACGAAGTTGGCGACGGTCTTCGGTGCCCGCTGCTCCTCGAGGCGCACGACGATCGTGCCCTGGGTCGTTTGCAGGCGCGCATAGAGGTCGCCAGAGCCCTCTACATCGATTGCTGGGAATTGCGGTTCTGTCATCGATTTCTCCTCGTTCAGATGCCCCGAGCTCCGGAGCCCTTCAACGGTGCCGGTCGGTTATAGGGCACGTGGGCGTCGCAGTCACCCGTCGGATGCAGGAAGCTCGGTCCCGTGGGATCTGGGTTCAATCGCCGAGAGCGATGGCGGAGCTTCCGAGTGGGCGGTCACAGGTCACGCATACCCCCGGCACTTTGGAGTTCAGGTACACCTCTGCGCAATTGGAACAAACGCGCGCATCTCGCTCGAAGGAGATGGCCTCGTTGCTCGCCGCGCAGTCACGCCCCACGACTGGAAAGCCCTCGACTCGAACCCGTTCCCCAGAGCCCTGCGTCGGCTTGGGGAGCTTATCCATGAAGGAGCGCTTGACTTCGATGACGTCCGGCACGCGCTGCGCGGCCTCTTGGATAGCCCAGGCTGCGGCCAGCGATTGCGGGCCGAGGGGGATGCGCAGCGTAAGCTCCGGTCCCTTGGCTAGGAGGGCGTCCCGCGCGATCCACAGGCGCTCCAGATCACACCACAGTATGCGCTCGAGTTCCCCCGATTCGACGGCGATCCCGGCATCCCCGACCCGCACGGGGTGGACGCCTGACGCTCCGAGCCAGAAGGCGACTGCGTAGCCGATGATGGCTGCAGCGAGGAGCCAAGTGCCATGACCGAGGGGAGGGTCCGCTATCCACTGTGCGTACACGCCAGCGCCAGCGAACACGGAAGCGGCGAGGCCTGCATAGAACGCTGGCCGCGTCGTTTGCGTCGCCTCGGGGAGGAAGCGTTGCTCGTACAAGTGACGCTTCTGCGTCTTCTTCTTGGAAGCGTGTCGTGCCATGGCCCGTAGCAGGTAGTAGGCTAGTCGTGCCGGCTCCGGATGGGTACCCAGAAACGCCGCCGAGTGCGTCGGTGAGCGGGTGGTTCTCCCGCCGTCAGTCATTCCGAACCTACTGGTCAGTCTACCGACACGCCCCAATGCGTCCGCCGTTGCAGCAGTGGCGCTCGCCGTCCTGCAGCCGTCGACGTCCCATGTCGGCTGGCACAGTCCTGATTACGGTGGTTGCCGCGAGCGCTCCGTAGTGCGAGATAGGTCGGGTGTCTCGCCACGCTGCTTCCCGCTTTCGCTTCCCGCGCACGGCCCTTGGAGCGTTGCTTGGTGTTGCCTGCGCTGCAGCGCCTGCCCCAACAGCCTTGGCGGAACCGCCGCACGTCCAGAGGAGCGAACGGGCGCGGGCATCAGAGAGTCGACCAGTCATTGGTGGCGTGCACGCACCTCGCGTGACGAAGCTTTGGGAAGCTGCTGCTGGCGGGGTCGGGAGGGCCGTTGCAGTGGATCGCGAGGCAGACCTCGTGGCCTACTCCGATGGTTCCAGCGTGCAGCTCTACCGACTCAGTCAGCAGGAGCTCACGAAGGAGGTGTCACCCTGCCCCGAGGTGCTGCGCGGTGGACTCAAGGTTCGTGCGGGGGCGCTCGTCGTTGCTTGCACGGATCGCATCGCGTACCTCGATCCCACGACGGGGGAAGTGCGCGGGCGGCTCGCTACCCACAAGGCTCCGATGACAGCGGTTGCGTTCCAGGCGGGATGGGTCGCGGCGGGTCATAGGGACGGGGTGGTTCGTATCTACTCGCTCTCCGAAAGCAGCGTGCGCGAGATCCACGTGCCCGGCCCACCGGTGGATGTCAAGGCTCTCGCCCTGTCACCGGATGGTCGCATCGTCGTCGTTGCCTGGGTTCAGGGATCCATCTGGTGGTGGTCCCTCGACGAGCCTGAACGCCACCACGAGCTTCGACGCTACGAGCGCGAGGCCGACGCGCTCGCCTTCAGCGGAGACGGTACCCTTCTCGTCGAGGAAGGTGAAGAGAGGCAGACTTCGGTCTGGAGGTTCGCGGCGCCGCCCACTCTGCAGGTCCAGTTACGGCAGGGTGAGTGGGTCAAGTGTTTCCTGGTAACGCCGGACGCTGAGTGGCTCGTCCGTGCCGGATCCGAAGGTATCGATTTGGCAGAGATCCGGGGTCCGCGGCGCATCGAACTGGACGCGCGCGCGCCTGTCGAGGATGCCGCGTTCGACGAAGGAGCGACCATCATCGCGGCCGCGGACCGCGCAGGACGCCTGACGTTGTTTGGTGTCGCCAGCGAGCGAAGGGCTAGGGACTGACTTCAAAGGAGGGATTCGAGCCCGAGCCCAGGGCGCGGAGGTGCCCGGAGTCCGAGGCGCTTGTCGGCAGCAACGAATTCGCCAGCGACTCCCGTTGCTCGCGCCGTCCGAGATGACTACCGATTCGTACCTCCTGGGCTCATGCCGTGCGAACTGCCGTTGTCGCTTCAACATCCCGCAGTAGACGGGATGACCCGAAGGCTCACCGTGATGGATGAGAATGGAAGCTCCTCCGCATTGAGCGCGCGGGCCAGCCTGTGGCACGACCGGAAGCGGATTGGTGATCGCTATGAGGTCGACAACACTGTGGTGGCTGGATGACCCCGAGCAGTAGACTGTCCCGCGCCTTCTGCAGGTACCATTCTTTGTCGCATCCGGAAACGGAAAGGACGCATAGTGGTTTCTTGACGTACCTGGGCGTAGCGATTGCCAGTCCTTCTTGGAGGTCAAGATGGACGCAATTATCGAACGTTGTTGTGGGCTTGACGTGCATGCACCAAGCAAAGGTGGTCGCGTGCTTGCTCACGGGTGCTCCAGACAGGAAGCCACCGAAGGAAGTTCGGCGTTTTGGAACGAAGACCCGCGAACTGATGGAGTTGCGCGACTGGTTCTTCAGCGCTCGGGAGAAATGACCCGGGTATGTTCGGGAGAAATGACCCAGGCTTGGCGCGTGCTTGGCAGAAGCGAACCACGCGATGGACGAGAGGGCGCCCCAGAGGAACGGGCACGCTCGAGAGTCAAAGCGCGGCCCTGGCGCAGACGCTCGGCGGACAGAGCCGTCGCGGCACCGCGCCTGCGCCCGCGGGTACGAAGCGTCGTGCATTGGTGCTCGGGACGTCGATTTCGGTTGACGGCTCCCGGGAGCAAAGCGCCGTCACTCGGCGCACTCGCCGAGAAAGTA
>JAEWRL010000041.1 GCA_023398955.1 Pseudomonadota bacterium
CTGATAGATGGTGCGGAGCCTGACTTCGTACCCGCGGGCGCAGGCGCGGTGCCGCGACGGCTCTGTCCGCCGAGCGTCTGCGCCAGGGCCGCGCTTTGACTCTCGAGCGTGCCCGTTCCTCTGGGGCGCCCGAACTCGGTCCCTGGTTGTGCGCTATCCACAGCCGCCTCACCGGGTAGCCGGCTGTTGGCGCGCGCCAAGCCTGGGCCATTTCTCGCGAGCATACCCGGGTCATTTCTCCCGAGCGCTGAAGAGCTCGAGCCGAAGCGCCCAACGGCCCGAACCCGGTTCCAGCTGGCACCCCGTCCCAAGCCGGCAGCAGCGGATGTGCTCCCCGGCGACGTCATGGCCCTCATCGTCACTCGCGCCGTCGCGGCTGCCGGAGCACGAGCGCGTCTCACCGTCGTTCCAGGTGAACACCTCGACAGCGAGGGGGCACCCAGGGGTTGCGGTCTCGCTTGGTGGCCCCATCGACGCTGGCTGTCGGGGAAATCTCCCCCCAAGCGGGGCACCCGACCGACACTGGTAGCACGCCACGGAGAATATCGATGCGTATCCTATCGTTCGCTCCTCATGCACTCCTATTCCTGACGACGCTTGCCTTGCTGGCCGGATGCGACGACGATAGCGATGGCAACCATTCGGGCCGAAACGGAGGGAGCGGTGGGGAGGCAGGAGGGCGTGGGGAAGGTCTCCACGGCGGCGCGGGTGGGGATGCGTCGGCTTGCCCCGAGGGTCCAGAACGAAATGGTCCCTACAAGCGCGTGACCGTCGCCGGCGACACCAGTGAGATGGGTCTCATCGATCCATCAGTCGAGTACGCGGCGGACGCCAGCGTCGGGTTCATGACGTACACAGCGGTGCCGTCGCCAGTCCGAGCACACATTGCCATCGCCACGTCGGATGACGGCGGTGCAAGCTGGCTCTACGTGGCCGACGTGACGCCACCTGCACCCATGATCACCATCACCACGGACGACGAGTCCGTCTGCGGTTCCTCATCGTGCACTGGCACGTTCGCCCAGGAAAGCTCGTCCCTCGTTGTCGATCCCCTCGACCCCGATCCGGAGCGGCGGTTCAAGGTATTCGCCCACACGTACTTCTACAGCCTGAATACCCCAGAAGACGAAGAAGCGACGAAGTTCGAGCTCGGCTACATCGCCCTCTATACCGCACCCAGCGCGGAGGGGCCGTGGCTCGAAACCCCTCTGTTCGGGTGGCCCTCTTCGTCTCCGATCTCGAACACGGACGTCGCGTACGACATCACCGTCGACCCGGCGATCTCCGGCCTCGCTGACTGCCTCATCGTTGGGGAACCGGGCGCCATCCTGCGACCGTCGGGGACTCTCGATCTCGCGCTTTCCTGCGTGAGCGTCCACGATACGGACGAAGCAACGATCGACATACGCCTTCTGCGGTCCGAAGACCACGGCACGACGTGGGACGTCGTCGGTACGCTCCTCACGCCCGAGGACGCGCGGGCCCTGGGCGCGGTCACCGGCCAGATCAATGGGGGAGATCTGTTCTTCGCCAATGATGCCTACCACCTGATCGCCACGCCCATCGGCCTCGTCAGGCTCGGTGAACAAGAGTTCGAAGGTTACCGCGGCTGCGTCGTCGTCGCCATTGACGACCTCGACGCTGCGCGGGTCTCTCGGTGCGAGGGGAAGCCGATCGTCGAAGCGAGCTACCTCGGTCAGCCAGGCCAGTTCGTGGGCGCGTGTTCGACCGACGCTGGCGCGACAGCCAGTGGAATGCTCATCCCAGTGCCCGACCTCACCTTCAGCTCGCCCGACGCCTGGCAGCTGTTTGCCTCTGAGCTCCCCATTCCGTAGGCCCACGGGGCCCGGTGTGGCGCTACGGAAGCGCGCGGCCTATCGGGCCGAACATGCGGAACATGTCGGGCGGGGATGCGAACGAGATAGCGGAGGCGACATATCCCCCGTTGGGATGGTGCGAGCAAGCGCCCGCGAAGATCCCTTCGCCTGGATCGAGCCGTCCGAGCACGATCGGAGCGCCCGCGGCGTCACGCTCAATACCGTCGGTCGTGCGCGCGAAGAGCAAGCAGCCGCGATAACCCGATCCCGTTGCGCCGCCGGGGAAAGACACCGGTCCGGTGGGTGAGGCAAGCAGGTAGCTTCGCCCGTTGCGCGCGAACAGGTGAGCGGCGTTGAGCTCCAGGTCGACACCGCCCACGCAAGGCGCGTCCGATGCGTCGAGCAGCACGTGCGCGTGGCTCCAGGTGCTGCCGTGATCCGATGAGCGTAGCAGCTCCACCCGTATGGCGAAGTCGGCTTGCGAAGGGAACAAGCAGCCGACGGCGAGTTCGAGAGCGCCGGATCCTTCGTCGATGGTGGCGGAGGGCTCAGTCAAGGCGACGCAGTCCTGCAACCCATCGATGTCGGTGACGAGCTGTGGCGCATCGGACGACATGGAGGACGAGGAGGGCCAGCCGATCATGGGGATGGGGGCGGACCACGGCCCGGCTGGCGCGGGGGCGGTTCCGATGCGGAGGTGACCGAACTGATAGCGTAATCGGGGCGTGTTGGGATCCGCGGGATCCGGCTCGAGGATCACATAGCTGTGCGTGAAGATCTTCCACCGCGCCGCGGCGTCGGGATCGTCGGTGTCTTCGACGATCGTGGAGACCTCATGGACGATTGTCGCGTTCGTACACGTGCCGCCCGGGCAATCTGGATCTCCGGCGGCGTCGATGGTGACGTTCTCTTCGGCAGCGTTGGCGAGCGCTGCGAAGGAGAAGGTCTCGCCATCGTCGCGGGACACAGCGACGCGCGTGTGGAGCCTATTGCGCGGGAGATCGATGCTCGTGTAGGCCAGGACGAGCGAGCCGTCGGATGCGGTGACGAAGGCCGGGTCGAACGTGCCGATGTCGGAGCCAGCGGGATCAGCCAGTACACGGAAGCGGGACGCGGTCCCATCGGGATCGAAGGGCACCGCGGTGGGAAGGGCTACGGGACACCCTTGGGATCCCGCTTGTCCCAAAGGGCCAGCGCCAGCGGACGCGCCCGCTTGTCCCGAAGGGCCAGCGCCAGCGGACGCGCCCGCTCGCCCCGAAGTCCCCGAGCCGCCGTCGGTCCCCATCGGATCCCCCGAACTGGATTCCCCGCAGCCTAGGGCGACGAGGGCGAAGCAACTGACGAGGCTAGCGGTTCGGATCATGGTCCGCATGTTCCAGCATGCGCCACGCTGCTGGCAAGTCTTCGGAGGATATCGCGCCGTAGCATGGGCCCCTCTCCCCTCAGTCGTCGAGCTCCGTCTCCTCGTCGTGTCTGATGCGTAAGAGCTCCCCTAGCTGGTTGGGAGACAGGATCCGAGACAGTTCATCTCGACTCTCGGCAATGATTCGCTCGCGAAGCTTCGCCTTGCGCTCACGCTTGTTCCGCGGCGTCAGCCCCTGATCGATGGCTGCGCGGTCGAGTTCATCCTTGGCTCGGCGGTACTTCGAGGACTCGTCCGTGAGGATTCGCGCAACTTCTAGCCGCTGCCCTTCGGAGAAGCGGAGCTCCTCCGACACGGAATCGACGAACGCCAGAGTTCTGTCGATTCGCCTTCGCGCCTTCTCGTCGGCCTTCTCGACCTGCCGCGTCGCTTCCAGCTCGTCCACGACGCGACGGACCGCCTCCGCGAAACGGGGATGCTCGATGGGATCCGTCGGTCGCGGGTCGGCCCGATCTGCACTAGCCGTCGTCCCGCGTTGGCTCTCAACCTTGGCGCGGGAAGGTTCTTGGCCCGACCTCGAGAAGCGTAGGTTCTCCAGTTCGGCGATGCGCGCCTCGAGAGCAACAGTGTCGGCCCCCTGCTGCACCTCCACTTTGCCCGTTCTCGCGTCTGCAGCAAATAGTACCACTGCCGCGCCGACGACGCCGCCGAAGCCGCCAGCCGCTGTCAGGGCAAGTGCCGGCATGAGCCGAGACGATGGAGCCGAGGAGCTCGTGCTCCCCGCATCGCGCGGCAGGCTGCGGGTGCTGGGTTTCGGTCTCATCGCCTGACTCCCGACAATCGGTGCTGAACGAGCTTGGCTCGCTTGCGAGCGGCGGCGCCCACGACCACCGGTGGCGCGTCCTCGACGAAGCTGAGGGCGCGTGTGCCGCCCACGTTCTGCCCATCTCGAACGAGGGCATATTGCACCGATTCGGAGTCAAAGCATGCATCGGGAGTGTCGCTCAAGAGACGTACATGACCTAGCCTGCGTGCGGCGGCTAGCCCACCACCGAGAATCGCCTCCGTTCATTTGGGCTTCATTTGGGCAGGGTGAAAGGCGGCCGACCCCCGGGCGTGTTGGACCATGCTGGAGGCCCACCAGAGCCCACCACCGACGAAGCCCGCCATGACGAGCAGCAGGACGAGCCCCCACGCCGACTGAGCTCTCTGAGACGGGAGCTCCTCATCAAGGGCTTTCGCGACGACGCAGCAGACCCAACTCCAATGCAGCAGCAGGTGCAGCGCCAGCAGCCCAACCGCGGCCACCGCGAGATAGAAATGTAGCTCGCCAATGTCGTGCCTGTTCCAGCCAAACAGTTCGTAGAAGCGACCGGTCCCCGCAGGAAGCACGAAGTGGATCAGCCCTCCAGTCGCTATCAGGCCGACCATTGCAACCAGTGAGAGTGCGTCGAGCCAGAAGTTCGTCAGAGTCCGGTTCTTCATGGGTCACGTCCTGTGCGCACGCGCCGAACACAATCCAAGCCCGCTGGTGACGTCTTCGACCGTGCAGTCCCGAAGACGTTGTCGGCTTCTCATGGGTGGTCCCTGTCAGGCGCGGCGCGCGCTGGGGCTTGGACGGTTGGCGGCAGCAGAGCATGCGTTCCCACGGGAAGCCCGAGTTGACTGGCCACCACGGGACACTTCACCTTGAACCAGAAAGCGATGTTCTCTCCCGCGCCGCTCAGCGTCTCGAAGTTGCCTTGGCCCTTGGCGATGATGAGATCCGCCTGGCGGAAGCGCTGGCGGAAGGAGGGGCTGCAGTCATCGAGGATGGTACCCGGCGCGTCGGAGCCATTGTCGATGACGCGAACGAGCGCGTCCATGCCGACCTCTCGCGCATCGACCCGAGTAGCGTCGTTGAGCACCGGGCCGCCGCGGACTGCGAGGGTTACCCGCGCCGGGCCAAGCGCCTCGATGACTAGGCGGTCGACCGCGATCTCACCCGCGTTGTCGGCGAGGTAGAGGATATCGGTCGCATTGGCCGCAGCCTCCTGGAACGCGCCCCAGTCACCGTGAGTCACCTCTCCCAAGAGTCCGCGCAGGGCCGTTCGCACCTCGACCTCGGAGATGGCCGAGGCAACGCCCATATCGATCGCGTTGGCCGCGACAGCGAACGTAGCGGCGGCCAGCAGCGGATCTCCGGCCTGGCGCACCAGCTTGGCGAGCTCTGGCAGGGCTTCCATGGCCAGCCTATTGAAGCGCCTCTTGGCTGCTAGGTAGGGATCCTCCACCCCTGTCAGTTCGCGCAAGCGCCGATGGATCGCCTGCCCAACGAAGGGTGGTGGCCGATCGAGCTCCAGCTCCGCCGTCATACATAACACGTCCCTGACGAGCCGTTCGTGGACACGGACATCCCCGGTGATGCTTCGGGCGGCCTCGAGGCTCTGGCGCAGAAAGCACGGCAAACAGTCGAGGTATGTTTTCATTCGCTGGCGCTCCGTACGCTCGAGATGCCCAGCAACCGGGTGACGGTCTCTATCAAGGCCCGCGCCGCGGTGTCGATGCCCTCCGCGCTTGTCTCGCGACCGAGCGACACGCGGATGGTCCCCTGCGCATCGCGCGGTGAGAGCCCCATGGCTCGCAGCACGTGGGACGGCTCGGGCTCGCCGGTCGAGCAGGCCGAACCCGTGGCGACACAGATCCCCTGGATGTCGAGCCCGAGGACGATCGACTCGCCGTCGATGTCCTGAAAGCTGAGGCTCGAGGTGTTCGGCAGGCGAGGCGCCATCGCGCCGTTGATCCGCACCCCGCGCACCGCCGATGTCACCCTGCGCTCGAGACCATCCCGCAGCGCGCGCACTCGAGCTCGTTCACCCTCCGCATCCTCGAAGGCGAGCGCCAGCGCCGCCGCGAACCCGACGATGCCGGCGACGTTCTCCGTACCCGCGCATAGCCCGTGCTCCTGTCTGCCCCCGGTCGTGAGGGCCGCTAGTGGGGTCCCTTGGCGGACGTAGAGGGCCGCCATGCCTTTGGGTCCGTACAGCTTGTGCGCCGAGAAGGTGATAAGGTCCGCACCTAGCTCGGCGAGTCGGCGAGGCAGCTTGCCAGCGGACTGCACCGCGTCGGTGTGGAGCACGACACCGCGCCGATGTGCGAGCGCGGCGAGCTCCTCCACGGGCTGCACGACTCCCGTTTCATTGTTGGCATGCATGACGCTCAGCAGCACGGTGTCCTCACGGAGGCTCCGGGCCAACGACTCGACGTCCACGACGCCGTCCGGGTTCACGGGCACGTAGCTCACCTCGAAGCCCTCGTCCTCGAGCGCTTTGCAGGTGCGGAGCACGGCGTGATGCTCGATCGCGGACGTGACGATGTGGTTGCCCTTGGCCCGCAGGGCGTAGGCCACCCCCCGCAGCGCCAGGTTGTCGGACTCGGTCCCGCTCGAGCAGAAGACGAGCTCGCTGGGTCGGCATCCGATGCAGTCTGCGATCCGTACTCGTGCGCGCTCTACTGCCTCCCTCGCCTGATTGCCGAAGCGATACGGGCTCGACGGGTTCCCCCAGGATTCTCGGAGGAAGGGTACCATGGCTTCGAAGCTCCGCGGGGCGATCGGCGTGGTGGCGTTGTGATCGAGGTAGATCATGGTCTCGCCTGCCGCCTCTCCCAGTCGTCGAGCGCGGCCTGGAGCGCTCGCACGCCGAGCAGCGAGCAATGCCGCTTCCTCGCTGGAATGCCGCCCAGTGCCTCGACGACGTCGTCGTCGGTGATACGCCGCGCAGCGTCGACAGTCTTGCCCTCGGCGAGCGCGGTCAGCATGCTGCTCGTCGCGATGGCCCCGGGACAGCCGAAAGCCTTGAAGGCGATCCTGGTAATGCGCTCGTGCCGTACGACGATCCAGAGCTTCATCTGGTCGCCACAGGAAGGGTCGCCCACCATGCCGAAGCCGTCGGTCTCAGCGTCGGGTAGCTCCCCTACGTTGCGGGGGTTCGTAAAGTGATCGATCGCGGTCTCATTGTAGTAAGGCACCGACCCCAGCAGGGGCCGGGGCTCGCGCTTGGTGGTGTCGTCTTCGTTTTCCATGGGTCTCCTACGCGCTGCGCGCAGTGCTCTTGCCCCCGTCTTTCCCAGAGAGCACCATGAGTCGGATGCTAGGCTGCCGTCCCTTTCAGTTCGGCTCGAACCCGGGTCCAGAGCGTCCGAATGTCCGCGGCGGCCGGGCTGTCGCCGATCTCCACGACCGCCCGTTGCCTCAGCTGAGCCGCCGTGACCGCATCGTCATAGCGTACGCACCCGAGGAGAGGGATCCCCCTCTCCGTAGCTTCGGACGCGAGCCTCGCGGCGATCTCTGGGTTGATGTCCGCCTTATTGATGCAGACCGAGGCCTGGACGTTGAGCTGTCGACAGAGCTCGGCGACCCTCTGCAGGTCATGCAGGCCCGACAACGTCGGCTCGGTGACGACAAGGACCAAGCGCGCACCGGAGATTGAGGCGATGACGGGGCAGCCGATGCCCGGCGAGCCGTCGCAGATGAGAAGCTCGCGCTGCCCCGCTTCGGCGACAGCCTTTGCCTCGCGTCGCACCAGCGCCACGAGCTTGCCGCTGTTCTCCTGGGCGATACCCAGCCGCGCGTGGACCATGGGGCCGTGCCTTGTCTCCGAGATGAACAACTCTCCGTTCGTGCTGGGCACTAGGGCGGCGGCATGCGTGGGGCAAACGTCGACGCAAACCCCGCAGCCCTCGCAAGAGATCGCGTCAATCTGGTAGCGGGCGGTCGTTCCATCGGAAACGACGCGGATCGCGTCGAACCGGCAGCTAGCGACGCACTTGCCGCAGGCCGTACAGAGCGCGGGCTCGATCACCGCCGCGCTCCCGCCGGAGAATGGGCGCCGCTCGCGCACCAACGGGCTTAGCACCAGGTGCAGATCCGCGGCGTCTACGTCGCAGTCGGCCATGGCTGGGCGTTCGGCAAGGGCGATGAACGACGCGACGATGCTGGTCTTGCCCGTACCTCCTTTGCCGCTGATGACCACGAGCTCGTCGACGTTGGGCTTCCTTCCGAACCGCACCAGCTCCGAGGGGGCCCTGTCTGGTCCGGGCGGCTCGGCGCGAGCGACTTCCGGCTTCGGGGCACTCTCCGGTCGCCCCGTCCGAGCAAGACCACGCAGCTGTTCATATAACTCAAGGAAGAGCGGCTTGAGCTCGGGCAACGCGGCAACGCAGAGCTCACCCCGCGAGTAGGCATGGGCAATCCGTCGATCATCCGGGAGCTCGAGCAGCACGGGGAGCCCCTCGCTCGCGCAGTACTCGAACACAGCGCTGTCACCTATTCCTGCTCGATTGATGGCCACCCCGAACGGCACACCGAGCTCACGCACCATATCCACCGCCAGCTTCAGGTCATTCAGGCCGAAGGGAGTGGGTTCAGTGACGAGGAGGACGACATCCGCGGTCTTCAATGAGGCGATGACTGGGCACGAAGTCCCCGGTGGCGCGTCGATGATCACTGCGCCCTCGGTCGGCGCCGCGGCCAGAACCGAGCGGATCACCGGCGGTGCCATGGCCTCCCCGACGTTGAGCGTGCCTTGCAGGAAGCTCAGCTGATCCGCGACGCCTTCCTCGACGTGTCCGGCGCACCGCGGCACCTCGCTGATTGCACCTTCCGGGCACGCGAGCGTGCAGGCACCACAACCATGGCAAAGATTGGCGAAGGTCAACACCTGCTGCGGCAGGGCGACGATGGCGGAGTAGCGACAGGCCTTGCCGCAGGCGCCGCAGAGGGTGCAGCGGGCCTCATCGACCCGCGGCACGGGGATAGAAACCTCGCGTGTCGCATGGAGCGCGGGTCTGAGGAAGAGGTGACCGTTGGGCTCCTCGACGTCGCAGTCGACGTAGGCCGCACGCGCGCCGGTCTCGGCGAGGACGATTGCCAGGTTCGTGGCAAGGGTCGTCTTCCCGGTTCCACCCTTACCGCTGGCGATGGCGATGCGCAGTGCGCCACTCATGTGATGACGCCTGGCTCGAGGGGAGGGTGACTGAGGGCCAGCGCCTCATTCGGGTGCTCGGGGACACAGACGGCGCAACCGGGAGCACGTCCCATGCTCATCACCGTCTGCCTCCCGTGCCCGAGTGGCTGGCGACATTGGGAGCGGCGCTCGGCTGGAGCTGGCCTGCCTTGAATCGCGCGACCACCTCGGAGATCGTTCCGTTGCATCCCACGACCACGCCGATGCCAGCCGCACTCAGCGTCTGATGCGCGTTCGGGCCGCAGTTGCCCGTCAGGACCGCCTTCGCACCCTTGTGCGCCACCACCTGAGCGACCTGAATTCCCGCCCCTCCCGCTAGCGAGCTGCTCTCGTTGCTGATGACCTCGAAGCTCATGTCGTCGGTCTCGACGAGTAGAAGGACCGAACAACGACCGAAGCGAGGGTCAACGGCGGAGTCGAGTGAGCTGCCCGTGGCACTGATCGCGACTCTCATTCGTGAGCCTTCTCCGAGGTGCCGGGCCCGCGCTCGTCGAGCTCCTGGATCCTTGCCCTCAGGTCGCCGAGCGCCAGCTCGAGCGCGGCCATTTGCCGCCTCACCACCGCCACTTCCTGCTCCGCGACGGCGGCAGGCTGGGCTCCAACCCCGCGCTCCGCCAGCCGCGCGCGCTGCCAACCGGCAAGTCCGCTGGCGTGGTAGCAGAAACGATGTCCCCCGCCGCCACCGGCGCCGTTGCCGCGTCCCAAGCCGGCGCCGCCGCGTCCCCTGGGCCTCGGCGGGAGCTCGTCCTTCATATTGGCCCCCCTGCGCCAGCCTCTCCCTCCGCCTGTCATGGCGCCCTGGCCGAGTGGTCCCGTTCCGTTTCTTCCTGGCATGTTCGTTCTTCTTCCTTGTGATTCGCTAATGGCGCTCACCATCGCCCGAGCACCCGCCGCGCCCACCGCGGAAACGGTACGGTTGCCACAAGCATCCGTGCCTAGAGAGAGCGCCTGGGCAGGCAGTTTTCCATTGGATCATGAAGCGATGGCTCCGTCGTCGATAGTCGAGACCAGCGCTTGCCGGCTCACGTCGAGCACCGGGGCCATGCACCCGTCCCAAACAATCGAAACCGCTCACGCTGGCACGCGCCTTCGCCTTCGCTTTCCCCTTCGCTAGAGCAGAAAGCGTGCCGTAGGTGTGCGACGGCGGGTTCTCCCGCGATTACGAAGGATCTGGCAGCGCAATGACCGCCGGGTGACTCGACAGAGACGCGGTTCTGCGACTCCTTATGGCGTCCGCGACGCGGGTGCGAGACTGTCTATTTGCCAAGCGTCCTCGGCTTGGGTCGCGCGGGCAGCGAAGGGGCCGAGCCTCGCCCGTATCCGCGCTGAGACACCGATCAAGAGCCATCCCCCGGGCAGCGCATCTCGAACCCGTGCCGATCCATCAAACTCCCCAACAACTCCGCGGACACGATGAGGAGCGGAACCGCGATCGCGTAGCGGACAAGCGTGAACTCGACCCCGAGGAACGACATCTCGAACAGGGTCATCGGCACGCGTACGACCCCCGAAGCGCCAAGATACGACAGGATTACCGCCATTCGGGCCCCCTTGGCGCGCAGCATCGCGGCCACCGGGAAAGCCACGACGAGCCCTCCAATCGCCGTGCTCGCGAGCAGCACGCTCCAAACGTGAGCTCGCAGCCCCGATCCCGCGCCCAGGTGACGCTGGACGGTGTGCTGCGGGACCCACACCTCGAAGAGACCGATCAGAACGAATGCGGCCGGAGCAACAACGAGCATCTTCCACGAGAATGCGACGAATTCCCGCCCCGCCTGGATCCCGAAGGCAAAATCGAAGGCAAGCGAAGCGGCTGCGAAGGCTCCGAACGCGACGGGTAGCGCCAGCTTCGCGGGCGTCCATTCGCGAAGCACGGAGCTCCGCGCTCTCACACTCACCCGAGCTCTCCGTAGTAGAGTCCGACGGCGAGGGCGACGCAGAGGGCAATGGCGAAGCAAGTCACATTGCGGATGATGGCAACGGTGGTGCCGAAGTAGGCGCGCTCGATGGGAAACGTGGCTACGCCTACCAGCATTAGCGTGGCCGTGAGGGCGGCGAGTACCATGTGGGGAACGCCTTGTTCTAGGAGAATACCTGCGAGCGGAAAGGCTATGAACCCTGGCATGAGCGCGATCGAACCCACGAGCGCCCCGATGATCGTCGACACGCTGATGTTCTCGCCAGCGACCAGTGAGCTCACTTGCTCCGGCGACACGATCGTCAGCGCCAAGGAGGCGAGCGTGAGCATGGCGACGAACGCGGGAACGATTCCAAGGAACTTCCGGAGCGCCAGGCGAAGTCCCTCGATGGTACGCTCTCGATCCGCGATCGCGGATGCCACGAGTGCGAGCACCATGACGAGAGGGAGCGCGAGCTCAGCCATTGCTGCCTCGCCATGCCAACGGGGACCCGAGCAAGCCAAAGCGCCGAACCTTAGCGTGAAACGCCACCCTGAAGCGTTGCCGGGCCCGAGAGGACCCGTCCCGTTTGCGCTGCGATACCGTGCAGGGCCTTACCATCGAACACCCGATTCTTCGACGCCCTCGGATATCCCCGCTTTCGCTGCGTGCATGAGCTTCCACAGGATGATGAGCGCGAAGGGGGGCATGAGGCGGAGGCGCTCTACGGCGCTGAGCCGTGGCGCGATCTTCGTCAGGTGGTCCCGGGCGGACTTGAGGCCTCTGACGGCAACGCGGGCCAGCACGGGAGGGAAGTAGACGTTGGCACCCTCCATGCGGTAGGTCCCAGACTTGTCCACGGAAAGCCAGGTCGCCAGCACACCGCCCACCGCTACGTGGCGCGTCGCGAGGCGGTCGGTGATCGTCAGGCGCTTGCGGCGGAGCACGTCGAGGACCTCCAGCCCCTCGTCGGGGTGGATGCGCCGGATCTCGAAGGCCGAGAACCACCCTGCGCGCCACGCGGCGATGAGCTCGCGCTCCTGCTCGGTGGGCGAGCCCCTCCGCTCGAACTCGTCGAGGACCGAGCCGCCGTCCAGGTGCGTCGTCGAGCTGAAGAGGCAGTGGGCGTAGAGGAAGGGCTCGAACTGCGAGGCGTGAGTCATCGATACGCCTGGCTTGGGACTGTGGGCGAGCAGGGTGGTTCGCTCTACCCCGACGACGCCGAGGCCCTCAGCAAGCTGGAAGAGCTTCAACCGAAGGCGGTCGTGCGTAGAGAGATTCGGGCGCTTCAGCTCCTCAGCGATCCTCGTGGCCGTCGTAGAAGTGGCGTCCCTGTCGTCGTGGCTGGCATCCCCGTCGTCGCGGTTGGCATCCCCGTCGTCGCGGTTGGCGTCCCTGTCGTCGCGGCTGGCGCACTTGGCGGCGCTCCTTGGATCGTAGTCATCGTGGTGGGGCAGAGTGGAAGGTCTGTCAGGCAGCCCCGCGAGGCGAACGATGCCCCGGCGCTCACCGGCGTAGCCGTTGCAGATGTATTCGAGCCAGTAGCGCCAGTCCTGGCCGAAACGCAGATGGCGCTGCAGAGCCTCCTCTGCGGATCTCGTTCGGGTCGGCGCGGCTGCCCGCTCGAGGTACGTCAGCCATTCGGATTCGGAGGCCTCGAGCAAGTAGGGAGAATCGGCGATGAAATGGCGTTCCTCGCGGAAGCGGATGACTCGCCCCAGAAAGAGGTCCCTGTCGCGAAGGAAAGGGCCCGTGAGCTCGACAGGAAAGGTGCGCCCGGAGCGCACGTGACGGAGCTCGGCGCTGCATCCGCGGACGTTCGAGGCTCGATAGACATCCAGGAAGGCCAGAGCGATCTCGCGTGCCATCAAGTGGAGCGTCTGATAGGCGGGGTTCCCCTTGCTCAGGCGCGCCAGGACCGTCATGGGTGTTTCTTCGCCGGGCCCCACGGGGATTCCGTTGAGGGCGTGCAGGACCGAGAAGGAGTCGTACACCGGGCTCATGGGTGGCCCCCCGGGCATGTACTCCTCCTCGAGGCGTTCAGCGGTGCGCGCCAACGACCCGAAGGACTTGTGCGACAAGAGGCGGTAAGCCACCTGGCTTACGGCAAAGTAATGGGCCATGAAGTCGGCCGTGGCTGGGCTCAAGTCCGGCGTGGTTCCCAGCGCCTCCCTGTGCATCCTCTCCATGTCGGCTCGCAGCTCAGCCAAGGGCGCGAGCTGCTGTAGGGGTAGTGAGCGTCTCAACCGGTCAGCGACGGGCTCCATTCTCAAGACGACCATGGCGCGAGCATAGTCGAGGACACCCAGGGGCAAGCCCGAATCGAACCCGACTGACGGGCGCCTTCTCTTCTTTTCGGCACCAGTCGGGATCAGGACGTGCCTTGGGGGAGATGAAGAACTCGTGAGCGTTGCTCGAGTCGAGCCGTATCCGCAGCCGGAGCAGAGTGCCTATGATAGGTCTTCCGGTCGGTTGACGGCACTGGTTCGGAAGCTCGGCCCTGGCCTTCAGGAGCCCCGGATGGGGGCATCGTCACGACCCTCTACAACCCCGAGGACCAGCCCGTGGAGGCCAGGCTGGGCGTTGGCGGGCGTGACAATCATGGTTCTCTCCACGCTGACGAGCCGGCAAACGTCAGCCGGGCCAGGTCAGCACGTCAATGCGCTGCTGGCACGCGCCACAGCGCGCCGAGGTCGAACGGGACGGAATCGAACGGCTCGGGACGGATCTGCTCCTCGGCTCCGTGACTGCAGACCACGAGCCACTGAGCGCCCGCCCGCTGGTACACTTCCAGCGCCTGCGCCAGCGGATCGATCATCCACAGGTGCCCAACCCCGTGCTGCGCATAGAGGGGCATCTTCTCCGTGCGATCCACTCTCGCCGTGGTCGGCGACAATACCTCGCACACCCAATCTGGAACGAGGGTGATGGGGTTGTCCTCGGGTTCTTCGTAGCGTTCGGCGCGCCCTCATCGTTCCTCAGTGGCTCGACTTGGAAACCGCACTCGACGATCTGGAGCTCATCACCACTTGCAGTGAGCCCGCAGACTGGATGGGTCGGGTGGCGTTTCTGCCCGCTGCAGCCTACGCGGAGCGCTCACGGTCCTTCTGAATCGTCGTCTCAGCCTGGTTCACCGGAGGAAACCCCGCTACAGTGCGGCCCAACCGTTGGAAGGGCTACCATGGCGAAGCTCCTCGGCATCAAGGTGCAGAACTATCGGGCGCTGGCAGACGTCGGGGTCGGGCAGGTGAAGTATGCCAGCGGCGAGCCGCTACCAGAGCTCGCGTGCTTCATAGGGCCCAATGGATGCGGCAAGTCTACCTTGCTCGACGCCTTCGCGTTCATCGCCCAATGCCTGGCCGACGGAGTGGAGGCTGCCTGCGACAATCCCTCCCGCGGGGGGTTCGAGCGGCTACGAACCCAAGGCGCGCAGGGTCCGATAACCTTCGAGCTCTTCTTCGACGGCGGAGCCCGAGACCGCCCCATCGTTTACGAGCTTGGCATCGACGACACGGCAGGTGTGCCGACAGTCGTGAAAGAAACGTTGCGACAGCGCCGGGGGGGGGAGACCCGCGGCAAACCCTACTACTTCCTGAAGCTCACGAGGGGGCAGGGTAAGGTTTGGGCGGGAAAGTACAGCGTCTCGGGTGACACGAAGGATTCGGAGACGTTGAGACTGACCGACACCACGCAGCTTGGAATCGCCACGCTCGGCAACCTAGCGAAGCACCCGCGCATCGTTCAGGTCCGGGAGTAGCCAAGCTCAAGGCCTACGGCCGATCCCTTGACGCCGCAAAGGAGCGTATCGTCGTACTGATTGACGCCGATGACGACGACGTCGAACAGCTCGCTCAGAACCTGGAAGCTCTGGTCGCAGCGATCGAGCCGGCTCCAGTGGTCATCTTTCGCTTCGCTGTCGAGGAGCTTGAAGCCTTCTACCTCGCGGACCTGCGCGCTCTGCGGCTAGCCTTTCCCGAATTCGATCAGAAGGAGGCGAAACGGTACCGCCCCGACAGCATCTGCAAGACGTGGGAGCTCTTCGGTCGCATCGTCGGCGATGGCGGAGGCAACAAGGTGGCTTGGGCACGTGCCATCTGCCCCGTACTGACTGTCGATCCCGGCAAGAGCAGGTCGCCATCATTCAAGCAGTTATGTAGCGGCCTGGAGGAGCTGGCGGCAGCCCACGGCGACGCGGGCCCGCGGCGGAAGCCCACCAAGACCAAGCCGCGACGCGCCAAGCGCGCCGTGGGAAAGGACAGGACCGGCAGGCGGCGCTGGTGAGCACTGGCATCGGGCCCGCCCGCAGTGACGCGCGCGATCGCCTGCGGAGCGGGGCTTCGGCACACGCCGCGTGGCGCGTCAATCGCCGGGCATTGTGCGCTGAACGCCGAACCCAGCCGTGCCCCGAGCCGGTGTTCCGTCTCGCATGGCGACCGACCGCTGAAAGCGCTTGCCCACACAATCCCGGGAGGAGTTCGATGACGAGCGTCTCATCGACGACGAGATCGAGGCGACCGGTTCGGTTCCCGTGACCCAGCGCTATCGGGCGCTCGATAGCCACGTTCGCGCCGGGAAGCTCCCTGCGGAGGAACTGCGCTAGGGATGTCTGGTACTGGACCTCCGTGTCACTCCGGCGCGGATTCCAGTTGATGAGGGTCAACGTCTTCCACGACCGGAACACGGGAGGCGTGAATGCCCCAACTCCGGGTCTTTGCGCAACCGGCGGCCGGTGGCGCTGTCTACGGCTCGAGCTCCTTCAACCGCGCGACGAGCTCGCGAAAGCGGGTCGTCGGACACCGGTAGGGCTCCTTCATTCGTTCGGCGTATTCACAGAGAGCGCGAGCACGCATGCGGGCATCTTCGTGATGCGCGAGGACCACCTGCAGCGGATTGATCGTGCCGGTCTGTCGCGCAAGGCTCCTCTTGCGCGCTTTCGGCGGTCGAGCCACTACTGCGCACCCCCTTCGAGTATCTCCGGGAGATCTCCAATCACGGGTACCCCTCGGAGGCGGCCTTGGGCATGAACCCGGCGGAGACTCTCCCGGGTCCGGACCTGTCGATAGTCGGACGCAGTCCGGAACACGGAAGCCCCGTCCGAATCCTTGTCGACCAACCCGACCTCGTCGGTTCGCAGCACCTCGAGGATATCGCGGTCGTGGGTGGTGAAGAGGAGCTGGGCATGGTTGCGGTTCGAGCGAGGATCCGTGAAGAGACGGACGAGGGCCACGCACAGGTCGGGATGGAGGCTGGTGTCCAGTTCGTCGACGACAACCAGGCCACCGCGCAGCATCTTGGGAAGCAGGTCAGCAAGGCGAGCGAGAAGGATTTGCGTCCCTCGGCTCTCGTCTTCAGGGGGTAGGCTCCACGGATCGTCTCCTCCCCGCAGCAAGCGAACCCTTCGCCGGTCTTCTTGAGCAGACTGCATCTGCGCCAAGGTTTCTGGCGTGAAGAGCTTCTCGAAATCCGTCGGAGGAGGCGCTGGTCGATGTTCCTCGACGGCGATGTTGGAAACCCCCAGGTCGGCTGCCGCCAGAAACTGGAGCAGCGTGGGTCGGAAGCCTTCTTCGAGGATGGGATGCTCGGGGGGGAAGAGCGGAAACCCGCTGAGACCTACGGGATGGCAGGGGGAGATGCCCTTGACGATAGCCTCATAGATCGGAAGCAGCTGGGGATGGTTCTCCTGGGCGGCGACGGATAGGTAGAGGCTGTTCTTCCGCGCCTGTCGACGACCTCTCCCGGCTGCCGTGTGACGTGCTGGCTCGCCGCATTCGGTCCGAGCTCGGGCACCGTCCCGTGCCCGAGGCGAGTGCAGTGGTTGCGGGCGTCCTGGTGAAGCCTGCTGTGACGACGGCAGCTGCGACAGCGGCGCCGAATGCGACGGCAACACCTGCAAGACCATCCCGAAGTGCGATGGCGGCCTGGTTCGCCAAGGAGGCAACTACGGTGAAACGGTTCCCGTAGATATGGGTGCCGAGTCCAGACCTCCTGACCTACCCCTGGCAAGCTAGCGGAATCGTTGGAGGCGAGATTCAGGGGGTGCGGACCCAAACCTGTCCGGTTTTTTGCAGAAGCGTCACCATGGTGTGGCCATGGCGCCGACGATGCAGCAGGGCGACCTGTTTGAGCGGGACGAGATAGACTCCGGTAAGGCTGTCGCGATCGCAATCAATGATCGTTGCCGTGTCCAGACCAGCAACGGGTATCGCGTTGTGACGGTGTGTGGACTGACGCTAGCGCACTACGCGGTCGAAGATCGGATGGGCGAGGCTCACGCGATGGTTAGCCTGGTCGATCAGTGGTGGGCCAAGCAGTATGAGGTTGCTACTGCCTTCGGATGCGATGTACGCACGGTTCGGCGCAATCAGAGTCGTTTCGGGTCTGGTGGACTCGCTGCCCTCGGGAGGAAGGCGGGATACCCCAAAGGCGCACCTCGCCTGTCCGCATCGCGGACCAAGCTTGTCAGCAAATGGAGAGCCGAGGGCGTGCCCATTCGGACGATGGCACGCCGTCTTGGGGTCAACGATAAGGCCGTCCGCAAGCAGCTGCGACGGTTGGGGTGGTCTCCGGAACAGGCAGAGCAGTTATCACTGGATCTGAAGCCTGCGGCTGCGGACCCAAACCTGTCCGGTCCACCACAGGGCCAGTGCTCGGTGGACCCAGAAATACCGGCCGGAGCGGCAGAAGACCCCCTGCAGGCAGCGACCGAGTCCGCGGACCCAAACCTGTCCGGTTCGGAGACGTCCGGTTGCGCCCCCATGCCAGTGTCTCTTGATGCCGACCCCACAAACCGAAGCGTCGATCGGGTGCTGGCTTGTCTCGGCATGCTTGATGACGCGGCCCCCTTCTTCGCCGACACAGTTAGGCTCCCGGGTCGCTCGTGAGGCCGGGAAGCACCCAATCCCTCGTGGAAGAGAGCCCACAGGCAACTGGTGTTTCGATGCACTCGGCGCGGCTGCAAATCTGTCCCCCATTGCCGTCCGCCAGCGACGCCTGCGCGAGCGAGGATGGGACTCGTTCACCAGGCAGTGAGCGCTGCGCGCCCGGAGCACAGACTCGAGCCGATGCGCGGCTGCCGCGCGCTCCGATCTACCTTCCTGCGAGCGATGAGCCTCGATGGCGTTTCATCACTCACGGCTACTGGGAGGGGGTTGTTGGGGAGGTGCGTGATGACGAATTTGACGCCACGCTGGTCGACATTCATGGCAACGAGGACGACGTCTCGCTCACTTTCCCGCGCGAAGACGTATCCCTTCAGGACCTGCCGCTGCTCCAGCCGGGCGCCGTGTTTTATTGGGTCGTCGGATGCCAAGAGAGTGCCGTGGGGCAGCGTTCGCGGGTCGCTGAGACAAAGTTCCGGCGCCTGCCGGTCAGGCGAGCCAAGGATTGGGAGCAGGCCGCGCAGCAGGCGCGAAAGATCCGTGGCGAGCTCGGGCTTTGAGGGACTTGCCTGCCGGGACTGACGCTGAGCTGCACGTCTTCGGACCGGGCTACGGCGAATCGCTCCTCGTCCACTTAGGGTGTGGCGAGTGGATGATCGTCGATGCGTGTCGTCAGAGGGGCAAGCCGCCCGCGGCATTGAAGTGGTTGGATGATCTTGGAGTCGACGTTGCCACGGCGGTGAAGCTCGTGGTTGCGACGCACTGGCACGACGATCACGTGAGAGGGCTGGCCGAGACACTTCGGGCCTGCGACGGTGCCAGTTTCGTCTGCTCGAGCGTGCTGCTGTCCGGCGAGCGGCGTTGGCCTACTCCTCTGCGCGACACTGCCGTCAGCGTTACAGGCCGTCCGACAAGGTTGTGGCGTGGGCCATGCAAGACAAGCGAGCCTCAACCCCAGCGCGGATGGGGCACGTCCAGATGCGAGCTCCGGCCCTGGGCAGGGGCACTTGGAGCGTTGAGCTTCGTGGGGGGGGCCTGCGAGCTGGCGGCGCTCGCTGACTGAGCGTTGCTCCAGGAGAAGGGGGTCGGGGCAATCGAGCTGGTACTCCTAACGCCATCGAACAAGGGCACCGATGTCTCCGTGGCTTCGAGCATCAGCGATGTGGTTGCGGTGGCGGAAGCGGACGGGAACATCGGCCCGGTCGTGACGAGCTACACTCGTCCTCAGAACGCCGAGCGGCTTTCTCTTCACTGGCGCTGAACGTGTACCCGGTGACCCTCGTCGTGGAGGGAACGTGAGCGCGGGCCGCTCCAGCAGACTTTGGCGAGCCTGGGCCCGAGCTCGCGTCGGTTGACGATTCGGCGGTGGTTCGCCGTGGTGAATCCTAGTTCCCTGAGATCACGCTTGACGATCCGGACTCCTTGGATGGCCCGCACCGCCCCCGGGCGCGCCCTCGCCTACGGCTTGTGCTAGTCTCCGTGCGGCCGCGATGACTCCCGAACAACGACAAGAGGAAATCAGCAAGGCGTATCTGCACGCCGTTGCAGCCAGGTGCGGCTTCGCCGTGGGCAGTTGGAGCCAAGATCATGGCTGTGTCGACACGACGGTCGGCGCCGCTGGTCCTCTCGGTCGCGGCAGCCTCGCTAGGCCGAAAGTAGACGTCCAGCTCAAGGCGACGACACAGGTCGGCATCGAGCACGAGGACTACGTTTCATGGACTCTCGATCGAGAGCACTACGATCAGTTGCGCGCTCAGGCCCACGTTCCCCACCTGCTGGTATTGCTCCTGCTTCCGGCAGAGATCGACGATAGTGTGGAACACACTGTGGAGTACCTGAAGATCAGGCGTTGCGCGTATTGGGTCAAGGTGACGGGCATGGGGCCGACGGACAAGGCGAGCAAGACCATACGCTTGCCCAAGTCTCAGGTGTTCTCGCCTGCCGGCCTTCAGGCCATATTGCAGCAGATCAGCGAGGAGGC
The DNA here is from genome assembly GCA_023398955.1 of Pseudomonadota bacterium. Taxonomy (GTDB): domain Bacteria; phylum Myxococcota_A; class Polyangia; order Polyangiales; family Polyangiaceae; genus JAEWRL01. The sequence goes on from JAEWRL010000041.1 coordinate 19,943, forward strand.
CTTCTAGTGATGGATCGCTTCGCAGATATCGCAGGCATCAAGCCTGCCGTCGTTCAGGAGCTTTTGCGCAGCCGTGGTTGGAAGCTCGTTGGTTCCTCGGACACCATTGCAGTGTACCAGCGCCATGGGTACGAGCTCGAGGTTCCCCTTCACGAGCACTACGCCGACTACTCGCGGCGGATGACAGAGCTTGTCGAGCCCCTGGCGAAGCTCGAGTCCATGTCCGTACACGCCTTGCTCGATGAGCTCTCACGGCCACCGTGTGACGTGCTAGCGCTTCGCATTCAGTCCGATCTTGCAGCCACGGGAACCTTGCCCCTCAATGACGCTATCCGGTTCCGAGAAGGCGCGAAGAACCTCATTCTCTCTGCGGCCCACAGCGTGATCGCGCCGCAGGCGTACTTCCCAAGGCTAGGGCGTGCCGAAGCCTTGGAGCTTGTGGCGGGCGTCCACGAGGGGCAAACCCAGCGCGGTAGCTTCGTCGCCAGGTTCCTGGTTCCCGTGGCGCCAAAGGTTGGCGAGCTGGAGCTGGGCGAACCCTTCGGTAGGAGGGTGACAACCCGCCTCATGCAGGCCCTTGACCGAGTTTGCCGTGTTCGCTCTCTCGGATCCTATGACGAGTTGCTGGAGATGCAGAAGCTGGGTGTCAGTGGGAACCTGCTGAGTGCTCTCGATTCGATGCAGCCTCCGGGGGGCAGCGGAGCGATCGAGCTTTGTATGTCTTGGGCGCGCAACCGTCCGGTTCCTGAGACGGCGTCATCCGTGCGATTCCCGAGCGAGGCGCTCGTCGGGCTCGGGGCAGTCGCGGAGGCCATGCGCAGCCGTGCCGAGACGCGCGGATTCGAGATGCAGGGGTACGTCGCGAAGCTGGCTCGACCACCGGGTGAGTCTGGAGGAGAGGGCGACGTGGTCATCGTGTCGGCAACTGCCGATACCCCGGACCTCAGAAGCGTCTCAGTGCATCTCGACGCGGACTCGTATCAAGATGCCATCCGCGCCCACGACTGCGGGCATCTGGTGCGGGTCGTGGGCTCCCTCGTGAAGGACGGGCGTCGCTGGAGGCTGAAGCGGGTATCCGGCCTGGAGGTCGTGCCTGACGGGGATGCAGAGTAGGCCCACGACGCCGAGTTTCTGCTCGCCCGTGAGCCAAGACCTCTCGGAAGCGCATCTACGGGCTCTTTGGGCTCCGACGGACGTATGGTACACCTGGCCGAATCGTGACTCTCTTCGCTGAACCCGCGCGGCGCACCTACGAGGATGCAGAAACCCTGCTTGAGATCGGTCGCCTGGCAACCCCCGACCACTTGTACGGCCTTGCTTGCGAGTGTGCCCTCAAGGCAATTCTCGCGGGTCTGGGGGTTATCGCCACGACTTGTCCCCCAAGGCAATTCAAGGTTCACATGCCCCAGCTCTGGAACGAGTACTTGGCGGTCTTGTCCGGACGTGTCGCGAGCGGACTCGCCGTTGCGACTACGAATCCCTTCGCGGCGTGGAAGGTCGAGGATCGATACCGAGACGATGCGGATTTCACCACCCAGCGGGTTCGGGGACACCGCTTTGGTGCGCAGCAGGCCATGGCGCTTCTCCAGCGGGCACAGACCGAAGGAATCGTAGAATGATTGTCCGCTTCGAACAGGCATGGTGCGATACCCTCGAAGCATTGAGGCGCAATCGGCAGGGCGTGTTGCGCGAAGTGGGCAGAGTCGTGCTGGTCCGAGATCTCTTCGGGCGGCTCCACCTTGCGTTGGAACGTGCGGCGAGGGCTGAGCACCTGGACGTGTTGCTCGAGGAGATTGCTGGCTCGGCTGGTCCCTTCTGGTCAGGGCAAGTCTTGGATGGCGAAACCATGTACGCGTCGGAGCATGTCTTCGAGTCGCCGGACAGGGTGGACTTGGGCGCGGGGCTCTGGGGAGTGGAGCGCTCCGTCATCGGTGCGGAGTGGGGGCGAGGGCCTCTTCCCAATCGGGGACTCCGGCCACCCAGGGCAACGCTCTACGGGTTGAAGGGCGGCGTGGGGCGCTCCACGGCGCTCTCGGTGTGGGCCAGGCACTTGGCAGAGGTGGGCAAGCGCGTTCTAGTCGTGGACCTCGATCTCGAGTCGCCCGGAGTGTCGTCGTTGCTGTTGCCCGCCGAAGCGAAGTCTGATTTCGGCATCGTGGATTGGTTCGTCGAGGACGCTGTCGGCAATGCCGATCAGGAGCTGTTGCAGCTCATGGTGACGACAAGTCCCGTGGCCGGAGGGACCGCTGGCGAGGTCCTGGTGGCGCCCTGCGCGGGCACCGTCGGCAGCGACTACGTCGCCAAGCTCGCGAGGGCCTACGTGGACCTCCCGGGTCCCGATGGGCGTGGGCGTGGCTTTGCAGAGCGCTTGGCGGAGCTCATCGATCAGCTCGAGGAGACGCATCGTCCTGACGTCGTATTGCTCGACAGCCGTGCCGGCCTCCACGATCTCGCCGGCGTGGCCACGACGCGGCTGGATGCCATGACCTTTCTCTTTGCGGTGGGAACTCGGCAGACGTGGGATGGGTATCGAATCTTGCTGCGGAGCTGGGCTGGGCACCCTTCAGTGGCCCGCGAAGTGCGCGAGCGCGTAAGGGTCGTCGCTTCCCAGATCCCCGAAACGGAGCGGACACCCTACCTCGAACGGCTGCGCGAAGCCGCATACGATGTCTTCTCCGAATCGCTCTACGAGGAAGCCGGACCCGACGATTCGGAGGCGTTCAATTTCGATGTCACGGTGACGGACGCCCCGCACGACCCTTTGAGGATTTACTGGTCGCGCGCCCTCCAGGATTGGGAACCGACGTCCGATGCCGTCTCTCCGGAGCAGCTCGATGCGAGCTTCTCGGATTTCCTGGTTCGAGCCACTGAGCTGGTGCTCTCGGAAGGCGCCGAAACGGGAGGGATCAGAGGTGGCTGAGCGGCACCCTACACCCAGCCCGGAGCTGCTACGAAGTGCCATCCTGAACAGCGTCCCTGAGGTGCCCGCCGCCTTCGACGACGTGCCGACCAAGTACCTCTATGTTCCTTCGCGTCACGTCCGCGCGCTGGACCCGAATGGCATGCTCGTCACGGGGATACGTGGCGCTGGAAAGAGCTTCTGGTGGTTCGCGCTGCAAGAGCCTGCCATTCGCGAGGCCGTGGTAAGGCCAGGTATCGACGTTTCGCTGGGTTTTGGCCAGGGCCACAATTCGAGCTGGCCCGATCGGGACGAGCTCGAGCAACTCCTCGCTTTGAAGAAGAAGCCGCGACTGATTTGGAAAGCGGTGGTGCTGCGCCAGATCGCACCCGATGCTGCCGCTTTCGGGGGTTGGGCTGAACGGGTGGATTGGGTCGAAGCGAACCCCTCGTCGGTGGCGCGCGAGCTCCGGGAGTTCGATGCCCGGTTGAGTCAGCAGCAGCGCATGCACGTCGTGCTCTTCGATGCGCTCGATAGGACTGCTGATTCTCGAGAGGATCAAGAGCGGTTGCTTTCCGGGTTGCTCCAGCTGGTGCTCGAGCTGCGCTCATTCCATGCCCTGCGCGCCAAGGTCTTCGCGCGACCGGACATGCTGGAAGGTTCGACCGTCAAGGCCTTTCCCGACGCTTCGAAGGTTCTGGCATCAGCGGTCAAACTGGAGTGGAGCACCCTCGATCTCTTCGGGTTGCTCTTTCAGTATCTGGGCAACGGCGACGATGCCGACGCAGCGATGGCGTTTCGTCGTTTCGCGGAGCGCGCCGAGCCGCGCGAGCCATGGCCAGGATTGTGGGTGGTGCCCAGCGCGCTTCGGGAAGACAGCGCGAGGCAGAAGAGCGTGTTCGACGCGATTGCCGGACCGTACATGGGAACCAACGCCAGGCGGGGAATGACGTACACTTGGGTGCCCAATCATCTTTGCGATGCGCTCGATACAGTCAGCCCCCGCAGCTTCCTGGCTGCCATCGGCGGGGCCGCGCAAGTTCCGAGCGAGCACAAGTTTGCCTTGCATTGGAAGGGGCTTCACGAGGGCGTGCGGCACGCGTCCCGCATACGGGTCGAGGAGATACAGGAGGATCTGCCATGGGCTCACCAGGCCATGGGCATGCTCGAGAACCTGGTCGTCCCATGCACTCGAGCTCAGGTCTTCTCGGCCTGGCGGAAGGGGAGGCTTTTCGAGGGTGCGTCCAGTCCCCTGCCACCGGACCCGGAGGGCGTCATGGAGGAATTGAAGCGCACCGGAATCCTCAAGGTGCTCGCTGATGGAAGGATCAACATCCCTGACGTGTACCGGCTCGGCTTTGGTCTTCGCCGAAAGGGTGGCTTCGCCCCAAGGCGGTAGTTGGGCACGCGTCGGTAGGGGTACCGCAGGGGTCGCGAAGCTGGCTCGCCCGTCCGGTCCAGGTCTTCAAGTTCCGACTCCGAAGGAGGGGAGTCGACATCGCCTGCCCGCTTGGGCGTGTCGGTGGTAGCGAGGGATGCCCGACCTGGGGTAATCTTCGCTCCAACTATTCGATCATGTTCTCCCAGGTCTCGTCGTTCGTACTCCCAAAGGTCGGATCCGGTTCTCAGGCAATGACTCGCGATCCATGGGGCCTGCTTCGGTTCCTGAGGGGGCCCCCATGATCCCCGCCCTCGTCGCCGAAGAGATCCGCGAGACGATCCTCGACTACCTGAGGACCACCTGGGCGCTCTCCAATCGCGAGCTCGAGGCCGCGCTCTTTCGTTTCCTGGAGGGAGCCGGCGACCCTTCGACGAGCATCTTCAAGGGGCCCTACCTCACGCTCCGGCTGCCCTTCGCGCCGAAGCCACCGGACGCCCCGGTGCCCCTCGACGTCCGCCCGCCCTATGATCCGTACCTGCATCAGCTCCAGGCGTGGCAGCGCCTGAGCAGCCGCGACGGCGCCGAGCCGCAAGCGACAATCGTGACGACCGGCACGGGCTCGGGGAAGACCGAGTGCTTCCTCTATCCCGTGCTCGACCATTGCAGCCGTGCCTTGGTGCGAGGGGACGGGGGCATCAAGGCCATCATCCTCTATCCGACGAACGCCCTCGCGGCGGATCAAGCGCGGCGCATCGCGGAGATCGTCCACGCGGAGGCGCGCCTGAGCAGTAGGCTGCGCGTGGGCATGTACGTCGGTGAGCAGGGCAAGCACCGCGAAATGGGCGCGGACAACGTCATCGATAACCGCGAGCGGCTGCAGAAGGAGCCGCCGGACACTCTGCTCACCAATTACCGCATGCTCGATCTGCTCCTGCTGCGCCCCAAGGACCAGGCGCTCTGGGCCCAAAACCGCGCTGGCACGCTGCGCTACCTGGTGCTCGACGAGCTTCATACATACGACGGCGCGCAAGGCACCGATGTCGCTTGCCTCTTTCGGCGCCTCACGGCGCGCCTCGGCAGCCCCGAGAGCATCTGCCCCGTCGGCACCTCGGCTACGGTGGCCTCCGAGGGTGGTCACGGCCACCGGGAGCTGCTGGAGTTCGCCAGCCAGATCTTCGACCAGCCCTTCGATGAGGACGCCGTCATCGGTGAGTCGCGGCGCAGCCCCGAAGAACTATTCGCGCTCTTCTCGGCGGCGGGGCCAGAGCGGTACCCAGGGCAAACCCTCGACCTCGAACCCGAGCCGCAGCAGGACGCCGAGGCGCACGTGCGCGCGTCGGTGCGCCACTGGTTCCCTCAGGCCGAGAGCTTGCTCCGAACGCCAGCGGCGGAGTTCCGGGCTGCACTGGGGCAGCACGTGATGCGCCACCCGCTGGCTCGCGCCATCGTGAGGAGCGCTGCGAACCGGATTGTCGACGCGGCGCAGCTCGATGCTGCCCTCTGCCGAGCGTTGCCGGGGCTGGCAGAGCGCGAGCGCGCGGAGCGGGAGCGGCTTGTCACTAGCATGTTGACGCTGCTCTCGTGGTCGCAGCGCGCGGTGGCGGGGCGAACCATGCCTCTCTGCCACGTGCAGGTGCAGCTTTGGATCCGCGAGGTGCGCCGCCTCTTGCGCGAGGTGGCGGCGGAGCCTCGATTCGTCTGGCGCGATGAGAACCCGGACGCCGGGGCCGAGCTAGCGTTGCCGATGTACTTCTGTCGGGAGTGTGGTCACTCCGGCTGGGTGGGCAAGCGCGCGGACATGGGCACCTCGAGCCGCGTGGAGTGCGACTACAGCGAGGTCGCCAATGCCGCCCTTCACCCGCCAGCGGGACGCCGTCGTGAGCGACGAAAGGGAAGACCGCCAGCGCGAGTACTACGAGACCCACAACTTCTACGATGTGCGCGGCGAGCCTCCGCGCAACGTTTGGGTCAACCAAGAGGAGGGCTTCGGCTTCGAGCTGCTCCCAGCGCTCAGGCTACGACGGATCAACTTCGGTAGGCGTGACGCGCGCGCCGACACCCGCTCGATGGGCGCGCGCGAGGTGGCGGAGGTGGCCTTCGTCGTCTGCGAGCGCTGCGGGCAGGTTCATGATCCGCACGAGGCACACAGCCGCCGCGGTAGGCCCCGCCCGAAGCACCGGGGGGCGTGCCCCGAGAAGGGCAAGAACGGCGGCGGAACGAGCTTCCGCGAGGTCCACCTCCTGCGTGAGCTCGTCTCCGAGGCCATCCGCCTTGTCGTGCCGGTGTCGGTGGCGGATCCCGAAAGGAGGCTGGCGAATCTGCGGGCAGCGTTGCGCCTGGGGCTCCGGGAGTTCTACGGAGGAGAGCCCGAGTTCCTGAGCGTCGACAGCTACGACGAGCCGGCTGGGGATACCGAGGACGCACGGCGGAACTACCTGTTGGTTCAGGATATCGTCCCGGGGGGAACGGGCCTGCTCGCGGAGCTCACCGAGGATCGCGGCGCGAAGCTTCGTCAGGTGCTCGAGAGGGCCCACGACGCGCTGCGCCGGTGTTCTTGCAATACCCGCGCTCCGGCGGTGAAGGCCTGCTACCGGTGCCTCTACGCCTATCGCGAGCAGCGCGTCCTGCACCTGCTCGATCGCGGCGTCGCCGTCGAGCTGCTCGAGACGATGCTGGGCGCCTTCGACGACATGAAGCAAATCCCGAGCGTCGGTCAGCTGAGCATCGAGAGCATCCACGAGAGCGAGCTCGAGCTGCGGTTCCGTGAGGCCCTTGCCCGCCTCGGCGAGCGCGAGGGCATCCAGGTCGAGCCTCTCGACAACGAGGAGCTCCGTATCACCCTCGGCGGCCGCGTGTGGCTCTATCGGCCCCAGGTGCCTCTCGGTGAAGACCAGGTCCTTCACCAATGCCGCCCCGACTTCATGCTCTACCCGGAAGGGCAGGAGAGCGAGGTCAGGCCTGTCGCGGGCTTCGCCGATGGGGCGACCTACCATGTCAGGCCAGGCGACGTGCGAGGCCGCATCCACGACGACTTCAAGAAGCGCGCGGGGATCGTCAGCTCGGGGCGCTACGTCACTTGGTCGTTCGGGTGGCACGATCTCGACGCCTTCGCGGCCGCTGACGGCCTGGGGCCGTGGCTCGAGGGGAACGTGCTGCGCGGCCTCGAGCAGCTGGTGAACAAGCTGAACCTCAAGGTGGGAAGCCTCGCCACTGCCGACCCCCTGCGAGCCCTGCTCGGCTACCTGGTGGAGCCTTTGGTTTGGCCGAAGCTCGCGGCCTGTGTTACTGCCGCCGCCTCGCACGCCTCAGGGCGGCAAGCGCCCGCCGAGCAGATCGAGGACGAGCTGGCGCAGCTCCTCGGTGCGGAATACCCGATGACCAAGCTCAGGGAGTCAACTCCGGGGGATTCTCTCTGGGCTCGGCTCCCCTTCGGGGCGGATCAGGAGGCCGTGATGTTCCTGAGTGCCTCCAAGGAAGGAGCGCGTCGGCTCTTCGGGGATCCGACCGCGGCGCGCGGGGTGCTGCGCTTGGCGGATTCGGCAGACAATCGCCAGCGGCCGGCGTACCTGCGAAGCTGGCGCTTCTTCCTGCGAGCGTACAACCTCCTTCAGTTCCTCCCCAACGTGCAGGTGGTGACGCAGGAGCAGCTTCTTGGAGCGGTCCCGGACCTCGATAGCATTCGCCCCTTGCTCGATGCGCCCCGCAGCATGCCTCGAGCCGGGCTCGGTGAGGTCGAGGTGCCTCCTGTGCAGAAGGAGTTGCTCGAAGAGCTCACAGACTTGGGCGACGGCATCGTCGAGGCCGTTCGGGCGGCGCTGCTTGCTGGCTATTCGGACCTTGCGGTGCCCTTCGAGGTACTGGAGCCCGGGAGTGAGGGAGCGATCGAGCTCGGCTGGGTAGCTCAGAAGGTGGGCGCCTACCTCGATCCGCAACGGCACACGGCTGCGCTGCTCGAATCGCGGGGCAGGACCCTCTTCAAGATCGAAGCCGGCCTCGATGGCGCCTCGTTGATCGAAGCGCTGGAGGCGTCAGGGTGACGGCGCGGGTCGCCATCGCCGCCGGATACTTCCCGGCGTACGCCAAGCTGCCGCGCAAGGCCCAGCGCAAGGCAGACGAGTTCATCCGAAAATTCACCACGGACCCCAAGCAGCCGAGCATTCACTACGAGCCGCTGCACGCCACCGCGGACCGGCAGCTCCGCAGCGTTCGCATCGGTGACGACTACCGGGCCATCATTCGCGCACCGGAGGCCGGGGACGTCTTTCTCCTCCTCTGGGTCGATCACCACGATGAAGCCTACCGCTGGGCGCAGTCGAAGCAGGTGCAGGTCCACCCGTCTACCGGCACTCTACAGGTGTTCGATCTCGATGCCGTGTCACGAGCGGTCACCGCCGCCGAGGCGGCGCCAGCGGGCGCGGGTGCTGCCAAGGGCCGTCCCGAGCGCGAAGGAGCGTCCCGCTCACAGCGTCGGGATGGCGCCGACACGCAGGGTGCCTCTGAGGACGATGACACGGAGGGGTACGAGGGGAAGCGCCTCTTCTCGGATTTCACGGACGAGCAGCTCTTCGTCGGCGGCTTGCCAAGGCCGCTCGTCCCCGCGGTGCGCGCGCTCTACACGGATGCCGACCTGGACCGGTTGGTGCCGCACCTCCCCGACGAGGCGCGGGATCTGCTCACCGGGCTCGCGGCAGGATTCGACTACGACGCCGTGATCCAGGAGATCCTGGACAAACCCCAGGCGTCTGCGGGGGAGGCAAAGCAGAAGGCGAAGAGCGTCCCGCCGCCACTGGATCCGACGGACATCGGCGCGGCCCTCGAGCGCGAGAGCAGCCAGCGCGAGTTCCGGCTCTTCGACGAGAGCTTCGATCTGGACAAGGCGCTGACCTACCCGCTCGACGTCTGGCGGGTGTACCTGCATCCCACCCAGCGCAAGGTGGCCCGCGCGCAAACCAAGGGTCCGATGCGCGTCACTGGTGGCGCTGGAACGGGCAAGACCGTCGTTGCGATGCACCGCGCCGCGTTCCTCGTGCGCGAGGTCTTCAAGGGGCCTGACGACCGCGTGCTCTTCACTACCTTCACGCGGAACCTGGCGCAGGATATCCGGGACCAGCTCGCCAAGCTGCTCGAACCGGACCAGCTGGCGCGCGTCGAGATCCAGAATATCGATGCCTGGGCTGGCCAGTTCCTGCGGGATCGGGGCAAGCCGATGCGCTTGGCGGGTCGGGAACACACCGACAAGGCGTGGCGCAGCGCCATCGATCTCTATGGGGTCGATGGATTCGAGAGGGCGTTCTGCCAGGCCGAGTGGGAGAAGGTCATCCAGGAGCAGGACTTACGTGACGTGGGCGCCTATGCCCGAGCGGTGCGCAAGTACAGGGGTAAACCGCTCTCGCGACCCGAGCGGCGACGGCTGTGGGAGGTGTTCGAGGAATACCGTTCCGCGTTGGCGAGCCAGGGCGTGGCCGAGGCCGTCGACATTCTGCGCAGCGCACGGAAGGAGCTGGAAGCGACGCAGGCCCCTCCCCGCTACCGCTCGGTGATCGTGGACGAGGCGCAAGATCTCGGGGGGGAAGCGCTCCGCTTGATCCGCACCATCGCCGGTCCAGAGCGAGCCAATGACCTGTTCTTGGTGGGTGATGCGCATCAGCGGATCTACGGGCATCCGGTATCACTGAGCCAGGCGGGCATCAACGTTCGGGGGCGTCGCTCCCACGAGCTCCGGATCAACTACCGCACGACGGCTGCCATCTCTCGCTGGGCGTATGGGATTCTCGGGAGAGGGGACTACGACGACCTCGACGAGGGCAAAGTGCACGGCCGGGGCTACGTCTCCTTGCGCAGCGGAAATAGGCCTGTTGTGCGGCGCTTCGAGCACCTGGCTGACGAGCGAGACTTCGTGGTAGCCGAAGTGCGCCAACTCGTCGACGAGGGCACCCTTCCTGAGGCGATCTGCGTCGTCGCGCGGGCGAAGAGCATGCTCACAGGGACCTATGGGCCAGCACTCGAAAGCGCCGGCATCGACTACGAGATCCTCGAGCGCGAGCCTCCCCGCCGCTCCAGCGTGCGTCTCGCGACGATGCACCGAGTGAAGGGGCTGGAGTTCCCCATCATGCTCGTCACCTCCGTGACGGAGGGAATGATCCCGTACAAGAGCGACGCTGAAGCGGACGATCCGGTTCTGTCCTCACTTGCAGAGGCGAGGGAACGCTGCCTGCTTTACGTGGCGGCGAGCCGCGCTCGTGATGCGCTCTATGTGACGTCCTACGGAACCCCCAGCCCGTTTCTGGCGGGGCTCGACGCCACGGAGACCGCAGCAACGCGCCAGACGGCTCGGCCGCCACAGGCGGAGGCGCCGTCGCCAGCAGAGCTCGACGGCAAGCAAGACGAGGCGGAGGCGAACGAGGACGTGTGGGACTCGCTCGTGGCCCAGGTGGTGGACTCCTGGCCGCTGCCGGCGCGGATGCTGAACTGGTGCTCGCGCAAGGAGATAGGCGTCATTGGAGATTTCGTCGTACAGGACCCGCTAGACCTGCTCAGCGAGAGAAACCTCGGGCGCAAGACCGTGGCTGAGACCCGACGCCTCATCGAGCTCCGGTTCGGGCTGCCGTGGGAGGACGTTCGACGTCGCGTTCGTCGTTTGAGTGGGGACGCTGAGACGAGCGATGACGCTGGGCCGAGCGATGATGCTGGAGCGTCGACGGTACCGAGCGGTTGGGCAGGCCTTCAAGCGGTGGTGCCGGCGGAGGTTGCGGTCATTCCCGTCGCTGAGCTGAAGCTGCCCACGAGGCTGACGAACTACTGCAAGCGCGAGCGGCTAGCGACTCTCGGTGAGCTCGTCGCGATTCCCAAGCATACCCTGGCCGTGGCGAAGAACCTGGGGCGAGCGTCGATCCAGGAAGGGGAGCGAGCGATTCGCGAATTCGTCGAGAACGTCGCGGTTCGGCGGGCGATGTGGGCTGAGGGCCTGTTGGCAAGTTGGAAGAACGCCTTGCAAGGGCTCGATGCGATCCCGCGCATGGTCGTGACACGGCGAGCGGGACTTGGAGGAAGGCCGGAGACACTCGAGAGCATCGCGGAGACATTAGGGGTCAGCCGCGAGCGTGTGCGCCAGATCGAGAGCAAGGTCATCGGGCGCCTTCGGACCGAGGGCGCTTGGCTCGACTACCTGCGAGGTCGGTTCGAGGAGCGGCTGAACGCTGCGGGAGGAGCCCTGCTCGTGGAGCGTCTCGAGGAGGACTCATGGTGGGGTGGCTTCGAGTCCCGCACCCCCGCCCTCGACTACTTCTGTGAGCGAATGCTCGACGGTGCGTACCGCATCGTCGAGTTCGAAGGGGAGGAGTACTTGGCGCGAGTTGCCAAGCCGGACCTGGCCGAGGCATGGCGAACCCTGCAGAGTCGGGCGGCGGCGCTGAGCTACCCCGCGACGCTCCCGGACGTGGAACGTCTTGCGCGGGCCGTGACCGATCAGCTGGGTGAGACGCTCAGCCGTCGGCTTTGGGAGCAGCTCCAGGAATACTTGCAAGTGGAAGAGCCGTCTACCGCTGAGGCTGAACCCACGGTGGTCGCCTTCGGAACCGGCAAGGAACCGAGAATCCTCGCCATGCTGCGCGCACCGGAGACCCCAGTCCCCATCAGCGAGATCCAGGCGGAGATTGGACGCTTCGTCGTTCCAACCGAGGCGATGTACTTCGACCGAGGGCTCATCGGCCTCGAGCAGCATTTCCCGGACTTCCAGTCATGGCTCGCGAAGGTCCCCCCGGTGGTGGTGAGCCTCATGGAGGCGACAGGGCCAGAGCGCCAGTACTCGTGCATGGAGCTCATCGACGACGTCAGAGAGGCCATCGAGCTCCCCGCCTGGATGAACCACTGGCATCTCGCCAGCCTGCTTCGCCGAAGCACCCAGGTCGACTACCTCGGGCGCTTGCGCGTGGCATTGCCCGGCGTTGCGGACCGCGGAGGGCGCGTGAAGGTCCGCGAGCATTTCGTGCAGATTCTACGGGAAGCGGGCGGCCCGCTCCCAGCGGAGAACGTGCTCGAGGCGGCGGCCAAGCTGATCGATTTTCGGGACTTCCACGGCAGCTATGTCCTCATGCATCCTCCCTTTGTTCGCATTGACGGTAACACCGTGGGGCTCGTGGAGCGCGACCTTCCCGGAGGGGCAGCGGCTATCGAGGAGGCGACGGAGCAGCTCGAGACCGTACTGCACCGTCGGGACCGTGGTCTCACGGCGTTTCAGGTTCAAAGCGAGCTTTCTATCTTGAGCGTGGCGCACGCCCAGTGGAGCCAGGAGATGTGCCTCAGCGTGCTTCGCGGGCAGCCTGAATTCCGCCTTTCGCGCTCAGGCAACGTGGGCCTGTCCGAGTGGGAAACAGTGAGGGTCCCCTCGCGCGTGGAGCTCTTCAGGAAGAGCCTGGAAGAGGGCGGCGGAAGGGTGAGCGTGGAAGCCGTCGAGAGTCGGATCGCCGCCCTCTACGGCGACCGGCCCTCCCGCAATGACATCGGGTGGATGGCGTTCAATGCCGGGGCGAGGCTCGACGGCGATTGGGCCGTCGAGAAGTGAAGCAGCGGAGGGGGCTGCTCAGGCAGCGCTCAGGGGCAGGTCCGCCCAATGAGGTTCCTGTCGCTGGCGGAGGTGCTGCGTCTTCATGCGGACATCAACTTCCATGGCTCAGAAGCTTTGGCGCGCATCACACATCACGGCGTCTGCCGATCCAGTATCCGGGCTTGCGTTTGGCATGCGCAATCGCATACACGTAGACCGTCTCCGCTTCAGCCACGTAGTAGATGACGTAAGGGAACCGCGACACGGTTGCACGACGGTAGGGCCTGTCTTGTCTCCATTGCTGGTACAGGTGCGGAGCCTCCGCAATTCGCGTCAACTTGATCTTTACTCGTGTGACTAGGTCTTGCCCGAGACCACGCTCGCGCTTCTCGTACCAGCGCGCGGCTTCCTCCAATTCCCGCGTTGCATCGCGGAACAGAATTACCCGCTTCACGAATTCTTGAGCTCGGCGAGAAGTCGCTGTTCGACCGCGTCCCAGTCGTCCAGTTCGACTTCCCCGCGGTTGAATGCCGCGGTCCGTCGATCCAACTCGGACAGCCACGCGGCAGCCCACTCGGGGTCATCAGGTCCCTCCACGCTCTCCAGAAGATCCCTCGCGAGATCGAGCCTCTTCGCAGCAGGAAGCTCGAGAGCCTTACGCAACAATTCCGCGGGGTCATTGCTCATGGCACCAGTATACTACCAGCCAGCACCGTCGCCCACCCAGCGCTCTCTTCGACGAGACGAGTCAGCACATGGTTTTGAGCCGGAAAGTCTTTGAGCGCCGGTTCGAGGTGGAATAGCAGCACGGACATCGCCGTGGCCCAAATCGATGGGGCTGCTCAGCCAGACAACCCCGGTTGGGCTTCTGGCCTAGGGTTGGGGTGCATATGCCATCTCGGCCTTGGGACCGCTACTGCCGCGCGATCTCTTGTTTGGGGACAACGTCTACGTCACTTCGACGTCCGCGGGACGCTTCAACGCGACAAGCGCCGGGTCTCGGCTGACCTGCATCGGCGACTCGGGTGGCCCGGCACTCGCTACTACAATGGATATTACATCGCTACGGGTACTCACAAGGGCAGTCTCAGCGACCCTCGTTGCGCCGTGCCCAACGAGCAGATGATCTCATCGAGCGGCGCGTGACCGATGAGGTGGTCCAAGAGCTGGCCCGGGGCGTCGCGGGCAAGCTCGGAGGCAAGGTCGGCATCGCCCCCCGCATCTTCCTCAAGCGTCTCGTCGACGTCATGGATCGGGTCGACGAGCACCCGGATTTCGACCCGCGCCAGCACTACGAGCTGGTGGTCCAGGGGCACGAGCTCAGCGACGAGGAGCGGGCGGCCGCGGGGCTGGGTCCGCGGAAGCTCGCAGCGCGAAGGCCAGGTCGTGGATCCCGGTGGCGCGAAGCAGGCCCCCGAGCTCGTCCTCGACTTCGTCGGCAGCATCGAGAACGCAGCCACCCTCGTGGAGAAGCTCCACCCTGGACGCAAGCGCCTCGTCTTCGTCGATTCGCGGCGTGGGGCCGAGCAGCTCGGGCACCTCTTGAACCAGCGCCAGGTGCTGAGTTTCGTGATGCACGGGTCCCTGTCGGCGTCGCAACGGCGGGACGCGGAGCGTGCCTTCGAGGAGGCCCAAGACTGTGCCATCGTGGCGACGAGCGCGATGGAGCTCGGGATCGACGTCGGCGATCTGGACCATGTCCTCCAGATCGACTGCCCATCGACGGTCGCCTCCTTCCTTCAGCGCATGGGGCGCACAGGGCGGCGCGGTGGGCCACAGGGAGGCGGCACTCGTGAGTAGAGGGGATTGATCGTGACCCCTAGCCCATTGACCACGTCTCTAATCTGGCAACCCAGCCAGCCGCCGCGGTGCTGCTCAGGGCTAGGGCGGACTCGTCTCGGCGGCCATGCGCTCCATGCCCTCTCCGATGACCCTGCAGATCCGCCAATCAGGCAACACCCGGGCCCCACTCTTCTCGTAGAAGGCGATGGCTCGATGATTCCAGTCGAGCACCGCCCACTCGAGGCGCCCCGCGCCCCTCTCGAGCGCGACCCTCGCGACGTGGCGAAGCAGGGCCTTACCAACGCCCTTTCCCCGCTCGCTCTCTGTGACGAAGAGGTCTTCCAGGTAGAGGCCGGGCATGGTGAGAAAGGTCGAGTAGGTGCGAAAGCACAGGGCGAAGCCGATGGCGCGCCCGTCGCGTTCGGCGAGCCAGGCCTCGGCGGCAGGCGCCGTGCCGAACAGGTCACGCGCCAGGTCTTGCGCGCTGCCAGTTACCGCATGCTCGAGATGCTCGAAGCTCGCCAGCTGCAGCACGAGGTCGAAGAGTGTCTGCTCGTCGCCTGGACGCGCTGCTCGAATGCTGAGGGTCATGGGGCTTTGTACCGGCCCAGGCCGGTCTTCGCCAGCGGCAGTGGGCGCAGCAGACACGTGGCGACGAGTCGTGCGGTGGCCATGCCATGCCGCTGCGCTCGATGCACAGTGAGCGGCGTTGGAAACGTCATCGAAACACGTCTCCCGATCCATCGAACCTGCTGCCGGTAGTGCACCGCTCCCACATAGGGGCGACGCAGTTTGGGCTGGCAGATCATGCCTGGCTCATGTCGAGCTCCGAATGGTCGACCATGAAGAGCACGGCCAATGCCTATAATCAGGACCACGTGTTCGTGGCTTTCTGGGGGTTCGAGTGGTCTAGCAACGGAGACTGGGGTCACGTCACCGTCGTCAACACCGACGTGGGCTGCGCTTCCGTGACCTAGGAATCCCTGCCGGAGCGGCGATTATTTCGGCTTGGGTGCAGTTCGTGGCCGACGAGGCCAGTACTGGCAGCTGCGATCTCGTGATCACGGGCGAGGCGTCAGACGATCCGGCGCCGTTCTCTTCCGCTAGCTACGACGTCTCGAGCCGAGCGCGCACGAGCGCCGCGGTTTCCTGGTCGCCCGAGCCCTGGTCCGTCGTAGGGGAGGCCTCCGAACGCCAGCGCACGCCGGACTTGTCTCCCGTCGTCCAAGAGATCGTGGATCGCCCCGGCTACGAGACGCGAGCCGGGACCGGACCGTCTGTAGAACTGGCTGTCGGTCAACGACGGCTCGACTGGGGCATGCACCTGCGTGGTGCTGATGAGGGCTCGGCTGAGCCCTAGCACTCCCGTCCACGCGCCGCTGAAGGAAGAATGAAGCGGGAATTCGCTCGGCATCCGGCGCCCTCGACAGTGGACGCTTGGTCCCGTGACAGCTCGTAGGTGGAGTACCTAATTCATCCGCCAGCGGGGAACGGGGGTAGCGCCGAGCGCGACGACTTCGCTGCGCGACTTGCGCAGGGTTTCGAGCGCCAGAGTGACGCGCGTGAAGCTTTGCTCGAGCTTACGTGCTGCTTCGCGGATGCTGTGCGTACAAGACCGGACCATGCGTTCGGTTTCCGCCTGCTGGCTGAATACCGACTCAGCAAACTCAAGTAGATCGTGGCGCTTTTCGCCGTCGAATTCCGCGAAGATGGCCTCCACAAGCGGGCGCGCCGCTTCAATGAAATCGTCGCTCACACCATGCCGCTCTCGCATGGCAACCAAGAAAAGCTCAGGAGTGGTCATCGTACTGATCCAACCAGGTACTGATCCAACCAGACTACCAGCATCGCGTTTCCGACGGACTTCTCGGAGACGTCGGCGTGGGCACTGACGAAGGAATAGGAACTAGCAGATTGGTCGAGCCTGGGCCAGTCATGGCGCGAGCTTCGACGTAGTCGAAGCGGTTCAATCGAAAGACCTCACCGTGACCGGAATACGATGTCTCAGAAAGAGAATGCCACTTCGCCCAAGCTCAGCAGACGTCTGACGGCTATGCTCGTTTCGAATACCGGGCCACGTAATCGAGGAGCAGAGGCCCGTTCGTCGGCCTGCCAGGGGCAGCGGCATGGTCTAGGTCTTCCCGCATGCGGTTCCCTGACCATCGCCCACGCCTTCCTCCAACGTCATCGTACGCCAGCGCCAGCCGCCGGCACGAGCTGAACGACCAAGGAGCGTACGGCCGTGGCCTCGAGCGGAGCGTCGATGATATAGAGATTGACGTCTAGGAAGAGCCGTGGTCAGAGCGAGCGACAGCAGCGTGACGGGGAAGGGGCCCTCGACGGCAGGAGCATCGCCACTCAGACACCGGGGCCCCAGACCCCGGTGGTGCAGAGCGATCTCGACCGCTGCAAACCATCCCACAGGACGCCGCGCACGAAGTTTGCTTAGTCACCCGCATGGAAGCAAACACCAATCAAGAAACTCTATCGGGCGATGTCGTGCAGCCCAGCCACATTGCCGCGTCAGCGCGCCTCAAGTGGGGGGCTGTCTTCGGCGGAGGCGTCGCAGCGCTGGGTATCGCGGCCATGCTGTACGCGCTTGGCCTTGCACTCGGGTTATCGTGGATCGACCCGCAAGACCCCAGCAGCCTGCGGCCATCAGGCATCTTCTCCGGGGTCTGGATGGTCGTCGTCTCCCTGGTCGCGTTATTCGTGGGCGGGTACGTTGCGGCGCGCGGGGCGGGGGTGACGGCACGCGGTCCCGGCGCGTTACACGGTTTGGTGATGTGGGGGCTCAGCGTCGTGGCCGGCGCTTGGTTGATCGGGAACGTCGCCTCTGCCGTCGTCCGCGGCGGGGCAGCCGTCGGCGGCGCAGCGATGAGCGCCGTGAGTGGCTCGATGCCTTCTGTTACACAGCTGACCAATTTGCCCCAGCAGCTCGGCGTCAGCGCGAACGACATGCTCGGTCCGATTAACGAGCGCCTGCGCGCCGCTGGCCAGCCGGCGGTGACCGCCCAGCAGCTCGAGAACGCCACGCAAGCCGTGTTGCAGCGTGCGGCGCGCGAGGGAAGCCTCAACCGTGAGATGTTGACGCAGGCAATTGCCGCCAATACCGCTTTGTCGCGTGCTGACGCGGAGCAGGTAGCGACGGACGCCGCAGCGCGTTTCCAAACCGCGCAGGCCAACATGAGTCAGCGGCTGAGTAGCGCTGGCGAGACGGCCCTCGCGGCCGCCGAGGACAGCAGCACGGCGTTTTGGGCTCTGTTCGGAGCGCTCCTGTTGGGCATGGCCGCTGCCATCGGAGGCTCCGTGGTCGCCAGCGACCGAAGCCGACGCTTCGCAGTCCGCGACGCGCCGCCTCACCGCCCAGTGGCGACGGGCGGACGGCACGCTGAAGCCTACTGACGAGGGTCGCGCACCTGCGTGGCGTCGTCCGGGCTCGACCGAAGCCGCCACGCACAAGCCGCGGGGCAATCATGACGGGGCGCCTGCCCCACGTATCAGCCTGCGCGGTGCTGCCACAGCGAGGCCGAGTGCATCGTGCCATTGCGACTCATCGCGTCCCCGTTGCATTCGAGCAGCCGCTCACGGCAAGCTCATTGAAGGTGATGGGCGCCCCGAAGGTCAGCAAGTCCTTGGAGTTACCGGAGAGAATCGATCGCCATTGCTGCACTCCCTGAGCACAGCCGACGATCCCTCGCTCTTCGAGGACGTGACGGACTGGCTCTCCGAGCTCTTCGCCGAGTTCCAAGGCTTCGAGTTCGACCCAACGCCTTTGCGCGAGGTCATGGTGGTCGCCGTCGAACGGGGTGGTCAGCGAGTTTCCGCGCGCAGCCTCCCCGACGGGACCTTGCGCTTACTCGGAGAGGTCCTCGCCGTGCTCACGGTTCCAGACCTCGCTGTCTTCGGGTAGGGCTCTCGTGCGCCGTTGACGCCGCCGCGCTCGTCCGGACGGCAATCGCGTCTAGCCTCTCGCGGGCGACCGCCGCGAAATGCCTCGTGATCACGCGTAGAGCCGTCAGGCGGCCAGGCGAGCGTGCCGTCGGCTCGGGCAACTCGCGCGCGTTGCCCCCGGACAGGAGGTAGCGGATCTGCCTGCCGCGCAGCAACCCATCGAGCAGGCGGAGCGCTTCCACCCATGATGTGCGGAGAAGCGGCGACGCTGGGTCGCGGAGCAAGAGGTGCTCGGCTCTCAGGGTTTCCTTGACTGCGCTGAAGCGTCTCGATCAGGCTGCATCGAGGGCGTCGTCGCGGTGGACCCCAGCCATCGCTTGACAGAGATCGTAGCCGAGAAACGGCGACAGCTACGAATGGTTCACCTTTGCGGGAGGGGCGGCGAACGTGAGGCCCTCGCCGCCCTCGCCGCCGAGGGTCGGCCCACGGAGCAAGACGCCCTTGCCCATTCAATCAGCGACGAGATCCTGGGGAAGGCTCGCTTCTTGCTCTGCAGTGCTGCCACGGGCTCCCTCTCTCTCGATCTCGCTCCCAACGATGAGGATATATGTCAGGGCGTGGTGTCCCATACTCGTGACGCGATCGATGCGAGCGATGGTGCTAACCGTGTCGCAGCTGTCGCGGATGCCGAGCGCAGCCCCAGCGACCCGGTCTCGAGTTCCTTCGAAGACGCTGGCGTCCCGCCTCGCACGGCCTCCGTCGCTCGCCATGGGCGCTCCGGTGACGCGAACCGACGGCTCCCGGGTGATTACAACGAGGGACGGCGTCGACGGCGGAATCGGTGGCGCCACGAGCCTTCTATCGGCTCGTGAGTGCGCAGCAATCGTCTAGCGCGGAGCTAGCGGGTCAGCCGCGAGCGTTGCCCCGTCGACTGCCCAATGCACGAGCTCCTCCTTGGCTCGAGTGCGCTCTGCGGACACCTCCGGACACCTCTCGCCAATACAAAGAATACTATGCCACCAATCGGAGGGCAGGTGCCGCATCCACCAGGACAAGTAGCCGACCTCACTCCCTCCCCAGGTATCGGCAGAGACCGGCACCTTCGCATCCGCGAGATTCGGATAGTCGAAATAGTCGTCGCAACGGCTCATCACCGAGCGTGTATTCGAGTAGTCATAGTCATTCTGTCCATTTGGTGGATAGTGCACGTCACCACAACCTGCGTTTCCGGGGTCATCCTGATCGATGCAGATATAATCGGTCCATTCGCTCGAGCCGTGAGACCCGCAGCGGTGCCAAAGACCACGCGCGTGCTCGGAAATCGTCATGGCAGATTCGATGCGATGACCATAGGAATGTAGCCCCACGCTTTCAACGCGCTCGGGGACCCAGCCCATCACAAAGTAGGGGCGCCCACATTCGGGGAGGTCCTTGACGCGGCCATCGTATATCCACCAACTGTAAGGCTCTGGCTGATGGGGAATCGCGTCCCCGGGTACCTTGTATGCGAACTCATCGAAGCCGAAGTACCCAGCGCCCCAAAGCCAGATTTCGTCGATCTCGTTGCGCTCAATGGCCTCGCAGAAGTTTTGGCCAAAGTCTTGGGTCAGCACTGGTAGGTATGCAGCAGCGTCGGGCTGGTGACACAAGTTCGTGTTGCTGCGACAGGCTAGGTAGCTACTCCAGGTATCGCGGTATCCATCGAGCTTCTGCGGAAAGCTCGAGCTCTCGAGGGTAGCAACGATTCGGTAATCGACGAATCCTCCGGTGATCTCTCGCAGTTTGTCATCGATTTGCTCCGAGAGCTGAAATGGATTAGGCCAACCATAATAGTCGCGGAGTGTCTGCGAGGGCTCAGTTGGATTGACGGGGTTGTAGGCGACCACCGCCACCTTCCGTTCGATTCGCGTCTTGGGGTGAGCCAAGGACCAGGCTTCCGCTTCGGAGAGCGCGGTGTTGTACAGAGATACCTCATCAATAAAACCAGCGTAGGCATTCCATGCTGGGTGATTTCCGATAGTTATGGGGCGAGTTGATTCCTGGAGCCTGCGTGCTGGTAGACTCGGCGGTTGAACGGAGAATGAGTTGGCGAGCACACCATTGACGAATAGCCGCATCGTCCAGCCGTCGAAACTCGCCACCAAGTGCGTCCACGCCTCTGCAATCGCGGGAGCCTTGATGGAGTAGCTCTGGCCCCAAACACCGCCAGGAAACGCTAGCGAGAACGACCATTGCTCGTTGTCCACCGCAAGCATGTACGAATCGGGCGCATACCATTTGCTGACAAGGGTCCCTAGCCCGGTTATCCTAGAGGGCTTTGTCCATACCGAAATGCTCATCTCCGATGTGAAATTGAAGCCCGCCTGGTCAGGGAACTCAATACGATCGTCGATACCGTCGAATACCGCTGCCGCGGCAATCCTGCCGTTGGCGCAGCCCACGCCGTTGATACCGCCTGGGCCCAAGTAGACAGAGTCCTCCGAACACTCATCCATGTGCCACAGAGCAACGAGGCTCGCGTTCTCGGCTATCGCCGGTCTCACGATTCCCGCATTCAGCGCCGAGCTGTGGCTCGTGATCGCTCGCTCCGCTGGCGAGGGTTCGGCTTCGACGCCGGTGCAAGCGCTCGCGAGGAACGCCATGGGGAACAGGGCAGTGGCTCTGCTGCTTATGTGAGTCATGTGCTTCCCTTTCTTGTTGTCGTCGAGAACCACGTTGTTCTCCAATAGAGCTTGGGGGCTTCAGTATCTCCCGAGCTTCCAAGCTAGACGAGCGTCATCCAAACCGTGCATGGGTTGGCCGCGACCGACCACGTTCTCGCGGCTCTCGCGCATCTTCATTCTTCGCGTAGGAGCTATCGGCAACACCGCGCCACCAGGATCGAGTTCGCAAAGCACGAGGCTCAGCGCAAGCCCACAGAGTGTTCCACCATTCGCTGTGACCAGGGAGATGGTACGTCAGAGCCCATGATCGGAGAAAGAAAAACTGTCCTCTTGTTGGTTGGCGGGTGAATCCCGCTGTGATTGAGACGCCCGGTTAACGCTGGCGGCATAGTTCGTTGACGGAAGCAGGGCGATCGCGATGCTATGCCGTACGGCAAGCGGTGCTTTGCTTCGGGAGCAAGCGTTGCCGCGATCGAATGCCGCGGTCCGCTGATCCAACTCCGACAGCCACGCGGCAGCCCCCCTCGGAGTCATCGGGCCCCTCCACGCTTTCCAGCAGATCCCTTGCTAGATCGAGCCTCGCCCCAGCCGGAAGCTAGCTCGGCGCGACGATTCCGCTGCGTCGTCACTTATGGCAGAAGCATACCGCTAGCCAGCACTCTCGCCCACCGGGCACCCCTTCGAGCGGACGAGTCAGCGCGTGGTGCTGAGCCGGGCGACGTTGGAGCAGTAGTTCTAGGCTGAGCAGGAAGAGCGGCAGCAGGATCCCCATGGCCGCCACAGCAGGAGCCCTACGGCCGCCTGCCACCGGATGTTAGGGAGCGCCACGCCGCGCGTGGTTGGTAGGCGCTGCCGTCCAGCTGACAAGGATGTCCGCAGATGTCCAGGCTGAGCGCGAGTGACCTCTTCGCTGGAGCGGGTAGCTTGAGCGTCGGGCTGCGCCGCTCTGGCTTCTGCATTGCGGCATCTATCGAACTGGACCCGGACGCTGCGAGCTCATCGACCGCTCACGGGTGTACGTCGTGCGCTACGACCGCATGATGGCGGAGTTCGAGGTCGTGATGGAGGAGCTCTGCGAACTCTTGCAGCACCCTATCACGCCAGAGCTGCGCCACGATCGAGGCGCACGCCGAGAAGCAACGAGTGTACAAGTCAGTGCACGAGTACGAGCTGGAAAGACTCGGCCTCGACGAGGCGCGCATTCGGAAGGGTTGCGCCGCCTTCTACGATCAGGTGTTGCCGCCGTTGGGCGAGAAGAGCGCCTTGTAGGTGAAGCCGCCGAGGACGCCCCCCACGATCGGGGCAACCCAGAACAACCACAGCTGCGGGAGCGCCGCGGTCTCGGCGAAGAACGCGACTCCGGTGCTGCGCGCTGGGTTGACGGAGGTGTTCGTCACCGGAATACTGATCAAGTGTATCAGCGTCAGCGCGAGGCCGATCGCGATAGGAGCGAACCCGGCGGGCGCGCGGTGGTCAGTGGCTCCCATGATGATGAGCAGGAAGAAGAACGTGAGCACGACCTCTGCGACCAACGCCGCGAGCAGACCGTAGCCCCCGGGGCTCAGTTCCCCGTAGCCGTTGGATGCGAAGCCGCCGATCTCGACACCGGCCTTGTCCGTTGCGATCACGTACAAGACGCCTGCTGCCGCGACGGCGCCCGCGACCTGCGCGAGGATATAGGGCAGGGCCTCGCCCGCTGGATGCCGCCTTCCCGCGACCAGGCCGAGAGTGACAGCCGGGTTCAAGTGGCAGCCCGAGATATGCCCGATGGCAAACGCCATCGTCAGGACCGTCAAACCGAAAGCGAGGGAGACGCCCACGAGCCCGATTCCCAGGTTCGAGTCCGTCCCGCCGAATGCAGCAGCCAGCACGGCGCTACCGCATCCCCCAAACACAAGCCAGAACGTGCCGATGAGCTCGGCGAGCAGCTTCTTGGACATGTCTTCCGATACCTCCTTTCCGCTTATACGACCGAGCGGGGACCCGCGTCACGCGAATTCGTCTGCGCCTCGGCCTCGGTGTGTCGGCCTCGGTCTTCGCTCGGTACTGGAGAGGGGACAAGAAGGGACGCGGGTAAGCGCCAATAGCGGCTGCTGGTACCGCGGGCGAGCAACACCATAGAACTCGTGCACCGATGTGGTCCTGTCGGGGCCGACCTGCGAGGTGAGGGTTGTGGCTTTGTGCCTCGCTGGGGCACTCCGTCTCGGAACGCCTGCTTCGACGCCGCTATCGCTTTCGGTGTTCCCCCGTCAATGTGATGACACCAGCATTACTCGGCTTGCGTGCCACGCCCTTCACTCTGAGCTTCCTCCACGTACACGCCGTCGGATCGCCGATGAGCGGGAACGGCTCAAGCCTACGATGACGAGCTCTTCGGTGTTCGTTGGGGGACCCTGTATGACTCGCGTCACTTGCTGAACAAGATGAAGATCCCTGAATCTCTCTTGGATACCTCTTCGGATCAATTATGCAGTTCAAGAGACACGGAAGCGTTGCGGATTGGAGACGGAGGCTTGCAGCGGTTACGTATAGTGCCGGGATCTGCAAGGAGTTCTGCCGCTTTTCTCTCGTCGTATGCCGCGACCTTCGCCGGACCATGATGGTATGCTTTGCGACGGTCCTTTTTGCGTCGTTTCAGGGTGTTCGGCCAGGGAAGGACTGCGTGAGCGCCTTCAAGAATGGGAATCTCAAAGGCATGGCGGGCATCATGAGCCGGAACTCCCCGTTATGCGCCGTTGTAGGTGATGTGAACCGGGTCGGCAGATCCTGCCTAGTCGCATCGTGGGTGTTCCATGGAAGTAGTACAGGCCTAGCGGACTTGCGGACTTGCGGGATGCAACCGCTTGCATTGTAGAGTTCTATTTCGTACCGTCATTGGAGCTTCAGAGGCTGAGCCTGAAGAGTTGTCAATGGTTTTGGTGGCAATGTAGAGGGTATGTAGTTGATTACTGTAGCAAGTCTGATTACCGCATTGATTATATTCTCCGCACGGGTATGCGATGTATCTTTGGGAACATTCCGTCACGCCATGGTTATCCGGGGCAAGAAGTCGATCGCCTTCGGGCTTGCCTTTGTGGAGTCCATTATTTGGGTGTATGCGGTGTCCCGGGTTCTTTCACAAATTTCCGAGCCGATTACCGCAGTGGCCTTTGCTCTGGGATTTGCTACGGGAACCTGGGTCGGTATCAGTATTGACGGGCTCTTCAAGATTGGTGAACAGGCAGTACGCATTTTTACGCTTCATGGGAACGATCTGGCAGACAGGCTCCGGGACCAGGGCTACCGGGTTACCGTTTTTGACGGAACCGGTAGAGACGGGCCGGTCAACATGATATTTGTCCAGGTGAAGCGCCGGGGCGCCCGCAGTGTCATTCAGGCGGCGCGCGCGCTTGATCCGAGTTGTTTTGTCGTTGTTGACGATGTGAACGACACCTCATCAGCCTGGGTTCCCGTCCGCAAATAGCCTCGAGCTTTCGTCATGACGGTAGCCCTCCTCACACCGGAGCATGATTCCATGTTTCGGGTTAGCAATTGGGGCGGCGACGGGCCCCCCTAAGGCTCGCACCCGCCGCGGTGGCGACCGCTATGGCGAACCGCTGGCGTCCCCGACGCCCGTAGCCGCGTAGGTGCCGAGCACCCGGCAAATTGCTGTGGCCGGTGGATGGTGTCGATCTGGACCAAATCGACAGCCTGCTCCAGCTGAGGGGGGGCGGGTCGACCGCGCCCGACGCGACGCTCGAGTTCCTGTGCGAGAAACGGTGAACAGGGTCGCCGTCGAGGAACTGGGCCTCGAAGACCGCCCCGGGGGCGATCTCACTGCTCGGCACGGTGACGGTGACACTCGTCGGGGCCGCGGGGGCCACCACGACCTCCCTGCTCGGCGACGATGGCGCCGTCGAGGCGTAAGACGGCGCTGACCGCCCTGTCCGGCAGCGTCAGGGTGGCCAGGGCAGTCAGCGCCGAGTCCGTGCCGCTGGCGCTGCGCGACAAGTAGACGGCGCCGTGCTCGCTGGCTGTTGGCGGCCGTGACCTCCCTCTGGCGGCATGATGCTGCAAATCATGTGGCTGCATGACCCTGCGTTTTGGCATCTGGCCCAAGTTGATCAATCCCGACCAGTTGGCTTCGTAGCGCGGGTTGGCGCCGCTCGACGACCCCATGCCCCACGATGACCTGGCGCCCCTCCGCTCGCGCTCCGGTCCCGCAGCGCGGGCTACGGGGACATCCTCTAGCGCTCGGTGCCGCGCCGCAGATCCCCTGGGGAACACAAACTCGGGCTCTGAGCCGCAAGGCAGGCGCGACGGTTGCGCTGCCATGAGCTAGGTTGTGGCCATGACGGCGATGGCTTACGGGGTCGTCTTTGCTGGCGGCCGCCGCTTGACCCTGGCGCTCCATGAGTACCACGTGTCAAAGGACGCGGATTTCCTGGCGGTTGACCGCAAGGGTTACGCGTCAGTTCGCACTGAAGTCAAGCTGATTGGCGAGTAGTAGATATGGAAGTGCAATCCATGCTAGCGTCGCTCGGATCAGGAGTCAGATATGCTGATGTCCCGCGCCCGCGCCCGAGTTCCAACGTCCTGTACCGCTATTAGTATCGTTCGCTGGCCCGCGACGTTCAGCTCCCTCATGGCATTGGTGGCCCTTGTCGTCGCTGGTTGCGGAGGCGGGCCCCGGTTGGTCCTGAAGCAGCCGATCGTCAACAAGTGCACGGAGGCTGGGCTGCGCGGGTGCCCCGACATCACCGAAGGGGCTATGCTCTATGCTGAGGGCAAGCAGGCAGAGGGACAGACCGCTTTGGAGAAGGGGCTGGCGGCGAATCTCGATAATCCGCAGGAGCTGGGGAGCTTCGCGGAGGGGCTGGAACTCGTGGGGAGGCTCCCCGGAGCCGGTTCCTACGTGGCACCGCTCCAACCGGCGCTGCGCATCATTCGGCAGGCTGCCGCCGCGGCGGAGAAGCACGCTAAAGCGGTCCACCCTCCCGACGTTGAAGCTCAGGCACCAGATCCTGTCGTGGCCGCAACCAGCGCAGTCGCCGAGCGCGCCAAGACGCCTGCGGCTCCAGCGGCGGCCAGCGTCGTTTCTCCCTTTCCAATACCGGCGCCCGATGCAGCGGACCGGCCCGCCGCTATCGCACCGCCTCCGCAGAGGCGCGAGCCGCGTGTCCAGTTCGTGGTGGTTCCGGGCCATCCCAAGGCCCGGTTCTGCGAGTTCCCTGGCTCTGGAAAGATGACCTGTGTCCACCAGCTGGTTCCGCGCCCGCGCTGGATCCACAGCGTGATAGTCTCCAATGCGTGTCCTTATGACGTATTTGTCGCGAGCGGTAGCGGAACCAACTCGGATTGGGTGATCTTCGCTGCAGGCGGCAAGGGCACCGCGGTGAGTGGGACGAGCCTCCCCGTGGGGCAGGGCAAGTTTCTGACGGTTGGGACCGCGCAGGAGGCCGACGATGCCCTGCCGGGGGTGCGCTGCGGGGTCACGCTTCTGTGGAGCGGGCTGGAGGATTAGTACTACCGCCCCAGGTGCGACCCTGGCGCGTGGCGGTTCATCCGACGCTATCGCCGAGCGGCTCCTCGATATCACTGCAGGAGTCATCAAGCTACTTCCCACTCTCGGCGACCAGCCCGGTGCTCGAGCCATCGTCAGGCAACTCGAGCGATGCGGACCATCTGCTGGAGCGAACTACGAAGAGGCTCGCGGCGCTGAAAGCAGCGCTGACTTTGTGTACAAGGTGCGCATCGCGCTCAAAGAACTACACGAAGCTCGCTACTGGCTCAAACTCGTTCTTCGAGCTGGACTCGTTGCAGCGCTAGCGACGCTCGCTCCGCTCATTGATGAGACCAGTCAATTGATTGCCATCCTGACTGCGTCGGCAAGCACTGCAAAGGGTCGAAGCGCACGACGCGGCTAGGGGACGCTCCATTTCTGGTTGGGCATTCCCGGTTGCTAGTCCCCAGTTTCTAGTTCGAAATTAGCAACTGGAGACCAGCAACGCGAACTGGAAATGGGCTACGTGCGCTTCGCGGCCTTACCTGGGGCAGTAGTAGCACTAGGGAAGCACGATCTCGCCCCTCAAGAGGCTACTCTCGCCGTCGAGGAGCTCGGCCTCGAAGACCGCCCCGGGGGCGATCTCACTGCTCGGCACGGTGACGGTGACACTCGTCGGGGCCGCGGGGGCCACCACGACCTCCTGCTCGGCGACGATAGCGCCGTCGAGGCGTAAGACGGCGCTGACCGCCCTGTCCGGCAGCGTCAGGGTGGCCAGGGCGCTGAGCACCGAGTCCGTGCCGCTGGCGCTGCGCGACAAGTAGACGGCGCCGTGCTCGCTGGCGGCCGTGACCTCCCTCAGGCCCAGGGTGGGGAAGAAGCTGTCACGCCACGCCCGGACTTCGCCCGCCGCCATGCTGCCGCGCTCCCAGAACTCCGGGGTGACGCCGTGCCACATCTCGATGGTGGGACGAAGCCACTGGTCGCTATCGCTGATGTCGACGCTGAGACTGTCTCTTCCGAAGGTCCATAGCTTCAAGCCCGGGGTCTGCCCGTCGCCCGAGACGCGGAGGATGCCCGTGTCGTTCTCGTAGTTGACCAAACCGGACCAGTTGGCTTCGTAGCGGGGGTTGGCGAAGGCCGTCCCCTGATCGACCCAGTTCTCGAAATGGGAGAGGTTGTTCCAGGTGAACACCTCGCCGCTCACTCGCTCTTCGGCGCTGCCGAACCAGCTCCAGGAGCTCTCGAGCAGGTGCACCCTGTCCATCGCTGCCAGGATCCTCGTGTCGAGCGGGATGGCTGTTTCTCCCGGAGGCGAGCCGGGAGCCAGCGTGGTCACCGTCCAGTACTCGAACTCGCTCACGGAGCTGCTGCGGGTGTTGGTGAGCTTCGTGTCGAGCTCCAGGCTGGTGCTGCCGGCGCGTAGCGTCACCTCCAGTTCGACGAGGACGTCCGTGCGTCCCACGTCGTAGCGCTCCGGGACACCAGCGGCGAGGTCCAGGTCGTCCTGCCTCGACATTCGCACGGTGACCGCCTCGGCCGTCTCACTGACGACCTCGAAGTCGTAGGGGTGGTTCCAGTACTTGCCGTGCTCGGGTTCGGGGAAGCTGGGGAAGATGCCACCGAGGATGACGAGGTAGTCGTAGTAGAATATGTCCTCGTGCATCAGGTAGGGGGTGCCCAGCGGGTTCTGGTAGAGGAGCTCGCGGTTCGTGGGCTTGTGCACGATGCTGAGGATGCGGCCGCCGTACTCGGGGAGCAGGGTCACCTGCAGGTAGCCGTTCTCGAGCACAACAGTGTCATAGGTAGTGCTCGTGGGGGGCACGTTCTGACTCGTCGGGCCGTCCCACACACCCTCGCCGCTCGTCTCGATCGGGAAGTGCTGGAAGGTGAAGGTGGATTCGGTGCGCGTCACCGTGTCCGTGCTGCCTCCCGTGGCTCCACCGCTGCCTCCCGCCTCCGTGCCGCCAGCGCCAGCGGTGGCCGTACCGCCCGTCGCAGCTCCAGCTCCGCCGAAGGCAAAGCCGCCCACGCCGTTGCCGCCAGTGTCCGTACTGCCGTTGCCGCCCACGGCGACGCCACCGGTCCCCGTGCTGCCTCCGCC
>JAEWRL010000097.1 GCA_023398955.1 Pseudomonadota bacterium
CACGCGCGAGCTGGGAACGCCGTCGGGGCGGCGGAAAGATTCGACGATCTGACAGTAGACCCGCTCGGTGCCGTCCTTGTTGCGCTGAGTCGTGGTGCGCACATGCATGGGCTACCAGTACACGAAAACCCAAATGCACTTCAAAAGTAATCGTTCAAAGCGAGACCTGGTATCTACGGCCGAGCCGTACCATGACGTTCCTCGGCGCAAAAGTGCAGTTGACGCAATGCGGCGATCAACTTGGGGGGCACGGGCACGGGCACGCATTCAGGGACAGGCCCTAAGCTGCGTCGAGAATGTAGGCGAGCCGCTCCAAGGCCGTCTCGGGCGTCTCCGCACCGGCGCCTCTGTCTTCCAGGGCTTGGCGGTACCAGCTCGCCGCCAACGCCAGTTCGTGAACACGCACGTGTTCGGCCTCGACTCCACCGCGAGCTTCGGCGTAGGCTCTCAGGAGGTGTTCGAACCCACCCTCGCAGGCAAGCGGACGCCGCCCACCTCGCGTCACGATGGCCAGATCATAAGCGGGATCCCCCAGGTGCACGTACTCCCAATCGATGACCGCGGGTGGCGCTCCGGGCTCGATCAGGATGTTCTGAGGGAGGAGATCACCGTGCACGAGGACCGCAGGGGTCGCTGGCGGGAGGTGAGCTTCCGCCCAATGCAGCGCCCGGAGGGCCATGGGATGCCGCAAGCCCTCGAAGGCTCTCAGCGCAGCGACCGCGTGCTCGCGTCGCGTCTTGTAGCCTCGTAGCGCGAGGGGCTCGAGCAGTGCGGTATCGCAGCCATGGATCGTCGCAGCGATGCCGGCGACGATGGCGCAGGGATGCTCCTGAAGAGAACTGCTCGAGCCGACGAGGACCGCGTCCAAGGACAACCCCTCCACCGCGCTGCTGATCATCGCCAACCTGCCGGATTCGCGGAGAGCGCCGATGGCTCGGGCCAGGCGAAGCGGAAGGCCGAGCTTCCCGAGCACGGTTAGGATCCCCATCTCGCGCCGGATGCGCTGGTCGAAGCCAGCATCGGCGGCTGCGTCGCGCCCGGGCAGCGAGACAACGTAGGAGCCGCTCAGATGACGCGGGTCCGGTTCGACGACGACCGGGGCCACGTAGGCCTGTCGGCTCAGCCCTTGGCCGAGACGCGAGACGCGCCCGACCTCCACCTTCGCGTCGGCTCCGCACTCGATAGAGAACAGGGACTCCAGCACGGCCCGCGCGCGCGCCCATCCCGCGCCACACTCAGCGGTCTTGGCGGCGCGCCACCAAGCGCCGGGATCGATGGCGTAGGGCACGCCATCGGCGCTCCACCCGGCAACCCAGATCAGCTCCCCATCGCGCTCAATCCATTCCTCGCGCGCCGGAAGCATATCGCGCTCAGCGCCACGGGACTGTCGCCGGGTCATTGCGGGCCGCATCCATAGCCCAATACACGGCTTCCGCAAAGGACTCCTCAAAACGGATCCGCCCGGTCGGCCCGGGACGGCGCTCTGGTGGCCCCCTGTCGCCTCCCATTGGGGCGGCGCAGCGGACCGGATTGAACCGGTCTCGCGCTGCAGCCAGTTACAGGGAATTGCATTCAGCGTGCCAATGTCAGCCCGGCCGCCCTGGAGCCCACCGCGGATACCTTGCATCAGTGAGAAAGCGTCGTACTTTCCGCTGTCTGTGCGGAGGCTGCGGGACCGAACCACCACAATGACATTTCCACCCGAGCGGGAAAGCCACCGCCCATTCTCGTCAGATCACAGGGGAGATCGCGACGGCGATGTCATGGACAGCCACCGGCTTGGAAGTGAGGGCGGCGATCCGTGACGCCCGCGGTCCGCGTCGGAGTTTGCGAATATCCCACCGCGCCGTGGAACTTCGGGGGCAAGGAGCGTCGCATCCGCGCGCTTGCGGAGGCCTTGCGCGCGCTAGGGGCCACCGTCTCCTGGCTCCACCCGGAATCAAGGCTCCAACCCGCGGACGTGGACATCCTGCAGTTGTTCGGCGCCGAGTACTATCAGCTCGAAGCCGTACTCCGAGCAAAGGCGGCAGGTGTGCGGGTGTGCCTCTTCCCCATCCTCGTCGCCCGACACCGTCGCCACTTACTCCTGCACCGCGTCTGGAAGCTCGTGGATCCGCTGTGTCCCGTCACCTCCACGCACCGCCTCCAGCAGAGAGTGCTGCGACACGCGAGCATGCTCTTCTTCGCGAGTGACAATGAACGCCAGGATGCTCGCAGGCTCTTCGGTGGCTCCCTGCCCCCCTGGCGAGTCATTCCGTCCACGGTGAGCCCCCATTTCGCGGAGGCAACCCCCAGGGAGTTCCAGCAGCGCCATGCGGCGCGTGACTTCATTCTCGCCGTCGGTCGCATCGAGCGCCGGAAGAACCCCCTTGCCCTGCTTCGCGCGGCGCGCTTGCTCGACGCCCCTGTCGTCTTCGTGGGCGCGCTCGAGGACCGTGAGAGCGCCTACATGCGGAGGTTCCGCGAAGAGGCTGCGAGCTACCCCCAATGCTGCCTTCTGCCATTCATGGAGCCGGACAGCACGCTCCTCGCTTCGACTTACGCGGCCGCAGCCGTCCATGTCCTACCCTCCGACCATGAAACCGCCGGCCTCAGCAACATCGAGGCGCTGCTCGCCGGCACTCCCGTAGTAACGACGGATAGTCCGAGCATTCGCGCTTGTGTGCACCCTTACGCTCACTATGCGAAGCCCGGCTCACCAGGGTCCTTGGCAGCCGCCATCGAGAGGGCCCAAGGCTCATCGTTGCACCATGGGGCACGCGAACACATCCTCGCGACCCGCACCCACCCAAGGGCCGCGGCCCTTCTGCTCGAGGCATACCGCGAGCTCTTGGAGGGCCGCGCATGACCACCCTCCGCACGATGGTGCGCCACACCATGGAGCGCTCCCCATTGGCCCCCGCGGTGACCACCTACGAGCGGTGGCGACGCAGCAAGGCTCGAGCCCGGCTGCACCGCTATCCCTGGGTGACGACGCCGAGCGGCACCGAGCTATCGGTGGATCCCGACGACGATCGCGCCGTCACCCTCTGCGTCACGGGCGGCTGCATGGACCACGATCTTCGCGCCTTGTGGAACGACCTAGCGACAGTGCTGCAGCCGAGCGTCATCCTGGACGTCGGAGCCAACTATGGCGACGTGTCGCTCGACGCGACCTACCCAGACGGCTCCGAGCTACACCTCTTCGAGCCGAACGAGCGCTGCCTCTCGCACCTGCGCCGCAGCCTGGACCGCTGGAGCGGCCCTTCTGCCACGCTTCACTCCTGCGCGCTCGGCGATCGCGACGGCGACTCGCTGTTCGCCGTTCACCCCACGAACTCCGGGCTATCGTCCCTCGCAGAAGCCAGCGAGGGAGCAGCGCAGCGCGTCCCTGTAAGGAGGCTCGATAGCATCATCCCGCATTCGATCGGCCGCTGTCTTGTCAAGATCGACGCCGAAGGCTTCGACACGCGAGTGCTCATCGGCCTCCAAGACCTCGTCTGCGAGCAGCTCGTCGTCGTCATGGAGTTCTGCCATTCGAGCGAAACCTCGCTCCTGGGTGTCGGAGAGAACTACCGCTGCTTCGTTCGCGAACGTGGTGTGGTAAAGCCTCTCTCCGAGGTGACACCCGTGGCGCTCGTACGGCTCCGTCAGAATCCCAGGTTTCTCAAGGATTGCGTGCTGCTGCGCAAGTGAAGCGCGCACACCGCCCCGCGTGTGTGCCAGCCGCTTACGCTCGCCGCTAGGCCGAAGCCGCGCCCCGGCGCAGCCGCCGCAGCAGCGGCACGCGGCGTGCGGCACGCTGAAACCACCACTCCATCTCCCCGTCCCACAGCCCTCCCGGCGCATAGCGGAGACACGCGAGGGCTGTCGCTCCCGCCACGAAGCCGCCAACAGCCAAGACGCCCAGAGCAGGCAGAGGACCGTACAAGAGGATGGACACGGGCAAGCCTGTCAGGACGGTTGCGAGAGCGGTCACCATGCCGAAGCGCAGGTCTGCCCAGTGCTGCCCGAGGGTCAGGGGAACGACGCGTGCAACCTGATGCTCGACCAGCCATGCGAACAGCGCCCAGGCGAGCTGCGCCACGACAGCCATCCCTATGGGACCAAGGGGTTTGCTGACGATCATGGCGCCAATGAGGACACCGACGAACACTGCCTGGCGGCGCAGCAGGGCCGACATCATCCCTGTCGCCAGCAAACAGGATGAGGCCAAGGCGGCGGAGATCTGGAGGTACAGTCCGCAGAGACCGACAGTCAACAGCGGCACTACCCCACTCCACACGGGACCCAGTAGGACGGCGACCAGCTCTTCGGCGTAGACGAAGCCAATACCGCTGACTGGAAGCACGATTGTCGCGAGCGCAACGCGCGCCCTCCGGTACCCGACCAGTAGGCGGACGCTGTCGTCCTTCACCGACACGAAGACAGGGAACAGCACCTGTCCCAGCGCTTGCCTGATGATGTTGACGGGAATGCTCGTCAACTGATGGGCGCGCCGATAAAGACCCAGGACGTCTGCACCGAAGTAGCGCCCGACCGCCACCTCGTCCCCCTGGGCCCCAAGGAAGCCGACAAGCAACGTTCCGGCGCTGAACCTGGAGGCGTCGGCGAGCAGGACGCGAGCCGCATGACGATCGAGCCCGATGCTCAGATGGGAGCGTGCGACCCAGGCGCTGAGAACGCATCGGAACCCAAGCTCCACCAGGAATCCGACGGTCAGGGCCAAGGCCCCCCACCCGATGCTAGCCAGGACGATGGTCACCACACCATAGCCCAGCAAGAACGACGTCAACCCAATGAACGAGAGCCGACCATACTTGCGCTCCAGCGAAAGCACGGCCGCCGTCACGTCTGCGAAGGCACGGAGGGGTGGGGCGAGCACCAGGAGTGCCATGAGAGGGATAATCGCGGGCTGGCCGAAGAAGCCAGCGACAGGGTGCCGCCCGAGCCAAAGGAGCAGGCTCATGACCGCCGCGAGCAACAGCGCAAGACCGAAGGCGCTCTCCGTTGCACCGCGGAGGGTACCCCGCCGCTGAACGAGCGCCGCTGCCAAGCCAAGACCCGCGAACGAGCTCAAGAGATCCGCGACGATGACCGCAGCCCCGAAGAGCCCGAACTCCTCTGGTGTAACGAGACGCGCTATCACGACGGTCAAGGCAAGTCGCACGACCAAGCGGACGACGGCCTCGGTCGTCGTCACGGACATACCTCCTAGAGCAATGTCCGAGGTGCTTCCACTACCCCGAGACATACCCCCGCCGCCCGCGCCTGCATCGGGTGTGGATCGTTGCCACGACCTCGAGAACCCCGAGCGCCGTGCCACGCCACGTATACGCCGCGGCGAGCCGCCGTGCTTCGGCGGCGTACTTGTCGCGGTCGGACAACACTCGACGCACTCCGTCCGCGAGGGCTGCAACCGTCGGTTCAACAGGCACTCCTCCCCCCTGGACCAGCCCCTGCAACATGCTGTCGCGACCGTAGACCACCGGCACACCGGCCGCCATTGCTTCCCCAACTGCGAGCCCGAACCCCTCATAGCTCGTCGGCGCGACAGCAACCGCTGCCAGGCCCAGCAGCTTCGCCAGCTCCTCGTCCGTGGGGGCCCGATGAACCTCGACGCGTTTGCTCCGCGGAGGCGACGTCGGCTCCCCCACGACGATGCACGTGCACTCCAGCTCTTCGCAGAGTCGCTCGGCAGCCGCGAGCCCCAACTCGGCACGCTTGTGGGGCGCGCGGCCTCCAAGCACCAGCAGCGCGGAACGGGCAGACGTTGGCGGCGCAGCAGGCCGCAGATGGTCGAGTCCCTCGGGTACGCAAACGACCGATAGGCCCGGCACCAGACGCCGAACGTCGCGTTCCACGTGCGATGACGGGACCAACGCCGCATCCCATGTTCGAAAGACGGCACGCCACAGGTGTGGGGTGATGCCTCGGTAAGCCGCTTCGCCAACGCCCCACGGCCGCAGATCGTGGACGTATCCCAGCATCGGCACGCTGGGGAGGATGCGGGGGGGGGCGTGGAAGCTCGAGACCACGGCGTCGAATGGACGCTCCCGATGCGCCCGGTACAGCACACGAAGCCCCTCGGTCAGGGACCGCGACCACCGCCCGACCCCTCGGGGAGGCTCCGCGTCGGGGTGAAGGCGGAGGGACACGACCTCCGCTTCTCGCTTCAATGCTGCCTCCAGGGAAGCCCCGAAGCGCTGCACGCCCCCCCATTGTCGCGTGCGTGCGGGGAGAATCAGCGCAAGCCTCGCGACTCTATCGTGCCCGCGAGCGCCACTCACGAGCGCTTCCCCATTGAATGAGGCATGCGTCACGCTCGGGGCTGACGCGCGACCGGAGGACCACCGCGGGGTTCAGCGAACAACTCGAGGGACGTCCCCGCCACCGCCTCCCGAACGAGCGCGAACGAGCGGCGATGCACGGCACACGGGCCAAGCCGCTGTAGGGCTTCACGATGACTTGTCACGGGGTAGCCCTTGTGTCGCGCAAAGCCGTACCCCGGATACTGACGGTCGAGGTCGCTCATGAGCCGATCGCGAGCCGTCTTCGCGAGAATCGACGCGGCAGCAATCGACAGGCTCTTCTGATCACCCTTGATGATGGCAGTGCAGGGGATTCCAGGAGCCTCCAAGCGACGCGCGTCCACCAGGAGATGATCGGGACCAGCCTCGAGGCCAGCGACAGCGCGCTCCATGGCCGCTATCCCTGCCCAGTAGATGTTCAGCTTGTCAATCTCCACGGGCTGCACGAAAGCAACCGACCACGCCACGGCTTCGGCCTTGATGATCACCTCGAGCCGCTCTCGAGCCTGCGGGCTCAGCCTCTTCGAGTCATCGATGCCGTCGCTTCGCCAATTGGGGTCCAGAATCACAGCAGCCGCCGCCACCGGGCCAGCAAGCGGACTCATCCCCGCTTCGTCAACCCCCGCAATCCGGATGGCGCCCCCATCCCAGAGCTCCCGCTCGTAACGCAGGAGCCTGCTCAGACGACGCGACTCCTTGCGCCTGGCGCGCTTGCGTCGTTCCACCGCTTCCAGGAGCGCCAGCGCCCCGCGACGTGGATCCTTGGCGAGCGCGTCCGCGACGCTACGCGGCATCGTCTCCCCCCGCGTGAGATAACGCTCTCGGAGGAGGGCAAGAGACGGCGGGCTCACGAAGCCCCCTCGGTGGCCGCCGCCGCACGCGCGGCAGCAACGAACCGGCGCATCTTCTCCGGATCCTTGGCGCGCTTGTCCTGCGCCGACTCCACCCCGCTCGCCGTGTCGACGCCGAACGGGGAGACCATCGCGATGGCTCGCGCGACGTTCGATGGCCCGAGCCCTCCAGCGAGGACTAGGCTACGCCGCTTGGCGAGCTCCGCGACCCAGCTCCACTCGAACACGTGACCCGTGCCCCCCACCTGAGTCCCGATTCGCGCGTCGACGAGGATCCGGTCGCCGCTGTAGCTCGCAGCTCGGGAGACGTCGCTTGGAGACGCAATTCCAACGGCTTTGAAGGCGCTGGGGCCGAGCTCGGCCAAGAGCGAGACACTCTCCTCGCCATGCAGCTGCAGCCGATCCACGCCGACAGCGCGAAGCAGGCTACGGCATTGGGCGCTGTCCAGATTGGCAACCACGCCGACAAGCTCCACCCGCCCGCGCACCTGATCGATGATGGCCTTCGCTTGTTCGAGGGACAGGTAGCGCGGGGACGAGGGAACGAAGTTGAGCCCCAGAGCATCCGCTCCGGCTTCGACAGCAGCCTCAGCGTCCGCTGGCGTCGTCACCCCACAGATCTTCACCCACATCAGCGCCTCGCAACCACCTGCTGGCCGGACTATATCCCGAGCAATTCCTTGACTGTAGCGATGACTTGCGGCGCCTGGATGGGCTTCGTGATGTACGCGTTGGCTCCCAACTGCAACGCACGCTCGCGATCCTCGTGGGAACCTTCGGTCGTGATGATCACGATGGGGGTATCCTTGTGCGTCGGATCGCTCCTCACGCGCCGTACGAGCTTCAACCCATCCATGATGGGCATGTTGATATCGGTGACGATGATGTCGTAACGCGCCGAAGCCAGCTTCCGCAGCCCATCTACGCCGTCGTCCGCTTCCGTGACCCTCAGGTTCTTCACGCGAGCCAGGGCAAACACCAGCAGTTGGCGCATCATGGGGGAATCTTCAACGATGAGGCAGGAGTACTCGGACATTTTGCTCACACGCTCAGATCCATGAATGCTTCCAGTCCAGGTACGCGCCGGTCGGCGCTGGCGAACAGGCTGGCCGAGACTAGCGCAGTCGCCGCGTGTTGTCCCAGCAGTTTGAACAGCTCGAAGTCCACAGCGTCGAAACGTTGCTTCTGCGCCAGGGTTCGATAGACGACAGCGAGCCCGACCACGCGGTCCTCAATCGACAAGGGAATGACCGCCGCCGGTTCGGTCAGTGAGCCATGACTCGGGTTCGCTCCGTCGATGACCCCGATGGCGCCCGTGTCCAGCGCCACGCGGAGACGGTCCATTTCGGGCCGCAGCGGTCCGAGCTCCCCCGCCGTCATCCCCTCCGAAGCAACGGGCACCAGCTCGGTCCGTTCCGAATTGGCCATGTAGACGGCGTAGGATTCCGCGCCAACGAGCTGCGCCAGCACGTCCTTGATGCGCCGCATCACGCTGCGCGGTGACAAGCTGGAGTGCAGCTGATTGCTGGCGACGAACAGGTTCGCCAGGTTGGCGAACTCGGACTCGAACTGCTGAAACTGTTCACCAATCTCTGTGCTGCTCGCTTCCGCCTCCTCCGTCCTGGACATGAGCTCCCGCTTCTCGCGCTCGAGACGCTGAATCTGATCGAGGAGCTCGCGGATCGCGTCGTCGGCCTCGACGCGCGCACGCAGGATGGCATTCTCCTCCTCGAGCTGCCGAATACGCCGTAACAGCTGCTCATGATGACGGGCAATCTCGTCCGATGCCCGCGGCCCCGCGGTGAAGTGGGAGAGAAGCTCGTCCCGCTCGCGACGCAAGTCCGAACCAGAGGAATGAATACTCGGTCGGTTGGATCCCTTTTCGTCGCCTTTCGCCATCGAGCATCAACCCATTGAGCCGGTCTCGGCAGCATACGATACATCGCTCGGGGATCATAAGCGAAGGGCGTTTGCCCTCGCACATTTCGTGGGCGCACGCGAAGCCACCACCGCCTCGCGGGTACGCAGCCCCCCCACACGGACCTGCAGGTCGTCATGGTCTCGACCGACCCCTCATCACCCTGAAGAATGCGGTCCCCGCGCAAAGCCGTTGGGCGGCATCGTGGCTGCTGGTATCTTCAGGGACATGGTCGCCGACCCTCCCCTCGACTACGCACCGATCGACGAGCTCCTGGACGCCGGCGATTTAGACTTGGCCCGAGCCACCCTAGACGCCGCCCCCGCGGATGACGAGCGCTACTCGGTGCTGCGCCTGAAGCTAGCATTGTTGGAGGGATCACTCCCGCCCGGCGCGGTGATGCAGCAGCTCATCCACCTCATGCGCCGCAATGCCGGCTGGCCCAAGGCAAAGGAGCTCTACCAAAGGGCCTCGCAGCTGGCGTTCAGCGAACACGAGTCCTCTACGGCGCATTCCCACCCGCCCCCATCGCGCGACGACGCCTAACGCTCACCGGCCTCGACTGAGGTCCCGTGGGCGCACGCCCATTGTGTCCATCCAGCGCCCCAGCGCGGGCCCGAGTACCCGCGGCGCGTGCCGCAAGTCGTGGACACGCCGCGTACCGGAGAGGAGCATGGCGACGCGCAGCTCGTGCTCGATCGAGCGAAGCAGTTCGAGCGCCGCCGGGCGTCCCCCTTGATCGAGCGCCTGAAGGACTGGGCGGGCCACGCCGGCTACGGACGCGCCCAACGCGAGGGCCTTGGCCACCTCCAGACCGTGCTTGACGCCGCCCGTGGCGAACACTGTCGCGAAACCGAGCCCGGCACACGCGGCGACACTCGCAGCCGTGGGAATGCCCCACTCACGAAAGGCACGCCCCACGCTGCGCTGCCGACCCGCCGCACGCTCGCCTTCCACCGCCACCCAGGAGGTACCTCCGGCGCCCGACACGTCCACGTGCTGGACCCCCACCGCAGCCAGCCTGCGCGCCACGTCGGCTGAGATCCCACAGCCTGTCTCTTTCGCGATGACGGGCACGGGCAGCTCGGCGACGAGCCTCTCGAACAGGTCTACTACCCCACGAAAGTCGCGATCGCCATCAGACTGAATGAGCTCCATGGCGACGTTCAGATGGACACAAAGGGCGTCCGCCCCTACCCGCTCCACGAGCGAGTGGAGCTCGCCAACCGACAACGCCACCGCCTGCACGGCGCCGATGTTTCCCATCACCAGCGCTGTCGGCGCCACGTGACGCACGGCAAAGCTCGCGACCTGGTTCGGGTCCCGTAACATGGGTCGTTGGCTTCCGAGACCGAACCCACACCCGAACTCCTCGGCAACGCTGGCCAACTCTTCGTTGATGCGGCGCGCACGCTCCGTGCCACCCGTCATCGCCGCGATGACGACGGGGACCCTGAGGGGCTTACCCAGGACTGCGACCGACGTGTCGACCTCGTCCCAGCCAAGCTCGGGGATGGCGCAGTGAACGAGCTGAATGTCTTCGAGAAGGGTCGTTGTTTCGCGAAACCCCACATCGCCGTGAGTGGCGAGATCGAGGTGGTCGGTCTTGCGCTTTTCGATGGGGCTCGTCATGACGTCCGGCATGGGGCTCGCAGGCTCGCTGGGTCCCGCTCGTCCCGAGCCCTTCGTAGCACATCGGCCTTCGAGTTGACTTGCAAAGGAGCCCCAGCTGCGCTTTCGTGCGCCCATGCCCAAAACGCCGCGCGCCAGCCGACGTCGCCAGGTCCAAGCCGACGGGCTGAACTCCGCCCCTCAGTCCCCCGGACCCGAGCCGTTTCTCGATCTCGTCACCCAGCTGCGCGCACCCGTGGAGGCGCACTTGAAGGAGCTGCTCGGGGTCGAGCTCGAACGGGCAAAGTCGCGCAGCCCCGACGTGGCAGCGATGGTGAAGGCATTCCGTGATATGACCCTCCGTGGGGGAAAGCGGTTCCGCGCGGGCTTGCTGGTGGTCGGGTACCGGACAGTCAGCACCGAAGGTGCGCTGGAGCCGGCCATCGAAGCCGCCGCCGCCCTCGAGCTGCTTCAGTCCTATCTGCTCATTCATGACGACTGGATGGACCAGGATACCTCCCGGCGCGGTGGGGCCTCTGCGCACGTGCAACTCGCGGAGCACTTTGATTCGCCACACCAGGGCGCGGCCGCGGCCATCCTCGCGGGAGACTATGGCGCAGCGCTCGCGAGCCGGGTGCTCGCTGGCGTCCGGGTAGACCCTGCGCGCGGGATCGCTGCCCTGCGCTGCTTCTCCGCGATGCAGATGGACGTCGTGTGCGGTCAACAGCTCGACATCGCCGCGCGTTCCCAGGACGTCGAGGAGGTCTACGCATTGAAGACCAGCAGCTATTCCGTGCGCGGCCCCCTGTGCCTGGGCGCCCTGCTCGCTGGCGGCGGCGAGACCATCTTGACGGCGCTCGATGGTTTCGCGCTGCCGGTGGGCATCGCCTTCCAGCACCGGGACGACTTGTTGGGCCTGTTCGGAGACGCAAGCGCGACGGGGAAACCAGTGGGCCGCGATCTACAGCAGGGCAAGCGCACGCTCCTGACCCAGCTCGCTCGCCAACGTCTTCGTGGCTCCGCCCGCGATACGTTCCACCAGGTCTTTGGGAACGCCAAGGCCACGCGCGGACAGTTGCAACGCGGCCTCGCTGTTCTTAGGGACAGCGGGCTGATCGAGAAGGTGACGGAACGTATCGCAGTGCTCGAGCGAGAGGCTCTGAGCGCATTACAGACCTCCGCGCTGCCGCTCCGCAGCCAGGTTCTGCTCGCCAGTGCCGCGAGCGCGCTCCTGGCCCGCGATCGTTGAGGCGCCAGAGTTCGCCTTCCCGCCAAGGTATCATGGCCCACGCCCACGGAAAGATAATCCTCCTCGGTGAGCATGCCGTCGTCTATGGACATGCCGCGCTGGCCGCGGGCATCGAGCGCGGGGCCAGCGCGGAAGCGCGGCCAGCCCCAGCCGCCGTGCTTGGCGTAGGAGAGGCCCGGTTCGCGCCTGGCCAGGCCGAGATCGGGCAAGCATTCGCTGCTCTCTTGGCAGAGCTCGGCGATCCCTCGGTGGAGGTCGATGTCACCATCGAGCTGCCGGTAGGTTGCGGACTGGGGGCGTCCGCGGCCATGGGAGTCGCCATAGCGCGCGCTGTTGCCGAGAACGCCGTCGTGCGGGACGATGGCGCGACGGCACGGCAGAGTGCGATCGAGCGCGCTGCACTGGCTTGGGAACGTCTCTTCCACGGCAACCCGTCAGGGGTCGACACCGCGGCCGCCCTCGCCGGCGGGTGCATCGCGTTCAGCCGTCAGCGAGGACCTGCGAACGTACCGCTCGGCAAAGACTTGGTGCTGGCCGTCGGCGTCGCGGGCAAACCTGCGAGCACGCGCCAGATGGTCGAAGGTCTCGCAGCGCGCCGCACTCGGGCACCTGAGGAGGTCGAGCCGCGGTTTGCGCGCATCGCGGAGCTGGTCCAGGCCGGGTGCGTCGCTGCGTCTGGAGGCGACCTCCGCACCCTCGGAGCCCTGATGAACGAGAACCACATCATCCTTCGTGAGCTCGGCATCTCCACCCCCGACCTGGATCGCGCCTGCGGGCTCGCCCTCGACGCTACAGCCCTCGGGGCGAAGCTCACGGGCGCTGGCGGAGGCGGCTGTGTCAT
The DNA here is from genome assembly GCA_023398955.1 of Pseudomonadota bacterium. Taxonomy (GTDB): domain Bacteria; phylum Myxococcota_A; class Polyangia; order Polyangiales; family Polyangiaceae; genus JAEWRL01. Next base: position 12,761 of record JAEWRL010000097.1, read on the forward strand.
CGCCCTTGCCACCGATTCGCCCGATCCCATTCTGGCCGCCTGGCGCTCGGCTGGCATCGAGTGCTTCGCGACCCGCGTCCACAGCGCCGCAGCCGGGGTGAGGGTGTGAACATGCCCGGGGCACGCGCCACGGCGCACACAAACATCGCCCTGATCAAGTATTGGGGCAAGGCAGATGTCGCCCGCAACCTGCCGGCGGTGCCCAGCCTCTCACTCACCCTCGACGCCATGAAGACCGAAACCGAGGTCTACTTCGATCCCACATTGAGCGCGGACGAGGTGCACCTCGACGGAAGGGTCGCCGCAGGGAGTGCCAGGGAACGCGTCATCCGACTGCTCGATGAGGTCCGACAACGAACGGCAGGGACAGCGCGCGCGACCGTCATCACCCACAACGATTTCCCGACGGCCTCGGGCCTGGCCTCCAGTGCGTCAGGCTTTGCGGCGCTCGCGCTGGCCACTCTGCGCGCAGCTGGTCTCGAGCCCTCGCTAGCAGAGGCCAGTGCACTGGCCCGCGCCCATTCGGCGTCTGCGGCTCGCTCCCTCTACGGCGGGTTCGCAGTGCTCGAAACCGGCGCCGAGGCGGCACGGCCCCTCGAGGCTGGCGACTGGCCTCTCAGGATGCAAGTCGCGATAACGACGCGCGAGGCGAAGGCGATCGGCTCTACACAGGCCATGGAGCTCTGTCGGCTCACCAGCCCGTACTATGAGGGCTGGGTTCGGGAATCGCCCCGCCTCTTCGAGCAGGCTTGCAAGGCCATAGAACACCGCGACTTCTCCGCGCTGGGGGCTGCCATGGAGCGGAGCACCCTCCTGATGCATGCCTCCATGTTCGCAGCGGCCCCACCCATCATCTATCTGAAGCCCACCACTCTGCATTTGATGGCGACCGTCGAGTCGCTCCGGAAGCTTGGAACGGAAGCATACTTCACAATGGATGCCGGCCCCCATGTCAAGGTGCTCACCGAACTGCGCAACGCTGGCGCCGTGGCTCGGGCCCTGAGCGAGGTTCCCGGTGTGGAGCGCGTGATAGACTGCGGTCCTGGCCCTGCCGCGTCGGTTCGACCAATCTCCGGAGCTCCCGAGTGATCGTCCGCGCGCCTGGCAAGCTCGTGTTGTCCGGTGCCTATGCCGTCCTGGAGGGAGCGCCGGCGGTCGTCGCTGCGGTGGATCGCTACGCCTATGCCGATGCGCGAATCGCGGCAACTTGGGTGACGCCAGAGGTACGCGCCGCACTTGGCGATCGCGCACCGTCCTTCGACGCCAGCGAGCTGCGCGGTGGCCCGCACAAGCTGGGTCTCGGCTCGAGCGCTGCCATCCTCGTGGCGTCGCTCCTGGCTGATGCCTTGGAGGCGGAGGATGCACCAGATTGGAACCGCCTGCGAGATGCGGTATTCGCGACGGCACTTCAGGCACACCGGGCAGCCCAGGGCGGTGGCAGCGGTCTCGACGTCGCAGCCAGCTGCTACGGCGGCGTGCTCGTCTACCGCCTCGCGAGCGACGGTCCAGTCATCGCGCGCGGGTCTCTCCCGTCGGGCCTCGTGGTCCAGGCCTGGGATACGGGCACGCCAGCGTCGACTGCCGAGCTCCTGAAGCGCGTTCGCGCGTTCTCCGACTCGTGCCCGGCTGCGTTCCGCGAGCATATGAGTGCTCAGAGCGCCGCCGCGACGCTCGCCGCGGACGCGCTGCAGGACGGGAACGTGCGGGCGTGGCTGCAAGGCGTGGTCGCTCAACATGAAGCCCTACTGGAGCTCGGACGAGCGTCCGGTGCGCCTATCGTCACGGAGGGCATGGCTCAGCTGCATCGGCTGGCCCACAGTAACAACGCGGCAGTCCTGCCATCCGGAGCAGGAGGCGGGGACGTATTCCTCTACTATGGAACCTCCGGGCCGACGGCGGCCTGGCTGCAGGCGGCAGAGGACCTCGGATACCGCACCGTCGCACTCACCCTCGGCGCCGAGGGCGCCAGCGCGGTCGCGGCCCCATCCGTGTCTGCGGCCACAGCCCGTTCGTAGCAACAAATCCCGACGAGGTTTCACATGGTCACCGCATTCGTACTCTTGAACGTCACGCGCGAACGCATCGCAGGCGCTGCCGACGAGCTTGCCGATCTCGCGCAGGTAAGCGAGGTCTACTCCGTCAGTGGAAGGTACGACCTCATCGCCGTGATAAGGGTCCCCGACGTGGAGGACCTTTCTACGGTGGTGACTCAGGGCATGCTCAGGGTGGATGGCATCACGCATTCGGAGACGCTGCTCGCTTTCCGCGCCTACTCCCGCCACGACCTGGAGCGACTGTTTTCCGTTGGCATCGAAGGCCCGTAGCGTCCCCGTTCCGCGGGCGCTAGACGGAACGAGCGATTCCCACTGAGAACTGCTCGGTACTCGTTGGCAAGACGTCGCCTGGCCCTAGGGATCCTCGGCACCTGCCAATGAGGAACCCTGCTTGCTGACGCACGACCGAGCTATCGTATTCCTCGCCACGATGGATCCCGCAAGGTCGCGGGACTTCTATGAAAAGCTCCTGGGCTTGAAGCTCATTGGCGATGACGGGTTCGCCATCGTCTTCGATACCGCCGGTGCGATGCTGCGCGTGGTCCGCACCGAGCGTTTCGAGCCCCAACCCTTCACCGTGGCGGGATGGGAGGTACCGGACGTGCACGCCACCTTGCAGACCCTCGCCGACCGCGGGCTGCGCGCCATCCGCTACGAGCATCTCGAGCAGGACGAGCTGGGCGTCTGGACCACTCCAGGAGGAGAACGGATCGCGTGGTTTCATGATCCGGAAGGCAACCTCTTGAGCATCTCACAGCTCCAGACAACCCGGACGGCACCCGCGCCGCACCCCGACCCCGTCCTCGATTTCTGGCTCGGACCGTTGGATGAGGCCGGCTTCGCGGATCCGGCTCACGCCGAGCGCTGGTGGCAAAAGAGCGACGATTTCGACGATACGGTGCGGCGCCTTTTCGCGCTCGTCCATGCCCGCGCCGCCGCCAGGACGCTGGACACGTGGTGCGAGTCGCCCCGCGGTCGGTTGGCGCTGGTCATCGTGCTCGACCAATTCTCGCGCAACATGTATCGCGGAAGCCCGGGGATGTTCGCGTTCGACCAGCAGGCACTCGCGCTGGCGTTGGCCGGCATCGAAGCGGGGGACGATCAGCGCCTGCACGGAGACGAACGGGTCTTCCTTTACATGCCCCTCATGCACAGCGAGGACCTGGCCATCCAAGAGCACTGCGTCGCCCTCTTCGAGGCGCTCGTTCGGACACAATCGGGCGAGCAGGCGCAGCGTCTCGCGAACAACCTGAGATTCGCGCAGGCTCACCGCGACATCATCATCCGATTCGGGCGGTTCCCACATAGGAACGTCATTCTGGGGCGCCCCTCGACAGAGGCAGAGATCCGGTTTCTCGCCGAGCCAGGCTCGTCCTTTTAGCGACACGGCAAGCCATCCGCGATGGGGGTGGCCCAAGACGACGAGCCAAGGGAAGCCGCTCCGGTTTTCACATGAAAACGAAGGCGAAGAATCTGCGCGCAGCGAAGGTTGACCATCAGGGCACCCCTGGCCATGCTCCGACACCCTAGGTGTGAGGAGGCTATGATGTCTGTCTCGAGAACGCATGCGAGCTCCCTTTTCGTCGTTGGCGTCGGTGCCTCAGCGGGTGGACTCGAGGCTCTGACCGAGCTGTTCCGCCATGCCTCCTGCGACAGCCGCATCTGCTATCTCGTCGTGCTCCACCTCGCACCCAATCACAAGAGCCTCATCACGGAGCTCCTCGGTAAGCAAACCAGCCTGACGGTGATGCGCGCGGCCGACGGAGCACCGTTACAAGGTGGAACCGTTTACGTCATCGAACCCAAGACGACCCTCCGTTGCGAGGGGGATCATCTGCGAGTCGGCGGCTACGAGCAGGAGCGGCACCTGCACCGACCGATTGACATTCTCTTCGAGTCCCTCGCTGAAGCCCGGGGGTCGCAGTGTGCGGTCGTGGTGCTTTCAGGATCGGGCAGCGACGGGTCTCGCGGTGCACGCTTGGTCAAAGAGGCCGGTGGGCTCGTAGTGGTGCAGACACCGGCCAGCGCGGCCTTCGACGGGATGCCTCAGGCCCTGCTCGCCACGGGGCTCGCTGACCTGTGCGCGCCGCCCGCAGAGATCAGCTCAGAGATTGGCGAGCTAATCGCCAGCGGAACCTGGAGTGGGTTCCCGCCAGCCCTCACGCCGGACGGGACCGTCCTCCATCGCGTTTTCGAGCTGCTGCGGCGCCGCACGGAAATAGATTTCTCACCCTACAAGACCACGACCCTCGCTCGCCGCCTCGAGAGGCGTCGGGCCCTGACCCACTGCGCCGACACCCATGCTTACCTCGCCCTCTTGGAGCAGGACGAGGAGGAGATGAAGCGACTCTGTGAGGAGCTCCTCATTGGGGTGACGCGATTCTTTCGGGATCCGGAGACGGTTCGAGAGTTCTCGGCTGCCATCACTAACCTCATTGCGACGCGGGAGAGCGGAACACTCCGCATATGGGTCGCTGGCTGCTCCACGGGAGAGGAGGCTTACACCGTTGGAATCGTAATCAGCGAAGCACTTCGGAACGCCAACAGGGGGCCCGATTTCAAGGTCTTCGCGTCTGACGTCAACGAGCGTTCCCTCGCTACGGCAAGCCTGGGTCGCTACAGCTCTGCGACGGTCGCCGACATCCCTTCCCACTTGCTGAACAGGTACTTTTGCCGCGACGCGGCTGGCCACTATGTCGCGCTTCCCCTCCTGCGCGACAGAATGCTGTTCTCTCGCCACGACCTCCTCGCCGATCCCCCATTCTCCAATCTCGACGTCATCACCTGCCGCAATCTCCTCATCTACCTGCAACCACAAGCCCAAGCGCAGATTGCCAGGGTGTTCGCGTTCGGCTTGTCACGTGGGGGGCTGCTGTGGCTCGGCCCCAGCGAGGCCCCGCACGACGGCGAGTATCTGTTCGAACAGCTATCCAGCAAGTCCCGCATCTATCGGTCCATCCACGAGGGCGGACGCCGCGCGTCACTCCACACGGGGCGGCTCGGCCGCTCGAAGTCGGCCCCCATCGCGCAAAACGTCGACTCCGGCCCCGATCGTCGCCGTGGCCCGGACATGGAGCTTTATACCGCCCTGGCAGAGGGGCTGCTCCCCCCTTACATCGTCTTCAACGATCGCTATGAGCTCGTTTTCCACGCTGGCGGCGCACGAGACTATCTAACGCTGAGCGATGGTCCCGCATCGCTCGACGTGCGCCGAATGCTCCCGAAGGATGTACGCTTCCTGCTCGGCGCCGCTCGCGACCGGCATAGCTCGACGTGCCCAGAGGACATCCTCTATCGTGCGGTTCCACTGACGACCGTGAACGGCAAGCCAGCGCTGGTCGATCTGCGCGTGCGACGGCTGCGTAATGCGCTGCAAGACCAGGGCGCGACTGCAGTGTTCTTCGAGAACCCGTCGGCGCTGGCCGAAGCGCGGGAGCTCGCTATCCCTTTGGCCACTGCGGACGTGCGGGAGCGCGTCGACGCCCTGGAGGGGGAGCTCGAGTCCACCCGCCGCCACCTCCAGGCAGCGGTGGCCAAGCTGGAGTCTGCCAATGAGGAGCTGCAGAGCACCAACGAGGAGCTGCTTGCGTCGAACGAAGAGCTCCAGAGCGTCAATGAGGAGCTGCAAAGCGTCAATGAGGAGCTCCACACCGTCAACTCGGAACTCCAGAGCAAGGTAGAGGAGCTCTCTCGACTCAACGCGGACATGGACGAGATCCTGGCCTCGGTGGACACCGGGTTGATGGTCCTCGATGAGGATCTGAATATTCGACGCTTCAATGATCGCGCCGCGCATTTCGTGCGCGTCGTCGACCGGGACGTTGGACGTCCGCTCAGCCACCTGAGTCATAGCTTCGCCGGCGCTCCTTTGCTGGACGACTGCGCTCTCGCGCTGCGCGATCAGGAGGTCTGCGAGAAGCTGCTCTTCACCGACAAGGGTGCTCGCGTCCTGTTCCGCGCGAAGCCAGTCCGCGAATCTGCTGGGCGCGGACTGCTCGTGACCTTCAGCGATGTGAGCAGCATCGAGATCCTCGAGGACTCCGCCCTGCGTCTCAGCCAAGCCATCGACCAGCTCGACACCCCGGTCGTCCTCTTGGATGTCGGAGGGGTCATCACTTATGCAAACCGTTGCTTTAGCTCGACCGCGATTCGGGACGCAAGCTACCTGCCGGGCACCGAGTTCGGAGTCCTCGTTTCGGCCGCCAGCCGCAACGCCCACGAGGAGGCCATGAACGCGGTGCGCGGTGGTGAGGCATGGAAGGGCACGTGCACGCTGGACGTTCCCGGAGGAGATCCGCTCTGCGAGGAAGTGCGGCTCCGTCCCCTTCGCTCCAAAGAGGGTAAGGTGATCGGCGCAGCGCGCTTCTCGGCCCCCTTGCGTCCTCAACGAAGTGGCGCGCGCGTGCTCCTGGTGGGCACAAACCGTGACGATGCAGCGCAGATACAGCACGAGCTCATGGCAAAGGGGCTCGTTGACTCCTTCGAGGTGGAGCGTCACGCGGAGGTCGCCGCCGCGAGCCTGGTCCAGCTTCGTCCGGAGGAGCTCCCCGATGTGGTTCTGCTGGACAGCGAGATGTCATCGGACGCCTTGCAACCATTCTTGGACGCCCTGCGAGGTCACCCCGGCACCAGCCAAATCCCGGTGGTACGCCTGACCGCTGGCGAAGGCAGAGATGCAGAACTCGCGCAAGGAGACGGCTTCTCCGCGAGCCTTCCGAAACGCTCCTTGGGGAGCGAGTTCGCCCAGGTGCTCGGTGGTCTGGAGGGGTTTTGCTGCGCCCTGATTCGGCGCCCGCGCGCCTCCGAGCAGGCGTGGCTGGAGCCCCGGTTGGGTTAGTGCTTGGGACAATGCGTCGTCCGAACCCCGGCGCTTCCGGAGTCATCGGTAACCTCGGGTAGCCGCGCGTAGGAACCTCCCCTACCTCGCTGGAGGCTGGCCGCTGCCATGAGCAGGGCTGTTGCGTGCGCGCCGGAACAGCCGCTAGCATGAAGGTTCGTGGGCTAAGGGCGACACAGGCGCGATCCGCGCAGCAAAGGTGGGATGGCCGTGGCGGGAACGGAAAACCCGGAATCCGAGCAGTGGACCCGGTTGTTTGAGGAAAGCGCACCTTCAGACGAGGCGCGTGACAGAGCTCCCATCCTCCGGCGAGCACCGCCGGTATCGGGGCATTTCGTCAGAGCCCACACGGCCTCGCTGGACGCAGTCGCGGGCAGGGACGGATCGCCGCCTCGGTCCACGCCGCCTCCCGAGCTGCGCTCGACCGGCGCGTGGCTCGACGGGATGCCGCTTCCAGCCGCCCTGGTCACGGCAACCGGTGAGATCTCCGGCGTTTCGCAGGCCTTCGCGGAGCTGGACCCAACGCTGCGGAACCTCGTTGGACGCTCCCTTCCCGACCTCATGATTCCCGAAGACCAGGAGCGCGTCGCGGGGCTCATCGCGTTCCCCCTCGGCAGGTCCGGCAGCGCCCCGTCCGAACTCGCGACGCTGGCGAGGACGGGCGAGACGTTCGCCATCGGGGTAGGGAATCCCCTCGGCGGCGGACACCGCGCGCTACGCATCGTCACCTTGGTGCCACAGGCTCTCCGCGAGAACCAACCCACACTGCCACCTCCCAGTCTCTCACCCCAAAGCGGCTGGCGTCCATCCAGCGTGCCGCCAGCCGCACCGGGCGCAGCACCAACGGATCCGCTGCGGGCGTTGGAAGGGCTCCCCCTCCCGGCGCTCGTCGTCTGCGACAATCGCATCGTGACGATCACAGCACGTGCCGCTTCGCTGCTGGGGGTGCCAGTATCCAAGCTCGAGCAGCAGGAAGTCGCGGCTCTCCTGGGGTCAGGCGCCGAGGCTCAGCTCGGGCCGGCGCAGCACCGGCGACGCTCCGTCTGGAAGCCGAAAGCTCTCGCCGCCATTCCCGTGCGCGTGGACGGCTCGGTGCGCGCCGCTGCCTGTTGTTTCATTCCTTTCGGTCGAGCGGGGGTTGGACTACTGCTGCTCGAGCCCTGGGGCGAAGCCGGAGCTGCCACGCAAGGCGACACGGCCAAGCATTCGAGCAGCGGCTACCTCCTCGCGGGAATCGCGCACGAAATCAATAACCCCTTGGCTTTCGTCATTCCAACGCTCGCCGAGCTCCACGCCGAACTGTCACGACAGCGCAACCGTCTGCGGGCCTTCGCCGTCGACGATTGGCTCGAACAGGTGGAAGAGATCAGGCAAGGGGTCGATCGAATTGCTGGCGTCGTGCGCAACCTGCGCGGAGCGCAGGAGCGAGCCACCACCTTGGAGCCAACGGACGTAAACCACGTCGTCGCCGAGACGCTGCGTCTGGCGACCCCTTCCCTGGCGCTCGGGATTCAGCTGCATCGCGATCTCGGCATGGTCGGGCCCGCGAGCGCACACCGCCAACAGCTGGGGCAAATCCTGCTCAATCTGGTCATCAACGCGGCCCATGCCATCGCAGACAGCGAACAGGGCGGCGGCAACATCTTCGTTCGCACTTGGCAGTGCCAGGATTCCGTATGGCTCGAGGTCCAGGACGACGGACCCGGCGTCCCCGAGCAGTACCGACAGCGTGTGTTCGAGCCCTTCTTTACGACCCGCCAGAACGGATCCGGGCTCGGGCTCGCCGTGTGCCGTGCTCTGGCGCGCGAACATGGTGGAGACCTGGTGCTGCTGCCACCTGGCGAATCCGGGGCCGTCTTTCGCTTGCAGCTCCCCCGCTGGAAAGCAGTATCGCAAAACTGCACTGGTGCGGACGAACCGGAGCCGTGCGGGACGCGCGACACGCCCTCGCTGCGCGTGCTGCTCGTGGACGACGAGCGCGCAGTGCGGCGCGCCCTCGGCCGCCAACTCCGTCGACGGCACCGCGTCGTGGAAGCAAGTTCCGTCGAGGAGGCCTTGGAGAAGGCGGCGCAGCAGGAGTTCGACGTACTGGTGACGGATCTGGTGATGAGCCACGGCGGTGGCGCGGCCCTCATCGAGCGGCTTCGGGCGCGCGGGTCGCCACTGGCGGACCGCGTCGTGGTCGTCTCGGGAATGGCTCCGGACTCGGTCCGGCTCCCCTGTCTGCGCGTGACGAAGCCATGCACAGAGACTGAGCTTTTCGCGGCGGTCGCCGCTGCCGTCGATATGTCTCCTCTGTCGGCCATGAGGCCTCTCGACGGCAACCTGAACCAAGCCCCGCAAGCGCCGTCCAACGGCGCATGAAGACGGAACCTCGAGCGTCAGTGCTGCCGGCCGCTCAGCGGTCAAGGGAAGAGAGGTTCTGGGAGTCGCCTTCTCCCTTGATGGTATCGCCACAAGCCGATACGGCTCGGAGGACATGATCGACTCCCGGATCCCAGCCTTCTACAAGCTGCCGCTCGCCGCTCGCCGCGCATTGATTGCCGAGCGAACCGGCATTCCGCTCGATCGCCTCGAGCAGGCGCTCGAGACGGGTGGGCTGACTCCTGGGGCCGCCGACAAGACAGTAGAGAACGTACTGGGCGTGTACGCGGTGCCCTTTGGGATTGCGCTCAATCTATGTGTGAACGGCTCGGACCGACTAGTCCCGATGGTCGTAGAGGAGCCTAGCGTCATCGCGGCAGCCTCGAATGCGGCCCGCATGGTGAGGGAGGGCGGAGGCTTCGTCGCGACTTGCCCGGAAAGCCTCATGACGGGGCAGATCGAGCTACGCGAGGTGAGGGACACCCAGGGCGCCCGAGAACGCCTCCTGGCCGCGGGGGAGTCGCTCGTCCAGTTGGGCAGGGAAGCTGTCCCGGGGCTGGTCCAGCGCGGCGGTGGGCCGCGTTCCATCGCGGTGAGGGCGCTCGATGAATCCACCTTGGTGGTCGACGTGCAGGTCGATTGCCGTAATGCGATGGGCGCCAATCTCGTCAACACTGTCGCCGAAAGCATCGGTCCGCGCTGCGCGGAGCTCGCCGAGGCGCGGCTCGGTCTGCGCATCCTGAGCAACCTGTGCGACCACCGCCGCGTCGAGGTCACGTGCCACATTCCCGTGCAGCACCTGGTGGCGGTGCGTGGTCGATCGAATCTACGCGATCTCCAGCGGGAAGGCAGCGAGGTAGCCGCCGGGATCGCCCAGGCATCGCGGTTCGCGGAGCTCGACCCGTATCGCGCCGCCACACACAACAAGGGAATCATGAACGGCATCGATGCGGTCGTACTCGCCACCGGAAATGACTTCCGCGCCGTGGAGGCTGGTGCTCACGCCTACGCCTGTCGTGACGGCCGGTACCGGCCGCTGGCGACATGGCGGCATTCGGACGATGAGCTCCACGGACGGCTAGAGCTGCCACTAGCCCTGGGCGTCGTGGGCGGAACGCTGCGCGTCCATCCCACGGCACGGCTCGCCCTGGACATACTCCGGGTAAGAACGGCCGAGGAGCTGGCGATGGTCGCCGCGTCGGCTGGGATGGCCTCGAACCTGGCCGCTCTCCGCGCGTTGGCAACGGACGGGATCCAGAAGGGGCATATGGCCCTGCATGCCCGCTCGGTAGCCGTCGCCGCGGGAGCCGCGGATGAGGAAGTCGAGCAGGTCGCCCAGGCCATGGTGGACGGGGGACGCATCAGCGTCGAGGTTGCACGGGGCGTCCTGGAACGTCTTCGATCGCGATGAAGGACACTGGTCGCAAGACAGCCCGCTCGCGACACGGCAGCGTGAGGTGGGGCACCTGGCTGCCGCGATTGGCGCTTGCATCCTCCCTGGGGTGCTCGCTCGCGGCCTGCGTCTCTCGGGGAGCGGTCGTGCGCCGCTACGATGGCGATCCCCACTCGGGGAGAGTGATTCGCGACGAAGCCTACGCGCACTACGCCCGCGGAGCGTACCTCGAGGCTGCTGGCTTCTACGAGCAGGCAGCCGATGAGTACGAGGCAGTCCTGCACTGGGATGTCGAGAGCATGGCAGCGTGGACCCGCTTGGCAGCGGTCCTCTGCGCGTCGGGAAAACCTGCGCATCGCGAGTTCGAGCGCGCTCACTCGTTGGGGGAGCGGTTCGCGCCGTACTGGCACGCGCGAGCGGTGTGTCTAGAGCGTCAGGGCGACACAAGGGCCGCTGTGGAGGCCGCAGAGCGTGCGATGGTCCTGGACCCGAACGGCATGCCGCACACGCTGCTCGCCGCACGCCTCCACGAACAGCTGGGACGGGACGCCCGCGCCGCGCATCTGCTGCTCGGCGCGGTGCTTCGCGCACCAGCTTCCCCAGCAAATCGGCGTGCGCTTGCGGATTTCGCGGAGCGCCATCGAGATCCAGTGCTGAGCCGCGTCGCGTGCTGCGCGGCCGGTGAGCCGTATCCCACCCCAGCAGGGCTGCCTCGCTTGGAACCGCCGCACCGAGCAACGCCAACGTCATCGCGAGCGCGCCCAGCACCAGCCCTCTCGATGCTGGAGAAGGCGGTCTGCGCGGCCTCGCGGGGCAACAGCGTCGTCGCGAAGCGCTTGGCCAGCTCGCTTCTCGCGGCAGATCCTGACAACGCGGATGCTGCCATCGCCCTCCTCTATGCCGCGGATCTGACGAACGATGCCCCACTCTTCCGGGAGACTCTTTCGCAGATGGGACTGCACCCTCGCCTCACGATGAAGCTTAGCCGCGAGCTCTACGTGGAGCTCCTCGCGCGGCGCCTCGGCGCGTCAGCGGCCGCTGCTTGGGGCGGCGCCTGGCCCGATCAGGGTTCGGACCTAGACGCGGCACGCTGCGCGGCGACACAGCCAGGCGGGCGCGCCGTGCCCGGGGTGGATGCTCAACCGGAAGACCAACGACCTGCCGGCGACTGAGCGTCGTGGACGTGAGTGGGCTCGTCTCTACTCAGTTCCGCGGCGGCTCCCCACCGCCAACCCGAGTGGATGAGCTGGGTGGCGCCGAAGGAACAGCCTCCTCCTCCTGCTTGAGGGCGGACGCAGCTGGTGGCGAGAACTCAAGCCCCTCCTCCCTCACGGCCGTCGCGCTGCGCCTCTCGAGCCGCTCCTTGAACTCCTTCTCTGATTGGCGGAGCCGCTCGGCATACTCTTCGGCGTCGAACTGAAGCTCGAAGTCCTGCTTCTTCGTCTTACCAGGCTCGATGGTTACGCGCTTCTCCACTGTCACGCCGATGGAGGGGAGAAAGGCAGACACCAAGACCTCACCCGGTGGAATACGTCCTATACTGAACTCACCATCCAGCCCCGTTACATCGAAGGTCGAGTACTTCAGGATGTACACCTGGGCTGCCATGTAATCGAACGCCGCGTCTTGCAGCAAGAAACGTCCGGGTGCCTCCGGGTACAGACTAACGGGCTCACCCTGGGGAGGGATCACGAGCAGCGCTGATGCCCGAGACCCCCGCAGCTGCGGGTTGAAGGGGCGCGGACCCTCATTCCGCACCTGGATGGTTTGCCCGTAGGTCGCCACGACGGTTCGCCTGTCGTAGCGGCACTTCCCGTCGATGGTGACCAGGACGCTGGCCTCCCTCGCAGGAAGAAACCCGCTATAACCGGTGACGGCGACGAGCACGTCGGCCGCGGTTCGACCGGGGCCGGTCCGGAACGCTGACTGATAAAACTCAACCCCTGCACGACACTGGGGGTCGACGAGCCCGCTGGGCTCCCGCGGGGGCGGGGCCGTGTCGCCCTTGATGGTCACTCTGCCGGCAACCGCACCCGTCGGGCCCTGATAGGGCTTCTCCTTGGCCGGGTTGATGGTGTCCAAGATCTTTTGCTTGTCGCCTGGCATGCTGATGCCGGCGAGGGGATCGCTGGGCTCCGGTTTCTCCTCGTCGCAACCGAGCACCGAAGCTACGGCCAGAAGCATCCAAGCCAATCCGCGCGCATTCAGCATGAATCTCACTCTTCCTTCCGGAGCGCTTCGCACTCGCCGTCGAACGTAACCCAGGCCGGACCCGGGCGCACGCCCTTGCAATCAGCGCAAGGCCCGACATGCCGCCACGGGGGTCTCGAGAGCCAACCTGGGTTGCCGAGCCTCCCTACACAGCTACGCTTGCCAACGTGCCTCGGACCAGCGCCCCTTCGCACGTTTGCCACAGGCTCGCGCAATTCGGGCCGGGCACCGTGCTCACCGGAGTTGTGCCTCTCCTGGTGGGGTTGGTCCTTCCGGACTGCTCGCGGGACGACGTATCGGAAGCGAGCGCGGGGGACGCCAGCATCGGACCCCTCGCGTCGTCATGGCCGGCGCTTGGCCCCGCTGAACCGGCCTCTCCAAGGAGAGTTGGGGACATCGCGAGGGGCCCCGGATACTCGCTATCGGTGGACAGGCTTGATAGCTGCACAAGGACTGCCGTGCCGTCCGCCGCGCGTGGATGGCGGCGGATTGGCGTGGAAGTCTCCGTGCAGAACAGCTCGACGAAGCCGCTCCGGGTCAACCCGTTCTATGCGGAGCTCCGTGACGCAGACGACCATTCTTACCATTTCACCCTGGCGGGCTGTGAGCCACACCTGATGGCCGGGCTGATCCCGCCCGACACCACTTGGAAAGGTTGGCTCAGCTTCGACGTGCGCGCGAACGCTGAAGCCTTGGAGCTCAGGTATGCTCCGCCCGATTCCCGCGGCCTCCCGGAAACGCAGGTGCGCTTCACCCTCGGCGACGTCGCTGACTTCCCAAGCTCAGGAGGTGCAGAGACGCCGCCCTAGGAGTCTTGCCAGAAGCATCGCCTCTGGCCGGGGCTAAGGCACAAGCTGGGCGGCTCGTGCCATCTCCAGCCCTGCGCCGGGGAACACACCTAGGCCAATCACCAGTATCGCGGCGAGCAACAGCGCTGCCACCACCGAGCCAGAACGCATCGGAGTGGCTGTAACCGAGCCGAGGGCGGGCTCTCGCATGTACATGTAGACCATGACGCGAACGTAGTAATACGCGCCGAGGACGCTGTTCACCACACCAGCCACGACCAACCAATAGAGCTCGGCGTCGATGGCGGCCTGGAAGACATAGAGCTTCCCGAAGAACCCGGCCGTCGGGGGGATGCCCGCCAGCGATACCAAGAACAGCGAGAAGGCGAGGGCTACGGCTGGATGGCGCCTGCCGAGCCCCGCAAAGTCGTCATAGTGGACGGCCTCCGCCCGGTAGCGCCCCGCGAGGATCAGCGCTCCGAAAGCACCTGCCGTCGAAGCCGTATAGGCCAGCATGTAGAACATGGTGCTCGGAACGCCGTGCTCCGAGTTCGGCAGTGCCGCCACGGCGATCAACGCATAGCCAGCATGCGAAATCGATGAGTAGGCCAGCATTCGCTTGACGGACTCCTGGCGACCCGCAACGACGTTCCCGACCGTCATCGTGAGCACGGCCAGCAGAGCCACGACCGGCGGCCAGCCGCTGCCCCAGCTCGACAAGTGAACACCCCCGAACGCGCTCTGGAGCACCCGCACGAGCACGGCAAATGCTGCCGCCTTGACCACCACGGCCATGTAGGAGGTAACCGGGGTTGGAGCGCCTTCGTACGCGTCGGGTGTCCACATGTGAAAGGGCACCGCGCTCACCTTGAATGCCAAGCCAACGATCACGAGGGTCGTCGCGATGAGAACCGTCGCCACGCTAGCGCCGCTGCCGCGGCTCGCGACGGCACCGAGCGCCTCACCGATGCCCGCCAGATCCGTGCGCCCGGTGACGCCATAGAGCAGCGCCGCCCCGAAGAGGAGCAAAGCCGCGGCAAAGCTACCTAGCAAGAAGTACTTGAGCGACGCCTCCACACTCCGTGGCACCCGGCGCAACGCGATCATGCAGTACACCCCGAGGGACATCGTCTCCAAGGCGAGGAATAGGGTCAGAACGTCGCCAGCTGCCACCAGCCCCATCGCGCCGACAGTGCTGAGCAACAGCAGTGGGAAGAACTCACCCCGCTCGATCCGATGCTCTGGCAGGTAGCCTGCAGCAAGGAGCGCCGCGAGGGCACCACCCAGACAGATCACGAAGCAGAAGAAGAGCGCGTAGCGATCGAGAATCAGGTACGGCGCGAGATCGACGACCCCGGGGATGCTCGCCGGCCCCACGAGCCACACTGCGACGCTGAGCACGGCACCAGCAAAGAGAGCCACGGCCGCCCCGAGCCCCAGTTCCGCACCACGTCCGGCCCCGACGTCGACGACTGGCCCGGCTGCGGACGTAGCAACCCCGGGACGTCCGAATGCCTCCGTGAGCATCAGAAGCAAGCCGCCCAAGGCGACAGCAAGTATCGGAGAGAGCGCGAATACGAGGCTCACTTTGCGGTTCCTTCCTCAGCGGCGAGCTCAGCCGCCTGCCCATCGGGCTGCATGTCGGCAGGCGCGGACGGCGCGGGATACCCCGTCTCGATCGGTCCTCCCGTGAGCGGCATCAACACCGCCCGCGTGGAGTCTGGATCCTGTCGCAGGAACGCTTTGCGTCCCTCCACGAGCCGCTCCACGGTGAGTTGGACCGAGGGTGTCATCCGGTCCAAAAAGAGGTGGGGGAAGAGC
The DNA here is from genome assembly GCA_023398955.1 of Pseudomonadota bacterium. Lineage (GTDB taxonomy): Bacteria > Myxococcota_A > Polyangia > Polyangiales > Polyangiaceae > JAEWRL01. Next base: position 28,229 of record JAEWRL010000097.1, read on the forward strand.
CCTATCACGAAGACGAGGATCACCAGCGGCGCTACCGCAAGGGTCTCTCGCAGATTCATGTCGCTCAGAGACTTGTTCTCCTCCTTCGTGATGGGGCCGAAGAACATCTTCTGAACCACGCTCAACATGTACACCGCAGCGAGGATCACGCCCGCCGCTGCGACCGTTCCTTGAAGATGCCAGAGGGACCCCAACACCGTCGAGGTGAAGGTGCCCATGATGATCATGAACTCGCCGACGAACCCGTTGGTGCCCGGGACACCGACGCTCGACATCGTGATCACGATGAAGACCGCTGCGTAAACGGGCATCACCTTGGCGAGACCACCGAACTCGCTGACCTCGCGGGTGTGCCGCCGGTCGTAGATGACGCCAACAAGAAGGAAGAGCGCCCCTGTCGAGATGCCGTGATTGATCATTTGCAGGATCGCGCCCTCTATCCCGGCTTGGTTACCGGCGAAAAGACCCAGCATGACGAATCCCATGTGGGCGACGGACGAGTAGGCGACCAGCCGCTTTACATCGGTCTGCTTCCAGGCGACGAGGGCGCCATAGATGATCCCGCCAGTAATCGCAAAGCCGGCAAGCGTGGCACCTGCAGCCCAGGCAGCCCCTCCAAACATGCCCATGCAGAAGCGGATGTACCCGTAAGTGCCCAGCTTCAACAGAACCGCCGCGAGGATGATGGACCCACCCGTGGGCGCCTGAACGTGAGCGTCGGGAAGCCATGTGTGGAAGGGCCACATCGGCACCTTGATGACAAAGGCCAGGGCGAAGGCCCCAAAGCACAACCAAGCAGCCGTTCGCGGAAGGACCAACCGGCTCAAAGCCAGGTAGTCGAAGCTCATGACGCCAGTGAGTTCCTGGTGCGTCCAAACCATGTAAAGGATCGCCGCGAGCATCAGGACGCTCCCACTCATGGTGTACAAGAGAAACTTGTAGGCGGCCTTGATCTTCTCGGCGCCGCCCCAAATCCCGATGAAGATGACCATCGGGATCAGCATCAGTTCCCAGAACACATAGAACAGGAACAGGTCCAGGGACACGAAGGCGCCGATCATGGCTCCGTGAAGCAGCAGGATCGCGAAGCAGAGGTCCTTGATGCGCTTCTGGATGGACCCGAACGACACGTAGGCCGCGATGGGCGTGGTGAGGGTCGAGAGCAGGATGAGCCAGAGACTCACGCCGTCCACGGCGACGTGGTAACGAATGCCGAAGGCGGGCAACCAGTCTGCGATGTACTGGAAATGCCAACCTTCCGTCATGGGCACCCCCAGCAGCCATAGGGACGCGAGGAGGTCGAGCCCCAGCACTCCCATCGTGAATGCCTTCAGGAACCGCGGCGATTGGCGCGGCAAGAACAGCAAGAAGGCGGCCGCCACTATCGGCAGAAACACGATGACGTTCAGCAGGTGTGGCCACTCGGCACCCGGGTCTTCGACGGCGGCACCTCCCGCCTCCGGCCAAAGACCCATGACGAGTGCGACGGCGAGCACCCCAATGAGCCCTAACCCGAAGCGCTCCGCCTTCCCTTCGCGACGAGGCAGCGCCCAGCCAACCAGGAACGCGGCCGCATAGGGCCAGAGCTCGATGAACGCATTCCCAAGCGGTGTCATTGGCCAGCCCCTTCCCCGTCCGCGGTCGCCTCGCCCGCTTGCTCTTGCGCTCGCTGGCGGAGGGTCTTGCGCACCTGCCCTCGCAGTGCACCAGTATCGAGTTGCCTCACATCGATCACGGTTGGTTGCTCCATGGCGCCCGACTTATCCTCACGGGGCCTTTCTACGAGGACGCGGTCCACCGCTTGGAGGCCGATGACGTTGGTGACCTCCAGCGCCACCTCCTTCGTCTCTCCGCGCTGTAGGCTCAGCTCCGCATCGAGTTGCTGGGTGGGTTCGGAGGAGTCGAAGTTGCCGTCCCCGTCGAGATCCCACCGGTAGCCGTAGCCGAGCCCCGGCGGAGCACTCAGCTTGTAGACGCCGGTACTCGAATCCCCGTCGAGACGCAGAGATGCCTGGGGGCTGAGGAAGAACCAGCCCATAGCGGCCAGACCGAACACCATGACGGTGGCGTAGGCTTGTACTCGACCCGTCTGGAAGTAGCGCAACACGGTACCGACGAAGGCGACGACCAAGCTCGTGAGTCGGGCAAGGATGCCGTCGACCACCCACTTGTCGAACCACACGAGCACGTCCCCGATGAGGTCGATTGCGCCGAGCACTGTCTCCTCGTAGAGTTCGTCGATTCGCCACTTGTCGACGACGAGCCGGTAGAGGCCAGGAAAGCGAGCCGCGAGCTCCGCGAGGGGCCTTCCGCCTTTGACCATGTAGGCCCACCACGCGAAGGATACGCCGACGACGAAGGCGAGGACGCCCGGCGCCAAGAGCGGGTAGACGAGCTCCTCTGCCCCCTCGACTTCGGTCACGAGGTTCTTGGCGTGACTGAAGACCGGCTCGAGGAAGTTCCCGAGCGGCGTCAGGTGCACCAGGTGGGCGTTGAAAGCTCCAGCAACGAGAGCGAGTCCGCCAAGAATGACAAGCGGCAGCGTCATCGTCCAAGGAGACTCGTGAGGGGCCGGCCCTTGCAGCTCGCCGCCCTCGTCGTGACCGTGATGGGCGTGATCATGATGACCGTGAGACCCTGCCCCGCCCGCCACGACGTTCCAGCCACGGAACTCCCCGAAGAACGTGCCGATCACGAGGCGGGTCATATAGAAGGCAGTCATGACCGCCCCGAGGATACCAAGCCCAAACAGCACGGCTGGAGCCCATGCCGGCCACGTGAAGAGTTCGATGGCCGAGGGCCCGAACCCAATCCTTGCGCCATCGGCCGCAGGGGCGATGCTCGAGGTGTAGGCTCGGAAGAGGATCTCGTCCTTCGAGAAGAAGCCGCTCGTGAACGGGAATCCGACGATGGCCGCCCAGGCCGCTGCGAACGTCCAGAATGTCACGGGCATGAAGCGGCGCAGCCCACCCATGTTCCGCATGTCCTGGGAGGCGTCCGTATCGTGGATGCGTACGTGCATGGCGTGGATCACGGACCCAGCGCCGAGGAATAGGCACGCCTTGAAGAAGGCGTGGGTCATTACGTGAAAGAAGCCATCCGCGAAGGCGCCCACCCCAACCCCCAGGAACATGTAGCCAAGCTGACTCACCGTCGAATAGGCGAGCACTTTCTTGATGTCGTTCTGTACTAGGGCGATGGTAGCAGCAAAGACGGCCGTCAACGCGCCGATGAATGCGACGGTGAACATCGTTGCGGGGCTGAGGACGAACACCCCTGCCATCCGGCACACCAGGTATACACCCGCCGTAACCATCGTCGCGGCGTGGATCAGCGCACTCACCGGCGTCGGGCCCGCCATGGCATCTGGAAGCCACACATACAACGGAATCTGCGCGCTCTTTCCCACGCACCCCAGGAACAGCGCCAGGCCGATGAGCGTGGCGGCGTTCACTCGAACGGGCTCGTTGACCGCCTCTGCCCAACTCTCAGGAAGCAGCGCCGCCAAAGGAACCTCGGCGCCGATCGGCCAGATTCGAACCGGGCGCACGAGGTTGTCAGCGGCGCTGGCGAGGCTCGTCCAATCCAGCGCGCCTCCGTAGTAGACCAAGAGCCCCATCGCGACCAAGAGGCCAAAGTCTCCAATGCGGTTGGTGATGAAGGCCTTCTTGCCGGCACTGGCGTTCTTGGTATCCCCATACCAGAAGCCGATGAGCAGATAGCTGCACAGCCCCACGCCCTCCCAACCTACGAAGAGGACCGGCAGGTTGTCTCCGAGGATGAGCACCAGCATCGAGAAGATGAAGAGGTTCAGGTAGGCAAAGAAGCGCGCATAGCCTGGATCTTTCGCCATGTACCCGACCGAGTACAGGTGAATCAGGAAGCCCACGCCCGTGACGATGAGCGCCATCGTACCGCTCAGGGCGTCCACCGAGAACGCAATCTCCACCGGGATCGGCCCCGAGCCGTTCGCGCCGGAGAGCGTCATCCAGCGCCACCCGTGCCAGTAGAAGCGAGCCACTTGCTCGCCGCTCTGCGCCGTCCAAAGCATGATGAACGCGACCACGCTCAGTACGAAGGAGCCGCCCACAGCCGACAGGGCCATGAGCGTGACGCCTTCCTTCCCCAAGCGCTTGCCGAAGAGCCCGTTGATGAGCGCGCCAAGCAGGGGTAGGCCGATGATGATGACCAGCAAGGTGAAGCTGGAAGCAGGGAACATTGCCTGGAGTGTTTCCATGGACCGTTGCTCAGTGCCGCAAGGCGTCGGCGTCGTCGCTGTTCACGCTCGACCGCAACCGATAGAAGACGAGGAGAATGGCGAGCCCGACCGCCGCCTCAGCGGCGGCCACGGCGATGACGAAGAAGGCGAAAAGCTGCCCGGTGGCGCTGCTTTGGTGCACGCGGTTGAATGCGACGAGCGCCAGGTTCACGGCGTTGAGCATCAGTTCGATGCTCATCAGCTGAACGAGCACGTTACGGCGCACAAGAAAGCCAACCACGCCAATGATGAACACAGCGCTGGCAAGGAATACGTAGTGATCCAGGTACTGCCCAAGCAGGGTCATCGTGCTGGCTCCTTGGGGATGATGCGACCGGCATCCCGTGGATGAACGGGGCCGTGGAAGAGACGCCTGGTCTCACCCGCGGCACCTGGGGACCGTCGCTTCTCGACGGAACGGCTCCGCGCCACTGCCACGGCACCGACGACCGCCACGACGAGCAGAATCGTGGCGAGTTCGAAGGGCACGAGAGCATCGCGGAACAGCATGCCGCCAACGCTCTCCACATGACCGAGATCCGCCCGCACGACGGGAGCGAACTCGGTGCCCCCGCTGCTGGACAGCATCACGGCCAGCCCAATGGCGCCGAGGATCGCGAAGAGCGAGCCTCCAATGGCCCGAGCCCACAGCGTCTTCTGGCTGCGCGTCTCCCTCTGGGCATCGGGTCCGAGGAGCATGATGACGAACACGAAGAGCACGACGACGGCTCCGGCGTACACGATCAGCTGAATGGCAGCGAGGAACTGGGCGTGTAACAGGAGAAACGAGCCCGCGATGCCAACAATGGCAGCGAGCAACCCGACCGCCGCTCGGATGGGGCTACGCGCCAGAATGGTCGACAGCGCACCCACCACCGTCACCAAACTGCACACCAGAAAGAAGACATTTCCAGCAGTCATATGCTCAGCACGCCCGTTTGAGATTTGCCGCCACGCAGCACGTAGTCCTCGAAGTGCTCGCGATACTTGCGAACGAACGACATCGCCGGCTGCGCGGCGCCATCGCCGAACGCGCAGATCGTGTTCCCGGTGATGTTGGACGCGATCTCGCTGAGCAGGTTCAGCTCCTCGATCGTCCCTCGCCCAGCCGCGATTTTGTTGACCACGCGCTCCATCCAGCCGCACCCCTCACGGCAGGGAGTGCACTGGCCGCAGGACTCCTCCCGGTAGAAGTGCATCAGGTTCCGCAGGGCGAGCACGGGGTCGGCCTGATCGCTGAGGACGATGGCACAGCAAGTCCCCAGCATGCCGCCCGCAGCGCGCAGGGTGTCCACGCCCATCGGAATGTCGAGGATGCTCTTGCCGTGATAGGCCGCGAAGCGTTCGTCGCCCCGCGCGTCGAATACCTCGTCGGGCCGGTGCACGGGACAGGACGACCCACCTGGGATGACGCCCAGCAGCTCGCGACCATCCAGGATACCGCCGCCGAGATCGTAGATGAGCTCTCGCAGCGTCAGGCCAACCGCGGCTTCGAAGACCCCGGGATTGCGCACGTGGCCGCTGACCCCGAAGAGCCTCACGCCACCGTCGTTCAAGTGATGCAGCTCGCTCAGACGGCTGAAGGTGTCGCCGCCCATGCCGATGGCGAGCGCGACGGCCGCCACGGTTTCGACGTTGTTCACCGTCGTCGGGCAACCGAAGGCGCCATACTGCGCGGGGAATGGCGGCTTGATACGCGGCTCACCGCGCCGCCCTTCCAGCGAATTGAGCAGGGCCGTCTCTTCACCGCAAATGTACGCTCCGGCACCAGTGTGGACGTAGACTTCCAAGGGCCATGGTCTGCCGAACGGGTGCTGCCCGAGATAGCCCTTCGCTTTCGCCTCGGCAATCGCGTCCCAGAGCCGCGCTTTGGCGAGGTGGAGCTCGTCGCGGACGTAGATGTAGACCGCGTGCGCGCCGACGGCATAGCTTCCGACGATACACCCCTCGATGAGCAGGTGCGGATTCCGCTCCATGATGGTGCGGTCCTTGAAGGTCCCAGGCTCGCCTTCGTCCGCGTTCACGACGAGATAGTGCGGCTTGCCCGTATCCTTCGGCATGAAGCTCCACTTCGTACCGCAATCGAAGCCGGCACCTCCCCGGCCGCGAATGTGAGCCAGCTTGATTTCCTCGATGACGGCCTCACGCGTCGTGGCCAGGGCCCGTGGCGCCGCCCGATACCCGCCCGCGCGCTCGTAGGTGGCCAGGGTGTGACCGTCAGGCTTGTCGTAGTTCTTCGTGAAATAATCTGTTCGCTTCAGCATGGCGAGGCATTCCGGACTTTGCTCGAGGCAACTGCCGAGCTCAATCCTCTTTGAGCAAGCGGTCGAGAATGGCGTCGACCTTCTCGCTCGTGAGGTTCTCGTGAAATTCCTTGTCGACCTGCATCATGGGAGCCGTACCACAAGACGCGAGGCACTCAGCCGTCCTCAGGGTGATGCGGCCGTCAGGTGTCGTCTCCCCAGCACGGACCCGGAGCTTCCGTTCGCACTGCGCGAGCACGCTGTCGCCACCCCGCAGAGCGCAGGACAGCGTTCGACAAACCCAAACCTGGTGCTTGCCGGGCTTCTCGAGGTTGAAGAGCGAGTAGAAGGTAGCGACGCCTTTGACGTGAGCGCTGCTCAGGTCCAACCGTTGGGCGATGAACTCGATGACCTCCTGAGACACCCAGTTCTCGTTCGCTTCTTGGCAGAGGTGAAGTGCTGGAATGCAAGCGGCCATCCTGTTCGGGTAGCGCGAGAGGATGTCCTCGAGCTGTGACTCGCGCTCGGCGCTGAGGGCAAATGCCATGATGTGAAGTCCGTTTTGTCGGCTGCGATCGTGCGGTCCTCGTCCCCAACGACGTGGAGGTTCCGTCGGTTCGCGACTCGCCCGGGCCTCCGGGCGGTGCGAACCGTAGTTACCTGGAAACGGCGGTGTCAAGGGCGCTCCTGGAGACCCGTCAGCCGTCCGAAAGTACACGAAATATCAGCGCTCTTTCGCCCGCGGCAACATGCTCGTGTTCCGCCGTCAGGCACTGGCTGATGGCGAAGAAGTGGCGCTGTCGGGGCCGCGCGGCCGCGGCTCGGCGGAATCGTTGGTTGGGCCTTGAGCAATCTGTCAAACCCCGTGTAGGGTGGCAAAGCCGTCGGTAGTGCCGGTGGATTCCGGAGGTAAATGAGAGTGTTCTGCCCAAACTGTGGGACTCAAAACGAAGATCAGGTCACAACCTGCAAGAAGTGCGGCTTTAATCTAAAAGGCGCCGCAGCTCCGAAGTTCAAGGGCACGATGCTGATGGTCAACGCTCCTCCGGGCGTCCAACGACCAGGCGGTCCGCCGGGCCCTGCGCCGGGCACCCCCGCACCGGCAGCCGGCATGAGCACCGGGCCTGGTGCGCCCGGTGGAGTGAGGCCGAAGCCCAACCTGAAGGGCACCATGCTCGGCGTGGCGCCACCTTCTCCAGGTGCGGTGGCACCCCCTGGGCCACCCGCCGTCAACCCTGCCACAGCGACTCCGCCTGCCGTGAATCCCCTCGGTGGCACCATGGCGGCAGCAGGCGGGGCACCTCGGCCCGATGACCCATCAGGCAGCGATGGCACGGCCGGAGGGTACGTCAGTGCTGGTGGAGAGGGTGGGCAGGCGCCCGCGCCTGCGTCCCCTTACGAACCCACACATGGCGTTCCGAATTATGGGCACCCCGACGCCGGCCCGGCAGGGCAACCCGGCGGCGGGTATGGTGCTCCGCCCGGTGACCCTTACGGCCAGGCGGCTGCTAGCCCTGGACAGCCGCGGCACCCGACGACGCCGGAGGCCAGTTTCCCAGATGGACCGCAGGGCGGGATGCCCGGCAGCGATTGGCAGCACGGTGGCGCTCCGCCCGGCATGGGCGCCCCGCCTGGCATGGGCGTTCCGCCTGGCATGGGCGTTCCGCCTGGCATGGGCGCTCCGCCTGGCATGGGCGCTCCGCCCGGCATGGGCGCTCCGCCCGGCATGGGCGCTCCAGCCGATGTTGGGTTGCCGCCTGGACCGATGGGGGGCCCGCCGCCACCCGGCGCACTCGCGCCAATGGGAATGGGGTACGGGGGGCTCGCCACACCGGGCGTTCATGGCCCGATCGGAAATGTCCGCAACCCGGTCATGGTGCTCCTGCTCGGTTGGGTTTGCTTCATCTACGCCATCATCGTGCTTTGGTCCCAGCTCAATGAGCTGAGGGCGTTCCGGCAGAAGGACGACATCAATCCGATCTTCCTCCTGATCCCAATCGTCAATCTCCTGTTGCTCTGGCAGCTGCCAGAGAAGGTACTGGAGGCAAAGCGCATGGCCGGCATACCGAACCCACAGGTGGCGCATCCCGTGCTCTACGTGTTCCTGGCGGGCTTCTCCGTGACAAGCGATCTGAACGAGGTCTTCGAGGCCGCCGCCAGTGCACGCCACCAGCAGGGCTCCGCAGCGCTCCCCCCGGGACACTACTGAGCCTCACGGGGGTTCCCCGTTTCACGGGCTCGACCGCAAGATCGGGCCCGAGCGGGGACACTCGGGTCGACTCATGCCCACGCATGCCCAACCTGCAGGAGGCCTTGCAAAGCGGGCAGTGGTACTCGCCATGCTGCTGGCCCCCGTCGGCTTCGCGTTGGCGTCGGGGCTTCCGCTGTGTCCAATGGCAGGCTTTCTGGGGATCCCCTGCCCAGGTTGTGGCCTTACGCGCGCAGCTCTAGCAGCACTTCAGGGTGACCTGGCTGGGGCCATGCGGCATCACCCGCTCGTCTTCGTTCTGGTGCCTGTGTACCTGACCGCGCTGGTGAGCGTCGCGGTCAGCTACCTGTGGGGCATCCGCACGCCGACGGGCGGGCCACCCGATGGCTCTCGCGCTCCGCTCCGCGCCGGACGCGGGACGGACCGCCTCGTCACCTGGGTGGCAGGAGTGTGTCTGGCGGCACTGCTAGCCGTCTGGGTCGCTCGTTTTTTCGGGTGTTTCGGCGGCCCCGCGCCGGTTCGGACGCTCGTCCCAAGGGTTACGCCATGGCCGGCCCCTGTGGGGCAAGGGCAAGGGCAAGGGCTCGATCCGGCCAGAAAAACGGCCAGCTAGCGCCCGTCGCTGAGCCACCCCCGACGTACTGGGCGTCGATGGTCTCCCCTGGTTGGCTCAGAGGGAATCCGTCACACTGGGCAGGCCGTCTTGGGCGTGAACGGCCGTGTGCGGGCGACGGGCGCTAGCTTCCGCTGACTCTGCTCTCCTCGGTTGGCAACCTCTGCCACGCATCTCTCGTACCTCCCTGGAGCTGCGTAGCGTCTCTTGCGAACTTGGTGGTCATGGGTCGGTTCTTGTCGGACGAAGAGCGAGTCGTTCAGGATGCCGCCATGCTGCGTGGCACGGTCGGCGAGGGTGTTTGCGTCTTCCCCACCCGGGTGCCATCGCTGTCCTAACGACAGCGATGGTGCGCCGGGCGCTTTGTGGCGGCCGTCATCGCGACCGGTAAGAGTACCCTAACACGCACCCACCTGAGGCGTACGTGATGGTTCCCGGATGAACGTGATGAAACGATGATGATGCGCGAAGCGCGCCGCCGATTCGCCCCGCGACGGCGCCTTACCACCTGACCGTCGGCTCAAAGAAACGTGACGCAAAAGGGCCTGCATGGGCGCCCGATACAGCTAAAACTGTACTCTCGCCTTATGGAGCTTGAAGTCAATGCTGCGACATCTTTCGCTTTGTTCAGTACTCCTGCTTGGGTTCGCTTGCGCCGCGGGTTCGGCTTCATCGGCCGCGGATGGCGACGACTCGGGACGGGCTGGCCTGGACTTCGGTCAGGTAGAGGTCGATCCCGACGCGGATTGCGACAGCGTCCTAGAGGTTACCTACCGCGATTTCGACGTCAGCCACCCCGACTTCGAGATGGTCTTCAAGGGTGACGTCGTCCGTCGAGGACTTGTCGCCGAGTACCTGGGAGCGGACTCGAAGCCCGTCTTCGCTGATCCTACGGGGTGCCCTGGACTCCGTGAAGACCCCCTCGCGTGCGACAATTGGGAGGTCACAACGCCGGAGATCGAGAGCCAGGAGAGCTTCAATCAGTGGTACCGCGACGTTCCCGATGTAAACCACCGCTTCGATCGGACGCTCACGTTGACCGACCAAGGTAACGGCAAGTACGTCTACTCGAGCGATGCCTTCTTCCCGATCGGGCAGGGCGAAGGCTGGGGCGCTACCCCACCCGCCCACATCAATCAGAACTTCCTTTTCACCACCGAGCTCCACCTCGCCTTCACCTACGTGGCAGGACACGTTTTCTCATTCTATGGGGACGATGACATGTGGATCTTCGTCAACGGGAGGCTTGCCCTCGACCTGGGTGGGATGCACGGCAAGGAAGCTGGCACCATCGATTTTGACGCGCAGGCAGAGCGCCTGGGGATCAGGCCTGGCAACGTGTACCGGATGGATATCTTCCATGCGGAGCGCCACACGGATCAATCAAACTTCCAGATCGAGACGACGATCGGCTGCTTCGTGCCTGTCGATGTAGAGGTCCTCTGATCCACTTCGTCCCTCGGCGGGCGGCTCTCCGGGTCTAGGAGAGGGTGCAGTCCTGGAGCGCGTCGTCCTGCCAGAGCACCGCGCTCTCCCTGACCGGGGACTTGCCTTCAGCGCGCCAAGCAGCGAAAGAGGTTCGGTACGACGTCACCTGCCATGCCCAGGCGGCACTCATGGAATGCTTGACAGTTCTCTGGCTGTTCGCGCCCTACGTACACAGTCGTGGCGCCCACGCGGCGCGCCGCCATCACGAACCCAGCCGCTGGATAGACAGCGCCGGAGCTCCCAATCGTCACGAGCAGGGTGCAGTTGGCCAGAGCCTCCGTGATTCGATCCATCTCGTAGGGGATCTCCCCAAACCAGCAGATGTGTGGACGGATGCGCCCACCGCATGCACAACGCGGTAGCGCCGCGGCGCCGATGTACCCCCGACAATCCTCGAAGGGCTCCGCGTGATCCCGTTCACAGCGGCTCTTCATGAGCTCGCCGTGCATATGGACGACCCGACGACTGCCGGCCGCCGCGTGCAGTGGGTCTACGTTCTGCGTGCACAGGAACAGAGAATCCCCAAGCTCCTCCTCCAGAGCCGCCAGAGCTCGGTGAGCGGCATTCGGCCGAGCCCGCGCTGCTTGCTCTCGCCGTTGGGAGTAGAACTGCCAAACAAGCTCCGGGTTCCGCTCCCAGCCCTCCGGCGAGGCGACATCCTCGACCCGATGGTCCTCCCAGAGCCCGTTCGCATCCCGAAACGTGGCGAGCCCGCTCTCCGCACTGATTCCAGCTCCGGTGAGGACGAAGACGCGATCGCGCGAAGAGACCTCGATGGGAGCAAATTCACGGTAGTCGGAAACTCGAGTCATCAGGATTGCCGACGCTAGCGCGCCCGGGTCGTCCGAGCCAGATCCGAGCGCCCGCGCGCCGCCGGTTCGGCTCCTCGCTGGAACGCGTGACCCGGAGCGCGGGGGTCTCCGACGGCGAGCTGTGTCGCGCGGGAGCGTCAGACGTTGAAGCGAAAATGCATCACGTCGCCGTCTTTCACGAGGTACTCCTTGCCCTCGATGTTCAACTTGCCTGCGTCCCGGCAGCGGCCCTCGCTGCCCAGCGCTGTCAGGTCTTCCCAGCGAATCACTTCCGCTTTGATGAAACCACGCTGAAAATCGGAATGGATGGTGCCGGCCGCCTCGGGCGCCGTCGCTCCACGCCTCACCGTCCAGGCGCGGCACTCGTCCGGCCCCACAGTGAAGAACGTAATGAGCCCGAGCAGCTCATAACCGCTTCGGATGACGCGGTTCAGACCTGGCTCCGTTAGGCCTGCGCTCTCCAGGAACTCGGGACGATCCGCAGGGTCCAGCTCAGCGATCTGCGCTTCGAGAGAGGCGCAAAGCTCAACGACTACCGCGCCCTCTCGGTGGGCGAGCTCGCGCAAGGCGCGCACGTGCGGGTTGGCACCTGGGTCCGCGAGGGAGGCCTCGTCGACGTTGGCCACGTACATCGCGCGCTTGGCCGTGAGCAGCTGCAGAGGCTCGATGATGGCCGCCGCTTTCTCGTCGAGCGTCGCGCTCCTGGCGGGTTTACCGTCGTTCAAGTGCGCCGCCAGAGCCTGACAGACAGTGACGGCGAGGCGCTCCGTCGGGTCCCCGGACTTGCTCTGCTTTTGGGCTTTGTCGAGGCGCTTGTTCACACTGTCGAGGTCTCGTAGGCAAAGCTCGGTCTCGATCGTTTCGACGTCGCTCACCGGATTGACCCGTCCATCGACATGCGTGACGTTGTCATCGATGAAACAGCGCACAACGTGAACGATCGCGTCGACCTCTCGAATATGGCTCAGGAACTGGTTACCGAGGCCCTCCCCCTTCGACGCCCCGCGCACCAGCCCGGCGATGTCCACGAAGCGGATCGTTGTCGGTGTCTTCCGTTTGGGTCGATAGAGCTCCGTGAGCTGATCCAACCGATCATCCGGCACTGGGACGATCCCAACGTTGGGCTCGATCGTGCAGAAGGGGAAGTTCTGCGCCTCCGCCCGCGCCGAGGAGAGCGAGTTGAAGAGCGTGCTCTTACCCACGTTGGGCAGGCCTACGATTCCGCAAGAGAAACCCATGAGACCGCGCCACCTAGCGCAGGTGACTGCTCCCGTCGAGGAACCACGCGCGCAACACCTGCCGGCCGGCACACCAGTTCATCGACACGAGCCCGAGGGAGTTGCCCGGGAGAGGGCACCACATGGCACAACAGCACCTAGTGGGATTCCAACAGCTGCTCCTCCCTCTCGGCGGGCTCACCGGCGACCTCAACTCCGAGGTGGCGATTCCGCGGGCAAATCGCGTCTTCGTCAATCGCAATCTACGGATGGCGACCATCGACTGGGTCGGCTTCGACATGGACTACACGCTGGCGACCTACCGCCAGCCCGAGATGGATCAATTGAGTGTCGAGCTGACGCTACGCGGACTGACGAAGCTGGGCTATCCGGACCGCCTCCGTCGTCTGCAGTTCGACACGCGGTTCCCAATACGCGGACTCCTCGTCGATCGCCGCTACGGACATGTACTGAAAATGGACCGCCACAAGGTGGTCTACAAAGGGTACCACGGCTTCGAGCGCCTCGATCGGAGCTTGCTCGTGGACCTCTACCAGCGTCCGAGGATTCGTCCACATACGTCCCGATACCATTGGATCGATACGCTCTTCGCCCTGAGCGAAGTGACTAGCTTCTGCGCTATCGTGAACGCCCTGGAGAAGCACCACGGCCCGCTCGACTATGGGCGCCTCTTCAGCGACATCCGCAGCTCCGTGGACACCGCACACCGCGAGGGAAGGGTTTATGCGGAGGTCCTGAGCGACCTACCTCGCTTCGTAGCCAAGGACCCCGCCTTGGCCCGCACGCTGCACAAGCTGCGCTCGGCTGGAAAGCGGCTATTTCTGCTGACCAATTCCCCCTGGCACTACACCGACGCAATGATGACCTACCTGCTCGGCGGCGCCCTGCCCGAGTACCCCACCTGGCAGCATTACTTCGAGGTGGTCGTGGCCAGCGCCCAGAAGCCCGACTGGTTTCGCTCGGACGCCCCGCTCAGAGAGCGCCGAGGACACGAGCTGGTCGAGGTCTCGACGCCGCTCGAGCGGGGACGTAGCTACGAAGGGGGCAATCTCCTGGATTTCGAGCAGCGTCTCGGCATTGCTGGCCCCGACGTGCTCTACGTCGGCGACCACATTTATGGGGATATTCTACGCTCGAAGAAGGAGTCCTCCTGGCGCACGGCGCTCATCATCCAGGAGCTCGACAACGAGGTTGCCGCACACGAGACCTGCTTGGTCGACGTTGCCCGCCTGCGGGAGCTCGAGGAGCGGCGCCGTCAGCTCGAGGACGAGCTGCGGTTCTACCAGCTTCAGTACAAGCGCTTGGCGCGAGCCGTCCGCCAAGGCAAATCCTCTCGCGACGACGCTCAGCGGAGTAAAATGGCAATCGAGCGCGTTCGCCGGGAGATGCGGCTGTCGGACGCGGAGGAAATCCAGTTGAGCGAGCGCGTCGACCGTCGCTTCCACCCCTACTGGGGCTCACTGCTCAAGGAACAGCACGAGCTCAGCAGCTTCGGGCTGCAAGTGGAGCACTATGCCGACCTTTACACCCGCAGCGTCTCTTGTCTCGAGGCCTATTCGCCCACGCAGTTCTTCCGTTCGCCCTACGACCTGATGCCCCACGAATTGTAGGGGTGCAAGCAGCCCAGCCCACTCGTGACGGCCCACGCGCCAGGCTAGTCGCCGAGCCAAAGTGCGCTATGACGGGCCCGATGCAAGCGCTGCTGGAAACAATCCGTCGAGAGTGCAGGCCCGGTCTGTGGTCTCAGGGGGTGGAACTAGTGCGGGTGTCCGCCGTGTCGGTGGAGACGCGGTCCAATGACGAGGTCGTCACCCGCGTCCGCATGCCGGGCCGCGCCGTAGCGCCAACGGCCATCCTCTATCCGGTCGACGGAGAGTGGACGTGCGACTGCGGCAGCAGCGTCGATCCGTGTGCCCATGTCGCGGCAGCCGTCATCGCTATCAGCCGAGCGGATCAGACCGGTGTATCGTTGGCATCGAGTCACGAGCGCGAAGGCCACATCGCCTACGAGCTCCGCGCCGAGCGCGGCTATCTCGCTCTCACACGCCTCCTGGTTGCCCCGGACGGCACCCGCTCGCCCCTCGGGGAATCGCTCGCTAGCCCTGCGGGCCGCGCACGCCTCGGGATCGAGCCCTCTCACGACGACCTGCACATCGACCGCCTACTGCTCGCGGACAGGAGCCCGCTCTTCGCTGGCAGCCGCTTGGCGAGCCTCCTCGGAGCCCTCGCGAGCTGCAGTGACGTGCGCTGGGGCGGCAGCCCCGTTGGCGTGTCGATCGAGCGCATCACCCCGCAAGGGCGTGTCTTCGACGATGGAAACGTCGTCGTGCTCGAGCTCGTTTCGAATCCTCGCATCACGTCGGTGGTCGCCCGGGGCGTCGTCCTTCTCGGAGAGACGCTCCACCCACTTGGGGAGACCGACCTTTCCGGCGATCGTCTCGAGCGTCTTCCCCATCGCCGCACCTTTGCCGCGACCGCCTTGGGCGAGCTCGTAGGCTCACTCCTCCCTCAACTGGAGAAGCGCATTCCACTCGAGATTGCCAGCACGAAGCTACCGCGAGAACGTTGTCGCTTACAGCCTCGCATTGCCGTGGAGCTGTTCACCTTGCCGGGGGCCGTCGAGGTGCTGCCAACCCTGGTCTACGGGGACCCAGCGGTGGCGCGGATCGACGACGGAAAGCTCGTACAGCTCGGAGATGAGGTACCCATACGCCTCACCGACCGCGAGAACGACCTGGTCTTCAATCTCCGTGATGAGCTGAATCTGGTACCAGGGCGGCGCGCCCGTTTCGACGGAGTCGATGCCGCACAGTTCGTCAAGCGACTCGAAGCCTGGTCGGCGAGGCACGACCGTCGCGGAGGGGAGCCCGTGGCGCGCCAAAACCTCACGCCACGCATCAACGTAGGCAGCGAGACCCTGGAGGTGGCGTTCGAGGTCGAGTCGTCAACAACCGACGCCGCGCCGCGGGCCAAGACGAGCGACGTGCTGCAGGCTTGGCAGAATGGACTGGATGTCGTGCCGCTGGATACAGGAGGCTGGGCATCGTTGCCGCTCGCTTGGCTCGAGCGCCACGGTACCCTATTGGCCGATATCCTCGCCGCCCGCGAGTCGGACGGCAAGGTAGCCTCCCCTGCCCGCCTTCTCCTGGCGGAGCTGTGTGAGGCGCTCGAGCAGCCGGTGCCGGTGGAGCTCAGCCGCTTGAAGCAGCTCCTCTCCGGGGCGGGCGCACTGCCGAAACCGACGCTGCCTGGAGATCTCACGGCCACGTTGCGTCCCTACCAGCACGTTGGCGTCGCGTGGCTGTCCCTGCTCCAGGAGGCCGAGCTCGGAGCGATCCTGGCGGACGACATGGGGCTCGGCAAGACTCTGCAGACGATCTGCGTGCTTAGTCGTGGAAGCCTCGTGGTCTGCCCCCGCAGCGTGCTGCATAACTGGGATCGTGAGATCACGCGATTTCGCCCGCAGCTCCACGTGACCCTCTACCACGGCGCCAGGCGAAGCCTAGACGATGCGTCGGACGTGACGATTACGACATATGGCACCCTGCGGCAGGACATAGACCAGCTCACGCAACGATCGTGGTCGACCATCGTGCTCGACGAGGCTCAGAACATCAAGAATCCGGAGTCCCAGGCGGCGCAGGCTGCATTCCGCTTGCGTGCGGGCTTCAAGGTAGCTCTCAGCGGCACGCCGGTCGAGAACAGGCTGGACGAGCTCTTCAGCATCCTTCATTTTGCGGTACGCGGCGTCGTCGGCGGCCGTGCCCGCTTCCGAAAGGAGTTCGCTGAGCCCATCGCGGAAGGCAACCAGAACGCCGCCCAGCAGCTCCACGCGCGCATCCGACCATTCCTGCTCCGCCGCCTGAAACGCGACGTGCTGGCAGAGCTCCCGGCGCGCACGGACGTGATGCTGCCCATCGAGCTCAGCGAAGACGAGCGCGGGATCTACGAGACCATCCGGCGCAGCTCACAGCAAGCAGCCCTCGCGCTCGAGAGTGGCGGGAGCGTAATGGCCGCCCTCGAGGCCCTGCTGCGCCTGCGTCAAGCAGCCTGCCATCCCGGCCTCTTGCCAGGGCAAGCCACCCCCACCTCGAGCAAAGTGGAGCGGCTCATCGAGGCGCTGGACGAGGCCGTCAGCGACGGGCACAAGGCCCTCGTCTTCTCACAATGGACAAGCCTTCTCGATCTTCTCGAGCCCGCCCTCGCTGCGCAGGGGCTCCAGTTCTCCCGCCTCGACGGGAAGACCCGCGATCGCGCCGCGGTCGTGGAGACGTTTCAAAGGGATGACGGCCCGCCCATTCTCCTCACGTCACTCAAGGCCGGCGGTACCGGCCTCAATCTCACTGCAGCGGACCACGTCTTCCTCATGGATCCTTGGTGGAATCCGGCGACCGAGGACCAGGCTGCCGACCGCGCCCATCGGATTGGCCAGCAGCGACCCGTCGTGGTGTACCGGCTCATCGCTCGCGAGACCGTCGAGGAGCGTATCGTCGCACTTCAGGAGCGCAAACGCGGCTTGGCCGATCTAGCCGTCAGCGCGGCGGATCATGGCGGCGGCCTGAACCGCGAGGAGTTGCGTGACCTGTTGCAGTGAGTCTCTGCTATATCTCCCCGATGCGCTCGATACGCACGGCGCAGGCTTTGTAGCCCGGCTGGCGAGAATGGGGATCGAACACAGGGAACGTGAGCCGATTCACGCTCTCATGATGCATGGGAAGGAATACCTGTCCCGGAGCGATCCGCGGCGTCACGAAGGCGCGAGCAGCGACCTGACCTCGCGGCGAACGTACGCTGACGCGCTGCTCGCTACGAATCCCTAGGCTCTGGGCATCCATCGGAGAGACTTCCACGTAGAGCTCCTTCGGTGCCAGACGGGCAAGAATTGCCGAGCGACGCGTCCTGGTCCCGGTGTGCCACTCCGCGGACGTGCCGCGCCCCGTCAGGAGCAGCAGTGGGAAGCGAACGCTCGTCTCCTCCGGCAGGGGCAATGGTTCGCCGAAATGGAAGCAGGCGCGACCATCCTGTGTAAAGAACGTGCCATCTTCGAAGAGCCGTCGCTCACTCTGGAGCGCCGCTCCTTCGGGTAGCGGCCACTGAATGCCACCAGCCTCCTCGATCTGGCGGTAGTCACGAATCCCCGAGATATCGCATGGCCTCCCACGGCTCAGCTCCTTGAGGACCTGAAAAGCCGCCTCTGGCGCGCGGAAACGGCGAACGACGTCCGAGCAGCCCCAGGCCTCGGCGACCAGGCGAAAGATGTGGAAGTCGGCCAGCGCCTGCCCCGGCGCTCGGCTCACGTTCTTGATCACGCCGATGCGTCGCTCTGAGTTGATGAACGTGCCTTCTTTCTCACCCCAACCAGCGGCGGGCAGCAGGATGTCCGCGACGCGCGCAGTCTCCGTGTCTTCGTACATGTCCTGAACGACGAGGCAATCGAGGCGTCCCAGGACCTCCTTGAGGTGATTCTGATTGATCCAAGAGTGGACGGGGTTCGTGCCCAGAATCCATAGGGCCCGAATCTTCCCAGAGAGTACCCTTTCGACAATCTGGTCGTATGCTAGGCTCGGAACCCGGGGGATGCATCCAACATCAATCCCGAGCACGTCGGCCACCTCTTGACGGTGCAGGTCATTCTCGAAGTCCCGCCCGCCGAAGAGGTTCGTCGTATTGCTGAAGAGCCGGGATCCCATCGCGTTGCACTGGCCGGTGATCGAGTTCGCTCCGGTGCCGGGCCGCCCAATGTTCCCAGTCATGAGCGCAAGAGCAATGATCGCCTGAGCCGTGCGCACCCCCTGGTGGCTCTGGTTGACACCCATCGTCCACCAGAAGCTGACGCGCCTTCCATCACCGATGCTCGCCGCCAGCTCCTCCACCTGCTCCATCGAGAGCCCGGTCTCGCGCGCAGCTCGCTCCACGGTGAAACCCCGCACCTGGCTCGCGAATTCGTAGAAGCCGGTCGTGTGCTCGCGAATGAACCTCTCGTCGCACCGATGGTGGTCGATGAGCCACGCCGCGACTGCATAAAGCAGGGTCAGATCGGACTTGGGCCGAACGGCGTAGTGGACCGTCGCGGCAGCCGCAGTCTCGGTCTTGCGCGGATCGATCACTAGCACCCGCGGCTTCCGCGGGCTCCGGGCAATCCTCTCCCACATGATCGGGTGGGCGATACACATATTCGAACCGACGAGAACGATGACATCGGACTCCTCGAAGTCGCCATACGTGAAAGGTGGAGCGTCAAAGCCGAAGGACTGCTTGTACGCCACGGCGGCAGTGGCCATGCACTGCCGCGTGTTGCCGTCACCGTGAATCATCCCCATACCAAACTTGCCAAGAGCTCCGAGGAGCGCCAGCTCTTCCGTGGGCATCTGTCCAGTGCCGAGCCAAGCCACGGCTTCGGGGCCATGCTCGGCTTGTATCGCCTTGAACCGCCGCACCATCTCCGCTGTCGCTTGCTCCCAGGTCACGCGAACGAAGTGACCATCGCGGCGCACCAGCGGCGTGGTGGCTCTCCCCGGACCGGCGAGCGGCGTCAAGGCCTCCCACCCCTTCGGACAAGCCATGCCGGCGTTCACGGGGTGGTCCGCGGTTGGGGTGAGCCCCACGGCGCGCCCTTCCCTCAGGTGAACGGTCAAGGAGCAGCCGGTCGAGCAGAAACCACACGTCATCGCGGCCGTGGCGTCGGGCACGGCGCCGTGCGGAAGCCGTCCCAGCCCGTGCGGCCCGGGCGCGAGGGTCAGCTGCCGCGTCAGCGGTCCATCGCGGCGGATCAGGAGACTCTCCCCGCGACGCAGGAACCTGGACAGCAGATTGGATCCCATTAGCGCAACCCTCCGGGCATGGCGGATGCCGGAGCCGCACGGAAGAAGAGGTACCGTTCGAGGAACTCTCCCGCGAGAACCAGGCCAAGCGCGATGAACCAGAGCACGACGTGAATAGGGCTGGCAGCAGAGGGCAGCAGCAGCGCCAAGCCCGGCGCGACCACCCCACCGACGGCACCGGCCACGAAGCGAGCTTCGGTGACGGGCCGGAGCTCCTGCAGCATCACCCGTGCCATGCGCTTCTCCGCAGTCTGTAGCCGCGCTCCAGCGTGACGCAGCAGGCTGACCTCGTAGGCCATCTTGACCAGGCTCACGACAATCAGTACCACGGCCAGGGCGCGCGCGGGCAGCGGCTGCCCAGCGCCGAGGGCGCTCGCGGTCGCTGCCTCCAAGGCCAGCACAGAGGCCGATCCGAGAATCACCGTCGAGCCAAAGAACTTGATACCCGTGTTCACGGCCGCCCAATGGCTGCGCCGGGTAGCTACGTAGACCATCACGGAACAGAAGACGCCCAGAAGGCCGGCGAGGCTTGCCGCGACCTGAACCTCTCCCGCCTGCTTTGCCATCCAGCCTCCAAAAGAGTCCGCCGCCATGTGCCCCTGCGCTGCCAAGAGTAGCGCAGAGATCACCGCCAGTTTTGCGTAGAGCCCAAACGCCAGTGCCTCGCGGCTGAGCCATGAACGCCGCAGATTGAGGACAGCGCGCCACGCAAGCCAGGGACGCCCCAAATGCAGCACGCTCGCGGCCAAGGCCAGGAGCGCAAGGCCGCAGGCTGTCACCGCCTGAATCACTAGCCCTCCGGGCGCGCCGCCCGTGAGTAGCCTTACGAGGCTGGTCCATGCGAAGGCGCCAACCGAAAGCTGCGTGAAGGTCAGCATCACGACGAGCGGCAAGTGCGCGTGTTCTGGCCTGGTGACATAGAAGTCGGCAGGCAACAGATTCTTTGGCAATGCTCTAGCCGTCTTGTAAATCGTGGAAGGAAGCGTGTGCTCTGGCGTTGGCGCGCCAGGCAAGAAGACCCGCGCATCACCCGCTTCCGTTACCTCAGCGTGCTGGACGAGGCGTATGGCGATGGCTTCGGTCGGACACGCCTGCACGCAGGCTGGAGCCTCGCCGTGCTCGAGGCGATCGCTGCACATATCGCACTTGCGCACGATACCAAGGCGCTTGTTGAACTTGGGCGCGTCGTACGGACACATCAGGGTGCAGTACTGGCACCCAAAGCACTGATCATCGAGATGGCGAACGATGCCTGTTTCTGGATCTTTCTCATAGGCATTCACGGGGCAGCCGTTCATGCACGCGGGATCCACACAATGATGACAGGAGGTCGTCACCGTTTGAATTGCCGGTGCGGCAGCGCTGCCACCATGAAGCAGACCAACGGCGCGCCAGCTCTCGTCCTCATCGAGGCCATTGAGAGCGTGGCAGGCAGCAACGCAAGCCTTGCATCCCGTGCACTTGTCGAGGTCGACCTCAAAGGCATACTGCTCGTCACGCCCAGGTCGTGCCGTGGGCAACAATCGACGATAGCGTTTCTCCTGCGCTGGGGGCTCGCCGAGCTCATGGTCCCGTGCAAACCGTTCCACCGCCGTCAAGGACTGTTGAACGTCGAGGAGAGCTGCCACCGAAAGCTCTGCTGCCGACGAGGGTTGAACGACCTTGAGGTGCCGCTGGTCTCGTCCCGGGGAGCCAACAAGTCCATGGTTCACGAGCCTGAGTGCGTCGTCTGCCATCACGCTAAGATTTCTGAGACAAAGACGTCTCCTCGGCGCGTGCTCTCGCACCGTGTCTCCCTGCTTTTTTCCGGTCGGCGTTTCCGCTCTGTTTCAGCGTCGCGCGCACAGGTTTCGAGCCGCTCGGCAGGGCCTGGTCGAAACCGTCTGGATCCCGAAGCGAAGCGGAACAGCGGAACAACGGACCATGGCCCCAAAAGACAGTCTCCCCCGGTACCCTCTGCCTGTGCGCGAGAGCCATTGGCGGGACGCGGAAGCCCCGGAGCGTTCAGGGAAGGACGCGACGGGGACGCGGAGAGGGAAGGCTGGATTGCTGACCGAGCGAAGCGCCCAGACCCATCGCACGAGCTCTTGACCCTCGGGGAGCATCAGCGGGCGGCGCTCGTCCTCCGACACGTCGCCAAAGCCGAGCCATTCGGACCTTGGTATCGACATCGATCCTCCAGCGAGCAGGGCAGCGCCGGAGACGAACCCTGGGAGCCCTTCGGCGACGGACGCGGCGGGCGTCGGCGCTGGGGGGAGCGGTGTCTCTGCGGTGGCGAAGCGTGTTAGCATCCCTGGATGCGCGACGGGTCAGCGTGGTTTCGGGTTGGGGTGGCGGGTCTGGTGGTGGCCCTGCTGGGAGGGTTCGCCTGCGCGCGTCGCAGCGGTGAGCGCAGCTCCGTCGCGAAGGTGAGCGTCCCCGCGACTCAGGACAGGCCGCAGCGGGGAGCGCTCGGTGAGCGGCGTCTCGCGGCGAGCGAGGCTGGCGCCATCCGCTGTGGGGATGGCCTCTGCGAGGTGGGGAAGGAGGTCTGTTGCCATTTTCTCGGCGTGGCCAGCGCCTGCGCACCCCGCGTCGACTTGCCGCCGACCGGAGAGCCAAGTAACGCCGACCCAATGCAAGCTCAGCTAGAAACCTGCCGTGGTGAGGCGGAGGGGGTGGACGCCGCCTACTGTCAGATTTCTCACTGCGACGACTCCAGCGACTGCCCCGGGGGCATGATCTGCTGCTCGGAGACGCTGTCGGGAGAGGCCGGCTACAGCACCTGCAGGCCCGCCCGTCCCGATGGCGCGAGCCCCTGTCAAATGCATGAGGACTGTGTCGAAGGGAGCGCCTGCGCCGTCCCCGGGACCGTTTGTCGGGGTCGCGCCTGTAAGAAGGCCGACGTCCACGTCAGCTGTGGCGACCGACGCTGTTCGGCCGCGGCCCCCGTCTGTTGCGAGTCTACCTCGTCCTCACCCACGTGCGGCGCCGAGGCGGACTGCGCCGAGGACCTCGCCGCCGGTCGCTTCGCCGTCGAGTGCCGAGGCCGGGCAGACTGTCCGGCGGGGATGTACTGCTGCGCGGGGTTCGGTCGCGCATACTGCTCCGGCGAGTGCACGAACGTGCCGTTCTCCTGCGAGGTCGACACCGACTGCCCCGCCAAGGTAGTCGGGTTTCCCTTGCGCGGCTGCGTGGTGAGCGGTCCGGACGATCCCCCGCCGGCGCGCCGCTACTGCAGTTACTCGGAGCCCTAGCGTCGAGCTCGACGAGACGGCTCATCTGCGCAAGTCGGCACCTCCTGTACCGCTTGGAGCATCCGGGCGCGGACGGGCAGCGCTGTCGCACGCAAGACGGTGAGCCCGAGCCCGTCGCTCAGGGCTCCTTGCCAGCCGCCCTTGCGAGCCTGCGCCGGAGGCGTTCGCCGTAGCCATCCTTGTTCTGCTGCGGGGCGCGGCCGATGGCGAGGGCATCCGCGGGCACGTCCTTCGTCACGGTCGTCCCTGTTCCCACGTAGGCGCCGTCCCCGATGGTGACCGGTGCCACGAGCTGCGTATCACTGCCGATGAATGCCCGCGCACCGATCACCGTCGGGTGTTTGCGGTACCCATCGTAGTTGCACACGATCGTGCCGGCACCAATGTTCGCCTTCTCGCCGACGTCCGCGTCGCCGAGATACGCGAGGTGGTTTGCCTTGGCCCCGCGCCTGACCCTCGTCTTCTTCGTCTCTACGAAGTTGCCGATGTGGGCATCGGCTTCGATGTCACTCTCGGGACGCAAGTGGGAGAAGGGGCCAATCTGCGCGCCTTCGCCCACACGGCTCTGGGCCGCAACGCTGTACGGCTTGAGGTACGCCCCGGCCGCGACCTCGACGTCCGTCAGCACGCAACCGACATCGATCACCGCCGCTGGGCCTATTCGCGTAGCTCCGCGCAGACAGACGCCGTGGTGAATCTCGGCATCTGGTTCGATCGCTACTCCGTCGTCGATCAGCGGCGCGCCGTGAATGGTCACTCCACGTCGGGCATGATCATCGGCGATGCGATGATAGAGCGTGAGCTCCGCGTGTCTCAGTTGTGCGCGATCGTTCACGCCCACCAAGGCATCTGGACGGCCCACGAGTGCCTCGACCGATGCCTCGCGGGCCGTGGCTTCCACGATGTCCGTCAGATAGTACTCGCCTTGGCTGTTGTCGCAGTTCAAGCCCGACAGAGCTCGCATCATCGTCGCGGTGCGCGAGACGTAGATTCCCGCGTTCACCTCGCGAATAGCCTGCTCCTCCGCGGAGCCAAGGTCACGATCCTCCTTGATGCGAACCACTGCGCCAGCCGCCGCGCGAACGATCCGACCGTAGCCCTGCGGCTCGGCGAGCAGGCAGCTCATGACCGCGAGCGCAGGGCCGTCCGAAGCTCCGACGCGCTCGACGAGAGGTAGCAGGTCCTGACCGCGAACGAGCGGAGTATCCCCGCAGAGCACCAGGAGGTTCTCGCCCGTCGCGGCGTCCATGGCGCAGCGAACGGCATCCCCAGTACCCCTCGCAACTTCTTGAACGGCGAACGCGAGGCGATCCGCCGGTAGCAGGCCCGTGAGACCGGCGCTGACCTCGCCCCTGATCTCGGGGGATACGACGACGATGACTCGTTCCGCTCCAGCCTCCAGGGCAGCGCGGCACGAATAGTAGACCATGGGGCGCCCCGCGATTCGGTGGAGCACCTTGGGCTGCGCGCTCTTCATGCGCTTGCCTTGCCCCGCGGCAAGGACGAGGGCGATCAGACTCTTCATGGCCCTGCCATTGCATCTATCTGTCGCCGCGGCAAGCAGTCACCCTGGGACGCGCCAGCGGTCACGGCGGTGTCGCGTCCACCCCCAAACGAGACGTCAATCAGCAGCCTTATCGTTCGCGATCCGCCGAAGCTCCGGGGGCGCCGGCTCCCGAACCGGGCCCAGGGGAACGACAGCGAGTTCGCTAGCCCGGTCCCCTCTGCGTGGAGCGCGCTCCGTGTACACGACCACCCGCTCGCCTTCCTCCAAGGCGTCCCGGTGCGAGCGTCGGTTGACGCGCTCGATGGAACCGATGGTCATCCCGTAGCGCTTTGCGAGAGTGGCCAGCGTATCTCCCTGTGCCGCTCTGATGACGAAGCGCTTCTTGCCTTCGAGGCCCTGGAAGTACTCCAGAAACTCGTCGCTCCCGGCCACGAGAACTCGCGCCGATCCGTCGTTGAAGTGGCGAACATGGCTGAGGTCGGCGTCTGGAGGCACGAAGGCCTGGAGGACCATACCAGGCTGCAGTCTGGCAGAGTCGTCGAGCATGTTGTGCTCGGTCAGCTCGTCCACGGTGACCCCGAGAGCACCGGCGATCTCCGAGGCCGAGTTCCCGGGAGCTACTTCGTAGAAGATCCGGCGGCGGTCAGGATAGCCACTGCTGCGGGGTGGGACGACGACGAGCGGCTTCTCCCGGGCTGGCGAGTGTTGCCCCCTTGGGAGAAGTATCACGACGCCGACGCCAATCGCCTCCCGGAGGCTGATGCGATTCAAGTCGCGCACGCGCTCCGGGAGCAGCCCGTGATCCGCTGCGATGGACTCCACGGTTTCGCCGAATCGCACCACGTGTGCAACGAGTTTCTCCGATACGCCGCCGGACTTTGCCAGCTTCTCACTGACCCCCGTGCCCGTGCCCGCGGGAACGCGCACGGCCCAGTTCTTCGATGCAACCCCCTCGGGCTGCGGCGGCAACCTGTCCCGCAAGTACTGCGGGTTGTTGGCCCGCACCTCGTCCACGCTGAGCGCCGCAGCGCGCGCAATGTCTTGGAGCGGCGTGCCCGACTCGATGAGGACCGTGTCGAAGGGCTCCGGGGCATCGGGTTCAACGCCGTCGATGCCGAAGGCCGCACGATTGTTCATCATGATAGCGACGGCCATAATCTTCGGGACGTACAAGGACGTCTCCCACGGCACCCCCGCCTCGAAGCGGGTCAGCTCAAAGAAGTCATTCGTGTTGTAGCGACGGATGGCGCGCGAGAGCCCCCCGTATCCCATGTTGTAAGCAGCCATCGCGAGCGGCCAGCTGCCGAAGCGTTGGTGGAGATCGCTGAGCAGTAGTATCGCGGCCTCGGTGGAACGGCGTGGGTCGAGGCGTTCATCCACCCAGCGA
Source organism: Pseudomonadota bacterium (assembly GCA_023398955.1). GTDB lineage: Bacteria > Myxococcota_A > Polyangia > Polyangiales > Polyangiaceae > JAEWRL01. The sequence continues at coordinate 54,041 of JAEWRL010000097.1, forward strand.
TCGCAGGTGAGCCCATACATCTCGGCCGTGCCGGGGATGAACTGCCAAAGACCAGCCGCTCCAGCGGGCGAATAGATGCTCGGGTTGTGACCGCTCTCGACGAGGCTGAGCCATAGTAGATCGGTCGGAAGCCCGGCAGCGGCAAACATGGTCCGGATCGATGGAGCAAAACGGCCACTCTTCCTTGCCCAGGCTTCAGCGATAGCGCGCCCACGCGGGTCCTCCCGGTAGAACTTCAGGTACTTCACCACCCGGGATTCGTACCGGACTTCGAAATTGGGCTGCACCAGCGCCTTGAGCCAAGCCTCCTCCAAGGAGGGAGCCCGCCGCGGGCGACCTCGAAGCTCCGCGGGAATCGGAAAGCCACTCGCGTCAACGTGCGGTGACTTGCCCCCTACGGGGCGGGAGACGTCCCAGCTCCAGCCCGGGATGATGCCGTGAGCAGGTCGCGGGAAGAGTACCTCTTCGGCTTCGCGAAGGAGCCGGAGCTCCCTGTCATCGAGTAACCGGCGTTGCTCGTCCGTGGGCGTGCCCCCTGCAAGCCCGCGGCGTGCGTAGCCGTCGGGGGCGGCCCTCGCCGCACCATCGGGCATCGTGGCGCTCGGCTGCTTCGGCGGACTCCCTCTGCGATGGGAGCCATATTCTGGCGTCTCCGCTTCGGGTTGCTCCGCGGGGGCGATCTCGACGGTCACGTCGGCGATCGGCGTGCGCGCCGAGGTCTCGGCCGATGCTCGCCCGGTCGCCGACGCAACACCTACGACCAGCGAGCCGGCGAGAACTAACCTGCCCAGAAGCCGATTCCGCATCGCCTTACTCGTACCCAGATGCCGGGGCGCGGTCAAATCCCCGGCCAGAAAGGGAAGGCACGTCCCCCACGCCAGCGCCTCGAAGCCCCCGCCCGACGAGTCACTGGCAGGGCCCGAGTTCCACACGCCCCACCGCTGAAATCGGCCGCCTGACCCGTGCTCTCCATGTCGCATGCATCCAAGCCGGAATGGCGAGCGACAGACAGGCAGCCAAAGTGACACCGAGATCCACCGCAAATGCTGGAATGTGCTCCGAAAGCCCAGCGCCCCGCAGTACTCCCAAGACTCGCTGCGGCTTGCCAAGGAGGACCACAGGGAAATGCCACATGAAGACGTAGAGGGAATGCCTCCCCAAGAAGGCAAACCACGTCAAGCCTTGGGGTACAGCGAGTGGGCGCGTCACGCGAGCCACTACTACGGCGAACGCCAGTACGCTGAGCAGGCGACCTGGTCCCAGCTCTGGCCGATGAACCCACCAGGACGGGACCAGCTCCGAGAAGCCATAGCGCAGCGCTAGCCCCGTGACGATCACGGCGATAGCCGCCGAGAACGCCAGGCGCGAGCGCACGACCGCGCCAGCGACCCGAGGCGGGAGCGACGCCAAGAGTGCCCCCCCAACGAAGAGCAACTGCCATGACGGGAAGATGAAGGCTCCGCTCCCCTCCACCCAGGATTCCGTTTCGAGCCAGAGAGAGAGGAACCAAACACCTGCCGAAGCGAAGAGCACCGCCACGCGCGAAACCGCCATGCCTCCGAGCAGCAGCGGCAGACCTGCCACGAGAAGAACGTACATGGGAAGCACGTCGAGCAGGTACGGCTGAAACTGGAATGACAACGCCTTCAGCAGGTATTCGAGGGGGGCACGCAGGAACGGCTCGTAGGGTCCCCCATGATGGCCTGCGCCACCCCGCGCCCAAACCGCCGCAATGGCGACCAGCACCAGCAGGACATGCGCGACATAGAGCAGAAGCGCCCGCTTCAGGACGGCGGCGCGGAACCGCTGCGGGTCTCTCGCGCGCATGCCGCCGTACACGCGCGCGGCGACGAAGCCCGAGAGCAGGACGAACCCTTCCGCCGCGGTCACATACCCGAACGCCTCATAGCCGTACTTGGCAAGGGCGCCGTCCAAATGGTCAATCGTCATCAGCGTTAGGAAGAGCCCCCGCAGGATGTCGAGAACTGGGTCACGACGCGGACCGGCAGCGACGACCGGGATGGTGGGCGATTCACGCATGCGCCCCGGAAAGCTCGCACAGGTTGTCGGTAGCGTCTACGACCTCTTGACCGAGCGGCGCGCGACCGTGGAGTGTGCGGCATCGGGCCACCAGCCATCCGCCGCGATGGGCGTCGCCAAGCGCCGCCCCTTCAGCCCGCGATCTCGGCCAGCCAAGCGCCTATCGCCGGCAGCGGCAGTGAGCGGTCCACTGCCCCCTGACGCACGGCTGCTCCCGGCATGCCATAGACGACGGCGGTCGCTTCGCTCTCGGCAACCACGTAGCCCCCCGCGGCGTGGATCGCGACGGCTCCCTTCGCGCCGTCATCTCCCATGCCGGTGAGCACCAATCCAACCGATCTCGAGCCCACCGCTCGTGCGGCGCTCGCGAGGAGGCGATCCGCGCTCGGCACATAGCGATCGTGGGGCATGGGGGGCAAGACCCGAAGCACGATCTGACCAGCCACCTCCTCCACCTCCAGGCACCGCTTGCCAGGACACACGACCGCCATTCCCGCCATGAGCACTTGCTCGTCCCGAGCCTCGGCAACCTGCAACTTGCAACGCCTGTCCAGGCGCTCCGAAAAGGTCGCCGTGAATTTCTCGGGCATATGCTGCGCGATCACCACGGCATGTGGGTACCGTTCTGGGATCTGCGACAACGTCTCTAGAAGGGCTGTCGGCCCTCCAGTGGAGGAAGCAATCGCGATGAGCCGCTTCGGGATGACGCCCCCTGCTGGGACCTGGAGCTTGGTGGCTGGCACGATCTCCCGGATCGGCCGCGCGGGTGTTCGGCGCGCGCGTCGAGCGAGCCGTACCTTGTCGAGCAGCTCACCCTGTATCCCAGTGAGCTCGGCGTCCGCATAGCGGTCGGGCTTCACGACGAAATCCATCGCGCCCAGCTCGAGCGCTCGGAACACCTTATCGCGTTGCCCGTAGCTTGAAACGACGATGACCGGGAGCGGATGGGTCGTCATCAAGATGCGCAGGAACGTGAAGCCGTCCATGCGCGGCATCTCGAGATCGAGGGTGATGACGTCGGGATGATAGACCTTGATCAAGCTCAAGGCTTCATCGCCATCGGCAGCTTTGCCGACGACCTCGATGTCGCCGCTGGCAGAGAGGATCTCCGTGATGCTCCGGCGCGTATACGCGGAGTCATCGACGACGAGCACCCGGAGCGGGCCCTGTGACACCTCGCCCGTCATGTCGCCCCCGAATCCCAACGCCAGGCCGCAAGCGGCTTTCGATACGCCAAATCACGCTCCAGGTGGACCAGCTCGAAGGCAGTGGAAAGGTTCAGGAGCGACTCCGAATGCCCGAGCAGAAGGTACCCACCAGGCGCCAGACGCTCATAGAAATTGTCAATGGCCTTCTTTCGTGACCCGATGTCGAAGTAGATGAGCACGTTCCGACAGAAGACGACGTGTACCCTTCCCACGATGGCGGCGCGGGCCGCATCCAATAGGTTCAGCTGGGCGAAGTGGCAGAGTCGACGCACCTGCTCCTGGACGGCCCAACCCTCTGGAGTCTCACTGAAGTACGCGCGTCGGACCTCCGCCGGGGTCGTTCTGAAGGAGCTCTCTCGGTAGATACCGCGCCTGGCGGCCGCAACATTGCGCTTGGAGAGATCGCTGCCAATCACGCGGACATCCCAGCCTTCGAAGAGACCTGTCCGATGAATGATGATCGCGAGCGTGTAGGCCTCCTCGCCCGTAGAGCACCCAGCGCTCCACACGACGAGTTGGCGACGCTGTCCGAGCTCCTTGTGCAATTTCGGGAGCACCTCTTGCTCGAAGGAAGCCAGCTGGTACTCCTGCCGAAAGAGGTAGGTTTCCTTCGTCGAGAGCCGTTCTATCGCCTCATCCAGTTCCGCTGCGCCGCGCGACCCGAAACGCAACAGCATGTAGTAATCGTCGAAGCCTGGGCATTCGAGCTGGACGAGCCTCTCGGCGAGACGTCGCTCGAACAAGTATTGCGAGTCGTCATCGAAGTGAAGCCCAGCCGCGTCATTGATGAGATCACGGAGCAGCCTGAACTGCTCCAGCTCCAGGCGAGGCTTGCCAGCGCGACGGCCACTGCCGATCATCGTGGGGGCCAACTCCCGGTGCCAGGGACTGGAGTCTGCCGATGAACGACACGCACCGCTTCGCCGCCGACGAGTGCCCTCTGCATGGCCTCCCGTACCAGCGGCTCATGCTCCAAAGCCAACCTGAGCCGAATGTGGTTCGCGGATGCCTCCCCCCCGAGGCGGCCGAGCCAGTCCGCCGCGGAACGGCGAACGTCCCATGCCTTGTGCTCGAGGCAGGCGGTAACCCGCTCTGCCACGCGCTCCGAGACGGAGCCCGCGAGAGTCTTTAGCGCTGCCTTGACTACCTCCACGTGGGGGTGCGCCAACCCATCCATGAGCGCTTCGTCCCTGCTCTCGTCGGGCAGCTCGGCCACCGCTTCGAGGGCGGCGACCGCCACCAGAGGTGCTGGACTCAAGACGAGCGGACGCAGGCGGTCGAGGATCCCAGGTGCGGCGGTATCCCCAAGCGCCCGAATCGAGGCGACCATCACCGCCTCATCCTTGGTGGCAGCGATCACCTCCAGAAGCGCATCCAATCCAACGGGGCGGCCGTGCTCGTCGTGCAGTCTGCCCAGAGCTCGGGCGGCAGCGATCCGTACCTCCACGACCTCGTCCGCCAAGGCGAAGGAGACCGCATTCACCGCTCGGCCGTCGGCGGCGTGCGCCAAAGCTCCCAGGGCGGCACGGCGTACCGACGGAGCGCTGTGCGAGACGGCGTCCGCCAAGAAACGCACGTCCTCGCCGCGGGAGTCGAAGACCGGCGTCAAGGCGGCGCCGATGATGGTGACCGCAGACAGGGAGCAAGGACCGTCAGCCGTTGCTCTCCTGGCCAGCTCACGAGCTGCGCCGAAATGCCGACCCACCATGAGCTCCAGGGCGCTACCCGCGGCTTTGCGGATCAACGCCATGTCGGTCTTGTCGAGCCACTGGGCCGTCGGCACCACACAACGTTCGTCGCTCGCCGTGTGGAGGCAGTCGAGCGCACCGAGCACCAGCTCCTCCTCCGTGGAGCTGAGCGCGTCCAGGACGGCGCCCCGGGCACCCGCGGGGAGCTCCCCACTCTTGAGGACGCGCCCGCAAAGCCGTAGTGCATCCGCCTGCTCCGGTTCGCTCAAGCGAGGGTACATCTCCAGCAAGGGGTCGCATGCTTCAGGACCGAACATCTCGAAGGCCTGCTCGGCAGCGTCGGCGACGGCTTCGTCTTGGGTCCCCTCGAAGACGACGCGCACCGCATCGCTGGAGCCCAGCGCACCGAGCACGATGATGGCCCGACGCCGCTCGTCGACGAAGTCGCTGCTGCGCGCTGCGTCCAGGAGGCGCGCCAGGGACTCGTGATGCATGGCTGACAGGGCTGGCTTCGCCGCGAGGGCAAGCTCAGGACTCCCCTGCACGTAGGACGCGACCGCCGCCAGGGCCCACCGCCACGCGCTCCCCTGGGCTCCGTCCAGCGCAGCGACGAGCCGCGGGGCAACACGGGGCTCACGACAGCGTCCTGCCGCAAGCCATGCAGCCTGGCGCAGGACGCGGTCTTGCAGCAAACCCTCGATTCGCTCGAACTGGACTGCCATGCCTAGATGATTGATACCGTCGAGCGCGGTCAGCTTCTCGAGGGTGTCGCCCTGCTCCAAGCGCGACCGGAGCGCCGCAGAAGCGTCATCCGGAAACACAACGCCCAGAGCAGCGATCCCTTCCAGGGCCGCGAGGCGCACGTTGGTGTCGGGATCGCTCAACATCGAGCGGAGCACTGGGAGAGCCCCGCTATGACCGGTCTTGCCCAGGGCTTCCGCCACCAGCTTCCTACCATCTTCATCGAGCTTGCCCGCCTCGGCCGTCAGCGCCTCGATGGCATGCGCCCCCCAGTTGGCGAGCACCTCGACCGCCGCGTTGCGCAGCCCGACGTTCTCACTCGGCCCGAGGAGATGTGCGACCGCCTGCACGAGCTGTGCGTCCGCCCTCATCCGCGTGGCTACGGCGACCGCCTCCTTACGCACCCGCCAGTCGCTGTCGCCCAAAGCGAGCGGGAGGACGCTCACCGCTTCACGGGTGTCGAGCTCAGCAAGGGAGTCGACTCCCCGGCGTCTCTCCTCGGGGTCTGCAGAAGCCAGCAACGCCTTGGTCTCACCCACCATGGCTCACCGGCCTCCTGCCGCGCTCATGACCGCGGCCATGTCGAGCGTGCTGGTGAGCACCCCAATTTCACTCACGTCCAAAACGAAGACGAGGCGGTCCGGGTGGTACACCACACCCAGAATCCCGCGCTCCTCGTCACCGGCACCCATCGACGGCGGGGCCCCCAGTTTACCCCCTTCCGATCCAAACACCTCCGTCACCCTGTCAACCACCAGACCGACCCATCGCCCGCCCACGTAGAGCATGATCCACTTTCCCTTCGCTCCGTCTTGGAGCGGCGAGAGTCCGAAGCGTCGGCGCAGATCCACGATAGGGACGACCTCCCCGCGATGATTGACGACGCCTACGACAGCGTCTGGAACGTGCGGCACGGGCGTGAGGCCCGCCGGATTGACTATCTCCTTCACCGCGCCGATCGGGACCGCGTAGTGGACATCACCCACAACGAATCCGACCCAGCTGCGGGCACTCTGCGAAGTATGCTTTTCGCTAAACACGGATCACCGTCCCGCCTACTGCATCACCAAGGTGCTCGGATCGATAAGAACCACGTTGCCGCCGCTCGGACGACCGATGCCCACCACGTGGTCGCCAAACTCTCCAGCAAGCCCGGCATCCGCCGTTTCGACCTCGTGGGGGCTCATCCGCAGCACGTGGCGTACTTCGTCCACGAAGAAGCCGATGGCCTCTCCCCGCACGTCGATGAGTAAGACTCGAGACCGCCGAGTCGCGACGTTGTTCGGAAAACTCAGCAGCTGACGCAGATCGAAGATGGTCGTGAGCATGCCCCGCACACTGCACACGCCCATCACGCCGGCCGGTGCCCGTGGAACCATCGTCAAGGGAGGAGGATTGAGGATCTCCCTGACACGCTTGAGCTCGACCCCATACTCCTCGTCCTGCAATGCGAACACCAGGAACTCACGGATAGGTCCGTCAAGCTGCGAGTCGAGCCTCTCGGCGGCGGGCGAGGTCACCCGGACCAGCTCAGGCATAAGCTGCTCTCCCACTGAAGGCCAAGGTGTCTCCTGCGCCTGCTTCGTCGATCAGGGACGCCGCGTCCAGGACCAAACTGACACGCTGGTCCCCGAGCTCCGTGGCCCCCGCGAATCCGCGCACGCTGGCGAGCGACTTCCCAAGCGGCTTGATCACGATATCTTGTTGACCGATCAGATGGTCCACGACGAGGCCCAGACGCCGTGAGCCGAGAGACGCCACGACGACGTAACGCCGAGCAGATGTCGCTCCGCTCGTGATGGCGAAGACCTCTTCCAGCCTCATGAGAGGCAGAGACTGACCGCGCAGCGTGAGGATCTCACGACCGTCGATGCGTCGCACCTCCCGTTCGTTCAAGACGAGCGCTTCCGAGACGCTGCTCAGGGGTACGGCGAACACGTTCGCGCCCACTCGAACCAAGAGAGCGCTCACTATGGCGAGGGTGATGGGCAGCGTGACGGTCACCTTCGTACCGATGAGCACTTCGCTGTCGACGTCGATGATTCCGCCCAGCTTGGCGATGTTCGTCTTGACGACGTCCATCCCCACACCGCGCCCGCTGTAGCTGTCTGCCTCGTCACGTGTACTGAGCCCCGGAGCAAAGACGAGCACCAGCTTCTCTTCGAGCGTCAGACTCTCCGAATCCGCGGAACCGATGATCCCGAGCTTCACCGCCCGCGAAACGAGCTTGTCCGTATCGATGCCTCGTCCGTCGTCTTCGATCTCCAAGACTACGTGGTTGCCCTTCTGATAGGCGTTGAGCGCGATCGTACCTACGGAGGGCTTTCCCAGCTCGACCCGCTTCTCCTTGGATTCGATGCCGTGATCGATGGCATTGCGGATCATGTGCATCAGAGGGTCACTCAGCTCTTCGACGATGAGCTTGTCGATCTCCGTCTCCGCGCCGGTGATCACCAGCCGAATCTCTTTGCCGCGGTCGCGGCTGATCTGGCGGGCGACCCGCGCCAGTCGGTCGAAGATTTGACCCAGCGGTACCATGCGCACGTCGAGAATCCCGTCCTGCATTTCGCTGAGACGGCGATCGAACGCGCGCTCCAGTCGCTGTAGGTCGAGGCCGAGCTTCCGCTGGCCCTCTGAACGTAGGCGCTCCGACAGCCGGGACAGGCTGACCCGCACGATGCTCAGCTCTCCGACGAGATTCATCAGATGATCCAGGCGCCGGATGTCGACACGCACCGTCTGGGACAGCGAGCGGAGCGAGCCGGACACGAGCTGCGCTGCGACGTCGACGACCTCTTTCGCGAGGGGCATCTGAGAGGGCGCGGCGTTCGGCAGCGCCGACTCCGCCCGCAGCCCCGCCGGTTCAGGAGCGCTCGGAGCGCTTGGCGTCGCCGGCTGCTTTCTCGGGACCTCCTCGACGAAGACCTGATCGCTCCCGAGCGCAGTGGAGATCGTCTCGAAGTCCTGGCTAGAAGCCAAGAGGATGTCGAGCTGAATCCGATCGACGCTCGTCGACTCCCCGGTGGGAAGATAGGTGATAATCTCCCCGAACTGCTTCGCGCTGTCCTTCGTCTCCTCCAAGGCCCTGTCGATGGAGGCGAGATCGAAGTCCACCCGCAGGCGATACAAGCGAACACCCGCTTGGATGTTGGCGGTCAGGCGGTGTTCTTCGTACTCCGTGAGGACCGAGAGTACGCTTTGGTCCAGAGCGTACTCGGCTCGGACTTCCTTGGCAGGAGCGCCTGGCTGATCCTTCACTAGGGAGAGCTTGCGAATGAACTCGTCCGCGTCCCCCGCGTCAGCGGTGCCCCGGCGCTCGTCGCCCAAGATCTTGCTGAAGGTCTCAACCGCCGCGAACAGCAGATCGAGCACATCCTGCGATAGCGAAAGCCTGCCAAGACGCAGGTCATCGAGCATGTCCTCGAGTCGGTGAGCTATCCGTCCGAGGGTGGTGGCGCCAAACAGCCCTGCGAGCCCCTTCAACGTGTGGATTGCGCGAAAAGCCTCGTTGACCGTCGAAGGATCCACGGCACCCTTGCGTGAGGTCTCATCGAGCTCCAGGAGGTTCTTCGAGAAGGACTCTACCAACTCCTGAGCTTCAGAGAAGAACTCCTCCTTCGCCTTGTCGAACTGCTCCGTCATGAATCACCGCGACGTCCAAGCACGTCCATGACCAAGCTGCACAGCTGGTCGGGCGTGAACGGCTTGGTGAGGTAGCCACGGGCACCGAGGGCGAGCCCACGCTCTCTGTCGCGCTCGGATGCTTGCGTGGAAATGACGAGCACCGGCGTGCTTCGGTGCTGGTCGCTCGTCGCGATGAAGCGCATCAGCTCGAGGCCGTTGATATCGGGCATGTTGATGTCCGTGATCACGAGGTCGTATTGGCCCCGCGGCAGCATGCGCAACGCGTCGAACCCGCTACCCGCTTCCTCTACGGTGACCTCGCCCAGGCCGTCGCACGTCTCCAACGCTGCGCGCACGAACGAGCGCATGCTAGACGAGTCTTCCACCACCAAGATGCGCGCCATCAGGCTACCGTACTCCTCTGCTCGGTTGGCGTCGTCCGTTCACTCATGGCTGACCGATGGGCCTTCGCCCTGCCCCATTGTGCCGTCGCCCTCTGGCGTGGCGTCGCGAGCCGTTCACCTCCAGCGCGCGCCACAGGACGAGCAGCGGGGCGTCGCCTCGCATCGGCAGCCCCGTTACAGCCTCAGCGACGGCTGTTGGTGCCGAAAGGCAGGTGCTGGAGAGCGTTCGCGGCGTCATGCCTGACATTCTCCAGGATGGTACGGCCAGGAGCACCCTCGAAACAGTGGTACCGAACATGGAATCTGCCGAACCGGCTCCTCGCCCGCGCCGGCGAAGCATGGGTAAGCCGAAAGATGCTCGCGGGGGAGGTCATCGGACCCTCTCCGACCCGTCGACCGTCAGCAGCGTGACGACCCCAACGCCTAGCTTCACGGGAAGACACGAAGCCCTACCTCCGGCGGCGCGCACGTTCTAACATGAAGGGTCGAGTGTCGATCTCCGCCAAAGAACCGAGTGTGGGTCCCGCGAAGGCCGGGAGCAGCAGCGAGGAAGGCCGCGTCCCTGCCTCGGAGGAGCGCAAGCTCGAGTCAGAGACGCGGGAGGGTACGCCCCAGCCGATCCGCGTGGGCGACCTGCTGGCGATCATCGAGTGCACGGTGGAGCTCGCCGCCCGCACCGGTGAGATAGGTGACCAGGTGACTGCCGCTCTGGAGCAAGTCGCCACAGGGCTCGAGGGATGGAGCAGCGCCTATCATGCCCAAGCGCGGCAGGCCGAGCACCTCACGCGGCGCTGCGAGGAGCTTCTAGCCTCGGCCGCCGAGGAGAAGGGATACCTCATCGATCAGCAGGACCAGTTCCTCGCCTCCTTGCTGGACGACCACGAGCGTACGGTCGAAGCACTGCAGACCGAGTGCGACCGTGCATGGCGTAAGGTGGGGGAGCTCCAGGCGCGCGTGGCGACGCGGGACGAGTCGTCTTCTGGGATCGACTCTGCGGTCGCGGACCGGGAGGAGCTATCGCGGGAGGTCCTGCTGCGAGCGAAACAGCAGCGGGATGAAGCACAACGACAGACAATCGAGGCGCTCAGCCGGCTCCAATCGGCGCTTGCGGAGCTAGAACGGCTGAAGACGTTCGCTGCTCCGAGCACCCTTCCCCCAAGCCCCGAACTACCCATCTCACTGCCTCCGGAAGAACCTCTACGAGCGCCCGCCGTACCGAAGGTCGGACACCGGACCCCCTCGACACAGCCCGCCGGATGGCGGCGCTCGGTCCCCCCGGTGAGGCGCGAGAGCGCCTCGCGCCAAGAAGGTCTGGCAGCGGCAGATTCGCGCATTGGCCATTCGGACGAGACAGCGAACGGCGACGCTCCGAGCGAAGGCGCGACGGAACCGAACCCAATCACCTTCTCGACCAGTGCGCTGACGGACACGGACGAGCGGAGCCCAACGGGCGAGCCGGTGGACGTCGCTACGAACAGCCACACGCCGCCACGGGCCGCCGCAGGCGAACACCCGCACCCATCGACCGCCCTCGGAGGCGCCGGAACCTCGAAGGACTCCCCGGGCAGCTATTCCATGCCCGCGGCCCGCGCCGCTCGCGGCTCGGACGGCAGCCGTCGCTCGCGATGACTCCCCTCGAAGGGCGATCTCGCGCATGGGCCGTGGCCACCCTGTTGGCCTTGGCCTTGGCCTCTCTGTTCTTCACGAAGCTCGCCCTCTTCGTCGGCTTTCTCGTGCTCGTCGTGTGGCTCAGCCTGTCGCGAGCGGAGCGGAGCCCCTGGACACGAGCGGCCCTCGGGGCGGCGGCGGTGGCAGCCGGCCTGGGGAGCACCCGATTCATCATCAAGGAGGCCGTGCCGGGCATCGTCCAGGGGGGCAGCATGACCGCCGAGAACAAGGCCGTCAGCATGCTGCGCGAGATCCTGTTCGTTCAAGACGCGATGCGCCGCTACGCCTACGTCGATCCGGACGGAGACGGCATCGGCTCCGCTGGAAGGATCCTCGAGCTGACAGGGCAGGTCGGTTTGCGGGGAGGAGCTCCGCTGGACCCGGCCCCGCTGCGCTGGACGGGTGCCACTACCGTCAACACCGCCCTGGGGCCCGCATTGCAGCTGGGCGGCTATCTCTTCGCGGTGTGCCTGCCCTCCGAGGACGGGTCTTGGACGGCGCACATGCAAGACTCCATCGATGACGAGAGCGCTGAGCGTCGCTTCGTGGCGCACGCCTGGCCTGCCAAAGCAGAGAACCACTTGTTCCGCGCTTTCTCCATCGATGTTCACGACCGGATCCTCGCTTCTCCGAACCGCCGCGGGCGAGAGCTCGTCTATGTCGGCTCGGCTTCGCCCCCCCCTTGCAGCGCCGGAGAGGGAGGTCCCGCCTACGAGCCGTGGAGGGGCAAGACGCCACGGACTCGGATTCCTCACGATATCGACGAGGAGAGCAGGGAAACGCCTTTGCGGGGAAGGCCGTAACGAGCCGCGCACGTTCGTGGGAGCGGGCTGCGGGCTGCGGCCCGCTTTACCGAGACCCGCTGACGCGCCATGATCCGCGGGTGTCGAAATCGGATAGCGAGGCGACCCTGCAAACTTCGGCCACCAGCCCATTAGCGGAGAAGGAGCCGGAACCGCCCGTCGTGGCGCGCATGATCATCGAAATCCGCTCGGATGGGCTCAGGACGATCGCTCGCGGAGCCATCGAAGACGCGCACAACGGCGAGCGGGTTACGCTGGAAGCACATGGCAGCTCACCCATGTCGTTGGCCGCTTCCCTCGCGAAGAATCTGCTCACGACACCGCTGCTGGCCCGGCATGCCTTGGGAAATCTCATCCGGGATCGCATCCGCGGCCGCTTGGGGGGACGCGGTTGATGCCGCTTGGGGGGACGCGGTTTGATCCTGAGTGCACCTTCCGATGCACCACGAGTTCGTCACTCCGCAAGCTCGCAGGCGCTCCCCAAGCGTGAGCCGTTCAGCGCTGCTCGCAGCAAATGTCTCGTCAGCGCTGAGAGCGACCCGTGTCCCGTCTTCGAGAGCAGGGTTCTCACCAGGCTCTTCAATGTGTTCTCTGTGACGCCCAGCGTGCCCGTGAGGGCCGCACGCTCCCTCCCCAGTGCCGCCACGACCAGCTCTGTCTCGCGACGAGTCAAGCGGCTGGCCTTGGAGAGCTCCGAAACGAGGACACTCAGCCGCTGCTCTGCCACTAGCTCGAAAGCCGCCGCGCGTTCGGCAAAGGCGAGCACAGCACCAGCATGCACAGGCTTGCAGAGGAGCTCGGCGCGCAGCTGGTGGGAGCGGTTGATCGTGTGGGGATCGTGAAAGCCGGTGAGGACCAGCACGGGTAGAAAGGGCCAGCGTTGACGGGCGAACTGGACGACATCGAGACCCGAGCCGTCTGGCAGGCCCACATCAACGACGAGGGCTGCGCGGGGCAAAGCCTCGTTGACGGCGTCGATGCCAGCGCGCAGGGTCGGAGCGACCTCGGTAGGCCGCACCCTTGCTAGCAAGCGCTCGAGCAGTCTCGCGATACCCGGATCGTCTTCGACGACCAGGAAGGTTCCCGTAGGGTTCATGGGCACCCGCCTCCAGCTCCCAGCCCGGCGTGAAGGAGCCATTCAGGCTGGCCTCCGCCCACAGCAAGGCAATGCACCTCAAGGCTTCCCGCCCTCCGCGCTGCTGACGCTAGGGTGCAGCCAACTTCGAGCCATGCTCCTCGCCCCGCACGTGATAGGAACGCACGGAGCGTCCACATGACAGCCTTCGAACACGCCGCGAACCCGGGAGAGTTCACCCCGCTAAAGCTTGGCCCGCTCGAGGTCTGGCCGCCGGTGGTGCTGGCTCCAATGGCTGGGGTCACAAACTATCCCTTCCGTGCGATCTGTCGGCGCTTTGGCGCTGGCCTTTGCGTCAGCGAGATGATCACTGCGCGCCCCCTTGTCGAAGGCAATAGGAAAACTAGGAAGCTTGCCGACTTCGGCCCCAACGAGCAACCACGGAGCCTGCAGCTCTATGGGGTCGATCCCCACTACGTGGGAGAGGCTGTGCGTTTGCTCGTGGGTGAAGGGCGAGTGGATCACATCGACATGAACTTCGGCTGCCCGGTCCGGAAGGTGACCAGCCGTGGCGGTGGGGCCGCTATCCCTCTCAAGGCAAATCTGCTGCGCGCCATCGTGAAGGCGGCAGTTCGGAACGCGGGGGACGTCCCCGTCACGATGAAATTTCGTTTGGGGATCTCGGACGACCTGCTCACGTTCCGCAAGGCAGGAGAGATCGCGGAGGGCGAGGGATGCGCGGCCGTGGGCCTGCACGCGCGCACGGCCGCGCAGCTCTACGACGGTGCTGCGCGCTGGACCGCTATCGGTGAGTTGAAGACACTGCTCGGCATCCCGGTCCTCGGCAACGGAGACATTTGGGAAGCCTGCGACGCTTTGCGCATGATGCGGCAGACCGGCTGTGATGGAGTGATCATCGGCCGGGGTTGCCTCGGGCGTCCATGGCTGTTCGCTGAGCTCGCACGAGCATTCGAGGGAGAGGCTCCACCACCGCCACCGAAACTGGGACTGGTCAGCGAAATCATGCTCGAACACGCGCACGCCCTATCCGAGTGGTGCGGCGAGCGCTCGGGAATGCGTGCATTTCGTCGCCACGCCTCCTGGTACACGAAAGGCTTTCGCGGAAGTGCACGGCTTCGCCAGTCGCTCATGGGTATCGAGGTGCTGGAGGATTTGCGCCAGGTGTTGCAGGGGTGTCCCGCCGAAGAACCGTTCCCGAGCCACGCCGCGCGCCTCTCCCGAGGCAAGGGAGCCGGCACCCAGCGCGTCGCGCTCCCTCCTGGTTACCTCGATGCCCTCGCTGACTCCACACCGCCCGTCGATCTCGACTGGGTCGACGGCGGTTGACGGGGGTCCAGCCACCGCACCACCTCGAGAAGGCGGCGAAACCCACGGCTGGGACCTAGGCCGCGGAGCTACCAACCTGGCTTGAGACGTTCCAAGGCGCGTCGATCCGCCTTCGTGGGTCGACCCGCACCCCGCGCCCTCACCTCCAACAGCGCCTCCTTGGGTGGTGGGGGGGGCGAATGGTCTTCATAGAGCGCCCGCGCGAGGGGTGCCCCCAAGCGCTTCTCGGCTAGCGCGAGGACGTCGACGATCAGCAGGCCACGCGGGGCGTGTGCTTCCACACGGTCCCCGACACGCAACGGATGGCTCGGCCTCGCGGAGCTGCCATTCAGTTTCACGTGGCCGCCGTTACAGGCGTCCTGCGCCTGCGTCCGCGTCTTGTAGAGGCGCGCAGCCCAAAGCCACTTGTCGATTCGAACCTGCTCCATTGCCTGAAGCCTACCAGCGCGCGCGCGCTCGGCCATGCGGACCGGCGCCGCTGATGGCGGGGGCACTCATCGCACTGCCGGATCAGCGGAATACCGTCCCGAGCGCAGTCTTCCATCTCCGCCTGGATCTGTTTAGAGTGACGCCGTGGGCAAACAGGAAATAGAGCGAAAGTTCTTGGTCGTCGGCGACGGCTGGCCGAGGGACAACGGCGTCGACATCGAGCAAGGATACCTGCACTCGTCCGAGTCCGTCACCGTGCGAGTGCGGATTGCGGATTGCGTGGGGTGGCTCACCATCAAGGGCAGGCCGAGCGGCCCTGTGCGCGATGAGTTCGAGTACCAGATCCCTCTCGAGGACGCGCAGGCTCTGCTCGAGCTCTGCGGGAACCGGCGCGTGAAGAAGTGCCGCTACCGGATAGCTCACGGCAACTTCACCTGGGAACTCGACGTCTTCGGAGGGGACAACGCTGGGCTCGTCATGGCAGAGATCGAAACTGATTCGGAGGCAGCGTTGGCTCGGGCAGTCGCGCAAAGGCCCGCCTGGGCAGGACGCGACGTCAGCGAGGATTCTCGATTCCACAACTCGTCCCTCGCAAAGACGCCCTTCGGCACGTGGCCAGAGGCTGAGCGCCAGGCCCTGGCAGAGTGAACTACTTCGGACATGCGGCGGTCGCGGCGCGGTACTCGCAGGATCCCCTGGTGGCTTTGGGAGCCATGCTTCCCGACTTCGTCGGCTTTCTACGCTGGCCCTTGCCTCCGCTCTCGGACGCATCCCTCAGCGTCGGGGTCGCGCTACACCATGCCACGGATCGCGTCTTTCACCGAACGCCGACCTTCGTGTCCCTGAACCGAGCCGCCAGCGAGAAACTCGCTGCCCTCTCAGTAGCTCGGGGTCCGGCGCGCGCGACCGCACATGTCGGAGTCGAAATGTTGCTCGACGCCTGCCTCGCGGCGCGCCGTGAAAGCTGCACGGCGTTCCGCTGTGCCCTCGATGAGGCCAGCGGGGACCATGTCCGTCGCGCGCTCGCGCTGCCAGCCCAGCATCATCAACGCCTGCTCAACGTCGTCCGCGCCATCAGAGAGCGCGGAGCCGAGGTATGGTCGAGCGAGCCCTCGATCGTCGCACAACGCCTAGCGCGAACCTTCGCGACGAGGCCACGGCTCCGTCTCGATGACTCCGTCCTGCCCCTGGTCGAATGCTGGCTAGAGAGCGCCTACCTCGAGGTCCAGGCCCGCTCCATCGACCTGGAGGATGAGCTCCACCGTGGTCTCGCGTCGGAATGGAGCGATCCTGGGAAATCCGGAGCGGCCACCGCAGGTTAAACCAGTTGAACCAGGCGCCCACGAAATCGGCGATGCGCGCGGCGGCAGCTGTAGTATGCAGCCGCCATGGCTGACTCGGGCCGCTTTGATCTTCGCCCAGACCCCAGGATCACTTCGGAAGAGCGTCAGGCGCTCATGGGAGAGCTCCGGTTCGGACGACTCTTCACCGAACACATGGTCACCATCGCCTACCGACACACGAGCGGCTGGGGACGCGGCACACTCGAACGGATGAAGCCGTTGGCGTTGTCGCCCGCGGCGTCCGTCCTTCACTACGGTCAGGCCGTTTTCGAGGGCTTCAAGGCCTTCCGACAGGCAGACGGCGGCGTGGCAACCTTTCGTCCCGACGCCAACGCTTTGCGGTTTCGGGCGTCGGCGCGTCGCTTGGCCATGCCTGAGCTCCCCGAAGAGCTGTTCATCGAAGCTGCCGACCACCTCGTCCGCCAGGAACACGCTTGGGTACCATCCGGCAACGGCGACAGTCTCTACCTTCGCCCTCTCCTGATTGCGACGGAAGCGAGCCTGGGTGTCAGACCTGCAGCCGAGTATCTCTTCATCGTGTTCGGGTCCCCCGCGGGCACCTACTTTCAGCAGGGGCTGAAGCCCGTCACCGTGTGGCTGTGTAATGAGTACGTGCGCGCAGCGCCTGGGGGCACAGGACAGGCCAAATGCGCAGGCAACTACGCTGCCAGTCTGCCGGCACAGCAACTCGCCAATCAGGCCGGCTGCGATCAAGTCGTGTGGCTCGACCCAGTAGAGCGGCGGAATGTCGAGGAGATGGGCGGAATGAACGTCTTTTTCGTCTATCGCCAAGGTGCCCAGGTCACCTTGGTGACCCCGCGATTGACCGGCACTCTGCTACCCGGAGTGACGCGCGACTCTCTCCTGCAGCTCGCGCCGACCCTCGGCTATTCAGTGGAGGAGCGCACCGTCTCCGTCGATGAATGGAAGCGCGACGTGCTCGAGGGTCGGATGACGGAGTCGTTCGCTTGCGGTACGGCAGCGGCCATCACGCCCATCGGCACCGTGCGCGCAAAGAATGAAGAATGGACGATCGCTGACGGAGCTACGGGGCCCGTTGCTGAACGGCTCCGCGGGCTGCTCCTCGACATTCAGCACGGCAGGACTGCTGCACCTACCGGATGGCTCCATCGCGTCTGTTGAATGGAGCCCGTCAGCGCCTTGGGCGACCCAGCAGCGCGAGAGCCGCCCAGCGCATGTGACGACACTTCAATAGCGGCCCGACGGCGGGGGCGGGGGCCGCACTGATCCACGACGGCCTTCGCCCCGGTCCCGACGCTGGCGTTCTTCGAACGCGACGACCTTCACGAGAGACTCAGCGTCGGCGTCGCTGATAGGCGGCTTATGCACGTCAATGCTCGGATCCAACAGCTCGATGAGGGCGAGCATCGACGTCCTCAAGTGCGATTCGTTCGGGAAGGAGTCGATGATGCCCGCCTCGCGCTCTTCGTCGTCGTCCACGTCGAGGATGTCCGCATACATCGACTCGATGCTCAGAAGAATGGGTGTACTGAGCGCCTGATAGCTGGGCGGGAGGCGACCAATTTCGGTCAACTTGTTGATCGCCTTCTGACGCGCGGCATCTTCAGCGTCGGCAACCTCCCCGGCGCCGGATGGGGGCGGGGGCGGGGGCGAAGCCAACGCCGAAGGTGGCTTGGGCGGCGCTCCCGAGAGGCGCTGTGGCGCCGGCTCCTCGTCTTCGACCTCTTCTGCGTCGCTCCACGCTTCATCTTCCTGGCTAGGCTGCGGCTGGTCCAAGCTCGGCTCTGCCGCGGCTTCGCTGCCCGTCGGCGCGCCATCCGACGCAAGTGCAGCTTCCCCGACAGGAGGGGCGGCAGGCTTTGCGACAAAGCCGCATTCGACCGCGAGACGGTCCGTAAACACGCCTTCCCAGGTCTTGGACAGCGGCACGAGCGCGGTCAGCTTGTCGAGCGGCACCACCTCGAGCAGGCTGGACTCGGAGAGCGGCTTACCGTCGCGCGCTTGAGTCATGGCGTGAACGAGCACCCGCCGCAGCGTGTCCGCCGGGAGGTGCCTCGCGATGCCATCGAAGGTCATCCCATCCGCAATCTTCTGGAGAGTCAGAAGCTTCTCCCCAAGCGCCGCCTCGAGGAGAAAGACCATCCGCGCCGTCGCCCGCTCACGCTCCGGACCACTCTTCTCGAGCCAGAACGGCTGCTCGAAAACATAGTTCCAGAGGTCGGTCGCGGCGAGGTACCGCACCTGCTCATCCGGCGGGAAGAGCTCCATCACCTCCGGAGCAGTGGTGACACCCTCTTGCAGTGCCAGCTGCAGGTCCTCGCTTGCAGACTCGATCGACTTCTTGCGGGCAAGCTTCTCGTGCACGTTCGCGGCCCGAACCAGTATCGTGCCACGGAGGGCATCGGCCCCCGCCAGCGCCCTCATGATGGCGGCAGGGGGAAAATGCTTGAGGAAGGCCTCCGGCGTCCGCCACTTCTCGGTAATCGAGTGCTGAAGCACCTTGGAGAGGAAACGATCGGACGGCTTTCCGAGGCTCGAGGTGAAGGATTGAATCTGCTCGTCGGGCATGAGCGGCATCTTATGCATCCCTCGGCCACTCTCATAGTCTGAACTCTCGATTCGCTCAGAACAGATTTCGGCAGTTCCGACAGAATGGCAGGCCGCAGTCAATCCACCGACGCTCGGTGCCCGCCGCGGTCCCGTGCCTGCGCTGCTACCCAGCGCAATATTTGCGCCAAGCAACCACCGTGGCTCCCGACCGCTGCCGAACCCTCCCGGACGGCGGAGCGTTGGGAGCGCTGCAAGGGACTCGGCACGCGGCCGCCACCGCACATCCCTGGTGGGTCACCCTTCGAATGACGCCACCAGGGCTCGACTCTGTGAAGAATCCTCCTCCAGCCAGCTCAGGGGCTCCTCAGAGCTCGTAGCCCTGTTCGCCGTGCAGGGTTGCGTCCAAACCTTCCGCCTCTTCGTGAGCCAACACGCGGAGTCCCATCACGACATCGATGAGCTTCAACAGGATGTAGCTGATGCCCATTGCGTAAACGGCAGTGACGGCGACGGCCAGGAATTGTTCCCAAAGTAGCTCGATGTTGCCGTCGATCGCTCCGCTGCCAGCAGGGTTGATTGCCCTGGTCGCGAAGATGCCCGTCAGAAGGGCGCCGAGCAACCCGCCCACGCCGTGGATACCGAACGCGTCCAAGGCGTCGTCGTAGCGCAGCACATTCTTGAGTAGCACAGCGCCGTAGCACGCCAATCCTGCGGCGAGCCCGATGACGATCGCTGCCCAGGGCGCGACGAACCCGGCAGCCGGGGTGATCGCCACCAGGCCAGCTACCAAGCCCGACGCGACTCCCAACGCGGTTGGCTTGGATCGGTGCCACCACTCGATGATGAGCCACGCGAAGGCGCCACCTGCGGCACCAAGATGGGTGGTCATCAACGCGGTTGCCGCAATCTGGTTAGCCCCCAGCGCGCTGCCGGCGTTGAAACCAAACCAGCCGAACCAGAGCATGCCGGCGCCGAGCATCGTCATTGTCAGGTTGTGGGGCATCGGTGGCTCCTGCGGATAGGTGGAACGTCTGCCGAGGACCAGGGCGCAAATGAGCGCCGAGAACCCCGAAGTCATGTGAACGACCGTCCCACCCGCGAAGTCCAGCGCACCGCGCTTGAGCAGCCACCCCTCCCCGTTCCACACCCAATGACAGACGGGCACGTAGACGAGGAGCGACCAGGCCGTGATGAAGACCAGGTAAGCGGAGAACTTCATGCGCTCCGCAAACGCCCCCGAGATGAGCGCGGGCGTGATGATGGCGAACATCATTTGGAACGCCGCGAACACGAGCCCGGGAATGCTGCCATTCTCCGTGTTCGCTAGGCCGGAGAGCGCAAAGTGCTCAAAGCCCCCGATGAAGCCCCCACGCGAGGTGCCAAACGCTAGGGAGTAACCCACCAGGGCCCACACCAGGCTGATGACCGGCAATGCCGCCATCGAATGCATGAGCGTGCTGAGCACGTTCTTCCTGCGCACGAGGCCGCCATAGAAGAGGGCGAGCGCTGGGGTCATGAGGAGGACCAGCGCGCTCGAGACGAGCAGCCACGCGGTGTCACCGTTGTTCATGCCTCCCCCGTTAAGCCGCCCGACGTTTCGCCTGGGTTACGACGAGCGCCGCCCATTGTTTCGTGTTCGATTTCGCGGGAGCGGTGGCAACGAGCCAAGCTGAAGAGGAGCGAGCGGCCGCTCCAGGCAATTCTGCCACGGCGGCGCAGGGCCGGCCATTCGCCCTATCGAAACTTACCCGTGACCAGTGGGGAATTGTGTATTTCTGGATATTTGCGACACTTGGGCACGGCGGTTTCGGAATCCGAAGGACACAACCAGGCGAGATCTTGGCCCCCTCGGGACGCGATGAGCCACACCCCAGACCCGACGCGCCGCATCGGCGTGAAGAAAAATGTAACCTGGGCCGTAAACCGCGCCACGGATCACAACGGAGACGATGATGGTTCAACGACAGACGCTGACCAAGGCATTCTTCCTCGCAGTACTCGCCGCCTCTCCCCTCTGCTTCGCGGGCACGGCCAGCGCACGAAGCGTCATCAAGCAGCCGGGCCTGCATCCACGTTACGACCTCGAGCTCGAGCCGCACCTAGCCGTCTCGTTCAGCAGCGGCTACCGCTATGTGGATGACGACGGCTTTGGCCCGGGGCTGCGGCTGTCCATCCCGATCGTGCCCAGTGGCCCGATCAGCACGATCAACAACAGCATGGCGATCGGCTTTGGGCTCGACTGGACCCACCACGACGGCAACTGCCGCTTCGACGACTGTGACGCGGACGCCCTGTGGTTCCCGGTGGTGCTCCAGTGGAACTTCTGGCTTACCGACATGATTAGCGTCTTCGGCGAACCGGGTCTCGGCATTCGGCACGTCAGCTGGGACGATGCGTATTGCGACGACCGCGGCGACTGCGACGACACGGACTTCAAGATGATGTTCTTCGGAGGAGGTCGGTTCATGTTCTCCGACACCGTCGGCGGAGTCGTGCGCCTCGGCTGGCCCTACCTCTCCTTGGGCGTCACCTTCTTGCTGTAATGGACGACTCCACTCCCGATCCCATCCCCACCGTGTCGACGAACATCGCCGACACGGTATTCCGTTCACTGCGTCAGCAGATCCTGGGTGGCACCCTCGCAGCAGGGACTCGCCTACCCGGTGAGCGGGAGCTCGCCACGAAGTACAGCACGAATCGCAATACCCTCCGAGAGGCCGTCCGACGCCTGGAACAGTCGCACTTGGTAACGGTACGCCACGGCCAGGGCGTGACCGTTTGCGACTTCCGTCGGACCGGGACCATGGAGCTCTTGCCAGCTTTCCTCGAGACGGCGGGAGACATCTCGGAGGTTTATCACCTGGTCGAGGACATTCTGCCCGCGCGGCTCCTCGTGCTCGAGTTCGCGACCCGCCTTTCCGTGCATCGCGCAACGCGCAGCGATTGTCAGCGGCTGCAGGACGTGACGGAGTTGCTCATCGCCGCCTTCGAGCGACGGGACCCCGTCGTCATCGCCCATGGATTCCAACGCTGGCTCGACGCTTTGATCGACTCCAGCCACTCCGTGACAATCCGTTGGATCGCGAACCCCTTCCTCGACGCTTACCGCGAGCTCATGGACAAGTTCCCAAGCTTGTGGGTCCTCGATGAGAGCTTCCCCGTGCACCTGAAGGAGGTCATCGAGGCGATCGAGACCAACGACGAGGAGGCGGCGATCAAGTCGACGCGCGACTACTACGCGCGCATCGACAACGAGCTACTGGCAGGACTCGCGGGTATCCTGGAGTTGTCGCGACGTTTGGAGGATTAGCTTTTGGAGCGAAAGACTTCGTCCAACGGCGCTCCGTTTCTCCGCACGGCGATCGTCTACGACTTCGATGGTACGTTGGCGCGGGGGAACATCCAAGAGAACTCGTTCCTACCAAGGCTGGGGATCGGCAAGGAGTCTTTCTGGGCTGCCGTGTTCGAGGAGAAGCGCAAACACGACGCCTGCGAAATACTGACGTACATGCGACTCATGCTCGAGCGCGCGCGAGATCAGGGCCTCCAGGTGACGCGGGAGGAGCTACGGCGCCATGGAGAGCGAGCAGAGCTCTTCGAGGGGCTCGACACCTGGTTCGAGAGGATTGGGTCCTACGCGGCCGGTCGCCAGCTGCGCATCGAGCACTATGTCGTCTCCTCGGGGACGGACGAAATGATCAAGGGATGCAGCATCGCGAACCGGTTCGAACGCATCTTTGCTTCTCGTTTCGTCTACGACGAAGCGGGGAACGCCATCTGGCCCGCCGTCGCCATCAACTATACCGGCAAGACGCAGTATCTGTTTCGTATCAACAAGGGCATTACGAACAGCTGGGAGAATGAACCCGTCAACCGGTGGCTACCCCTCGAGGACCGACCCATCCCCTTCCCGCGGCTCGTCTTCATCGGGGACGGCGATACGGACATCCCTTCAATGAAGATGACCCGCCATCAAGGGGGGCATGCCATCGCCGTCTATGACGAGGCCCGTTGGTGCCAGGGTACCAGCGAGGAGAGGCGTCGGGCTCAAGAGCGCACGGGCAATCTCATCGCCGAGGACCGCGTCAACTTCGTTGCTCCGGCGGACTATCGCCCTGGCAGCCTCCTGGAGATCACCGTCAAGGGCATCTTAGGCAAGATCGCGCGCGACGCGGGGTGGCGCCGTGATCCTGAGTTACCCTGAGGCGCGCCGGTTCTACTGCTCACCTTCGGGGGACAGGGTGAGCACGACAGCGCCATCGATGACGGGAATGTCCTCCGCCCGCTTGAGGGACAAGCCACTCGAGAGGGCATAGTAACCTTCCGCAGGGAGTCCAGCATCACCATCGAACAGCCAGCCTTCCTCGAGCCGGCGCAGCACGACCCGCTCCAGGGTCGGCTCCTCGCCAGCGTAAGGCGCCGAGTCCCTTACCCGCAGCGCGGCAGCGTCGCTGCTGGACTCGCTGCTGCCCACGGCATCCCCCCAGGGTTCGACGGCGGCAACGGTGAGCCAGTGACCGCCGCGGCGGCGGAGTCCGGGATAGTACTTCTTCCGATGGTACCAACCCACGTGGAGCCAGGCGGCTCCCCCCTCCTCCAAAGCCTGCGCAATCCATGGGATCTGCGGGTGCTTCTGCCCGGTCGAGAACTGCGGCTGATGGCCACGCCAGCCCTGATACTCGAGCCGGCGGATCTCGTAGCCCGCCCGCTTCACCCAACGGCTCAATCCCCTCAGGACGCCGAGCGGCCCGGTGCCGCCGTATTGTGAGGTTGCCATGAAATGCACCTCGGATATCTGACGCACGAGGGCAAGCTGCTGCTGCCTTGGAGTCTCTCCCGGCGGCACCAGCGCGTCGAACCCCCTCTGCGACAGCCACACCAAGCCGTTCGACACCGCGACAGGCCCGCAGTAGGCCATGCCACCACCTGGGAGCCCCAGCGCGGGATCGGTTTGCAGCAGGTCGGGCGGCAGCAGGCCGGAGCCCTCGTCATGCGCCCGCGTCGAAGACTCAATGGTCGGACCGACGCGTAGATCCCGATCGGGCCCGGGCAGCCCGCCGCTCGGCGGCTCGACCTGCGGGGCCACACACTCTGCCACGGACTGCGCGAGGTCCTCGTGGGACGTTCCGAGCTCGGTGCCCCGCCCTTCAATGTCTGGTCGGAGCGCTGGTTCCCCGGTGCCCGGACCTACCCTCGCCCGCTCCCGCCCTGCTGGGGGAACTGCGCTCGAGCTGTCGGTGCGCTGGCGCAGCTCGAGCTCATGCCGCTCGTCTGCTGTCGCCTTGAGTGCCGCCCAGGCCGTGGCGGCGGAAAGCGCCAGCACGAGCACGAACTTGAGCGACCACGAGCGGTTCATTCGGAGATCCTCAAGGTCGCCAGCGT
The DNA here is from genome assembly GCA_023398955.1 of Pseudomonadota bacterium. GTDB lineage: Bacteria > Myxococcota_A > Polyangia > Polyangiales > Polyangiaceae > JAEWRL01. The sequence continues at coordinate 78,325 of JAEWRL010000097.1, forward strand.
AGAGGCGGCAGCGCCCCAGGTCAAAGCCAGGCAGCTCCTTCCAACCGGAAGGCCAGCGTGTCCGCCGAGCGCTCACCGTGCACCGTGGCTCCAGCGTGCGCGATTCTGGCGCGGCCCCGAGCTGTTGCCGGCCTGCAAAGGAATCGACACGCTATCCCCGTGCCCACCGCCCTGATAGCGTTCGACAAGTTCAAGGGTGCCGTCAGCGCACGACAGGCCTGCGAAGCCGCCGCCAGAGCCCTGCGGCGCGCTAGGCCATCCTGGGATGTCGACATCGCGCCCCTCACGGATGGCGGGGAAGGGTTCTGCGAGACGCTAGTCTCGGCCGTCGACGGCTCGCTGGTTCAGGCGGAGGTCCATGGCCCGCTCGGCGCTTTGGTGACAGCAACGGTTGGTACGGCAGGAGCGTGTAGTGTGGAGCCGGAGGCCCTCGACGCCGTGGGGCTGCCGAGGGGGAGTCGTGCCCGCCTCCTCGTTGTCGAGCTGGCAACGGCGAGTGGCTTGTCCCTCGTGCCACCCGGCTCGCAGGACCCGTGGAGAACCTCGACCCACGGAACCGGAGAACTGCTGGCTCTCGCTCGAGACCATGGCTGCGAGCGGGTGCTGCTCGGCGTCGGTGGCAGCGCGACGAGCGACCTCGGCCTCGGCGCACTCCAGGCGCTCGGCTATCGCTTTCTTGTTGCGGATGGCTCCCCTCTCGACTCCGTGACGCCGTCGGCCTGGCCCTTCATTGCCCGCATCGAGCCGCCTCACTCTATCCCGATCCCGCCCGTGGTCGTTGCTTGCGACGTCAGCAATCCCCTCCTTGGCGACGAGGGGGCTGCCGCTGTCTACGGTCCGCAGAAGGGGCTCGGTCGGCAGGACCTGCACGTCCACGAGCGCCTCGCAAGACACATGGCCTACCTCCTCTGCGACGCAGCCGGCAAGGATCCCGCCCTCATCGACCACCCTGGCGCCGGGGCGGCGGGGGGAATCGGTTTCGGGCTCATGGTGGGCCTCGGTGCACGTCTCGTTGGCGGCTTCGACCTAGTCGCGCGCTGGCTCGGACTGTCCCGTCGCGTTGCCTCCGCTCACCTCGTTCTCACCGGCGAGGGTCGCTTCGATGCGAGCAGCTTGGCTGGGAAGGGCCCGGGCGCCTTGCTTCGGCTCACTCAGCAGCTCGGGACTCCGGCCATGGCGTTCGTCGGAGACATCGCAGCCGAGATCGACGGCTCGCGGCTGCCCGTGCGGGCCATCACGTCGCGCGCGGTGCCCCCTCACGAAGCAATGGCGAGAACTGAGGAGTGGCTTGAGCAATCCATCTTCGAATGGCTGCGTTCGGAGTGGCCGAGCACGGACCGATAGACCCCTCGAAAACAACTGGAATGCGTCCGAGCAGACCACGGCCTTCGAGCTTCTTGCCCTGCCCTCGCCCCGGCAGGGGCTGGGCAAGAAGCGACCGACAACTCGCGCTCGCCCATTCATCCGAGATTCGTAATCGGCGTACAGCCCGCCGCGACGGTCAGCTCCCCTCCGCCAATGCTCGAACAAGTGCACGGACAGAGCGTGATCTTCCCATCCTCCTCGTCGCTGTAGTACCAACCACCGTAACGACTGGACTCGCAGCTCGCCGCGTTCGAGACCCGCGGTATCTCCTCAGTCTCATAGCCGTCACGGTCGAACCGAACCACAACCTGCGAGGTATCGATCTCCTCCGCTGCGGACTGGATTGCGGGGACCTCCAGGTTGCATGAGGCAGCCTTGTTCGAAAGCCTGAGTAGCTTGTCCAGGAACAGCGAGGTGTACCCTGCCTCTTGGTCGAGATTGAAGCCCTCACCCGTGCCGCCCGCGCGTGCGACTGCGTCCAGATTGAAGCCCGCCTCCAGCCCGACGACGAACGTCCGTATCGAAGGGTCGCCTTCGAACCCTTCGGCTGCAGCATCGATCATATCGCTGACGGGGGCATCATCGAAGCACATCGTTGGAAGCATGTCGCTGACGATGACCACAACCGTATCCCGCGCGGTCTCCAGCTTGTGCGAACGTGCGTATTCGACAGCGCCTCGGAGGGCTGGGGTCACGGGCGTCCAACCTTGCAGAACCGGCGCCAACTCGTCCATCGTATCCAGGATGTCCTGTCCCACGTCCGCAGGCAGTCCGATGGCTACGGCAGGTTCAACGTAGTTCTCCACGGTGCAGTTGATCTCCTCATCTGCTGCACCATCGAGGTTGAAGTAGCCGAAACCCACGCCGATGTCTCGCGCCTCGGGGGCCGCCAAGAAGTCCTCGACCGCCTGTCGGATGGCTACCCAGCGCTGCACGCCCTGGGCATCCTCGTAGGTCATCGACTCGGTGCGGTCCATCAACAGATAGATGTCAATCGGCAGCCGTTCACTCTCGATGTTCATCCCCGTGCACGCTTCCCCTTCAGTGAGCTGCTTTGCACGCTCCGTGAGAGTTACTCCGCTGCAGATCCCGGAGCCACCAGACGAAGAGCTGCTCGATGAGCTGCTGCTCGATGAGCTACTCGAGTCGTCGTCATCGCTGTCGTCGTCGTCACTGTCGTCGTCGTCACTGTCGTCGCCACCGGAGCTGCTGCTGCTCGACGAGCTGCTGTCCTCGTCGTCTTCAGTGCGGCCGTCGTCGTCACCGACGGACGGCTCCCCGGTACCGTTCCCCCCGTCCTCGTCCGAGCTGCAGGCCGCAATGGCGACGCCAGCAGCTACAAGGATCCCGAATAGCCCAAGAGTTCGCGTATTTCCGTACATGATATCGTGATACCCCGTTCCAGGGAGTGTGCGCGTTAACCGAACAGAGTTCCACCCGTTCCTCGCATAATCGCCTCGATTCGCGCGGCGCGGGAATCATCACGTGGCAGTATCCGAAGGAACGGCACTTCGCTGCAGGTTCTCCTGAATTTTTATCCGTCGCTAAATGGAGGTGCTGACTATCCCACCTCGGGAGGAGACATCCCATCGGCTCTTCCCGAAGCCGCAGGACAGCTCCACTCTCTCATTTGAAGCAACCCCGAAGCTCAATGGGCCAGCTGCTGACTCGGGCGCCTTGACAGCCAGCGGTACCGCTGCACCTGGCGCCCCCGGTCAGCAACCGTTCCCAGACAAAACCATCGCAGCGAGGAGCTGTCATCCAGTTCGTGCCGAGCGCAGCGAGGAGACTACGTGCCGCGGAGCCCCTCGCCGGGCACCCGAGGAAAAAGCGTTCTGAGCAGGCTTCCAGGACGAAGACTGAAGCGCTCCTCCACCCAGCAGCCGACTTCCACGCTCAGGCGAGCACCCGAGGGTTCCTCACCGCCGTAGCCCCTCCGCGAACCCACCCCCACGGCGGCGGCGGGCGTCTCGCGCCGCCAGCGGCGCTCAGCATTCTCGGCGAGGAGGGCGCGAAGGCGACCGTGGTAGGCAACCATCCACTCGACCCAGGCCTCCCCAACGCCACCAGCAACCATTCGGTCGACAACATCCTTTCGCGCTTCAAGCACCGCGAGCGGTAGCGAGTGAAGCTCGCGGAGGCAGCCCGGAAACCGCCGTGAGAGGTGGCGCATTGCGCTGCGCACTGCCTCGGGATCTGCGTCGAGCATTGTCGTACGAAGGCGCAGCAGCTCACGGTACTTCTCCGCGAGGTCTTCCAGCGCGCACCGCGATAACTCCACAGGCTCGCTTCTAGCACCCTTCCTCGCTCGGCGCAGATAGCCCGCCAAAGGCGCTCGCGAGAGTGGTGGCCGGAATCCCCCCGCGGGGCTATGGACTCCACCCTATGCTTCTCAAGTACGGCTGCAATCCCCACCAAACCTTCGCCGATCTCGAGCCACTCGCCGAGGCGCCGTTCACGCTGCTCCAAGGCAAGCCGAGCGTCATTAACATCCTCGACGCCTTGAACGGGTGGCAGCTCGTTCGAGAGCTCCACGCGTCCCTCGGGACGGTAGCCGCTGCCAGCTTCAAGCATGTTTCGCCAGCGGGCGTGGGTCTGGCAGTGCCCCTGACTGCTGAGCTCGCCGACTGCTACGGCGTAGCGCGCGTGGAGTTGACGGACACCGCGCTCGCCTACGTGCGCGCCCGCGGAGCGGATCCGAAGAGCTCGTTCGGGGACTTCGTGGCCGTCTCTGAGGTCGTCGACATCGCCACCGCGAGAGTACTGAAGGGTGTCGTCAGCGACGGCATCATCGCTCCCGGTTACGAGCCGGAGGCCCTGCAGCTGCTCCGAGGGAAGAAGAATGGCACGTTCATCATCCTTGCGGCAGACCCTGGCTTCGCGCCCCCGTCCCGAGAGGGCCGTGAATTATTCGGCGTGCGAATCACTCAGGATCGCAACGCCCACGTGTTCGGCAAGGCCGACTTGACGAGCGTCGTCTGCGGCGCGCTATCGGCCGACGCGCAGCGCGATCTCGTCCTGGGGCTAACGACCCTCAAGTACACGCAGTCAAACTCGGTGGGTTACTCCATGGACGGCCAGATGATCGGGATCGGCGCCGGACAACAGTCACGCGTCGACTGTACGAAGCTCGCCGGAAGCAAAGCCGACACGTGGCAGTTGCAGCGGCACCCCAGCGTTCGAGCCCTCTCCTTCCACGAAGGCGTGCGCCCTCAGGAGCGCATCAACTGGCGGGTGCGCTTCATCGAAGGGGATATGGTCGCCTCCGAGCACCGCGCATTCCAGGAGGCCCTCACGAAGCCAGCACCTGCGTTCTCGGTCGAGGATCGGCGCACGTTCCTTGCGGAAGTCCGCGGCGTCTGTCTGGTGTCCGACGGCTTCATTCCTTTTCGCGACAACATCGACCATGCGGCGCGGCACGGCGTCAGCTACATCGCGCAGCCCGGAGGCTCGACACGCGACGGAGAGGTGACCGCGGCCTGTCAGGAGTACGGGATGGCCATGGTGCACACCGGGATCCGTGCTTTCCATCACTGAGGGAAGAGCCGGAGCCCCCGCCCGAATCGTTGAGGCGCAGGACCATGGTGGTCAGCGTGGCGACCGTGCGCAGGAGCAGCGTGCGACCCCGCCAGAAGCTCCAAATGCGCCTTTCGGCAGGCTGGTAGCAATCTCGTCGGCGACGACAAGGAACTCGATGGCCGCGCGATACACATCCAGGCGCTCATGTTCGAGTTCATTCATGCGCACCTATCGGACAGGATGACGACGACGTTACCGAGCTTGACCGCGTTGGGGGGCGACGACGTCATCGAGCCCGAGCCTATCGAGCCCGAGCCTAGGGTTCGCGATGACGCCAGCGTCTTGATCCGCGGACGCCACCATCCTACGAGCGGGCGCCGCACCCGCGACACATTCCGGAAACGCCGAGGAGGCTATTCAGAAATGGGACCAGCACCAGGCTGGCGCTGTCCGCTCGCGGCGACCAAGGATCCGACGAATGCTCTGGACATGGATGATTGCGCTCATCATCGGCACGTCTCTGATTACGTTGGGCCTCCTCTTTCGGAGAAGGATCCCAGCTGGGGGTGCAGCAAAACCCTCGGAGCCTTGCTGGGTATGTGGCCACGGAGGGCTTGAAGAAGTCGCTCGTGCGGCCTACCACTGCAGCGCCTGCGGGAACGTGCAGGGCCGCCACGCCATCGCCTACCGCAACGCTCAGCGCCGCGCCGCCTATGTGGCCCTCTCCCTCAGCGAGGCCATCGATTCCCATGGAATGGAGCGGGCCGCGGACGTCAGTGGTCCACAAGAATCGCTCGAACGAGGATCGAGCAGCGGGCGCTGATAGGGACCGCGGACCATCCTCCGGTCGATCGCGGGTCTCCTTGCCGCCAAAGCGAGGGTAACGGGCGGGCCCTGCGGCTCACACCCAACGCTGTCGGTCGAGGAGTCGCATCTGCACGGCCTCGGCGACGTGCATGGTCCCAACTTGAGGTTCCCGTTCGAGATCCGCGATCGTGCGCGCGACGCGCAGGATCTTCAAATAGGCGCGAGCACTGAGACCGAGCTTGTCGAGCGCAGCACGGAGCAGACGCTGCGCGTCCCTACCCAGCGGCGCGATGCGGCTGAGCTCCTCGGCCGTCAATTGAGCGTTCGCCTTCGGCCCGGTCTCGCCAGCAGCGTCGCGCGCCCGCTGAAGTTCCCACGCCTGCGTCACGCGCTCGCGCACAGCAGCCGACGATTCGCGCTGCCTGCGAGAGGTGAGCTGCGCAACCTCGACGGGTGGCACCGCAATGTGCATATCGATGCGATCCACCAGCGGCCCAGAGAGCCGCCCGCGGTAGCGGCGACGTGCGGCTTCCGTGCATTCACAGGGACGGCTCGGATGGCCGCGGTAACCGCAGGGACATGGATTGACTGCCGCGACGAGCAGCGGTGAGGCGGGAAACCATGCCCGAGCACGCGCCCGCGCAATGCAGACCTTGCCATCTTCCAAAGGCTGGCGCAGAGCTTCGAGCGTGCGCTTGCCGAACTCCGCGAGCTCGTCGAGGAATAGCACGCCACGATGGGCGAGGCTTATCTCCCCCGGCCGCGGAGTCTCCCCGCCACCCACGAGCCCCGCCTCACTGACGGAGTGGTGAGGAGCGCGGAAGGGGCGTGCGCTGATGATGCCCCGTTCGGCGTCTATCAACCCGGCCACACTGTGGATGGCCGTCACCTCTATCGCCTCCTCGAACGAGAGTGGTGGCATCAGCGTAGGGAGCAGGCGCGCAAGCATTGTCTTGCCAGAACCTGGAGGACCGATGAACAGCAGGTTGTGCCGTCCGGCCGCCGCTACCTCGAGCGCGCGGCGCGCCGAGGCTTGCCCGCGGACCTCTGCCAGGTCAGCGTCCGTAGGCGGGCAGGCGGGAGCGTACCGATTGCGGGTCGCTCGAGGCAGTCGGGCTTCGCCGGAGAGGTGTTTCCAGATCTCCTTCAGATCCCCAGCTACGAAACAGCTCACACCATCGACGAGGCCCGCTTCAGCGGCGTTGCCGGCTGGGACGATTGCTTCCTTCACACCACGCGCGGAGGCCCCTAGGAGCTGCGGGAGCACCCCACGGACAGGCTGCACCTCACCATTGAGCGAGAGTTCTCCCAAGAAAAGCACGCCTTGCAGGGGGAGTGGCTCGAGCTTTCCCGTCGCGACGAGAACACCCACGGCCAGCGCGACATCGAGTGCCGCTCCGCCTTTGCGCAGCTCGGCCGGTGCGAGGTTGACCGTCAACGCATACTCGTCCAGGAGAACACCAAGGCGCGCCAACGCCCCCGCCACACGCACCCGAGCCTCTCTAACAGCGGCTTCCGCGAGACCCACGAGCTGAAAGAGCGACGGCCCCCGCGTGCAACACACCTCCACGGTCACCTCACGAGCATCCAGGCCAACGAGAGCGCTGGCCCCTACCCTCGCTAGTCCCAACGGACGGCCGCTAATGGCGGCGGCAGGAGCGGTCACGGTCATGGTAGTGCCCCCTTTCATGCCGCGTGCCACGGCCGTTTCGGGGCGTGTCCTGCGAGGTCGAATATCCCGAGGGCTGGCCATCAACTGGTGACCGGCGGCCACCCTGCCACCCGCACAGAGCGCCGCACCAGCTTGGGCTCACCCGTCGGCCAGAGGCGGCGAGTCCACCCCGCTCACGCCGTCGGCTTCGCGCAAGCCCAGTAGCTCACCGAGTTCGCCGCTGCGCAGCACGCCGAGCGCTCCGCTGGCGCTGCTTTCCTCATCGAACTCCTCCTGCTCATCGGAGTCGGCGTTCCACGTGGCGAGGAGCAACGGCACGGGAGCCGCGATGTGATACCCGGAAAGCGATGAGGTGCCATGGTCCGCTGAGACGACGACTCGAAGCTTTCCACTCAGATCCGCGTTGCGCTCTAGGAAGCGGCCCAGCGCAGCATCGACGGCGCTGATGAAGGCGCGTTTCTCCAGCGGACGCTTGTCGTGAGCAGCGATGTCGGTGCCCTTGATATGAACGACGACGAAGTCCTGCTCGTCGAGCAACTCGTGGGCAGCGTTGAATTTCGCATCCAGGTCGGTGTCGAGGTTGCCCGTCATGCGCGGCGACGTGGCCGTGCGGAGCCCAACGTAGCGAGCAACGCCCAACGACGTCGGACATGCGGCAACCATCGCTCCTATCCACTGATCCGGCGCCCGGCTCGGACGCGCTAGCGCAGCACCTCGAGTGATGACGGCATTGGCAGGCAGCAGACCTTGCGCGATGCGCTCCCGGTTCAGCGGATGCCGACCGAGTCGTACCCGCGCTATCTCGAGCAGGTCGCGCAGGGCGTCCGCGGTACGCGCTGCTTCTGGACTGTCATCCAGGGCGCGTGGCTCGATAACCCGTTGCGCATTCACGTTCTCGCCAGGATCCGAGTCACCCACGGCACTCGACAGACCCTGCCCGCTAAGGACCACGAGGACACGGTGCTCGTGACCTGGATAAATGCGACCTGTGATCCCCCCTGTGAGAGGCACTTCCCACAGCTCTGCCAAGAGGTCGTTCACCCCAGCGCGGATGCGCCCGGCACGACGGTCTAGCACGGATCCGTCGGCCTCCACCGTGGCCAGGTTCCCACGGAGCAGCACGGCCCCGGCGGGAATCGTACGACCCTGTCCTAGCGCTTCGACGTACCCTCGCCCTAGCTTTGCCGCTTCATCAGCAGCGCCGAGCAGGGCCATCATTCCTTCGTTGGTCGAGGGAATACTGATCCCATCCCGTGATGTGCAAACCTGACCCTGCCCGCCCGATGCCGCGAGCCGCATCAGGTAGGGCTTGATGGCGGCCTGCAGCGGCGTCTTGCCGCCGAGCGCTGGGTTCGGCTCATCTCCGAGACCATCAAGCACGAGAAACACGGTAGGCACCCCCTCCTGTCGAAAGGGAACCCGACGCGGAGGTGGCGGTATGCTGGTTCGCTCTTCCACCGGTAGCTGTCGGCTCAGGAAGTCGACAGCCGCGCTGAGGGTCTTCGTCCGAGAGATGTTCGGCAGGACGACCACCTCCCCCTCTTCGGCCATCCGCAAGAGATCATCGTGGATCCAGCGCACCGACTGAAACGCCTCCAGGTAGGTAGCCGCGGCCCGGTGCTTCTGCTGCTTCGAACGCTCGGGGAATCGGTTCCTGTGGGTCTTTTCCTCGGGAATGGCGAGGATCAACCCGGCCAAGTGGGCCTCAGCCAGTGCAGGCATGTATTGAGAGAAGGGGGGCGTAACGTGCGTCCCTTCGATGATGATGTGCGTATTCTCCAGAAGAGCACGTCGAATGGCCGCCTTGATACCCACGGCGACCTGCGCGCACTGCTGCTGGAAGCCAGCGAGGACCCGCTCCCTCGGATTGCTGAGCACCTGCCCACCCACCACCATGCCGCGAAAGGAATGGTCATGGAGGCCAGGGACCAGGTCTGGTGACAGTACGGTCCGCATCGTCTCACGGATGAGATCCGTGCTCGTCACCCAAACGATGCCGAGACGGTAGGCGAGCTCCATTGCGAGAGTGCTCTTGCCGGTCCCCGTCGCACCCCCGATGAGAATGACGATTGGCTGACGCGAGCGACCCACCCAGTCCGTCAGCCGATAGCGCCTCGCGTAATCACGACCGTGATCCCGCTCGATGATGCGAGCAGCTTCAGCGTGCAGCTTCTCCGATGAAAGCACGTCCAGGCGCTGCGCCCGAACCCAGTTCTCCAGCGTCCGTACCACCGCCATCGCTGACTCCAGCGGGAGCTCCGAGGTGTCCAGGTGGCGCAGGATGACCCCTCGCGAGAAGGGAAAGCACCCGTGCGCCGTTTGAACCATCGGTACCTCGTCGATACCCTCGTCGGGGCGGATCTCGGACGCGCGCTCGGGCCCAAGGTGCGCCAGGATGAGCCGGTTGATACGGCTATTGAGCTTCTCGGCCTTGATTGTTTGGCGATTGGCGATGCTATCGCGCACGGCGCGACCGATCTCCTGCGCCTCCGCCATGCTGAGCCCGCGATTCAGTAGACTGGCCGTGATCATGCCGGTCTGGAACCTGTAGGCACCCTCTCGTCCGACGACGAGCGGGCGCTTCTTACGCTTGTCTTTTCGTGCCACCACTCTTCAGGCTAGCTTAGGAAGAAGAGTCACGGGAGGGTGGTCATGTCACGAACGTGTTACGTCTCTGTCACAGAGGCGGAGTATGTTCGTCGCACCAATCAGCCTGCTCGGCCGGCACGGCGCCTGCCTTTGGAGCGGCCATCGAACCCAGAACTCGAGTCTTCGAGCAACGTGGGAGACGCTTCTCGACTGCGTCCTCCCGGAACAGGAAGTACCAGTGATCTGCAGGAAATTGGGCATTCTAATCGCCGGCTCTCTGCTCGGCCTGAGCCTCGCTGCGTGCTCGCGCAACACGTCCCAGGAGAAGAAGGGGGACAGCGAGACGGGCAGTGCCAGCAAGAGGGGCAACCGAACCGTCATCCAGAACAAGGGCTCGGACACTCTGGTAAACGTGGCACAGGCGTGGGCGGAAGAGTACAAGGAGGTGAACCCGAAGGTCGCCATTGCGGTAACGGGTGGCGGCTCGGGCACCGGAATCTCGGCCCTCCTGAACGGGACCGTGGACATCGCGAACGCCTCGCGGTCCGTCGAGCCGGAAGAGCTGGCAGCGGCGAAAGCGAAGGGGCTGAACCCCAAGGAGCACATCGTTGGCTACGACGCGCTCGCCATCTTCTTGCACCGAAACAATCCGAAGAAGGAGTTTACGATCGAGGAGCTCAAGGGGATCTACGGGGAAGGTGGCAAGTACGAGAAATGGAGCCAGCTTGGCGTCACGGTCCCCGGCTGCCCGAGCGATGAGATCGTGCGGGTGAGCCGCCAGAACAACTCTGGCACCTACGCTTACTTCCGTGATGCCGTGCTCGGCGAAAGGGCGGACTACAAGCTCGGTTCGCGCGACATGCATGGCTCCAAGGACGTCGTGGACCTGGTGGAGAAGACCCCGTGCGCGGTCGGGTACAGCGGGCTCGCCTATTCGACGGACCACATCAGCATGCCCTGCGTCAAGAAGAACGCGGAGACCGCTTGCGTCACTCCGACCGAGGAGACTGCGGCCGATGGGAGCTACCCGATCTCGCGGCCGTTGTTCATGTACACTCCCGGTGAGCCAAAGGGCGTTGTCAAAGAGTACTTGGACTGGATCCTCTCCAAGGAAGCCCAGTGCATCATCGCTGAAAAGGGCTATGCGCCCGCCAAGAGGATCAGCTGCAAGTAGCCACCGTCTCCGCGACTAGCCAAAGGGGCACACATGAGCATGTATGAACAGAGGCTTGCCAAGGACAAGGACGACATCCGTCGGCGAGTCAGCGATGTGGGGTCTCGGGTGAGCGACGCGGTGCAGGCAGCCGTAGATGCCCTCCTGGCTCGCGACGAGGCCGCGTGCGGCCGGATCATCCTTGGAGACCTCCCCATCAACCGCGAGGTGCGCGAGATCGACAAGCTTTGCCACGCTTTCGTCGCCCGCCACCTCCCGTCCGCTGGACACCTCCGCTTCGTCTCTTCGGTCCTACAGATGAACGTCGCCCTCGAGCGCGTCGGCGACTATGCGGCGACGATAGCGAGGGAAGGCGTCCAGCTCTCGACCGCTCCACCGCCGGACATTGCCGAGGAGATGCGCCAGCTCGGGAAGCGAGCATCTGCTCTGCTACGAAGGGCCGTTACCGCGTTCACGGCGCGGGATGAGGAGCTCGCGCGGGCGACGAAGCCGCAGGCCAAAGCCCTCGATGACATCTATGCAAGGGCCTTCCAGGATCTCGCCAGCGAGCAACGAAAAGCGCCCGTGATCGACCTCTTCGCGTTCCTCACGGTGTTCCACCGACTCGGGCGCGTCAGCGACCAAGCCAAGAATATCTGCGAGGAGACGCTCTTCGAGCTCACGGGGGAGACGAAGCCACCGAAGCGCTACAGGGTGCTCTTCGTCGATGCGCGCGCGACCCTCGTGGCGCCGCTGGCAGTGGCGCTCGCCCGCAAGTCGTTCCCGGAGAGCGGCTCCTATGAGCTGGCGGGCTTTCAGGCTGGCGACACCCTGGCTCCCGAGCTCCGGAAGCTCGGAGCAGACCTGGCCCTCGACTTGACGGGCATCGCGCCCGCCCGCCTCGATATCAGCTCCGAAAGCCTGCGAGCCTATCATGTCATCGTGTGCCTCTCGCGGGAAGCTCGCCGCCAATTCACGCGGATCCCCTTCGATACCGTCGTATTGGTTTGGGATCTGCCGTCGTGGTCGGAGGGTCCGAGCGACGAGCTCGATATGCGGCTGAAGGAGCTCAGCCACCACCTGAGCTCGGAGATCCACGAGCTGATGGTTACCATGCGCGGCGAAGGCGCGAGCTAGAGTCGCTCGGTACTTTTCTATGAGCACGACCGAAATCGATCACAACGACCCCAAGGCCGACAACTCCGCCGTGGACCGTCGCGACGCTGCTTGGTTCATCGACAAAGCAGTCGCCGTCCTCGTCTTCATCGGCGGGATCTCTGCCATTCTCTTCATACTTGGGATCTTCGTCTTCGTTGCACGGGAGGGGCTCGGCTTCTTGTTGGACGGCTTCGACGCCAAGGAGTTCTTCACTAGCCCCAAGTGGCGACCGACGTCGCACGACCCCACCTACGGAGCCCTCGCACTGATCGCCGGAACGGCGAGCGTCACCGGCCTCGCCATGGTCGTGTCCGTGCCCTTCTCTCTCGGCGCTGCCCTGTACATTTCCGAGTTTGCGAGCGGGCGCATGAAGGAGGTGTTGAAGGTCCTTGTCGAACTCCTTGCCGCCATCCCCTCCGTCGTGTGGGGCTTCATCGGGCTCGCGATCATGAACCCGCTCATCATCGAGGTGTTCAACGTCCCAGTCGGGCTCGGGATCCTCAACTCGGGCCTCATCCTTGGCTTGATGGCCGCGCCGATCATGACAACAATCGCGGAAGACGCTCTCAAGGCAGTCCCAGACGGCTTCCGTGAAGGAGCCGAAGCCATGGGCGCCACACGCTGGCAGGTGGCCACGCGCGTCGTGCTGCCCGCGGCGAAGCACGGTCTGGTGGCGGCTGTACTGCTCGGCGTGGGGCGAGGGTTCGGGGAGACAATGGCCGTGCTGATGGCCAGCGGCCACTCCATCAATCTGCCCACCAGCGTCTTCGACTCGGTGCGGGCGCTGACTGCGACCATCGCTGCCGAGCTGGGGGAGACCGCCGCTGGCTCCGAACACTATCAAGCGCTGTTCACTCTCGGCATCCTTCTCTTCATCGTCACCTTCATCATCAACCTGAGCGCCGACATCCTGGTACGGCGCACGCGGAGCTCCTCCTGATGTTCGAAGCCACCGACCTCAACCAGCGGAATCGGCGAACCCAGGAGCTTGCCAAGATCCTGCTCCTGCTCACCACTTCGCTGCTCATCGCACCTGTGCTCATCATCTTGACCATGCTCGTCGTGCGTGGGGCTCCGGCGGTATCGTGGGAGTTCCTGACCATGGACCCAACGGACGGCATGACGGCGGGTGGTATCTATCCGGCCCTCATCGGCACGGTCTGGCTCGTCGCGGTGGCCCTCGCCATCTCGGTACCGATTGGCGTCGCTGCCGCGGTCTATCTCAGCGAGTACGCGCCGGACAACTGGCTGACGCGGGCGATCAATCTCGCCATCATCAATCTCGCGGGGGTGCCTTCCATCGTCCACGCGCTGTTCGGCGTAGGAGCATTCGTCATCTTCTTCGGGTTTGGCACTAGTATCTTGGCCGCGAGCTTCACGTTGGCAGTCATGACGCTGCCTGTCGTCATCGTTTCGACCCGTGAGTCTCTCCAGGCGGTGCCACACGCCTTCAGAGAAGCCTGCTGGAACATGGGCGCCACACGCTGGCAGACGATTCGCCGCGTGGTACTCCCGAACTCGATCAGCGGCATCCTGACGGGTGTGATTCTCGAGGTGTCTCGCACAGCCGGCGAGACCGCTCCCATCATGTTCACTGGGGCGGCGTTCTTCCTACCCTTCCTGCCAGAGAGCGTCTTCGATCAAACAATGGCGATGTCGCTGCACCTGTTCGTCGTCTCGACCCAGGTGCCCGGGGTGCCAGAGTCCTTGCCGTACGGCGTCGCACTAGTCCTTGTGTGCATGGTGCTGGCGATGAATGCCGCCTCTATCGGCTTCCGTACTTACCTGCGAAGAAGGAAAAAGTGGTGAGCACGGACGCATTGCCCAGCGAGCGTATCGAGGTCTCGGTTAGGGGTCTTTCCATCCGCTTCGGAACAAAGACGGTCCTTTCCGGTGTCGATCTCGACGTGCGTGAGCGCGAGATCCTTGGCATCATCGGGCCAGCCAGCAGCGGCAAGACGTCGTTCCTCAGGGTCTTGAATCGCATGGACCAGATGACGACCGGCATGACCTTCACGGGCGAAGTGAGGATCGGCGGGAAGGATGTTACCGCCTGGCGGAACCTGTACGCGCTCAGGCGGCGGATCGGGGTGGTCTTCCCACTCCCGGTGGGGCTCCCTTTGAGCGTCTACGACAATGTGGCCCTGGCGCCCCGCTTGGCGGGGATCAGCGGGAAGGCACAGCTGGACGAGATCGTGGAACGCTCTCTGCGTCGGGCCGCCTTGTGGGACGAGGTCAAGGACCGGCTGAACGCCTTGGGCAGCCTTCTTTCGGGGGGGCAACAGCAGAGGCTCACCATCGCTCGTGCGCTCTCCCAGAACCCGAAACTCCTCCTATTGGATGAATTCTCCATCGCGGTGGACCCGGTGACGACGATGCGCATCGAGGACATCCTCCGAGAGCTTCGCGGCGAGATGACCATCGTGCTGGTCACGAACCTAGTACAACAGGCGCAGCGACTTGCGGATCGTACCGCCTTCTTCCTTACGGGCGAATGCGTCGAGGTCGGCGACACCGAGGCGCTGTTCGCGGGCCACGCAACGGACCCCAGGACCCTCGACTATCTCGGAGGACGCTTTGGTTGACTCCCATCGGAGCGACTCTTCGCGAGTTGCCAGCGACCCCATTGCCGGTACGGAAGGCAGTGCGACGAACGGCTCACCGCCCCTGGCAGTTTGCATCGAAGACCTCAACCTCTGGTACGGCAAGTTTCAGGCGCTGCACCACGTCGACCTGAACATCAGGGAAGGACGCATCACTTCGCTCATCGGACCGTCTGGCTGCGGAAAATCCACGCTCCTGCGTACCTGCAATCGCATCATCGAGAGGTTGGACTACGTCCGCATCCAGGGGCGGCTGCAGGTCTTCGGCGTCGACGTCTTTGCTCCGGCCAACGAGGTGGTCCAGGTTCGAAAGCAAATCGGAATGGTGTTCCAGAGACCCAATCCCCTTCCACTCTCGATCCGCGACAATGTCTTGTTCGGGTACCGACTGCACGACCCCACGGCGAAGCAAACACCTCGACAGCAGCTCGACGCGATCGTCGAGGATGCGTTGAGACGGGTCCTGCTGTGGGATCAGGTAAAGGACATGCTCGGCAGTCCCGCAGGGAGCCTTTCCCTCGAAGCCCAGCAGAAGCTCTGCATCGCTCGCCTGTTGCCGGTGAAGCCGAGGCTCCTCCTCATGGACGAGCCCTGCTCTGCGCTGGACCCTGCCGCCACGACAGCTGTCGAGGAGCTAATCTGGCAGCTCCGTGGTGATTACACGATCATCATCGTCACTCACAACATGGCGCAAGCGCGTCGGGCGAGCGAGGAATGCGTATTCATGCTGATGGGCGAGGTCATCGAGCATGGTGAGACGACCGACTTGTTCGTCACCCCGAAGGACCAACGAACAGCGGACTACATCGAGGGTCGCTACGGCTGAGCCACCGGCAACCTGGATGGTCGCGATGGCCAGCCGCGTGCCGTCCGAGACGAGTCAGCTCCAGGCCAGAGGCGCGCATCTCCGGTCCCGGCGCCCGAGCAGCTGTTGCTCGAGCTCGTCGAGGACACAGGCATCGACGTCGACTGGAAGACTCAGGGCCAGCAGGGCATCGTCCCTGAGCACCTGGAGCTCAACGCTGCCGAACGGCCCCGGGAGGAGGGCATCATGGAGCGAGAGCGAAGCAACACCATTGATGCGCAGCACGATATCACCGCCGCGGAGCCCCGCTCGGTCTGCTGCACTTCCTGTCACGGTGCCCCAGACTGGCAGCCCGCCCAGGGCGGTTGCCTTGGAGGCAAGATCGTCTTGTTTCCGCATTAACTCGTCCTCGAAAATCCTGCTCGCGACGTAGCAAAACCCGCACCAGCGAGTGCGTTCGCAATAACGTGCACTTAGCCCGTTTCCGTCATCTCGCTATCGCAATACCGACACATCACTGCAATCTCCTACCTGGGAGCGCCATCCAAAAAGGGGCCCGCGCGACGCTGTCGAGGACACACGTCGACGTCCTTCGAGCCACGCGGCTATGACAAGGATGCGCGGATGACCGCGACACGGCCTTTGACAGCGCATTTGCTGCGCGTTGGCCAGCGCCCGTGGCTCGGAGAGCAGGCTCGTGCATTCTTGAAACGGGAACCTCGCGAGGGCCAAGGTCCTCAGTCGTTCCTCTCGCGCAGAAGCTCCCTTGCTCGCCAGCGACGCGGCACCTCTCGAGGGATTACGCCCTACTCAACGCGCACCGTTTGCGCGCCCCATCCCTTCACCCGCAACAGGTGCGCGAAACACGTCACGAGCGGGCGCTCACCCGCGTTCGTGCGGCGCAACGAGCTTGCGGTACAGACGGCCTTGTGGCTCCCTGGATGGCGTCAGTCCGAATGGAGGCGTTCGTGTCACGAGGGATAGTCGCTAGGCTGCTGACCACCGAGGAACGGGAACACCTGGACAGCCTCTTGGCGCCTTTGGAGGGCCAGCCTGGGATGCTTCTCACTGTCTTGGGCAAGATCCAGGAGCATCACCCGCAGCGCTATCTCCCGCTCGAGTACTTGGGGTACCTCGCTGAGCGTACCGGCCTTCCGGCATCCCGAGTACTCGGCGTAGCCACCTTCTATTCACTGTTCAATCTCGAGCCCCAAGGAAAGCACTCGCTGTGCATCTGCCGCGGAACCGCATGTCATACGCGCGGTTCGCAGCAGTTGCTCGCCGGGACGCAGCACAAGCTGGGCCTCTCGGAGGCCGGCGCAGAGGAGCGGGACGCAGCCACCCACGCGACCACGACGGCGCGCGGCATTACGGTGAGGACGGTGGCCTGTTTCGGTCAATGCGCACTGGCCCCCGTTGCCGAAATAGATGGCCGAATCCTGAGCCGCGTCAGCGAGCGAACCCTCGAGCGCGTCATCGACGACCTTACCGATGGCCATGAAAGAGACGGGTGAGATCCCCATGACACGCATCGAGGATCCGAACGCCTTCAGCGCCGCGCGTGCGGCTGGCCTCGAGAAGCTGCTGCCCACTGTGCCCCGCATCACCGTTGGTGTCGGCACGTGCGGTCGTGGCAACGGGGCGCAAGCCGTGCTGGAGGCCTTCGCCGACAGCATCACGAGGCGGGGCCTGGACATCCGGTTGGGACCGACGGGCTGCCTTGGCAACTGCTCCGAAGAGCCCCTCGTCAATGTCCTCTTGCCGGGCAAGCCGCTCGTCGTGTTACGAAAGGTCACCGTCGCGGACGTCGGGCGCGTGATCGACGCTCTGGTCGCCGGTGAGGTTCCCGCTGAGCTCGCCCTCTGTAAGATAGAGGAGTGGGACCACGTCACTGGAGCGCTCCACTACGGAGCGGGTCTCCCTGATCTCCTCCAGTGGCACGAGGTCCCGTTCTTCAGCGGCCAGAAGCGCATCGTCTTACGCAATTGCGGCATCATCCACCCGACGGACGTGGAGGAGTCCCTCGCCGTTGGGACGTACAGTGCCCTCTACAAGGCCCTGTCCGACGCCAGTCCAGCCAGTATCATCGATCAGCTGAAGTTGGCGAAGCTTCGCGGGCGAGGCGGCGCAGGCTATCCCACGGCGCTCAAATGGGAGAGCCTGCGGCTGGCACGGAGCCAGACGAAGTACATCATCTGCAATGCCGACGAGGGCGATCCCGGCGCGTACATGAACCGAAACGAGATCGAGAGCGACCCTCACTCTCTGATTGAGGGCATGGTGATTGGCGGATTCGTGACCGGAGCGTCGCGAGGCATCGTGTATGTCCGCGCCGAGTACCCGCTGGCGGTAACCCGGCTACAGACCGCCATCGAGGAGGCGGCAGCGCGTGGACTGCTGGGCTCGAACATCCTAGGCCGCGGCTTCGACTTCGAGCTGCAGATCGTGGAAGGAGCAGGGGCGTTCGTCTGCGGAGAAGAGACTGCGCTCATCCACTCTCTCGAGGGCAAGCCTGGCAGACCTCGCCCGCGGCCACCCTACCCGGCCGAACATGGTCTCTTCGGCCAACCAACGAACATCAACAACGTCGAGACCTGGTACAACGTGGCCCCCATCGTGCTGCGCGGGCCAGCATGGTTTGCGGAGACGGGCTCCGCGAAGAGTCCGGGAACCAAGGTGTTCTCGTTGGTCGGCAAGGTGCAGCGGACAGGCCTGGTGGAGATACCCCTGGGGACGCCGCTAAGGACTTTCGTCTACGACGTGGGTGGCGGCGCGCTGCCGGGGAAGACCGTCAAAGCAGTGCAGACGGGCGGTCCGTCGGGTGGCTGCATCCCTGGATCCCTCCTGGACACGCCCGTGGATTATGAGTCCCTGGCACTGCTGGGCTCCATCATGGGTTCCGGTGGCATGGTGGTCATGGACGACGATACGTGCATGGTCGACGTTGCGCGATACTTCGTCGAGTTCACGCACGCCGAATCGTGTGGAAAGTGCGTCCCCTGCCGCGCCGGCCTCGACCAGGCGCTGAGGCTCCTTGGCCGTCTCACGGCTGGCTCCGGTCACGCGGAAGACCTCGAGACCTTGAGGGATCTCTGCTGCCTGATGCAAGACCTCTCTCTCTGCGGTTTGGGCCAGACCGCCGCTAATCCCGTGCTGAGCGCGCTCAAGTACTTCCCTGAGGAGTTTGACTACCACATCCGTGAGCGACGTTGTCGCGCTGGCGTCTGCACGGACCTTGCCCTCAGTCCTTGTGAGAATTCCTGCCCTCTGCACATCAACATCCCCCAGTTTCTCGAGCTGCTCCAACAAGACCGGGTGGAAGATGCGTTTCTCTCCTTGGTCCTGGACAACCCGCTGCCAGCCTCGACCGGGCGCGTCTGCCAACACCCTTGCTCCACCCGCTGCCGCAGGGCCGGCCTCGACGAACCCGTCAACATGCGGGACGTTCACCGCTACATCGCCGACACGGTGCACTCGTCGCCGCGCTACGAGCAGCTCATCGCTCGCGTGCTCCAGCGGAAGCGCCCCCCCACGGGGCGTACAGTGGCCGTCGTCGGTGCGGGGCCCACGGGGCTCACGGCGGCCTACTACCTAGCGCTCTTGGGGCATGCGGTGACCGTGTATGACTCCCGAGCGGCCGCTGGCGGGATGCTGCGCTATGCACTGCCCGAATACCGTTTGCCGGAGGCCGTCCTCGAGCGGGAGCTCGCGTTGTTCGATGCGCTGGGCATCATCTTCCGCTTCAACACGGTGGTGGGTGAGAACCTCAGCCTCAGTGACATCGGTAGCCAACACGACGCTACCTTCCTGTCGATTGGCACTTGGAGTGAATCGTGGGTTCACATGGCTGGCACGGAGCTCCGTGGCGTCATGCCGGCCCTGAGCTTCCTCGAGGGCGTCGCCAGACGCGTGGACATCGAACTCGGGGGGCATGTCGTAGTTATCGGCGGAGGAAACGCTGCCATCGATTCGGCGCGGACTGCCGTACGCCTGGGCGCCGCGGCGACTGTCGTCTATCGCCGCGGGCGCTCGGAGATGCCCGCCATCGCGGAGGAGGTCCGCGCTGCTGAAGAGGAAGGCGTCGAGCTGGTCTTCCACGCAGCCCCGCAACGCATCCTCGGAACAGAAGCAGGGCGGGTACGAGCACTCGAGAGCGTGCGAACGCGGCCCGGCTCCTTCGATGCCTCCGGGCGCCGTGCACCGATAGTAACCGACGAGGTTCTCCTGCTGCCGTGCAGCACCGTCGTCCTCGCGGTCGGTGAAGGCATCGATCAGCGCTTCCTGAAGGGGAGCGGCTTGAAGCTCTGCCCCAACGGGCGCGGCTTGGAGGTGGATCTGCACACCCTGGAAACGAGTCGGAAGAATTTCTACGCCGGAGGCGACCTGATCACAGGTGCGTCCAACGTGTCGAACGCGATGGGCTTCGGCAAGCGCGCGGCCCGCAACATCGACCTGCGACTGACGGGCGGCGACGGCTGGGCCAAGCTCTGGCCAGACTTCGGGGTCACCGGTCCACCCCCTGAGGAGGCCAACGAGCAACCCGCCGCCCGAGCGCGCGAGCGCGCGGCCAGTGTCCGAGCGGCGGACTTCCTCGAAGCCACCCTGGGCTTGAGTGCAGCCGAAGCGCATGGCGAGAGCCGCCGCTGCCTCCGCTGTGACCTGCGCGCTGCAGAAAGATGAAAGACAGGCGGGAAGCACAATGAGCGGAGAGATCTCGATCTACATCGACGGAGAGCAGGTCACGGCGAGCGCTGGCGCTTCAGTCTTCGAAGCTGCCCGCCGCGCGAACAGGCCCATTCCCGGACTGTGCCAGATGCAAGGGATTGCCCCGGTTGGAGCATGTCGGCTCTGCGTCGTCGAGCTCGCTGGCACGAGCCGCCTCCTCACGTCCTGCACCACACCTGCCCAAGACGGCATGGCGGTCATCACGGACTCACCGCGCCTACGCGCATATCGGCGAATGGTCGTCGAGCTCTTGCTCGCGGAGGGAAACCATGTCTGTTCGGTGTGTGTCTCCAACAACCATTGCGAGCTTCAGGCATTGGCTGCTGACCTTGGTGTCACCCGCGTGCGTTTCAGCAATGCACACCCCAAGCACGGTGTCGACGTATCGCACCCGCGCTTCGTTCTGGACCGGAATCGCTGCATCCTTTGCACGCGATGCGTGCGTGTGTGCGCCGAGATCGAGGGCGCGAGCGTCTGGGACCTCATGGGGAGGGGCGCGAGCGCGCGCCTCATTGCAGACATGAACCAGCCCTGGGGTGACGCCAAGAGCTGCACGGGTTGTGGCAAGTGCGTTGAAGCGTGTCCTACCGGTGCTCTCGCCGAGAAGGGGTTCGCTGGTTCGGAGATGATCAAGCACCCGGAGCGCATCGCCGACCTGGTACTTCGCCGCCGGAGCGCGCCATGACGGACGTCACGCGGCAGGACGAGATCCAAACGCAAAAGGCCCGGCTCGCGACCGTGTGGTTGGACGGCTGCTCCGGTTGCCACATGTCGCTGCTCGACATGGACGAGACCCTGCTCGCCATCGCACCGCGTGTCGCGTTGGTGTTCAGCCCCCTCGTAGATACCCATGAGTTCCCAAGCGACGTCGACATCACGCTCGTAGAAGGAGCCGTCAGCAACGAAGCAGATCTCGCCATGGCGAAGCAGCTTCGCACGGCTTCACGGCTCGTGGTGGCCCTCGGTGACTGCGCCGTCACGGCAAACGTGCCGGGCATGCGAAACACTGTTTCAGTATCCGCGCTGCTCGCGCGTGTATACGCCTCGGGCTCTGACCCGTCGAAGGCCCCAGCGGAGCGTGTTCCCCCGCTGCTACCACGGGCACTCCCGCTTCACGAGGTCATCCAGGTGGATCTCCACATCCCCGGGTGCCCCCCCAGGCCCGCAACGCTCGTTCACGTGCTCACCGAGCTACTCGCCGGGAGGCAGCCGTCTTTGGCTGGTCGCGTGAAGTTCGGATAGCTCAGGGAAGACCTATGCCTCGCACCGTCGTCATTCCGCACGTCAGCCGCATTGAAGGGCACGCTCAAATCACCATAGACCTCGATGACAGAGGGGAGGTCAGCGACGCCCGTTTGCATGTTACTCAGCTGCGAGGGTTCGAGAAGTTCACCGAGGGACGGCCGTTCTACGAGATGCCATCCATTACCGCTCGCATTTGCGGAATCTGCCCGATAAGCCATTCGCTCGCCTCGGTCAAAGCCTGCGAGCAGATTATGGCGGTTCGGATCCCACCGGCTGCAAGCAAGCTTCGTGAGTTGATTCACTACGCTCAGTTCGTCCAATCACATGCTCTGAGCTTCTTCCACCTTTCCGGCCCGGACCTCGTGCTTGGCATGGATGCCGAGCCCAGCAGCCGCAACGTGCTCGGACTCGCGGAGCGGCATCCAGAGGTCGCCCGGGATGGCATCGAGCTTCGGCGCTTCGGGCAAGGAATCATTCAGCGTCTCGCCGGGCAGCGGATTCACCCGACCTGGATCGTACCAGGCGGCGTCAGCAGTCCTCTGACCGAGGAGGCTCGCGATGAGATCCGCGGCGAGCTGCCCGCAGCGCTGGCCATCGCGCGACGGGCCATCGCGCTGCTCAAGCGTCTCTTGCCCGGATTCTCGGCGGAGATTGCCAGCTTCTCCAATCTGGAGACCCTGTACGCAGCGCTCGTGGACAAGGCAGGCCGGCTGCAGATCTACGATGGCGGACTCTCCTTTCGCTCGAGCTGCGGCGACGTCCTCACTACCCTGGATGATCCAAGCGAGTATGCCAGCGCGATTGCAGAGACCACCCTCTCCGATTCCTACATGAAGGCGCCCTTCTTCCGAGCTTTGGGCGCGGAGTCGGGCGTCTATCGTGTCGGCCCCCTTGCGCGACTCAACGTGGCGGAGTTCTGCGGAACGCCGGAGGCGGACGCCGAGCTCACGGAGTTTCGCACGCTGTTCGGACGCTTTCCAACGAGCGGCTTCCTCTATCATTACGCGCGGCTCATCGAGTCACTGTGGTGCCTCGAGAGGATTGGCACGCTCTTGGATGACCCCGCACTCGTGGACCGGCACGTCCGGGCCCACTCGGGCGTCAACAGCGCTGCGGGCGTAGGAATCATCGAAGCGCCACGCGGCACATTGATCCACCACTACCGCGTCAACGACGGCGGCGCGATCACGTGGACCAATCTAATCGTGGCGACGGGACACAACACACTTGCAATGAACCATGGGGTAAAGCAGGTGGCGCGGCAGTTCGTCAAGAATGGCGAGATGGAGGATGGAATCCTCAACAGGGTCAGTGCCGTCGTTCGCGCCTACGATCCATGCCTGAGCTGCGCAACGCACGCCGTTGGACGTCCGGCCATACGTGTTGATCTCCGAGACTCCGACGGCGTCATCTGCCGATCCTTGACCACCCGCGACGCTTGACGCAACGCCGCGGGACCTCATTGGGTCGATTCAGCGTCGCGGGTTCGCGCCCCTCTTGGGAACAGCGACCTCGGTGTCCCGCGGAGCGAGGACGTCGTCATCGTGCAGGATGCGAACCGCTGGCGTCTTCAGGTCGTCAAACTGTCCACACCGCGACGCCCAAAGAAATGCCCAGACGGCGACAGCGCTGAGGAGCAACGCGAGCGGCAGTACGAGAAAGAGGACAGTCACGGTGACGCATCGAAGCTTCTAGCACGAAACGAGCTCGTGAGGACCGTCAGGGAGCTCAGCGGCATCAAAAGCGCAGCCAGCAAGGGTCCGATCACTCCCGCCATGGCGAGCGCCACGCCGACGGCGTTGTACGCCAAGGAGAAGACGAGGTTACGGCGAACGGTTCGCATAGCTCGCCTGGCACCCCGAACCAGGGCCAAGACGGGCTCTATCCCCTCACGCGTCGCGAAAACGTGAGCCGCAGCAAGGCTGGCCTCCGCTCCGCCATGAACCGCGACCCCGACACTAGCGGCGGAAAGGGCGGCAGCATCATTGACCCCGTCCCCAACCATCAGCACGCTACCCTCACGGGCTGCCGCTTCAATGACCCTCAGCTTCTCTTCGGGCGAGGCACCGCCCTGCGCTGCTTCGAGCAATCCACCTAGTGCGTTGGCGACAGCGTCGACGACCGCCTGGTGATCCCCCGAGAGCACACGCAGTCGGTATCCAAGCCGCCTAAGCTCGTCGAGCGATGGCTTCGCTTCCGCACGCAAGGGGTCGCCCAAGCCGGCGACAACCTCGACAGCGCCATCCACAGCGACCAGAACCGGTGACAGCGCCCGACGCGTGGCACGCTGGACCGCCGCGTCCACCCACGGGGCGGCTGTGGCTGCCCCGAGGACGAACACAGGAGAGCCGACGAGCAGCTCTCTTCCATCCACCCGAGCCGCCACCCCTGCACCGACGCGGTGTTCAACGTGTTCGACGTGGCCACAGTGTGCCGGTGCCCCGCCTTCGACCGGTTCAGGGATGGCCCTCGAGAACGCACGAGCAACCGGATGCGCAGAATGGGACTCGATCGCGCGAATGTGCGGCTTCAGTGACTCGTCTCCCTCGTAGGAGACGAGTTCGAGCCGACCTTGGGTCAGCGTGCCGGTCTTGTCAAAGACGATGAGTCCGGGACGCGCAACGAGCTCTATCACCTCACCACCCTTGATGAGCAGACCCGCGCGGGCAGCACGCCCCAGCGCCACACTGACAGCCAATGGTGTCGCCATCCCCAACGCGCACGGACAGCTCACGACGAGCAACGCTACAGCGTGTTCGACGGCTCTGCTCGAGTCGATGAATAGCCAAAGGCCCACCGTAACCAGAGCGAGACCCAATACGACGACGACGAACCATGCCGAGATGCGGTCGGCGAGTTCCACCACGGGGGGACGACGCTCGGCAGCCGCCTCGACCTCCTTCATGATCTGCGCGACGCGGGTCTCCTCCCCGGTCTTGTCTGCAACCATGACGAGGCGCGCAGACAGGTTCGTCGATCCCGCGTAAACGAAGCTCCCTGGTCCAACTGGCTCTGGGCGCGACTCTCCCGTCAGCAGGGACCCGTCCATTGCAGAGTAGCCGTCCACGATACGACCATCCACAGGAACGGACCCCCCGGCGAGGATCTCGAGCTTGTCCCCGGGCACCAGCGACTCGGCGGGCACCTCGCGCGCCGCGTCACGGAACTCCCCTTCGCGAGGCAGAAGACGTGCCGAAGAGGGGGCAAGCGAGTACAGGAGCTCCGCGGCAGCATAAGCGACGTGTTGCTGCTTTCGCTGGAGCCAACGCCCAACGAGCAAGAGGAAGATCAGCACTGTGATTGAGTCGAAGTACACGTCGCCCTGGTCCAGGGCCGTCGCGTAGGCGCCCCAGGCGAAGCCCGCAAGGATGCCGATGCTGATGGGGATGTCCATGTGCGATGCACGAGCCTTCACTGCACCCCAGGCACCTCGAAAGAACACGCTCGCGCTCCACAACACGGCTGGCGTGCTCACGAGCAGACTGCCCCACCGGAAGAGGAGGCGGTACTGCTGCTCCATGCCGGAGAACGCACCACCGTACAGGGCCGCCGACATCAGCATCACGTTGCCAGCCGCCGCCCCCGCGACGGCCATACGAGCGAGCAGCGCACGATCCTCACGGCGCCGCAGCTCGGCCGCGCGTCGCCCCCGCTGCGGATGTGAGCGATAGCCCACCGCGTCCAGAGCCCGAGCGAGCTCGCTCAGCTTCGCCTCCCGAGCGTCGAAGGTGAGCTTCACCGTAGAGCGTCCGGCATCCAGTCTTGCCTCGCGCGCGCCTGGGCAAGCCAACGCGACTTTCTCAATGAGCCAGACGCAGGCAGAACAATGCACCCCCTCGAGGTAGAGCTCCGCTTGCGTCAGCCCCTCGGTAGTGGATGTGCAATAGAGCTGGTGGAACGCCGGCTCATCGAACTCCTCGAATCCGCGCCCTGTCGGCGTGGCGCGCCGCCCCTGTTCTCCAGCGGCCTCTCGGTAGGAGTAGTACCGACCAAGGCCGGCGCCCTGGATCACTGCGTAGACGGCGCGGCAGCCGCTACAGCAGAACTGCTGAGACGCTGAAGGCTCCCGCGCCGCCTCGGGTACGGGCAACCCGCAATGGGTGCAAAGCAGGTCTGGTGATGCGCTTCCCGGCGCTCCACGACGATCCGCGCCGGCTAACCCCGCGCCCATCAAACCTCCGGAGCGTCGTGCCGCAGCACCGAGGTGAAACGATCGGAGCCGTGCACGACAAGGAACCTAAACTCCCACAAACCTGGGCGTCTCATCGGCAGGTAGCCGACGTAGCGCGGTCCCTCGGGGTGGAGCGGAGCCTGCAGGATGGTACCGGCGCGCGCGTTATGAAAGGCCTTCACGTCTACGGTTGCACCTTCTATGGGAGTCCCGTCCCGCCCCGTCAACGCCACGTTCAGCTTGACACCGCCGGGCGTCACCTCGAGCTCGAGGCTCATGTTCCACCCCAGGCGAGTATTCTCGGCCCGCTGCGAAGCAGCCTCGTCCCAGGCCACCGCCTTACGGTAGTAGTCCTCCTCAATCGCGAACGAGGGGTCATCGATGGCGACAAATGCCATACCCCCGAGTCCGACGACCATCCCTACGAGGAGGACGACTGGCACCGCCGCCCAGAAGCGCGCTTGCCGTAATCGTTGCCGCTGGCGCGCCGCGCTGCGAGCATCGGGCTCACCCGTCGGCGCTGTCGACGACGGGATCTCCGACTGGGGCTCTGACTGCTGCATGCCGATCGCGCTCCTTTTCTCCAAGAATCAGCCTAGCTCCCCGCTGGCGCTGGCGCTGGCGAGCCGAAGGGTGCCAGCAAGCGGTAGGTCTCGATCGCCTCGAAGCCCGCCTCGTCGGTGATCCGAAACTCCACCTCGCGCTGGCCATCCACGAAAAGGGAAGGCGGTGCCATTACGAACACTGTCGTCGTCTCCCTTTCGTTCGCCGCGACCGGAAGTGGGTTGATCGGGGCTATCAACTGCGCGCCGTCGGCCCTGAGCAGGTCCACGCGGTACTCGCGATCAGCCCCGCTTCGATTCTCGATTTTTATCCGTATCTGGTTGCGAACCTGGTCCCCTTGCAACACGTACGGAGCGCTGAGACCCCGCAGGACCGTGACGTCAGCACTCGCTTGACCCACCAGCAACGTCAATAGGGCCCCGGCAAAGACAACGAACAACCCTGTGTAAAGCCCGATTCGCCAGCGCCACCAGCGGTGCTTCGTGGGTGTGTTGCTCTCGAGGGTAGCCTGTGAGCTGAAGCGAACGAGTCCCCGCGGCCGGCGCAGGCGGTCCATGACGCTATCGCAGGCATCGACACACTGCGCACATGCAATACACTCGAGCTGCAGGCCATCTCGAATATCGATGCCCGTTGGGCAAGCGACCACGCAGCTATTGCATTCTACGCAGTCCCCCTTGCCAGGCGCCTTGTGCTTCCCCCGGTGACGCGGTTCGCCGCGACGAACGTCGTAGCCGACAATCAGAGAATGCCTGTCGAGCAGCACCGATTGAATCCGCGCATAAGGACAGGCGACGGTGCACATCTGCTCGCGGAAGTAGGCAAAATCGAAGAATACGAGCGCGGCGGTGACCATCATCACCAGGAAGGGCGTCGGATGCTCCAGCGGTGACCGCGACATCCAGACGGCGAGGCGCTCGACGCCGACGAAGTACGCCAAGAAGACATTGCCAAGGCCAATGGCGAGAACCAGAAAAACAAGGTTCTTGAGCACCCGGCGCAGGTTCGGACCTCGGGCGTCTAGCCGCAGCTGCTGTGCTCGTGGCCCCTCCAGCCAGCGTTCGATGGGACGAAACAGGAGCTCCATGTAGACGGTCTGGGGACAAGCCCAACCGCACCATGCCCGGCCCAACAACGCGGTGATCCAAATGATGGCCAAGAGCGCCGTTAGAAGGAGCAGCATGAGCAGAACGCCATCTGTCGACAGGAATGTCCTTCCCAGCAGCGTGAACTCCCGCGCTGGGAGGTCGAGCAGGACGAGCGGCTTCCCTCCCACGCTGCCAAACGGAATCCCGACGAAAACAGCGATCAGAAACCATCCCGCGAGACGCCGGGCTTTGAAGAAGCGGCCGGCGAAGAGCTTGGGGCGAATCCGGTTCCGAGTGCCGTCCGCGTTCAGCGTGGGAAGGACGCGCTCAGGGGATTGCAATGCACCGCTCATGACTCACCAATGGGCCAAGGTGTCGTGGCTTGCTGCGTTCCGGGCAGTGTGACCGACGTTTGTTGATGGCGCCGAAGAATTCGATTGCGGCAACGACCTTCGGACGCCGGCTTGTGGGTTTCCGGGCCGTCGCGCTCTACTTCTCACCCGTCGTGGGCCCACGCCCCTGCTCAGGGCCGGAGCCCGCCGTGCTGTTCGGCGCGGGAGTCGGCGATTGGCTCGACGAGGTCGCCGCGGCGGCGGGAGGAGCTACTCTAGATGGCTGTGCGCCTTCGGCCCCGGACGTCGTGGTGGCGTCTGGCGCTCCCGCCGGGCTCACCTTCTCGCCTTCCGGTGCTTTGCCAGCCAGCTCGGCCCCGCGCAGGGTGCCAGCGAAGGCCACCACCTGGCGGAGCTCTGTTGGAGACAGTTGCCGGCCCCATGCCGGCATTCCCTTTGCCGGCACACCGTCACGCACCACTCCGTAGATATCCATCAGGGTGCCCTTGCCGTGTAGCCAGTAGGCATCGGTGAGGTTGGGTCCGATCAGACCTTGGCCGCCATCGGCGTGACATGCCTGGCACCGTGCCTGGTACACTTCGCGCCCTGCAGCCACGGCTCCGGTATTCGCCGCGAGTCGGGCCAAGCTCTCCTCACTAACTGTGTCCTTCATCGCCCGCTTCGCCTGCTCGGCTTCGAAGGCGGCAACCTCCTCCGCATAAGCCTCCTGCACGGACGCTCCCTGCCCACTGATGTGGTAGTGGAAATAGTAGAGGATCGCGAAGACGAAGGTCGCCCAGAAGATGTTCACCCACCACGCGGGCAAGGGATTATCGTACTCCTCGATTCCGTCGTAGCAATGCTCGAGGACATTGTCCTCGTAACGCGCCCCTTTCGAGCTGTCCTCCGATGGGGCGAGTCTTCCTTCTGCACTCATCGGTCATGTCCTCCGGGCCGCGCCGTGACTCCTTCATCCGACTCGTCGCGAGCTCTGGCGCCGTCATCCAGCGGAAGCCCACGCGCGCGCTCCCAGGACTGACGGTTCCTCCGTGCGAATACCCACGCAAAGATGCAGAGAAACACGATGAAGAACACGACGAGCGCCACCTCCGCGTAGCCGGAAAGACCCGTCGCCCCCATCACGTCGCTGAGCTTCATCGCGCCCGACCCATCCCGGCCAGCGCCGCGGTTGGCGGCCCTGACCCTCCCAAGGGACCTCGGCTGACGGGCTGCGCCGGAGCCGCGCTCGACGCATCGGACGCCGGTGGAGCTTTGCGAACATCCGTGCCCAACCGCTGCAGGTAAGCAATGAGCGCGGCTATCTCCTTCGATTCCAGACCACCAGGCCCTCCCTGCGCGACAATCTCTGCGCCGATGGCCTGCGCCTGCTCGCGCGCCAGCTCGGAGGCTCTCGTCACGGCTTCCCCGTAGGGCACGCCGAGCATTGCCATGGCGTCCACGCGCCGCTGGATCGATTCGAAATCGATCTCATCCTCGAGGAGCCACGGATAGCTAGGCATGATGGATTGCGGCGTGGTGCTCCTTGGTTCCTGCATGTGCCGCACGTGCCAGAGGTGCGGGTACTTGCCGCCGACGCGGTGCAGGTCCGGACCGATGCGGCGCGACCCCCATTGGAACGGTCGATCGTAGACGAACTCACCTGGCTTGCTGTACTCACCGTAGCGCTCCGTCTCGGCGCGAATCGGGCGTACCATCTGTGAATGACAGTTGTAACAGCCCTCCGCAATGTAGATATCCCGCCCCGCGAGCTCGAGGGGTGTGTAGGGCTTGACAGAGGCAATAGTGGGGACGTTCGAGCCCACGAGGAAGGTCGGGATAATCTCGAGCAGGGAGGCAACCACCACGGCGATCACGACCCAGACCGTGAACCGGAGAGTCTTGCGCTCCCAGACGCGATGCCACTCGGCGCCAGCGAAGTAGCGCAGCTTGTATCCGAGATCCGTCATCGTCGCATGACGCGGAATGACCAACTTCGGGGTAGGCCCGCTATACTCGCCGAGCGCTGGCGCCTCCATGACGGGTTCGTCATAGACCGCGGGGCGCGAGCGCCACGTCATCAGCAGGTTGAAGAAAGCGAGAAGGACGCCGATCACGAAGAGCGAGCCCCCGACGACCCGAACCCACCACATTGGTAGGATACGAATTGCCGTCTCGACGAAGTCGGGATAAGCAAGGCGGCCGGTTGCGTCGAATGCGCGCCACATCAGGCCTTGGGTGATGCCAGCGGCGTAGATGGCGACGATGTACAGAAGGATTCCCAGCGTCCCGATCCAGAAGTGAGCCTCAGCGAGTTTTCTGCTGTAGAGCTTCGTCTGGAACAAGCGCGGGGCGAGCCAGTACAGCATGCCGAACGCCAGGAAACCGTTCCAACCCAGCGCGCCGCTGTGCACATGGGCGATCGTCCAGTCGGTGTAGTGACTCAGGGCGTTGACGCTCTTGATCGAGAGCATCGGACCCTCGAACGTTGCCATGCCGTAGAAGGTGATCGCGACGACAAAGAACTTCAGGACGGGGTCCTCGGCGACCTTGTGCCACGCCCCGCGCAGGGTCAGCAGCCCGTTGATCATGCCACCCCAAGAAGGCATCCAAAGCATCACACTGAACACCATCCCCAGCGTGGACGCCCACTCAGGGAGAGCGGTGTAGTGCAGGTGGTGAGGCCCCGCCCAGATGTAGATGAAGACGATGCTCCAGAAATGCAGGATACTGAGCTTGTACGAGAATACCGGACGGTTCGCCGCCTTCGGTAGGAAGTAGTACATCAGCCCGAGGAAAGGCGTCGTCAGGAAGAACGCGACTGCATTGTGGCCGTACCACCACTGCATGAAAGCGTCCTGAACTCCCGCGTAAATCGGGTAACTCTTCCAAGGGCCGGCAGGGAGCGCCAGGTTGTTGAATACGTGCAAGATTGTGACAGTTACTACCGTCGCAATATAGAACCAGATAGCCACGTAGAGGTGCCGCTCGCGGCGCCTGACGATCATCCCGAAGAAGTTGATAGCAAAGAGGACCCAGACGACCGCAATAGCCAGATCGATGGGCCACTCGAGCTCTGCGTACTCCTTGGACTGCGTTATCCCAAAGGGCAACGTGAACGCAGCGCCGACGATGATGGCTTGCCAGCCCCAGAAGTGCAGCTGACTCAGGGTGTCACTGAAGGTCCTCGTCTTCAGCAGGCGTTGGGTCGAATAGTAGACCGCCGCGAACACCGTATTGCCGGCAAAAGCAAAGATTGCGGCATTCGTGTGAAGGGGCCGGAGCCGGCCGAAGGACAACCACGGCTGCTCGAAACTGAGCTCCGGCAGTACCAACGTGAGGGCCAGCCATACTCCGAGGAGGGTGGCCACGAGTGCCCAGGCAATCGTGGCAAACACGAACTTGCGAACGATGTTGTCGTCGTATACGAAGCGTTCAACGCGTGTGCTCATCCGTCGATCCCGAGCCGAACCCTGCGCGAAGTCTCGATTCTACAGGCTCGCCCGGCCTTACCACACAACGCAAAAGTTGCGCAACGAGCAAAGATCCGTCGGCGATGGCCCGCTCCCAAGCCTGGAAAACTGCAGTACGCGAGGAGTGCTCACGGAATCTCGAACGCCTCGCGACCGAACTCACATCGCGAGAACACCCCTTCCACGCCAGGCGACAGGGTTTCTTCAGCGAGGGGGGCACGGCTCAGCAGCACGGCTCAGCAGCACGGCTCAGCAGCACGCCCCGCAGCAGCGCTCCAGCAAGGTCAGGGTTGCCGGTTGACCGTCGCTCGGTGAGAACCCATGCGCACAACCCACACGAGCGCACAAGCGCGCCGCTGCGGCTTCCACGCTGCGAGCCTGTGCGCGCGAGGCATTTTGAGGCTCGGAGTGCCGCATCCCGCCAGGGAGCCGGAGCGGACGGATCGCGAGCGCTTGGCGGATCCAGCATCCCTGGTAAGCCAATACGAGGCCCCGGCGTCCCAGTCAGGCACGAGGTGCTGCGGTTCTCGGCCGATTCCCCTATACTGCCGCTAAAATGACCGCCTCTTCGAGGGAGCCCATGCTTCGCCTTCGCGCCTCCGGCGCTACTCACGTCGGACAGCGCAAGCTGAATGAGGACTCTCATGTCTCTAGAGACGACCTTGGGCTGTACGTGGTCGCCGACGGTGCCGGAGGCCACAACGGCGGCGAGATTGCCAGCGCGCTCGCGGTGCGGTCCATCGCCAACTATTTCGAAGCGACGGAGAACAGCACCCGCCCACATGCCGAGCTCGACCGCTTCGGGTTGTCCGCTCCAGCGCGACGCCTTTCGGCTGCGGTGCACAAGGCAAACCGTGACGTAACGGAGATCTCGCAGTCTTACCGCGAGCATCGCGGCATGGGGACGACAGTGGTGGCAGCGCATTTCTCCCTGCGAGCGGGTCTCGTCCATGTGGCGAACGTTGGGGACAGCCGCTGCTATCGCTTTCGCAGCGGCCACCTGGAGCAGCTCACTCAGGACCACAATCTGCTGACGGACGTCATGGAGGTGCGCCCGGATCTGGACGACTACCAGCTCTCCCGCTTGCCGCGAAGCGTGATCACCCGCGCGCTCGGGGTGAGTGCGGAGCTGCGGGTGTCCATGCGTTCGTTCGGCGTCGTAACTGGCGACCGCTACTTGCTCTGCAGTGACGGCTTGACGGGCCCCTTGCCGAGCACCGCCATCTGTAGCGCACTCGGGTCCCGAAGAACCGCCACCGAGGTGGCAGAGCACCTGGTGCGTAGCGCCGTCGAATCCGCCGGCAAGGACAACGTCACGGCGCTGATCATCGATTGCTATGCGGGTCCGCAGAGCGCGTTGACTCCTGCGCTCACCCAAGTCGATCGCGAAGCCGATCCCGAGCTTCTCATTCTGGGCATCGAGGAAATCGATCTCGACGACGAGTCCATCGAGGGTCTGCGGGAGGCTGTCGGCCCGCTGCTCGATCGAGAGCGCGGCCGCGGATAGGGGCGACGCTGGCAACCGCTCGGCTCGCACGACGGCTCGACGACACCCTTGTCCTTCCGGGGCGCGCAAGCGATACCTCCAAGCGAGATGACAAGCTCGTGCACGTCCCAAGGCGAGGCCTCCCTCCCCATCGTTCCTCCCGTCCTGTGCGACCACCTCGAGGCCGCGGGCGGCATGCTGGGCCCCGCACTGGAGGACTTTGTCGTGGACGAGATCCCGCTCTATGCGCCCTGTGGATCCGGAGATCACTGCTACGTGCGCCTGCGCAAGCGCGGCATGACGACCCCTGACCTGGTGCGGGTCGTCGCACGCGCCACCCGCGTGCGGGAAAGGGATATCGGCGTCGCAGGACTCAAGGACAAGCACGCCGTAACGACGCAGTGGTTGTCGCTTCCCATACCTCCAGTGGCACCAGCGGACTTGCAGCTCCCGGAGTCTGTCGAGGTGGTGGAGGTGTCCCGGCACACGAACAAACTGAGAACGGGTCACCAGGCGGGGAACCGCTTCACGCTGCGCCTTGTCGACATGCCACCCGATGGCCTGCGACGCGCACTCGCCATTGCAGAGCTCCTCCGAACGCGAGGCCTGCGCAACTATTTCGGTTCACAGCGCTTCGGGAACGCGGGGGGTAACCTCAGCGAGGCGTTTGCATGGCTCGAGGGCCAGGCAACTCAGGGTGGCAGCCAGCGCGGACGCCCTCGGTTCAAGGAGAAGCTCTTGGCGAGCGCTGTTCAATCAGAGGTTTTCAATCGCTATCTACGCTGCCGCGACGAGCTTGGCCTGGAACGGCCAATCGCTGGCGAGGTCGTTCGGCTGAACGGATCAGCGAAGCTCTTCGTCGTCGACGCGCCCGACAAGGAAGAGCCTCGCCTGGCGCAAAGAGATATTCACCTCACCGGCCCGCTCCCGGGGCCCAAGATGCGCGAGGCAGACGGGAACGCCGCGCTGCTCGAGGCGCAGGCAGCGGGCGAGCTCGGGTTGTCGGAGGAGGCGTGGCGTGTGCTCGCACGTTTTGCCCCCGGCTCCCGCCGCGATCTGCTCATTTGGCCCGACGACCTCGACGTTCGTTCGCTCGGTGAAGCCGGTTTGGAGCTACGATTCTCTCTTCCCTCGGGTGGTTACGCCACGCAGGTTTTGCGCGAGTTCACGCGCACTCCGTGGCTTGGCCGGCAACGGCCTCCCGCGTCCCATTAGTTCAGCCCAATTCAGCCGCGCTTGCAGTTATATCAACCGCTCTTCTCCCGGCTGCGCGCCGACTCGATCCGATACCTGCTCGTCGGTGGGCTGGCCCTCGTGCTGCGTGGGCATCATCGACCCACCGCAGACGCCGACTTGCTCGTCGACCTCGCCCCCGACGCCACTCGCCGGCTGATCGACGCCTTGCTCGCCATCGGCCTCAGGCCACGTTCCCCCGTGGACCCGCTCGACTTCGCTCGGGAGGAGGTCCGGCGCCGATGGGTGGAGGAGAAGGGCATGACGGTGTTCAGCCTCTGGCACCCGACCTCGATGATGCTCGAGGTCGACATCTTCGCCTACCATCCCATCGACTTCGAACGTGCTTGGCGACGCGCATCTCGCCTACCTCTGGCAGGCGATTTCGTGACTGTCGCCCACGTCGACGATCTCCTCGCCCTCAAGCGCCTCTCACGGCGCCCACCAGATGCTGGCGACCTAGATTTCTTGCGCGCTCTCTCTGCAACCCCTTGAGCGCTCCGGCCAAGAACCGCGCGATGCAGCTGCGATGGACGGGCATGGCATGTCACCCGTCTGCTCTAGAGCTTCGACACCAGAGCCAGGGCCGCTGCTGCGGCGCAAGCCGCGACGAGACTCCAAACGATTCGGCGGAGCCGGCGTCGGCGAGCCACTTCCCGAGCATCCAGCGGCGCAGCCTCGTTCGCCCAATCGCCGCGGATGTCCGCCTCGGCTATCGGAGCTGTCGGTGCGGAGGAGAAGAACTCGACCGTCGCAGCATCCTCCTCGCCTAGTGTCAACGACTCATGGACCGACTTTTGGTTGCGCTTGGTCACGAGGCACCTGGTTCCTTCCGTTGGCATGGTCGTCCCGGGTAGCGTCGCCCGCTCATTCTGGAAGTAGCTGCTTGTCCCGCTCGCAGCAAGTCAGAGCTCGCCGTAGAAATCACAGCCAGCCTGAGCTTGTGGCATGCGGGTTGCCGGCGCACTCCACGATGGCAGCCTCACCCTGCAGGCGGCAGCGCGAAGTGCTCTTGAAGGATCCGCGCCGTGAAGCTCGCGCGAAGGTAGAAGCCGCGCGGAAGGGCGCGAAGGCGCTCGCCATCCCTGCCCGTCGCGATACGGCGAGCGCGCGAGTTGGCTGCTTTGGGGCGCACCTGCAGATACTGGCCAATATGCCCGGTGAGTGCATCCAGCTCTCCGCGACCAATCATCCCCACCAGCTCCTCCCAGTCGAATCGCAACGACTGCTCGATCTCTCGGGAGGGGCTCCACAGTAGCGCCTGCCCGATTCGTCGCTGCGGCAGCGGGATGCTGCGCTCACCTTCGATCGGTACCCAGAGAACCCGACCGAGCTTGCGCCGCACACGCGACACGGGCCACTCAACCTGACCTATCTCGTTCAACGGAATCGTACAAACGAACGTCGATTCGCAGGGTCTTCCCTGACGCGTGACAGGCAGCGTCTTGAGCTCAATCCCGAGACCGGGGAAGTCCGGCTCCGCGCGCGAGGAGGCAGTAGCCCCCAGCAGGCGCTCCATCAACTGCCCGCTCCAGCCCTTGCCGCGGACAGTGGACTCCGGAACCGCCATCCCCGCAACCTCAGCAGCTTCGTGCAGGGCTCGCCCGGCCCATGCCGACGCGCGCTCCAGCAGCTCGCGTTCGCTCAGGGGCGGCAGCGGCATTCGGCAGGCCTTCACGGCCGAAGCATAGCCGGGCGAGTCACCCGCGCTAGGGTCGAGCCGGCCGCTGACTCTCGCTCGGCCCCCTACTCAGGCCGTTGCTGCGCTCGTGCGTCACGATCCCTCGACCGCCGGCGGTGGCGTGCGCTCCGAAAAATGCAAAAGCTTGGGAGGCTGCGCTGGTCCTTCAGCCGCCATCTCCCTTGCGCCGACAATGACTCTGACCACCAGGAGGCGCGGCACACGAAGCGTCGCCCACACCAAATTCGCACCCTTCGTCGCGGCTGCCGCAGCGGTTGGCGTGACCTTTGGTGCCTGCACCAGCGAGCAACCTGCCACGAAGCCAGCCGAGCGAGCCGCAGCGCCTCCTCCGACACCCATCGCGTCCGAGAACGCGCCCGCCGTGCCGTCCGGCAGCGCCACGATGGACCGCCACCCCAAGGCCGCGCCAGCCGACGCGGAGCCGTCGCGGGTTTCGGACGCCGATGGCCTTTCGCAGGAGCCAAGGGTCTACGCGCGCTCCCGCTTCGTGTGGATATGGCCACGTCCAGATGTGAGCGCGCAGTGGATCGGGTTCCTGTGGCTGGGTGGTTCCGCCAAGCTAGCGTCGACTGAACCTATCGTCGGGAACGGCTGCGCCAAGTTCGTTGCAATCGAACCGCGTGGTTATGTCTGCGTCGACGATCGCAAAGCGACGCTGGACCCCAAGGACGCCTTCCTGGAAGCCGCCCGCGCGTATGCACCGAACGTCGACTCCCCTTGGCCTCACCGATACGGCGAGTCGATCGGGCTGAAGCGCTACGCGGAAATCCCAAGCGAAGAGCTCCAGCAGGCACGCGAAGGCGACCTTACCTACCATCTGTCGCGAATCGCGAAAGCAAGGGCCGGTGAGGTTCCAGCAGAGCTCGCGGGCATCGACTTCTTCCCCGCCACAGGCGCTCCGCCTTCCTTTCCGTCGCCGCCGCACGGCATGTTTGAACACCTTCCGGACCTGAAGCCTCGCTCGACTGTCACATGGAGCACCGAGGGGTTCGCGAACGGGCGCTCTTGGCTGCTGAGCGGGGATCTACGCTGGGTGCCGAAGGACCGCGTGAAGGTCTATCCCCAGGTTGCATTCCAAGGTGTACGGCTGGGGACCGACGGCGCGTTGCCGCTCGCCTTTTTCCGAAAGCGTGACCGACCACGTTACGCGAGGACGGAGGCTGGGCAGTTCGAAACAACCGATCGGACTTATTCCCGCCTCAGCTGGGTTGCTCTGACGGGCAAGTCAGAAACCATCGAGGCAACGGCCGATGCTCCCAAAGCGGCAACCTACCTGCAGACGAGGGAAGGCGATTGGATCCGCGAGGACGACGCCGTACTCCCTGTCCCCCGAACCCACACGCCTTGGGGCGCGCGGGTAGGAGCGCCGGACACGACGGGCGCCGCTCCACCAGGGCGGGCCACCTGGATGGAAGTCGATGTCTGGGGAGGGTGGCTGATTGCCTACGAAGGAACTCACCCGGTTTATGTGACCCTGATCTCTCCAGGCCGCGGAGGCACGCCGGTACGCGGCAAGGATCCATTGGCGACCGCCTCCACTCCGGTGGGGCGCTTCAACATCACCGGCAAGTTCAAGACGGCAACAATGGAGGCGCCTGGTGAGTTCGTTCACTCCGATGTGCCTTGGACCCAGAATTTCAGCGGTCCGCATGCCCTGCACGGGGCCTATTGGCACGACGATTGGGGGGAGTTGAAGAGCGCCGGGTGCATCAACGTCTCCCCCAAGGACGGAAAGTGGCTCTTCGAGTTCACAGAGCCCCGGGTCCCCCCTGGGTGGCACGGCGTGCGGTGGTTGCCTCACCTAGAGCCAGCCACGACGCTCATCGTTCGCTAGTATCACCGCCCCAGGTACGGCCGCGCTTTGCGCGCAGCCATCCCCTCCAATCCGACCCGAAAGACGCAGCGCGCAATCGACAGGCATCTGTATCGAGAGCGGCATCTCGTGGAGAACTCGTTCAGCAACTGAAGTGTTTCCGTCGGATCGCGATGCGCTTTGAGAAGCTCGTGGAATCGTTTCTGGCGTTCAACTCCGGCGAGCCGCCAGCTCCGTCCCTCTGAACATCACGGAGGGAGCTGGCGATTTCGCTGCTGCCGACAAGGCGCGCTTCTACCGATTCGCGCGTCGCTCAGCGACCGAATCCCCCGCCATCATCGACGCACTCCCAATACTCGAACTCCGATGAGCCGCTCCGAGCTCGCGCCCGAGGTCTTCTGCTGCGCATCGTCGCCATGCTCACCGCCATGGTCTTGAAGATTTCGACCTCGCCGTCCGCTACACCGACCTCGCCGTCCGTTACACCGACCTCGTCGTCCGTTACAGGGTGTCCGGCCGCCCGTCATACGGGAACGTGCAACGTGCCCAGCGCACAACGGCCCAGCGCACAACGGCCCAGCGCACAACGATCGCCATGCCCCGTCCCCGGGATCGCCGCGTAGCTGTCGCGGAAGCCTCGGTCTCATCCACGCCGCCCCGCCGCGTTTTGACTTTGACAGAGGGAAGCTCCCGGGTAAGCTACGGGCTTCATGTACTTCACGAGTTGCTACGCCCGACGACGCGCTGCCGCTAGATGCGGCGGATGCGGGCGTGCGCTGGTGAGGTAGATCCATTCGCTGCACGTCGCAGCCGCCAAGCAAGACTGCTGGGTGGCTTCTCGACGCGTCTGGGACTCATCCAGCAAGAACCCAGGAGAGTCCCATGTATACCAGTGAAGCATCCTGCCTGATGTCCACCACCGATAGGGCCACCCCAATCATGGTCCGCGGCGCCGGATCCCTCGTTTGGGACCGCGATGGCCGCGAGTATCTCGATTTCGTTCAGGGGTGGGCCACCAATGCCCTTGGACACGCTCCGCCGGAGATCATTGCCGCCCTCACACACCAGGCGCAGAGTCTGATCACGGCGAGCCCCGCCTACTACAATGAGCCCCAGCTGGCGCTCGGACGGCGCCTCACGAGCTTGAGCGGCCTGGAGTCCGCGTACCTGAGCTGCACGGGCACGGAAGCAACGGAGACAGCCATCAAGCTTGCTCGTCGCTGGGGTCGGCTCAGCCGGGACGGCGCCTACGAGATCGTCTCCACTCGGAATGGGTTCCACGGGCGTACCCTTGGCGCCATGACCGCGAGCGGAAAGCCCGGCTGGGAGGAACTCTTTCCCCCCAATCCACCGGGGTTCATCAAGGTAGAGTATGGCGATGTCGATGCAGTCGCGGGAGCTGTCTCGGCAAGAACTGCTGCCATCTTGGTGGAACCAATCCAAGGGGAAGCCGGGGTCGTCGTGCCACCCAAGGACTACCTCGTGGCGCTGCGCCAGCTCGCTGACACGTCCGGTGTGCTCCTCATGTTCGACGAAGTCCAGACGGGCCTCGGCCGAACCGGGCAGCTCTTCGCGCACGAGGCTTCGGGGGTGAAACCGGACATACTCACCCTTGGCAAGGGGCTGGGCGGTGGCGTCCCCATCTCCGCGACACTGGCGAGCAGCCGAGCCAACTGCTTCGTTCCTGGGGACCATGGAGGCACTTTTCACGGCGCGCCGCTCGCCTGCCAAGTGGCGCTCGCGGTCCTCGATGTCGTGTCGAGCGGCGACTTCCTGCATCAAGTGAACCTTCGCGGACAACAGCTCGCCACGGGTCTGGAAATGCTGGTGACGAAGTTCGATCTAGTGGAGACGCGGGGCGCGGGGTTGCTGCGTGCGCTGGTCCTCCGCCGCCCATGTGCGGCCGCTGTCCGGGATCGTTGCCTCGAGTTCGGGTTGCTCGTGAATGCAGCCCGCGAGGACGTCCTGCGGCTGATGCCATCGCTGCGCGTCACAGAGACTGAGATAGCGTCGATGTTGGCGCGTCTCGACGCAGCCCTCGCCGCCGCGAAGAGCGGCGCCCAAAGCTGATCGCCGAAGGAGCTGGCAGGCGGGACAATCGCCTGCCATCCTAGCCCGGAGCGTGTTGCCGACGACCGACCTCCGCTTGCTATCCGTGAGCGAGCTTGCCTCTCGCCCCAGGCTGGGGCAGGACTTCTTCGAGCGCCCCGTGCTCACAGTCGCGAAGGAGTGTATCGGCAAGATCCTTGTCCACGCGTCCGACGCGGGGGTCGTCGCGGGGCGCATCGTCGAAGCCGAGGCGTACCGCGGTCCCGCAGACCGAGCCGCGCATAGCTGGCGGGGCAAGCCTACCGCCCGCACCGCCGCCATGTTTGGGCCTGGAGGCCACGTGTATATGTTCTTCATCTATGGCATGCATTGGCAGTTCAACATCGTAACGGGAGGTGTTGGCGAACCGCATGCCGTCCTCATTCGTGCTGTGGAGCCCGTCGCCGGGGTGGAGCTCATGGCCGAGCGCCGTTCGCTTCACCCTGAGAGCCCTCTGCTCACCAATGGTCCCGGGAAGCTGTGCGCGGCGCTCGGGCTCGAGGGTTCGCTCTATGGCGCCAGCATGGTGACGGACACGATACACCTACTAGCTGCACCGCGGGTGCGTGCTGCCCGGTCACCGCGAATCGGTGTGGACTATGCGGGCGCCTGGGCTTCGAAACCCTGGCGCTTCTTCGACGCCAACAGCCGTTATGTCTCCCCGAACCGCCCTGGACACCGAGGCTTGGTGCCCGCTCGCAGGCAAGGTGTAGTGCGATCACCAAAGACCTCCAAAGAAGCGTGCAGGCGGTGAGACGACTCCACATCGGCTCGGCGGTGAGCGCTCCTGGGGACTGGGAAGCTCCCTGCGCGGCCCCAACAGTCGAGCAACTCGGAGCACTGACGCACCGGAAATCCCCTGTATCGGTCCTGAACCGGCGGTCAGAGCACCGCCCCGACAACCACGCGACGCCCCGGATGCATCCCGATCGCGGGCCCGCCACCGGACACTCACCCGAAAAGCCTTCCGGTCCCAGCTCGGCAAGCTCGGGATCGGGTACCTCCAATCACTTGTGAGTCGAGTCCCCTCGAAGGGTGACGCCGAAAGCACGTCCTG
Source organism: Pseudomonadota bacterium (assembly GCA_023398955.1). Taxonomy (GTDB): domain Bacteria; phylum Myxococcota_A; class Polyangia; order Polyangiales; family Polyangiaceae; genus JAEWRL01. The sequence goes on from JAEWRL010000097.1 coordinate 118,970, forward strand.
CTAAAGCCGGAGCTCTCTGCCATGATCGACATCCCCATGGGACGCCTTGCCAACAAACGCATCACTCTGGGCGTCGCGGGCAGCATCGCCGCATTCAAGGCTGCTGCGCTCTGCAGCCTATTGAAGAAGGAAGGCGCCACCGTGCGGGTGATCCTGACGAACTCGGCTTGCCAGTTCATCGGTGCCGCTACATTTCAGGGCTTGAGCGGCAATCGAGTCGCCTCGGACATGTTCGATCGAGGAGTCGCGGGGGAGCTGCACGTCCAGCTCGGCACTGAGAGCGATCTGCTGGTGGTCGCACCGGCAACCGCGGACCTCATGGCGCGCGCCGCGCAGGGGAGGGCTGACGATCTGCTGACGGCCACCATGCTCTGCGCGCGCTGCCCTATCTTGCTAGCGCCCGCCATGCATCCAGCCATGTGGGACCACCCGAGTACGCGCAGGAACACGGAGCAGCTGCGCTCGGACGGTCGCGTGAGGCTCGTTGGACCCGTCTCGGGCGAAGTTGCCACGGGCGAGATCGGCTTGGGGCGCATGGCGGAACCGGAGGTCCTGCTCGACGCGGTGATCGCAGCGTTGACGGACCAGGACCTGCGGGGTCGCCATGTCGTGGTCACGGCTGGACCCACGGTTGAGGATCTGGATCCCATCCGATTTCTGAGCAACCGCTCATCCGGAAAGATGGGATTCGCCATAGCGCAGCGGGCAGCCCAGCGAGGGGCACGCGTGACCCTCATCTGCGGACCAGTCGGGCTCGCCACCCCTCCCGGAGTGGAGCGCATCGACATCCGTTCGGCCCTCTCGTTGCAGGATGCGCTCGGACGTGTGCTGGCCACACCTGCAGTCGAGGAAGTTGCGCGGAGCGGCCCTGACTGCCTTGTCATGGCCGCGGCGGTCGGCGACTTCCGGGCGCGCTCGGTCTCCAATCGCAAGCTGAAGCGAGCCGACTCCTCGGCGCCCCTCGAGCTCGAGCAGAATCCAGACATTCTTGCCGAGATCGGCGCCACGCGGCGCGACAGCAGCACCGTACTCGTTGGATTTGCGGTAGAAACGGGCGATGATCACCACCTGGTGAGCTGCGCTCGCGCGAAGCTCTCCGCAAAGGGGGTCGACATGGTTGTAGCCAACGACGCCAAGGACGGCTTTGGGGGCGACGACAATCGGGCAGTCCTTGTCACTGACTCACAGGCAATCCCGCTGGAACGTTGCTCCAAGCTGCAATTGGCGGATGAGATCCTCTCTTGGATCCTGCAAAGATGGGAGGCAAACCGATGATATGGCTAGCGCTTGTCGTGGTCGCTTCAGCGGGGACCGTTGGATTCGCTTTTCATTTCACAACGGTTCATCAGACAGCCTTCTGGCTGATGCTGGCGGTTCCCTACGGGTGCCTGGCTGCAGTCGCCATGGTCCGGCTGCGGCGGCAGGGAGTCCTACGGGAGCGGCTAGCGCTGCGCTGGGGAGATCCGAGTGTTGGCGTCATCAGCGGCCTGATGCTGCTCGCTGCAACATGGTTTGGACGGGCACAATTGATGCCGCCCGGTTCGCCAGAGCAGGAGTGGCTTGCCCGGCTTTATTGGATGCTGGGCGATCCGTCGCTGGTCCAACGCTCGGTCTCCCTCACGCTCTTGGTGCTCTTCGTACCAGTATGTGAGGAGCTGGTCTGGCGCGGCATGGTCTTGGACGAGCTCGCGGCGCGACTCGGTCGGCGGAAAGCGTGGCCGCTCACGGCACTTCTGTACGGACTGGCAGCGCTTCCGACTGCTTTCGCCTTGGCAGCAAGCCCCGCTGGCCCCAATCCACTGCTCGTGCTTGCGGCAGTCGGATGCGGCCTCGTCTGGGGTTTCATGGCTGCTCACACGAAGCGACTACCTGCCGCGATCATCTCGCACATGGCATTCAACTACTTCTCGGTAACTCAGTTTCGAATCCCTGGCATGTAGCACCTCAAGGGGGGCTCTCGGGAACCTCCAGGGTCGTGCGTTCGAGCAGGAAGTCCGCGACCCGCTCACCGAGCAGGGAGTACCCCGTGCGGGTCAAGTGCACGCCGTCCGGCGAAGCAAGCTGAGGCTCTGTAGCGCGCCACGCTTCGAAACCAAGGCCCCCCCCCATGGCCTGAAAAGCACTGAAGTAGGCACAACCCACCGAAGCCGCTGTCGATTGCTGAACCCCATCGATGGCAGCAGCCCGGCTATCCCGCTCCGCGCCCCCGCGCGCCACATCAGTGGGACCGATCATCAAACAGTCAGCATCAGGAGCAGCTGCGCGGACGCGGCGCAGCAATTCCGAATAGTGGGACTCGTAGCGGTGTGGCTTCAACGCATCGAAGACTTCGTTCGTACCATACGCGAGCACGACGAGCTGGGGTTCCCTGCGCGCCAGGTGCTCCATCCATGCCTGCTCATCCCAGGCGAGGGGCGTCGCCGCGCGTGCGCCGTTGATTCCCAGCGTATCCAGGACGACACCTGGCTGCTCGAACTCGGCGATCGCTCCGAATAGCTCGACCTCGCCCCGCTCCACAACGACCGTCAGCGGAGCCGCTGCCTCCCCGCGGAGAGTCTCCCAATGGATCTGGCTCAGGGCCGCCGGCTCGATCCGACCTAGGACAACCGCTGCATCGCCAAGGCTGAGCGATACCCGCGCTCCAGCATCTGGGAATCGCAGCCCCACGGTCCAGCTCACGCGCACGGCTGGCGGATCGACTACTCGGAGCACGGCTCGCGCGCCCCCACTGGCCCGAGCACGCATCCCGGACGGCCCGAAATTGCCGTCTGCCTGGAGCTCTCGAGCAGATGGCGCGCGCGGCTCTGCGCGCCATCGACCAGTGGCGTCTACGCGCACCATGGAGTGCTGGTAGTTCGGTATGCCGACATGCACAAAGCCAGGACCACCGCTCTCGGCCACGTCGCAGAGGCGTCGACGCACGGGGTGAGTCCAGTAGTCCGCCGCCGTATGCGAATCCCCGAGCCACACCACGCGCACACGATCGCGAGCGCCCGCTGCGAGCTCCCGAAGAGCCAGGCGGAACCGCGCGAGCGGCCCCACCTCGACCTCGGACGCCGGGCGCTCGTCCCGTTCGATACGCTGTGCGGGCTCCGGGGTTGGTCCTGGGAGAACCGGACTCACGGGCACAGGCGCCGGCGGCACGTGAGTGATGGCACGCGGCCGTGGCGCTGGCGGTCTGGCACAGGTCAGGGCAAACGCGAAGCCCGCGAGAGCAAGCAGCGCCCAAGCCGCGCGGCTCGAGTCCGATCGCTCCTCCCCTCCGCTGCGGCGAGCTCCAAACCGGCGCAATCTCATGGTTCCTGGCAACGTCGGAGGCTCACATTGTTGTTCCGCAATGGGTGAGACTCAAAACGGAATGTCGTCGTCCCCTCCGCTCCCGTAGTCCGCTTCATCATAGCCACCCCCCTGGGAGCCTTGCCCGCTATCGCGGACGCTCTCGGACGGTCCACCGCCCCGCCCTCCCGCCGATCCGGTCAGGATGATGTTGCTAGCGACAACCTCGGTGCGGTAGCGCTTGTTCCCCTCTTTGTCATCGTAGCTGGAGGTCCGTAGGCTGCCTTCGACGAACATCCGACTGCCCTTCGCAAGGAACTTGTTCAGCGCTTCCGCTCTCTTCCCCCAGATCACGACGCTGTGCCACTCAGTACGCTCCTGGCGTGCCCTATTGCGGTCCAGGTAGCTTTCCGTCGTGGCCAGTCTCATCTTCAGAACCGCCTGACCGCCACTAGTCATTCTCAGTTCAGGGTCCGCTCCTAGGTTGCCCAGCAACATTACTCGATTGAGGCCATCAGCCATGGTCACTCCTTGGGTGTGAAGCCTTGGTGTCCACCGCCGTGGCTGCTAAGTCAACCCCGTCTCCAAACAGCGTTCCCCGCGGGTTGCCACCTTGCTGAGATAGCGGAGAGGCCTCTACGGCTCTTCCGACTCGTACTGCTCGAGGAGCTCGATGATGTCCTGGCGTAGACGTTCCAGCCCAGCCCTCATCGCGCGAGCCGAACGCTCGGTAGGGTCACCTGGCGCAGGAGGCTCCACGCCACGCTCCCGAAGACGTTTTCGAGCGCCGGCAATGGTGAAGCCTTGCGTGTAGAGTAGCTCCTTGACCTTGAGGAGTCGTTCCACGTCCTTGCGCGAGTAGATGCGCTGTCCCTTGCGCGATTTCTGCGGACGAATCGAGCGAAACTCAGACTCCCAGTATCGTAGGACGTGAGTGCCTACTCCAACGAGATCCGCCACCTCACCAATGCGGTAGTATAGCTTGACCGCCAGCTGTTGCTCCGTGGACTTCGACACGGCAGGCTCTCTCAGGACTCTGGCAACGCCGGGGTCCGAGCGCCGCCCCCAGGTCCATCAGGGGCGTCATCGTTCAAGGCGTGCTTCAAGAGCTGACTCGCTTTGAAGTTCAACACTCGGCGCGGGGTGATGGTGATAGGGTCACCTGTCTGGGGATTCCTCCCCTGCCGCTCACGCTTGTCGCGCAGGACGAAATTGCCAAACCCCGATACCTTTATCTTCTGCCCGCGACCCAGAGTCTCTTTCATCGTCTCGAAAACCAGGTCGACGAGATCCGCCGCTTCCTTCTTCGAGAAGCCCCCGACGGTGCTGTAGACCGCATGCACTATTTCGGCCTTGGTCATCGGACCCCCATCACGCGCGGTCGGTAGGTTGGCTTGTTCTGGAGACGCTCTCCGGAGGATGGATCCCATGGTACGCGCACCGACAAAAAAGTCTATACGTGTTCAGTGGTTCCCGCAACGAGCGACAAAAGGCCGCTAGCGCCGCGCGCAACAAACCGAACGGTCGTTTACCAGGATCATGCCGCTGCCGGGGGACACCCCGCTCCCACGGCCAGACCCCCGGTCCGCACTCTGACTGGGCGAGCGCAATTGTCGAGCACCTCGACGGTTGCATCTTTGGGGTGGGGGCCTCGCGCGAAGCGCGGGATCCTGGCAAAGACCCCTCGAAAAGCAACAGGAATGGGTCCGAGCAGACGATGGCTTTCGAGCTCCTTGCCCGGCCCTCGCCCCGTCAGGGGCTGGGCAACAGGCGACCGAAAATTGCGCGCGCCCATTTATGCCGCCCGCGCCACCTCGGCTGCCCCAACCTCCTGTACGCTGGCACCTCGGCTGGTTACGCCACGTCTAGATTCCCACTGCTCGGCGACAACGCGCCATGCAACGTAAGAGTAGCCGACGGCGAAGAGAGCCGCGAACGGTGCGGCAAACCAGTGATGGGTGTGGATGCTTGCCGCGACGCTCGTCACGCTGACAGTCGCCAATGCGAGCTCCGCGTACGGCAGCTGCGTGGCTTGTCGATACCGCCCTTGCTTTTCGCCGCGCTTCGGGGTGCGAACGAACTCTCCTGCCATTTGCCGCAGCCCGTGCAAAACGGCGCGCGTGAGGTGAGGCGCCATACCGGCCCCGAGCGCGATGAGCGCTGGAAGTCGATACACCGCGCGCCAGGCCGAACGCCCCTGCGCCTTCTCTGCCGTGATGTAGAAGGAGGCCAAAGAACCGGTCGCTCCCAAACAGAGCGGCAGATCGACAAGTAGCATGGTACCCACGTCCGTTGCCGGCAGTAGGACCAATGCCGGCAGCAACAAGACGCTCAGCAGCACCATGAGCGGATAAGCGAAATGCGGCAGCAAATGAAAGCTTGCCTCGATCCTCTGAGTGAGGCCTAGGTTCCCCTTCCAGATGGTTGCGAGCAGCTTGCGAGCCGTCTGGACCGTCCCCTTCGCCCAGCGATACTGCTGCGCACGGAATGCTGCCATGTCCTCCGGGAGCTCTGCTGGCGTGACCACGTCGGGCCGATAGACGAACCTCCAACCCGCCATCTGAGCCCGATAGGAGAGATCTAGATCCTCGGTCAGCGTGTCGTGCTGCCAACCGCCGGCATCGACGATGGCCTGCTTGCGCCAAACCCCCCCGGTTCCGGAGAAATTGAACATCAGCCCAGCCCCGAAACGACCGCGATTCTCGACAAGGTGATGTCCGTCAAGCATCAGGGCCTGAACCTCCGTGAAACCGCTCCGGCTGCGATTCAAGTGCCCCCAACGAGTCTGGACCATGCCAACGCCCTGGTCGGCAAAATGGCCGACGACATCCCGCAAGAAACCGGGTTGGGGGATGAAGTCTGCATCGAAGATCGCGATGAGCTCACCCTTCGCAAAGCCCTGCCCATAATCCAGCGCGCCAGCCTTGTAGCCGACGCGGTTTGGCCGGCGGACATGCTGAATGTCGAGTCCGCGACTCTGAAGGGCCGCGATCTTTGCCGCAGCCAACTGTCGAGTCTCGTCCGTCGAATCGTCAAGGACCTGAATCTCGAGCAGCTCGCGCGGGTAGTCCATCGTGGCGACAGCGTCGAGGAGTCGCTCGACGACGGTAGCCTCGTTGTAGAGCGGCAATTGGATCGTCACAGCTGGCATCGGCTTGTCACCCAATCCAGCGGCCGGTAGCGCAGTCTTCGCGAGGCGGCGCCGGTGACGCAGGCAAAGGAGCACGAGGTGCGCCCGGTGCCCCCCGTAAGCGCACAGGGCGAGCAGAACAGAGAAGTACAGTGCTACGAGGACGGTTTCCATAGATCACGTACCCAGTAGCATTGGCTCTGCCGCCGAATGTCACGAGCTTGTAATTCTTTGCACGATGTTGTCGGAACCCGAACTACAGTGTCTTGGTCGGCACTTTCCGGGACCTGCAGATCTGCTAGAGGGCCAAGACATGTCTACCCAGCTCCCCGCGGCGGGTTCCCCGGACGTCCTGTACGTCGTCGACCTGAGCAGCTACGTCCTGCGGGCCTATCACGCAATCGCGCCGCTCTCCAGCCCAACGGGAGAACCGACGCAGGCCGTGTTTGGGACGTTGACGATGCTGGAACGTCTCTTCCGCGAGCGGCGCCCGGCCATGACGGCGGTCGCCTTGGACTCCGGACGGGACACTTTCCGGCGCGAGCTGTACCCAGAGTACAAGGCGAACCGGCCTCCGGCCCCGGATGATCTCAAGGCGCAGATGGCGCGCTGTGAGGAGCTCGTTCGCGCCTGGGGCGTGCCAAGCTTCCGCCAGGCGGGAGTCGAGGCCGACGACCTCATCGCCTGCCTTGTCGACCGCGCCCGCGAGAGCGCTCTGCGTGTTGTCGTCGTCGCCGCGGACAAGGATCTGATGCAGCTCGTCGGAGACGACGTGCTCTTGTGGGACACGATGCGGCAGCGAGTCTTCGGTCCGCACGAGGTCCAAGAGCGATTTGGTGTTCGCGTCGAACAGCTGCGAGACTTTCTTGCCCTTGTTGGTGATACGTCCGACAACGTCCCCGGCGTGCCGAGCGTGGGCCCGAAGACGGCCGCCGAGCTGCTCAGCCGGTTCGAGACGCTCGACGGCGTCTTCGCCAACCTGGAGCAGATCACTCGCAAGAAACTGAGGGAAACCCTTCAGACGCACGAGACCGCTGCGCGTCTCAGCCAGGAGCTTGTTACTCTGCGGCGCGACTGCACAGTCGAGTTCGACGAACACGCTTTGCGCAATCCGTGTCCCGATTCACAGAAACTCGAGACCCTGTACGTCGAGCTTGGATTCCAGAAGCAGTTGACTGGTCTGCGACGAGCCATGAGCGAAGCGGCGCCAGCTGGTTCCGTGCAGGCCAGCTACTCTTGGCCGGCGACCAAAACAATCCAAGACGCTCGAGCCTGGAGAACCTTGAAGGACGAGATCCGCCGCGCCGAGCGGGTCGGTTTCGCGCCGGTCTTCTCTTCCCCGTCGTACTCGACCACGGAGCTTGCCGGCGCAGGCATCGCGCTCGGCACAGATGCCACCTACTTCTTGCCCACGCTTCCCACTCTGACGGACGCCCCTACCTCGCCGCGGGAGCTTGCCGAGCTGCTGAGCGAGGTCACTGGCAGAGTGGTGGTGCATGGGATGAAACAGCTGGCGATGGCGATGGCGGGGGTCGGCCCAGGCGCGAGCCCCGAGCTCTTCGACCTTCTCCTCGCGAGCTACCTCATCAACCCGGAAGCGCCCCACGATCTCCCGGAGCTCGTCTCGAGACGTCTTGGCGTGGAGCTGCCGAGCGCCGCCGCAGCAGCAGGCATCGGCCTGGTGGCTCCGATCGGAGTGCCCCTCGCATCCCTCGCTGATGGGGCGGGCATCCGTGCGACAGCCTGCCACCGCCTCTTCGAGGGCCTCTCCACCGAGCTATCGGCGTCTGGCCTCGAAGGACTGGCGTCCAGCATTGAAGCGCCTCTCGCCATCGAGCTAGGAAGGATGCAGCGGCGCGGCGTCCTCGTCGACACCGAGCAGCTGCGCGCGCTGTCGGTCCGCTGCGAGCGGGACATCAGCAGTCTCGAAGCCAAAGCGCAAGAGATAGCGGGACGTCCGTTCAACGTGCACTCGCCACGACAGCTCGAGTCCATCCTCTTCGACGAGATCGGGCTCAGGCCGCTCAAGCGCACCAAGACCGCCCGTTCCACTGACGCTGCTACGTTGGAAGCGCTGGCCGATGAACACCCACTACCTCGGGTGGTGCTCGAGCTGCGGCAGATCGCAAAACTGAAGAGCACTTACATCGACGCGTTGCCTACCCTCCGAGACCCGGGCACCGGAAGAATCCATACGACGTGGGAACAGGCGGTCGCGGCAACAGGCCGGCTGTCTTCAACTGATCCCAATATGCAAAACATCCCCATTCGGAGTGCTTTGGGACAAGCAATCCGAGCAACGTTCATAGCCCCTCCCGGCTACCAGCTGGTAAGCGCTGACTACTCGCAGATCGAGCTTCGCGTCCTCGCACACCTCTCACAGGACCCGGTGCTCGTCGAGGCCTTCGATAGTGGGCAGGACGTGCACACGAGGACGGCTGCAGAGATCTTCGATATAGCGCCCGAGCGGGTGAACCCCGAGCAACGTCGCCGCGCGAAGGCCGTCAACTTCGGCGTCGTCTACGGACAAGGAGACGCGGGCCTTGCCAAAGTCCTCGGCATTCCGAAGACCGAAGCTGCCAGGTTCATTGCGGCCTACTTCCGGCGCCACGCCGGGGTCCGCCGGTTCATGGAAGCCACGATCGAGCAAGCGCGCGCAGGAGAGGCCGTCTCGAGCATTCTCGGCCGACGTCGCCTGCTTCCAGACGCGCAGAGTGGAAACCGTGCACGGCGCTTGGCATCAGAGAGGATCGCCATGAACATGCCAATCCAGGCCAGCGCCGCGGACATCCTCAAGCTTGCCATGCTCCGCTTGGCAAAGCCGGTGACCGCCGGAGCGCGCATGGTGCTGACCGTCCACGATGAACTCGTCTTCGAGGTCCCCGACAGCGAGGTGGAGGCTGCCAAGGAGCGCATAGTTGCTGCGATGACTTCGGCCTACGAGCTCCGAGTTCCCCTCGTCGTCACGGTAGGCAGCGGAGCCAATTGGAACGACGCGCATTGAGCGAGGGACCAATGCCCAACAGAAAGGCGAATAGAGGGTTGGGCGCACCGCCAGGGGAACGGCCCCGCATCTTCGTCGCAGGTGCCGGGCTTACCGGGATGAGTGCGGCGCTGACGCTTGCCGCGCGTGGGGTCCAGCATCGGATCGTGGAAGCGGCGTCTCAGCCTGGAGGCCTAGCGAGGACCTTCTGCGAGCGGGGATATCGTTTCGACCGCACGGGTCACCTCCTTCACCTGCGTCACCCTGCCCTGCGGCAGCAAGTGCTTGAATGGCTTGGCTCGGGTCTACGCACAATTCGGCGAAACAGCGCCATTTGGTTCCGCGGCAGGTACAGCCCCTATCCCTTTCAGGCCAATACCCACGCGCTGCCACCCGAGGTCGCCTACGAGTGCGTCATGGGGTTCCTGCGAGCGCGCGCTATGACGACACCCGCCAGCCCTGGGAACTTCGAGGAGTTCTGCCTCCAGCACTTCGGAGAAGGGTTCAGTCGCCACTTCATGCTCCCGTACAATCGACGCTTATGGGGGGTCGATCCCAAAGACATCAGCCACTCTTGGTGTCAACGATTCGTCCCCATTCCGACGGTCGAAGACGTGATCGCGGGGGCCGTAGGGGTCGAGCAACGGGCTCTGGGGTACAACGCCGAGTTCTACTATCCGGCGACCGGCATTGGCGAACTCGCTGGTGCCATGCACGCGCGGCTCCCCCACATCGAAATGGAGAAGCCCCTCCGCAGCGTCGACCCAGCCCGTCGTCAGCTACGCTTCGACGACGAGACCGTCACCTACGAGCACCTCATCAGCACGCTGCCTCTTTCAGCGCTCTTGGCCGTCGTGGAGGGCTTACCCGAAAGCGTCGCTCAGGCTGCCAAGCGGCTTCGACACACGAACCTCTATTACCTCGACATCGCACTCTCTGCGCCTTGCCGACAGCCCTACCACTGGATCTATGTTCCCGAAGACGAGTATCCGTTCTATCGTGTCGGATGCTACTCGCACTTCTCCCCCTCGATGGCTCCCCCCAACACTGCAAACCTATACGTAGAGCTGGTCGATCGCCGAACACCGAACACCGATGTCCTGGCACCACAGGTCGCCGACTCACTGGTGGCCATGGGTATTATCCAAGACAGTTCAGAGATCCTCTTTACCCGAGTCAGGCACATCCCCGTCGCCTACGTGCTGTATGATCACGAACATCAGACCGCGACGCGTGTCGCCCAGGACTACCTCCGGAGTCACGGAATCATCTCGACGGGGCGGTACGGCGCTTGGAACTATTCGTCGATGGAGGATGCTCTCCTCGACGGCGAGCGCGCTGCCCTTTCCCTATTCGCGAACAGCTGAACATGTCATCTGCACCAGAGCTCTCGGTCGTCATTCCCGTCTACAACGAGGAGGGCATCTTACGCGCCGCTGTAACGATGCTCATGAACAGCCTCGACGATCTCGGGGCCACGTATGAGGTGATTCTGACTGAGAACGGCTCGACCGATGAGACCCTCACCATCGCAAGAGAGCTTGGCGCGAAGTGGCCTCGATTGCATATCGTATCGATCCCTCAGCCAAACTATGGGCGAGCGCTGCGGGAGGGCATTCTCGCGGCCCGGGGGGAGTTCGTGATTTGCGACGAGATCGACCTCTGCGATACCAAGTTTCACGAGCAGGCTCTCCGCATGCTACGCCAGGGCGAGGCGGACTTGATCGTTGGCTCAAAACTGGCAGGAGGTGCGGCGGATGAGCGCCCGTTGTGGCGGCACACCGCGAGCCTGGTGTACACGGGTCTGCTACGGCTGCTCGTCGGATTCACCGGCACGGACACGCACGGCGTCAAGGGGTTTCGGCGAGAGAAGCTGCTCGGGGTGGTCGAGGCGTGCCTTGTCGACCGCGACGTGTTCGCCAGTGAGTTCGTGATCCGTGCTCATCAGTCGCGGGTCGCCATCCAAGAAATTCCTGTGCGGGTGAAGGAGATGCGCCCCCCTTCCATCAAGCTCGCTCGACGGGTCCCAGGTGTCCTCTCGAACCTGGCACGACTCACGTGGGCCATTCGCATCGCGGACCGGCGCCGATCATCCAAGACCGGTTGACGTGGGGAGAGCCGCCCCTTTACCGATCGATGAGCTACTGGGGGAAGTGTTCGCCCAGCTAAACCACCATCCCGAGCTCATCCTGCAAGCCGAACCTGGAGCGGGTAAGACGACCCGAGTGCCACCACGTCTCTTGGATGCCGCATGGGCGACCGACAGGGAGGTGATCGTCGCGGAGCCGCGGCGGTTGGCTGCGCGTCTTGCGGCTCGGCGGGTTGCGGATGAGCGCGATGAACCCCTGGGAGAAAGCGTGGGCTATTCGGTGCGCTTCGATGCCGTTGGAGGCCCGCATACGCGCCTCCGATTCGTGACGACCGGTGTCCTGCTGCGGAGGCTGCTCTCGCCGTCAGGTCTCGACCGCGTCGCAGCGCTCGTGCTCGATGAGTTCCATGAGCGGAGCATCGAGATGGACCTATGCCTCGCTCTGGCGGTTCGGCGCCGGCTCATGGACAGACCAGACCTTCGGCTCGTCGTCATGAGCGCCACGCTCGACCCGGTACCTCTTCTCCGAGTGATGCCTCTAGCGCGGCTCGTCCAGTGTCCTGGGCGGGTCTTTCCATTGGAGATCCGTCATGAGGATGCTCCGGACGAGCGTCCCCTCGAGAAGCGTATCGTCAGCGCCTGCCGCAATCTTCTGGACCGGTCGCCGGGAGACGTCCTGGTGTTCCTGCCCGGCGTTCGCGAGATTCAGCGAGCCCGCGACGCGCTCGACGACCTGGCATCGGCTCGCCAGCTGCTGGTCCTGCCGCTGCATGGCGAGTTGCCTCTCGAGGAACAGGTGCGAGCGGTCCAGCAGTCCGGAGCTCGCAAGCTCGTTCTCGCAACGAATGTGGCAGAATCGTCGATCACGGTCCCTGGAGTGACCGCCGTCGTGGACAGCGGTCTCGCGCGCATGGTCCGGCACTCGCCTTGGTCGGGTATTCCGCGGTCGGAGATCGCAGCGATCAGTCAAGCCTCCGCGACCCAACGCGCGGGACGGGCAGGACGCCTGACTGCAGGCCATGTACATCGCCTGTACACCAGAGCCGACCTGCTTGCGCGCCCAGCTCACGAGTCGCCGGAAATCACCCGCTCGGATCTCAGCGAGGTGGCCTTACTGTTGCGCGCGGCAGGCATTCCGGCGCTCGTGGATCTACCCTGGATCGACGCACCACCCGTGCCAGCCGTCGAGGCGGCAGAGGCATTGCTGCGGCAGCTCGGGGCCTTGGATACGGGCGGGCAGATTACGAAGGTCGGGACAGCGATGGCCAAGCTACCGACCCCTCCAAGAGTGGCGCGCATCGCTGTCGAAGGCGCACGACGTGGCGTCGTCACTGAAGCGGCAACCGTTGCTGCGCTGCTCGGTGAGCGCGACATCCGATTAGCGCAGTCCCGGGATGCGGGCGCGGTGCGGCGTCGGAGTAGCGGACCCTCGGACCTGTTGGAGCTGCTCGACCTGCAGCAGATGGCCACCCGCTGCGGCTCGGATCGCGAGATTCGCGCTTGCGGGCTTCACCCTGGGCGGGTCCGCGCCGTGGATCGCGTCGCGTGCCGACTGCAGAGATTGCTGAAGAAGGAAGGTGCCACCCTTGCCGGTGATGCGGCCAGGGAGCGTGCGCTACTGCTGTCGGTGATGCTCGGCTTTCCGGACCGGGTGGCGCGCCGCCGAGCCCCTGACGGGAACCAGCTGGTGCTGTGCAGCGGCGAGAGCGCCGTCCTCTCCGACCACAGCGTGGTGCGCTCTGCGCCCTTGTTCGTGGCGGTGGAAGTAGAGGACTCTGCGAGGCTCCCGAACCGGAGCGCCACAGTACGCTTGGCGTCCGCGATAGAGCCAGAATGGTTGCTCGACGAGTGCTCGGAAGGCCTCGTGTTCTCCGACGAGCTCACGCTCAATCGGAAGTCGGAGCGGGTCGAGCGAAGTACCCGAATCAGCTATGGCTCGGTAGTTCTCGAGCAGACTCGGGCCGCGGCGCCCGCGGGACCCGAGGTGAGCGCGCTCCTGGTTCGACACCTGCTGGCCAGCGATGGTTTCTCGACGACACAAGCTCAGGAGGTCGACGCTTGGCGCGCCCGGCTGCAGCTCGTGGCGGAGCATGGTCCAAGCCCGGATCGAGTAGACCATGACCTGCCAACCCTCGCGCGCGCCCTCGAGCTTGCCTGCGGACATGTCACCTCCTTGCAAGAGGCCCGCAACGCGCCACTGAGACCCGTCCTGGAGGGGGCACTGACACAGTCGCAGCAAAGGCTCCTGCGCGAGCTCACGCCGACCCACGTCAGCCTTCCCGGACGTGGAGTCGTGCAGGTGCACTACCACGAAGGCCAACCGCCATGGATAGCCTCACGTCTGCAGGACTTCTTCGGGCTACGAGAAGGCCCGCGCATCTGCGGAGGTCGGGTCCCGCTGGTCCTACAACTCCTTGCCCCCAACAGCCGAGCGGTGCAGGTCACCACGGATCTCAACAGCTTCTGGCAGCAGCACTACCCTGCCCTGCGGCGCCAGCTGATGCGCCGCTATCCCAAGCATGCCTGGCCGGAAGAGCCTTGGAACCGCGCGTCTCCCCCCCCGCGCAAGACCGGTTCGCTGCCCAAGCGAGGCTAACTCGCAGCGCGCCGCACCAGCTTCTTCTGCAAGCGGCTGAGCACCTGCAGGGCCTCGATGGGCGACAGCCGGTTCAGATCGAGAGCGACGAGCGCATCGAGGACATCGGATTCGCCGCGGCTTTCGGGATCTCCGCTGAAGAGGCTAAGCTGGCCCCCCGTCTTGCCCGTGCGTTGCGGCGACACAGTCACCGTGGATGCCTTCGGAGCCGCGGCGCCGCCCTCCTCCAACTCTGCCAGAATCGTACGGGCACGCGCCACGACGACTTCCGGAATGCCCGCGAGTCGAGCGACGGCAATGCCATAGCTGCGACTCGCGGCTCCAGAGACGAGCCGATGCAGGAATACCACGTCATCGCCGAGCTCCCGCGCGCTGACGCTGTAGTTGGCTGCGTGCTCGCTCGCTCCGGCAAAGGCCGTGAGCTCATGATAGTGAGTAGCAAAAAGGGCCCTGCAACCGATAACCTCATCCAGGTGCTCCGCGACGGCCCACGCAATCGCGAGCCCATCGAAGGTGCTCGTTCCACGACCTACCTCGTCGAGGATTACCAGAGAGCGCCTTGTGGCCTGCCGAAGGATCTGACTCGTTTCGCGCATCTCGACCATGAACGTGCTCTCCCCACGCGCCACGTTGTCGCTGGCACCCACACGCGACAAGACTCTATCCACCACACCGACTCGGGCGTATCGCGCCGGCACGTAGCTCCCCACCTGAGCCATGATGACGATCAACGCTGCCTGCCGCAGCAACGTACTCTTGCCCGCCATGTTTGGCCCGGTGATGAGCCAGAGCCTTTCCCCCGACGTGTCCAGAACGACATCATTGGGTACGAAGCCTCCAGCGGCTGCGAGCCTCTCCACGACGGGATGCCGCCCGTCTCGAATCTCGAGGCAGTCGCCATCGTCGACCTCGGGCCGGCAGTAATCGTTGCGGTGCGCCAGCTCCGCAAGCGCGGCGGCGACATCCCAACTCGCAACAAGGGTTGCAAGCTTACGGACCCGCTCACTATTCCGTTTGAAGCCCTCCACCAGCCCACGAATCAGCTCCAGCTCCCTCTCGCGATAGCGCTCCTCGGCGTGTGCCAAGCGGTCAGCGAGGTCGTCGACCTCAGGATTGGTGTAGCGCTCGCCCGTCGCGACGGTCTGTTTGCGACGCCATTGCTCCGGGGCCTTGCTTGCCTGAGAGCGTGTCACTTCGATGTACCAGCCGAAGACGCGGGTATAGCGAAGCTTCAGATTGGAAATGCCGGTCCTCTCCCTGAGCTCGGCTTCGAGCGCCACCATCCGTTCGGTGCCAGAACGCCTGAGCTCGTCGAGCTCATCGAGCTCGCCGTCGAATCCCGTTTGGAAGGTGGGCCCCTCCTTCGCCTGCTGCGGCGGACGCTCCACGAGAGCGGTCCCGAGCAACTGCTGGAGGTCCGAGACGACATCGACGGGTGCGTTCAACCCGAGCGCCTCCTTGTCGGCCAGGTCCCGCGAGGCTTGCAGCACCTCGACGCAGCGAGCCGCAGCGGCCAACCCATCGCGGGTGCCCGCCAGATCCCGAGGGTTCGCTTCACCCAGCGCGGCGCGAACGGCAAGACGTTCCAGGTCGCCAACCTGATCGAGCGCATCCCTAAACTCCGACCTGAGCCGTTGCTGGACCACGAATATCTCGACGATGTCCAGCCGTCGGCGAATCGCCTCCACGTCGAGGAGTGGGGACGTAATCCGGCCCCTCATGAGCCGCGCCCCCATCGGGGTACGAGTAATGTCCAGTACTCCGAGGAGGGTCGCCTGCTTTCCTCCCACTACGGATTCGACGAGCTCCAGGTGCGACTGCGCCGTCGGATCGAGTACCATGTTCGCGGACGGGTTCCAGAACCCGACCTGGACGAAGGGCAGGTCCTTGCCAGGATTGCAGCGCCGCAGAAACCGCAGGGCGCGACCCACGGCATCACGCGCGCGCTGCGGGAGGACAGCGACCTCTCCAGAGAGCTCGCCGATGGCACTGGTAGCGCCCTCTTTCGACAACGGCTCATCTTCCCTCAGCGCCGCGCCTGGAGCGATGACAGCCAGCGAGGTCGCGAGCTCGGACGAAAGCCCTGGTTCGTCACTCACGACTCCGATGAGGATCTCGCGTGGCGCGGCCCGCGCCAGCTCCCCCAGTGCGCTCGCAAGGTCCTGAAACTCCGCTGCCCGGAGCTCGGCCGTGGAGAGGTCGACGAGGGCGACCCCCACTCCCTCTCCCGTCGTTTCCAACGCAGCAAGCCAGTTATTGCGGTCGTTCGCCAACTGCCCGCCGTCGGTCACTTGCCCGGGCGTCAGTACGCGCACGACTTGTCGAGGCACTATCCCACGGACTTTCGTCGGATCGGCCATCTGCTCACAGATGGCGACCTTGAAGCCTCGTTCGAGTAGCCGAGCGATGTACGAATGGGCGGAGTGGTGGGGCACCCCTGCCATTGGGATCTCGTCGACATGCCCCTTGTTCCGACTAGTGAGCGTCAGTTCGAGCTCCCTTGCGCACAGGACCGCGTCGTCCCCGAACATCTCGTAGAAGTCACCGAGCCGGAAGAACACAACAGCATCGGGGTGCTCGCGCTTTGCAGCTGCGTGCTGCTGCATCACCGGCGTCTTGCGCCCTGCCATGACCGCCCTCTAGCAACCCACGAGCCAAAGGTCCAGCCGGCTCGCCCTCGATAGACTCAGAACGCGCTGCGCGCGCCGCCCGGCGCGTGAACCGCTCAGTAATACGGATTGGTGGGCGACAGGCGCAGTGTGGACAAGCTGAGGAGCGAAAGCCCGCCCGCGATACCATCGACGACGACAAGTCGATCGCTCTGTTCGACGTGCCGAATCGCTTGGGGCAGGACGGACGTGCCGCTGATGGTGCTGGCAATGTTCGCGCGGAGTGGGCGGAATCCCCCGGTCACTTCCCAGCTGAACGACATGTCGCGCTCGCTCGGCTCTCCGCCACGATAGATGCCGAACCGCGCAGTGCTTCGATCGGCGAAGCACCCCCGCGGGATGCTCTCGACCTCGAACTCGAGTCCGTCGCTGCCAGCGGGCACCACACAAGCGACATCGTCTGCCGTTGCTCGACCGATGGGACAACGGATGCCGCTCGCGGAACCGCACGCCGGATCGGCACTGATCTCCAGGACGCGCCCATGGCTCCGGGCACGTCGGGGATCACAGGTTAGCTCACAGCGACCGCTTTCACCCTCCGCCACCCGGTGCTGGAAGCCATCCACGCTTCCGCGTAGGACCCACTGGCGACCGCCCCTGATGACGTAGGCAATGGGCGAGGGAAAGCAACAAGCAACCTCTTCCCAGAGCGCCCCGACCCCGTCCGGGTATTCGGCGCGAGGGGACAACAGCAGGCGGTCACGATGCGCCTCTAGCACAGTGAGATCCCGGTAGCTGCGCGGGTCGTCCAAGGTACCAAACAAGCGCTGACAACCGCGAAAGCCGGTGTCGTTCACGCACGCCCGGCCGCCTCTCTCCCAGTAGGGGTCGTCCTCGTCTAACTCCGCCGAGAGCTGCACGTAGTCAGCGTGCCGGTTCGCGAAAGCATCGGCTCGAGCACCGGTGAGCCCGAGTTCACCGGCCCACGTCCGGGCGGTCTCGATGTCCTGCGTGCCTGCGCGGCAGAAATCGGTGTTGGAATCACTGATCCAGGTCTCGCTGGTGTTCAAGCGCCCCGTGTTAGATACCCGCCCCAGCGGGCCCTCGTACGTCGCAGCAAACGTCTCCCGCGTCGCGTAGGCACGGGGCTCGTCGAGGGGCAACAGGAGCGAATTCACTGCGGCAGTCGCAGGATCCAAGATGAGCGGATTATCGCTCGCTGGCCGCGCACTGTAGACTCGGCTCCCGACTCTGAGCTCCGCAGGAGGCTCTTCCGCAGCCGTGGTGAACGGGACCCCAAGCATCAAGGGTCGAACACGCTCAGCGTCCTCGGCGCCAGACGCCAAGAGTCCATCTCGATTGATCAGGCGAGGAAAGTAGCGAAGGCTGGGCGCACGCACACCCACGTCGCCGTTGCTGATGAAGAATGAGCCGCTACGCAACTCGTTCGAAGAAACGATGTTACAGCTGAGCTCTGCAGATACTGTGGGGAGTCCGCTCTTGTCTTGGAACGTACCGACGTCAGGATCATTGGCGCAGCCATACTGGTTCGGCACCGCGCTCGGATTGGCCAGTACGGGCCGTCTACAGGCGTCATCCAGGTCTTCGATGTCTACGAAGGCCACGTCCCCATTGGCCAACGCGGCAGCGACGAACACCCCCCGCAGCTTGCCAGGACGCGCCCCTGTCGAGTAGTCCTCGGAGGTGCGATACAGTGAGGCGGGCGGTTCGGCGGAAGGCTCGGGAGCGCATGCCGTATCCAGAATGGCAACTCCGCTTTCCGGGTCAGGGATGGCCACATCTCGTGCAAAGATGGCGAGGTCCCGAACCGGAGACGCAAATTGCAACCGATCGGCAGGTTCCCGGGGCATCAGCGGGGCATGGGGGCGCAACAAGGGAGCGCGTGAACTCGACTGCTCGCCAATGTCGTAGGTGATCAGGCTCCCATCCGTGTCGTCGACCGCGTAAAGGTACCGGGCTCCCGATGGCGTGGTGGGGCTCACCGCGACGTCGCGCGTGAAAACGCTCGCCTCGGGTTCGGAGTACGAGACCGCCACCAGAGGAGGTAGCTCCTTCAGTTCGCAGGGGTCCGAAACGTCGACGGCGTGAATGATGGGCGCACCGCGGTCGGCGACGTATAGAGTGTCCTCCGCAAGCGCCATGCCTGCAGGCAGGGCGACAAACGCTTCCGTCGGTGCTGGGTATTCGAAGGTGGAGCTCCGTGCACAGCGTGCGGGAAGGTCCGTGTTGGCCTCGAACCCGAAGGCCGCCAGATCGCGCCAGCGCTCCGGTATCGGCTGCACGACGGCGTTGTCCGGCCACGCCGTTGACAGCTCGACCCAGGCCTCGATCTCACAGGGCTCAAACGAGCCGGGCGCACGATTCATGATCGCCTGAGCGTCCATCACGACGAGAGAACCCAGCGCAGGAAGCGTCGCCACGAGCTTGCGACGACCTGCAGGCGCAAACGTTTCTTCACCCGAGAGGTCCGCCACGCAGGCACCGTCTTCGGGTGCGGGGATCCGGGATCCATCACAGGCCAGGCTCTCCGTGCTCTCGCCATCGGGTCGGTCGACTACGATCGCCAGCTTCTCCGGAGCCGATGGCAACGCGCACGCCGGCCAAGAGGTGACATCCCAGACGGATTGGTCGGCCCCTGGCACCTCGAGACAGGTCGTCGGCAAGCCGAAGATGCCCTCTCGCCCCGGCTCGGCCACCCCCACGAAGCTCGCGATGCCGCCTGGCGTGGACACGATATCCACCGGCAGCGCTCCAACAGGAAGGAACGTGGGACCTGGCACGCTCGGATCGGTGTCGACCACCTTACCCGTCGAGAAATCGACAAGGGCTACCTCGCCCCGTTGTGTCTGAGTCACCAGTGCGATGAGGTGACGGCTCTCGCCATCGTCGGCGGTATCCGGACAGGCTGCCAATGGTCGGCCCTCGCCCCCTTCCATGTCTCGGCACACCAGCGCGATCGCCCCGCTACGCTCGAGGGAGCGGAACTCTTGTGCGATCTGATTGTCAGTGCAGCCGGGCACTCCGACAACCACCAGCGTCAGCGCTGCGAGCAGCGCGAACGTGCGCCGGACGCACAGCTCGGAACGATCGACCGCTGCTCCATCAAGCAGGCCCAGGTGAACCATAAACCTATTTCCGGGGTAACCCGAGTCGCTCTCGGGACGCATTAGTTGGACCCCCTGGGAGCGACAGGCTCGCCCACGGACAAGACGATCTCTCCAAAGCTGTGGCGTTGTCGCTGATCGAGCTGCACAACGCCGATGTAGGAATCGGTGAAGTGGCCGACGTACGCTAGCGCGTAGTTTTCCCCTTCGGGCGAAACCCCCGAGTCGAGGATGAGGGCCTGTGGTCCCCTGCCAGTGATGACCCAACGCTCGAACTGACGCAGATCGGGATCATAGATCCCAATTCGCCGCGAATCGAACGAGACGACGAACACCCTCTTCGCGAACTCGCCGTCCGTGTCGACGATATCCCCTATCGCCACACGCGAAGGCCCGAAGGGGGTAGGCACGCTATCCGCAATCGTGACGACGGGACCAGGGGTGCCCCGACCTTCGATGTGGCCGACAAGCAGACTGCTCGGCGCGCGGTTCGCTACATAGACCGGCACGGGGACTCCCTCGCAGGATGCTCCGCACGCTTCGCCATCGTCGTCACAGCGGCGTTCGCACTCCTCACGCTCAGCGGCATCCACGACAATCCCCCGCGAATCAGCCCCGGAGTAGTTGGCGAGGATGGCTGCGCTGCCAACCGGCTCAAGGAATGGCGCCTTGGGAGCCGCCGCCTCGTCGTCGAAAGCTTGGAAAAGCGCGAGCTCCGCCCGACCGCGAAACCCGACGAGGAAGCGATCGCCGTCGAAAGCTCCTGGGGGCCCGTCGACGGCGGCAATCCCGACCGGGCTACCCGAAAGCGGTTCGCTGAGGTGCGTCAGCCTAGGCCCTGCCCCGGTGTCCCAATCGTTGACGAAGAGAGAGAGTTGGCTCACAAACTCGTGCGTCACGACGAGTGCCGTCCCGTCTCTGGAGGCCGCAATTCCCGTGGGCTCGGCTGGCATCACGAGGTCATCGCCGCCGACCTGCGCTGCACCTTCCCCCACCCGGAACTGCGCCCCACAAGTGGTTCCTGCTCCTTGCCCACACTCGAGGCGACCCTCCGTTCCGACGTCGATCCAGTGTAGCGTCGAATCGCCTCTCACGGGAATGAACAGTCGCCCCTCGACGCCCTGGCCGTTAGGGTTCGATGCATACAGGGCGTCGGAAGCAAATGCCTTGATCTCAACAGCGTCGATGAGCAACTCGGGGCCGCCACCGGGCCGATCTCTGAGGTCGACGTGCTGGCAGAGTCCTGGGCGCTGCAGACGTTCCTCCAGCGGGCGCTCACCGAGTTCACCACAGGGGCGCACCCTGTTGCCTTGCGCTTCGACACACCAGTAGCTCGGGTCGGAGCCATTCCGCGACGTGTTGTCGCAGATGCGGCCCGAGGCGCAGTCAGAATCGGTGCTGCAACCGCGTGGTACTAGTCCTCGAATACGGTCGAGAGACAACGCCTGCACGGATCCCCCGTTGTATTGCAGGTCGAAATCACTGTTGACGACGAATAGGTATTCCGCCCCTTTGTCTTTGTCCGCCGCCATCCCCACCGGGTAGTAGATGCGGTCCAATGGCAAATCGACCCCCTCTCCCGCCGACAAGCAGCCGGCGAGGGCGAGGGCTGTGAGAATCGAGCTTCCGCGGCCGTCCATTCTGGGTCGCGCAGCCTAGTACATCTGCGCAAGGATCCCAGCGGGTTCAGCGAGGGCGAGCGCGATTCTCCGGAACGGCCAGAGGATGCTCAGGCCATCAAGTCGAGGATAATGATGCCACGCTCGGGGTACTCATCCGTGTCATCTCGCGAATCCGGCCGCGGTGAGCACGGGGGATAGGCATCGACCGGCAGCTCTAGCCGCGGCTGCTCCCTCCGGCGCTCTTCATCTTCACGCCTTCGGATCTGGTCGATGATGAATGGGGGAAGCATGACGGTTTCCTCGCTAATCTGCTAGAAATTCAGCTTCTTTGAAGTAATGTAGCCTTGAGCCGAGCTGGGTCAAGCGCTGGCATGAGGATGCATCGAGGGGAAGATGTCGCACAGCAGGGCGCTGGCGCACGAATGAAGGAGTTTACGACGGAGATGGCAGCCGAGGGCGGCGGACGCTTCTTCACGACGGGCCATACTCGTTGCGCGCGATCCGTGCCGCGCCAGGTCGGATAGCGAGCACGAGCACCGCACAGGGCTGCGCGACGAGAAAGGTCCTCGAACCACGAAGGCAACAGCACAAGAGAGACGGCTAGGGACGGCCCTGTGTAGTCGAATATTGCCCGCTCCAGCCGCGAAGAGCGTCCACATGCTGTCAATACGGCGCGACTCCGCGGACACTAAGCCGCCCCCGGGGCGCACCTGCCACCACCAGCCGGCCAGACGACGCAGGAAGTGATAAACCTCGGACTTCAGCGTGTGGAACCTTCATCCAGCCCGGTGCATGTTGTGGCAATGTTCGCCACGCCGCGTCGTCCGGCCCTGCTCCTTTCAGCATTGCTGGTCGGGTTGTCGATTGGTGGCCCGCTCCTCGCCGCCTTCGAAGCGCGCGAAAGCGACTGGGAGGGACTCAGCGAGCTATTCCGCCTTAGTCGCGAGCGCCTGGGGAGAGATCGTGTCGTGCTCGTCGCCTCGTTGGACTTCTCCGCGCTTTCGCCTGCAGACGCTCTACTTGTCATTCATCCAGAGCGCACCCTCGACTTCCGGCAGTTGAGCGCATTCCTGCAGTCGGGCGGGCGACTCGCGGTGCTCGACGACTACGGCGGAGCGGCTAGCTTGCTGTCTCAGTTCGGAATCCGCCGCGTCCGCGCTCCGCGGCATCCCGCACTCACCATCGGGCAGAACCGCAATCTCCCCATCGCCGTCCCCGTCGTCGACCCGGGCGCGAGCACTCGGCGCCATCCCATCGTAGAAAACCTCGACTACGTGGTGACGAATCATCCTCAGGCCCTCGAGCATCCTGGCCTCACGCCCTTGCTCGTCATACCAGCACAAGGCGAGCCCGACGCGACACTTGCGCTGACGGCGGTCATTGCCGAGCGGGGACGCCTCTTCGCCATGAGTGATCCATCTGTGTTCATCAACCTGATGATGCGATATCCGGGTAACCGTGCTCTTGCCGAGGGCCTTTTGGACTACCTGCTCGAACCGAGGGGCACGGGCACTCGCGGGAAGCTCTTCGTTGCGGTCAATCGGTTCTCTCAGCGGGGCTCGTACGCGGGCACCGATTCCTTCGCTGCGTCAGTGCGCGGTTGGCTCTCGGCGCTCCGGGACCGTGCGGACAAGCTACGCGCCGAAGGGGTATCGACGCGATTCTTCCGCATGATTGCGATGGCAGCAGCTGTCATCTTTGGGTTCTGGCTTTGGTCCGTATCGGGAAAGCCATACCGCCGCGCCCTGCCTCGCTACGCTGCGCGAGTCCCCCTCGCCGTGCAGGGCGGGGTAGCGGGGCGCGCGGCGCTGCTGGCTGCTCCCACCACTCACCGGGCCCTCCCCGCCTTGGAGCTGCAGAGCGCGTTGGTGGAGGGGTTGAGCGAGCAACTCGGTCTCGCGAGCGACACGTCGGCACACGCGATCGTTCAGGAAGTAGCCCGGCGTGGCGTCCTGAGTACGGAATCGTTGGCCGAGCTGCGGCGCGTCGTCGCCGAGTTCCGCGAAGTGGAGCTGCGGTTCACTAGTGCGCGCCCAGTGCGCGTGACCCAGGCGCGGCTGGAGAGTTGGCGTCAGCAGGTGTTGCGCCTGCTGGATGAGGCGAGTAGGACACAAGGGCGCGCATGAATCAGGTCATCCCAGTCGACGAGTTGCAGCACGCCGACGCGAAGCTTCGCGACGTCAGAGCCGAAGTCGGTCGCGTCTACATCGGGAGCCAGGCTCCGCTCGATGAGCTCTTGGTCGCTCTTCTCGCAGGTGGACATGTCTTGCTGGAGGGTGTGCCGGGAGTAGCAAAGACGACGCTGGTCAAAGCGTTCGCCGCTGCACTCGGGTGTAGCAGCAGGCGAATACAGTTCACGCCGGACCTTTTGCCCGCGGACATCACGGGCACGCACGTCCTCAGCCCCAGGGACGGAGTCTTCAGCCTGCGCCGTGGACCGGTGTTCGCCAATGTCGTTCTTGCCGATGAGATAAACCGGGCGCCCGCGAAGACCCAGTCCGCTTTGCTCGAAGCCATGCAAGAGCGCCAGGTCACCATCGAGGGGGACTCTCTCGAGCTACCAGCGCCCTTCATCGTACTGGCCACACAGAACCCCATCGATCTGGAGGGCACCTATCCCCTCCCTGAAGCACAGATCGACCGCTTCCTCCTACGGGTGCAGATGGGCTACCCCAGCGAGAAACACGAAATGGCAATGTTGCTCGCGCATGGGGTGGGCACACCTCAGGCTCGCGCCGTGCTGAGTCCCGAAGAGGTCCTGCGGCTCCAGTATGTGGCGGCTCGGGTTCACGTCGAAGAGGACGTGCTTGAGTATGCAGTGCGCTTGGTTACATCCACGCGGAACCATCCCCGAGTGCTACTTGGCGCGTCTCCGAGAGCGACGCTGGGCCTCCTCCGCGCAGCGCGCGCTCGTGCCGTCCTTGGGGGCCGCCCCTACGTGATACCCGATGACGTGAGATACGGCGCGGTTCCAGTGCTGGCTCATCGACTCATCATGGCTCCCGAGTGGGAAGGTGACGCTGATGCGCGCCGGACCGTGATTGAGGAAGCGGTTGCCAGAACGAGCTACCGCAAAGCGGTGCGCCCCGCTTGAGCGAGCCGCCCCGTCATGCTGCGGCGCTCGCGATGCTATGGTGTCTGGAAGCTCGTCGGAACGCGCCGGGCGCGACGCCCGCCCATCGTTTGAACGCCTTGCTGAACGCGGCCTCGGACTCGTATCCGACCCGGGCCGCGATATCTGCCAGCGTAGAGGTGCTTGCCCGCAGCATCGTGGCAGCCTTCTGCATTCGCCAACGGGTGACGTAGTGTAAGGGGGGTTCGCCAACCAGCTGCGCGAAACGCGCTGCGAAGGCGGAACGCGACATGCCGACGCGAGCCGCCAGGCCAGCGACTGTCCATGGCTCCGCTGGACTCTCGTGGATGAGCCCCAAGGCACTTCCAATCTGGGGCTCGGAGATTGCAGCGAGCCAACCGGGGCACGCAGCGGATGACGGCGGGTGCGACTCGACGCGCTGCAGATGACCGCGCACGAGCTGAATCATCAGCACGTCGCCCAACCGACACAGTATGCTCTCGGACCCGGGCAGGTCAGAGGCCGCTTCGCATATCATCAGCTGTAGCACTGGCTCGAACCAGCGCGGCGTTTGACCCGACTCATTGGTGAGCCTCACCATTGTGGGGAGCGCCGAGACGACCGGGTTTTGCTTCTTGTCCTCGAAGGAAAGTTCAATCCGAGCCAACCGTAGTGGAGCGGGAGGCACCACGGCCGTGCGAGCACTAGCCGACGCTGGAGACCACACCAGATGGATTGGTACCGCGGTTGCACTTGCACCGCAGCTCAAGCGATGGGCGTCCCCGTGGACCAGGAGCGCGATATCACCCGTGACCAGGGTAGTGGCGCGGCCAGGGCCCACTTGCAGCGAGCACGCCCCTGCCAAGACAGCATACACCACCGCGCACTCACAGCCGGCGTCGTCGGCGGCCCAGCACTCCGCTCCGTCGACGAACCCGCACCTTGCCGCGTCGACTCGAACTGATTGAAGCACGTCTGTCAGTAGGTCGACCATCCGAAGCTCCTACCTGCTCAGGTTGGAAAGTACTACGTCAGACAGATGACCGTCCAGTCACAAAAGGTACCGACCGGCGCCGGTTCGTGCTGGGCCGCGCCAAACCCGCGGCGCGATGCCTGGATGGCCTCGGCGTCACTCGGTCGCAGTCCGAATGCGCGTGGAGAGTTCAGGAACGATGCTGGGCATTCCAAACGCCTGCTCGAAGCTCACATAAAGCTGCCCGGGCAACGAGGAGAACGAGCTTCGGCTCGTCGGAGCCGACCGAGCCACCTGGCTCGCCAATGGATCCACGAGAGGTATTCCCCAGTCCGCTCGAAAGACAGCGCGGTCGAGCTGCGGAAACAGCAGCCTGATGCCAGCGCCAACCGCCTGCTTTAGCGCCAGCTGGTCGAACCCGTCCACAGCATCACCCACGTCCCAAAAGACCGCCCCGCCGATGAGTGCAGAGAGCACCTCGACCGGACGGGTTCGAAACTCGAGGTTCGACGAGGCGGTGTCCTTCCCAATGAACTCATCCGGGGCATATCCCCGGAGCCGTGTGTTCCCGCCCAACCGGAGCTTGGTATTGAAGTAGTCGCGGTACTTCGTCGACACCAACCCGTCGAAGACGAGCCTTCCTGCAAAGGTCGGCGGTGTGGCTGCGTGTACCCTGACGGTGAGGCGGGCATCAGATTCACCGGGCCCGGAGACTTGCATGTCGTTCGTCCCCAGGACCCGCACCACCCCGTGCCCTGGGACCGCGGTGAATGATGCGGCGGCTCGTGACCCGAGCAGGTCACGAGACGATGCCATACTCTCGAGAGCCGTGTACATGCGCAGAATCGCATCGTAGCCAAGCTGGACATCCTCCTGCAGGCCGAGCGTGGAGTGGTCCAAGATGCTCGTGTACCGCGCTTCGAAGGTACGGAGTTGAACGAACGGGCTAACCCTTCGGTCCGAGATAGGTAGTTCCTGCCTACGAAAGCGAGCGAGCGCATCGGTGGAGACTCCGTCCCGCGCCACCACGGAGTACCGACGGCTGGCGACCTCCGCGCCGAGGGAGGCATCGACCTTGACGACGCTCCCGTAGGATCGCGTGAGCTCATAGGCCCCAATCCAACTGTCGGAATGGTACTCGTAGGGGATACACTGGTCAATGCCAACACCGCAAGGGTCTCCCTCTGAGATCTCGCGAGCGTCGAACCACGCCTGTTCCATCCCATTGTAGAGACGGTCTACCTCGGTGAGCCACTGAACGTGCACCAACCATCCCCACCTTGCACTGAGTGAGTACAGAGGAAGACCGTAGCGAAAGAGCCCGAATGATCCCTCTCTCGCGTCTGTGCTCCGATTGAGGATCGTGCCTGCGTTGACAGAGAATGTGAGGCGAGAACCCTCGATGTTCGACTGCGAAAGAAAACCACCAAATGAGTAGACATCCGGCTCCAGGGTGAAGAGCCCACCGATGAGGGCGTGAGTCCCCGCCAGATTCGTCTCCGAAGGCTGAACCGTCAGGGCGGTCAGGCCATCGTTCAGCACCTCGGCGCTCCAATTGAGTCGGAGGCTCCACACGTCCTTCGTGATGACGAGCACATCGACAGTGTCTGGGCTCGTTCCGTCGACTGGAATGACGAGGACCACCGAGAGTTGCTCGCGGGTGCGCAGTGATCGAGCAGACTCCTCCAACCTTTCCCAGTCAAATAGGTCGCCGCGCTCGAACAGCAGCTCGGAGAGGATGATTCTAGGGCGGGTACGGGTGTGGAAAACGTTCAAGAAGCTGGGCACCGGATCTCGAGGTTCGAATACCTCGAGCCGCACGAGGTGAATGTGACCGATTCTTCTACCTTCCGGTGCCTGAGCAGCTGTCAAGCGGAGTTGCGCGAGCGCGTCGCCAATGATCGCTCGCTCATAGCTCGAGTATCCCTGCGAGTGGGGTTGTGCCTGCACAGGCCTCGTCCCGTGGAGGGCCACGACGAGCATGCCCCACGCAAGCACTGCGGCAGCCCGCAGGTGCGAAGCGCTCACCCAGGCCGAGAGGACCCGGCCAACGATGCGTGCTGAACTGCTACACAGAGCGGCGCGCATCCCAGTCAGCGGCGATTCACGTTGCAACGTGCAGGGTCTAGCTGGCTCATCGACCGGATGCCAGTCAAGCTCGAATCTGTGCCATGATGAGGCGCACCGCTCTTCATCGGCTCAGTATGGGTTCGCGCTACCTCCCCACGTCAATGTCGATCTTGCTCGGGGCCATCTTGGGCGGCGGCACTGCGCTTGTGATGCACTATCCCGAACCGCTGGGCGGTACCGCAGCGACTGTGCTTGCACCGGCCACTTCCCTTCACTCGGGGCGCGCGTCCGCTCCTCGGTCCGCAGAGAAGGGCTATCCCAGCCCGCCCTGCGCCCAGCGACCCCTAGCCCAGCAGCCTGCAAAGGTCGGCAGGGAGGTACCGAATGAGACGAACGTTTCCTCGCTAGAAGGCACTCCCGCGGGAGACGCGGGGACCACTTCAGACCCCTTCACCGCGCTTCCAACGTTCACGGCACTCGCGGCCGGCAAAGACTTCGAAGACGGTACACAGCGGTGCGCGGCCGGCGAAGGGGTAGCGTGCTTGCGCCTTGCCCTGTCGTATGCCAACGGCACGGGAGCGCCCCGCGACGCCGTCGTGGCGCGCCGCCTGCGACAACGGGCAATTGGTATACTGGTAAGCCAGTGCCACGACGTCGACGCGGCGGCATGCCTGGCTGTCGGAAGGCTCTACAAGGACGGAATCGGCCTACAACCGAGCGAACGAAGCGCGCGTGCGCTCCTGGAGAGGGCGCGTATGCTGTGTGAAGTGAATCCAAAGCCCCCCTGTGACGCGGTTCTGCGGTTGAGCAGTCTCCAGGAATAGCCCGCTGTGATGCAGATCCACCCGAATCGAACAGCTGTTTTGCTGACTGGCGCGGGGCTGGTTCTCCTGGTCACGGGGGTCATCATGAATAGTCCGCATGTCGTGAACTGGGGCGGCAGCCTCCTAATAGGTGTCATCCTGGCGCGGTCCGCAAGCCTGCATGCAGTCGCGAGGATCCGCGCCGCCGGGTTCGAGATGCTGTGGCGCTCCGGGCAACACCACCGGCGCGTAGCCCGACGGGAGACCTTGGTGCTCAAGGCAGAGATTCTCAATCGCGACTCCCGGGCCGCGCGGTTCGTGGGTCTGCGCGCCACCCACTCGCCGGGGCTGGAGGTCGAGGTGACGCCCGACAACGGCGAGGTCCCCGCCAATTGTCGGCTGGAAGTAGACATCGCCGTCACCGGATTACGGGTCGGTGCTCAACCCATCCACGGTTTGTCACTCGAGATCTGTGCAGGCCCTGGGCTCTTCGAGATACCATTGACATTCACTAACCCCATGGCGGTCGAGGTGCTGCCTCGAGCCTACGGGATCCTGGCGCGCAGCGCCCGCGGTGGTCGCAGCCGCTCTGTCGCAGAAGTCGGCAGACCCGGCCCGCTTTCGGGAGACAGCACCGAGCTGCGTGAGCTTCGTGAACACCAGCCGGGCGATCCGTTCAAGCGTATCGCCTGGAAGGCCTCGGCGAGGCGGGGCACGCTACTGGTCAAGGACTATCAACGCGAAGAAAGAGACCTCGTTTGGCTGGTGCTGGACGCCTCGGTCGAGCTTTGGGCGGGAAGGGAAGGCTCAGCCCCTCTCGACCTGGCCATCGATGAGGTCGCCAGCGTGGCCCTTGACCAGCTCCGACGGGGAAACCGCGTGGCCATGACGATTGTGGCACATCGCGTTCTGGCCGAGCTGGAACCCGGACGTACCCCCGAGCACGCCCTCAAGCTCTTGACAACCCTCACGCGCGGCACGCACTTCATGGACGCTGATCGAAGCGGTCTCGACGAGGCAGACGTGGCTGCGCGCGTGCTCGAACACCTGGGCCCCGCGGCTTTGCGTGGGTCCTCCGGTGTGTCGGCAGGTAACATCGACGGGATAGCGGCTCTGGCGCGTGAAGGGCTTCGTCGCGCTCCGATGATCGTCGGAATGCCACTGGCCCCGACCCCGCGCGAAGCCGTGCTGCGGCAGTACATGGGTACGTTCGGCCTCAGCAATCACGTACGGCTGGAACCCGACCGGCCTCGCACTGATCACCTCCTCGCCGATCTCATCACCCGGTTGCCCAACTCGCGCTCACGTCCAAGTCGAATCATCATCTGGTCTCCCCCTCCCGTACCCGGGACTCGACCGGTATTGGAAGATGCGCTCTCGCGGCGACGTCGGCGCGGGACGCTCCTGAGTTGGGTGCCAATGCACCAGCAGGCAAGCATACCGAGCGAGGGCGGGCCATTCTTGCCCGCAGCTGCAGCTGCCGTTTCCGTGCGCGCCCGGGTCGCGGACGCCCGCGGGTCTCGGTTCCTCCGCACCCGCGGTGTGCAGCTCGAATCACCTTTGCGGCCCCCAAGAAGGCCCAGCGACGCGCGGCTTGCGGCTCCGAGCACGAGTGTCAAGCTAGCCGCGCCATGAGCGCCATATCTTCACAGGAGCCGCGTGCTGCCTTGGCGCGCCATGGCCTGACACCCAAACGAAGCTTCGGCCAGAACTTCCTGGCAAGCAGCGACCTTGCCGAGCGCATCGCCACTCTCGCTACGACGCCCACCGGCGGCACGGTAGTGGAAATCGGTTGCGGGCTGGGGGCTTTGACGTCCCACTTGTTGGTGCGCGCCAGCCGAGTCATCGGCATCGAACGAGACCGCGACCTGGTGCGCGCGCTCACCACGGAATTCCAACCGGATGCAGAGCTTGGACGGTTCCAGCTGCTCGAGGCCGACGCCAAGGCCATCGACTTCGCCGCGCTGTTGCGGGACGCGCCCGGTCCCCGCGTCTTATGTGGCAACCTCCCGTACCAGATCACGGGAATCCTGCTGGAAGCTGCAGCGCGATCGGCGACGGCGCTCGACCGCGCAGTCTTCATGGTGCAGCTGGAGGTCGCTCAACGACTGGTGGCACGCCCTGGAACGGCGGCGTATGGCGCGTTGTCCGTGTTCTTGCAGGCTCAATTCGAAGTGCGACGCCCGTTGGTCGTGAAGCGGGGCGCTTTCTACCCTCGCCCCAATGTCGATTCAGCCGTTGTCGAATTCACCCCTCTCACGAGCCCAGTCCCCGAGACGCCCGTTTTCCGCAAGGTAGTGAAAGCGGCCTTCGCGATGCGCAGGAAGAAGCTCTTCAACGCGTGGACGCTTGGCCTCGGAATCCCACCCGCCACCCTTGTCCCAGCCGCTGCTCGCTGCGGGATTGATCTGAACGCGCGGGGAGAGACCCTCTCGGCTCCGGAATTCTTCGCATTCGCGCAGGAGCTCGGGGAGACGTGAGTCGCTGGCGCTTGGCCGCAACCGTGGCCGGCTTCTCTCTAATCGCATGCAGCTGGTCGCAAGGGTCCGGTATGCGGGAGCAAGCGGACGTGCACGGCGAGTTCGGTGTTTTGTTCGGGGGGCAGATTCAAGAGCGGGACCATATCCCGCTCGAGACGGATCGCTCCAAGCAAACCCTCGGCTTTCAGTTGACCTTCGCCCGTCCGAGGGACACGCCGCGCACTGTCGAGTGGCGCATCGATGCCCCCGGCGCTCGCGTCCCTGACCATCGCGGGCGCCTGGGTCAAGGGCGAGTCGTCCGAGTGGCAACTGCACAGACCCGCGCGGGAGCACAGCAATTCGAGCAAGTCGTGAACCTGGGCGAGGCGCCACCCCCGGGGACGTGGAACGTCCGAGTTCTGGTCGACGGCAGGATCGTCATCGACCGTCCTTTCTTGCTTTCGGCGCAAGCCCGCTGACGACGACACCCAACCCGGCATGACCGGCTGTTGTGCGTCGCCAGGCTATCAGACGGAGACAGCCGAGGTCACGTCCGGAGCTTTGCCACGCGCCCGGGATGAGTCCTCAATCTGCCTGGTAAGCGACCGAGTACACCTCCCCGCGTTGGACCAACTCCTGTGGTGCTTTGTTCTGGGGAGGTGCCCCAAAGCGGGCGGAGCCAGAACCGACGAGGATTTGGCTGTCGGACACGAGCCATCGTTGCGGAGGTCGTCAGGGGACTAGTCTAGTCGGTGGGCTCGTCGCCCTTCCCCACGGTGCCTTTGCCTTCGCGATACCGATCGACTGGAGCAGCTTCCAAGCCCACGAACCCAAGCGTCGCTGGTGGCGGATCCCCATAGAGGTCGAGCTGCGCCGCGTCCCACATCTGACGGGCCGCAAGCGCACAGTACTCGGTGTCGCCTGCCTCTCCGGGGTAGCGCATCAGTTCCTCGGTCACCTCCTTGAGGTCGAGTCGCACGCGCACCACGTCGACCTGCTCCTTGGTCGCCACGCGATCCGTGAGCACGACCGCACGGTCCTCGAAGACCTCGACGAAACCAGAACCGACGGCGACCCGTGTCTCGACGTTTCCCTTGTGGAAACTGACGATGCCCGTCTTCAAGGACGCCATCAGAGGCCGATGCCCCGGTAGCACTCCGAACTCACCCTCGACGCTCGGGGCAGTGAATTCATCGACTGTCTCCGCGAGCGCGATGCCCGAGGGGGTGACTATCTCGAGCTTGATCTTTCTCACTTCTGCCATGGTGCGCTCGCCGAATACAACCTGTGCTCAGTCCGAACCCTTCAGCTGCTGAGCCCTGGCCTTTGCCTCATCGATGGTGCCCACCATGAAAAATGCCTGCTCGGGCAGGTGATCCAAGTCACCGGCGAGGATCTCCTTGAACCCGGCGATGCTCTCCTTGAGCGTAACGTATTTGCCGGCATAGCCGGTGAACTGCTGCGCCACGAAGAACGGCTGCGACAAGAACTTCTGGATCTTGCGTGCGCGGCCGACGACCAGCTTGTCGTCTTCGCTGAGCTCGTCCATACCGAGGATCGCGATGATGTCCTGGAGGTCCTTGTAGCGCTGCAGAGTCTGCTGCACGCCACGCGCGACAGCATAATGCTCCTCACCGACGATGTCGGGCGACAACATGGTGCTCGTCGAATCCAGGGGATCCACGGCGGGGTAGATCCCGAGTTCGGCGATGGACCGAGAGAGAACCGTCGTCGCATCCAAGTGCGCAAAGGTGGTCGCTGGCGCAGGATCCGTGAGATCGTCCGCGGGCACGTAGATCGCTTGGACGCTCGTGATGCTCCCCTTGGTCGTCGACGTGATTCTCTCTTGGAGTGCACCCATTTCGGTCGCGAGCGTGGGCTGATAGCCCACAGCGCTGGGCATCCGTCCCAAGAGAGCGCTCACCTCGCTCCCCGCCTGGGTGAACCGGAAGATGTTGTCGACGAACAGCAACACGTCCTGCCCAGCCTCGTCGCGGAAATACTCCGCCACCGTCAATGCGCTGAGCGCGACGCGCGCCCGAGCACCGGGCGGCTCGTTCATCTGTCCATAGACGAGCGCAGTCTTCGACAAGACGCTCTGGCCAGTCTCGAGCTTGGATTCGTTCATCTCCAGGTAAAGATCATTGCCTTCGCGCGTTCGCTCCCCCACCCCGGCAAAGCAGCTTACCCCACCGTGCGCCTTGGCGACATTGTTGATGAGCTCCATGATGAGCACTGTCTTGCCGACGCCAGCCCCGCCGAACAGACCAATCTTCCCACCCTTCCGATAGGGAGCCAGGAGGTCCACGACCTTGATACCCGTCTCGAAGATCTCTACGGTCGTACTCTGCTCGACGAAGGCTGGCGCAGCGCGGTGAATAGGCATCCTCTTGGATGCGTTGACTGGCCCCTTCTCGTCCACCGGGTCGCCGACCACGTTGAGAATGCGCCCGAGCGTTTCAGGACCGACGGGGACGGTGATGGGCAGCCCGGTATCCCGGACCTCGATACCGCGCACGAGGCCCTCCGTCGAATCCATGGCGACCGTGCGCACCACCGACTCCCCGAGGTGCTGGGCCACTTCCAGCACGAGATTGTCCTTCTCTGCGGAAATGGCAGGGTTCGAAACAGTCAACGCACTCAGGATCCTCGGGAGCTTGCCCGGCGGGAACTCCACATCCACCACCGGGCCAATGACTTGAGTCACCTTGCCCGCCGCCTGCCGCGTCGACCCGTGCCCGGAACCGAGAGCGCCATTCATCATCGTCTGCGTCATCGTCTTTCGATTTGGCCTGGAAATACCGCCCACTCGCGGCGGAACGGTTAGTCGTCAGGCGCGTCTACCATGATGGCGCGCCCGTGCCAACGGGCCCGCGCGGCTGGAGTGGGAATCAAGGCCCACCGACTAGTCGACCAGAGGGTTTGTGGCTGCTAAGGTTGTTGGTCCACGCCACGGTGCTGGCCACGAACGGCAGCTTGGCAATACTGCGATTGGCGTGAGGAGCCGCAAGCGTGATCGGGAAAGAGACGATTGACCGCATTCGAGAGCTCACCGGGATCGTCACCCTGATCGGAGAATCGGTGAAGCTGCAGCGGCGCGGCCGGAGTTATCTCGGCTTGTGCCCCTTTCACAAGGAGAAGACCCCCAGCTTCCACGTCAACGATGAGCGAGGCATCTACCATTGCTTTGGGTGCGGCGTGACGGGGGACGTGTTCCGCTTCGTTCAAGAGTCCGAAGGACTCTCGTTTCGCGAGGCCGCCGAGCGGCTTGCCGAACGCGCTGGTATCACCATCGTCGACGATTCGAACACCGAAGACCAGCGCCTCCAACGGGAGAAGCGCAAGCGTGACCAGGCTCTCTTCAATGTTACGAATGCCGCCGCCGCGTACTTCGAGCGAATGCTGCGCGAACACCCGCTCAGGGAGCACCCCCACGCAGAACTGGAGCGCCGCCAGCTCGTCGCTGGAGGGCCCACCGACGCCATCGCGCACGCGCTGCAGTCTTTTCGCATCGGATACGCACCCTACGGATGGAACAGCCTCGCCGATCACTTGAGGCATGCCGGGCTCAGTCTGGCAGCTGCAGAAACGGTGGGGCTCATCGTGCCGCGCAAGGTCGGACCCGGTCACTACGATAGGTTCCGGCATCGACTGATGTTCGCGATCGTGGACGTCCAGGGTCGGGTGGTTGGGTTCAGCGGTCGGGCCCTGACCGAGCCTGCGACGCAAGTACTCGAGCGCCTCGGTCTGCCTCTCCCTCGGGCCGCCCAAGGTGAGGTGCCGGCCAAGTATTTGAACTCTCCGGAGTCACCCATCTACCGCAAACGCGATGTAGTATTCGGGCTGCACCAGGCCAGAAGTACTCTCCGTTCCGGGGCACCGTGCATCGTCGTGGAGGGCAACTTCGACGTCGTCAGTCTTCACGCTCGCGGACTGACGCAGGCCGTTGCCCCCCTCGGAACTGCGTTCACCGTCGAACAGGCGCGGCAGATCAAGCGGTTCGCCAGCGAGGCCATTCTGCTCTTCGACGCGGACGACGCGGGTCGGCGCGCCGTACGCGTGGCTCGCGCAGTCTGCGATGAAGCAGCAGTAGGCGCGCGAGTCGCAGTGTTACCTGAAGGTGCGGATCCCGACGATTTCGTGCGGACCCGCGGCGCAGAGGCACTCCAAAGCGTTCTCGATGCCGCTCGGGGTGTGCTGGAGTACCTGATCGATGTCTCGCTGGATACCGCGTTCGTGCGAGACGATGCGAGAGCTCGTGCCGCTAAAATCCAGGAAGTGGTCGCGCTTCTGGGGAGCGAGCCCGATCCTTCCGTTCGCGCGCTTGCCGAGCAACACGCAGACCGCATTGTCGAGCGGTTAGGGGTCTCTGACGCCCGAACATTCGAAGCCCTGAAGCGAAAGGTTCGGCAGAGCCTCGCAGAGAAAGCTGGCCCGCCATCCGCCCGACCCTTGAATCCATCGGAGGCGCGTTGTCGGGATCGGCGCCACGAGGTGTCCGTTGAAATATTGGGCGCTCTGCTGGACTACCCTCAACTATTCGATACACCTGAGTTCGTGGCTGGGGTCGAACAGCTGGAAGGTGACGTGGCCGCGGCGGTCGCGGCGCTGCGCGGCGGGTGGAACGGCTCGGCACTGAAGGACGTCGACTCGACGTTGGGGAAGCTCGCACCGGCACTGCGCGCGTTCGTAGGTGCCCGGCTCGCCGCTCCGCGTCTTGAGCGCCTCGAAGACGCGCGCAGCGTGATTTACCATAACTTCGAGAAGCTCGGGCGGCTCGAACGGCAACGGCAGCGCTCGGAGATGGTCGAAGAGCTCTATCGAGCGAAAGCCACTGGCGACTACGAGCAGCAATTCGAACTGCTCCGGGAGCACATGCGTCGCGCGAAGCAGAAGCTCGGCCAGTGAGATGAGGTAGTGGTGGGAGCCAACAAGCGCGAGAATAAGCCCAGCACCGGACGCCGCAACTCGGCCAGTTCCTCGCCGCGAGGCGCGGGGTCGACGAAGCCCCCCAGCACGCCACGGAGGCAGGCTGGCGAGGCAGCACGGCACTCCAAGAAATCGAAGGCTGTCGCGAGGGCGAGCAGCAACTCCATCGACGATGCGAAAGACGCGCTCATCCTTCTCGGCAGGTCCAAGGGCTTCTTGACCTACGACGAGCTCGCCGAGGGGATGCGGAAGAGCGAAACGACCCCCGACGAGATGGACGACATGCTGGCCGCGCTGGAGGACGAGAGAATCCAGGTTCTGGACTCCGCGCCCTCCTCGACAACGGGACGTGGCAAGAGACGGGGCCCCTCTGGTGCCTCGGTCACCGATGACGAGGCCGAAGGTCAGGACGCGGTCTCCCGTCCGATGTCCAGCATGCCACCTCGAGACGACGACATCTACAGGAGCAATGACCCAGTCCGCATGTACCTGCGGCGGATGGGAACCGTTGCGCTCCTTACCCGCGACGGCGAAGTCGAGATTGCCAAGCGCATCGAAGAGGGAGAACACGAGGTCCTCGCCGCCGTCTTCCGAAACCCATTGGCAGTGCACGAGGTGATCGACATCGGAGAAAAGCTCCGCACTGGCCGGTTACGTGTGAAAGACATCGTGCGCGACGGTGAGGACGATGAGAGCGAGTTTGACGAGGAGGAGGCTGGACGGCGCGTCATGAGGCTCCTCGATAGGATTGCGGAGCTCGACGCGGAGACGGCCGCGGTTGCAACGCAGCGGCGCTCCGCGGGGCAAGCCGAGCGAGACCGGCTTGAGCGGAGGCTATCTGGTCTGCGTCGTGACGTGGTAGCAACCGTCCTGGAGATGCGGTTCAACAAGCGGACGATCGACCGTATCGTGGGTAAGGTGAAGGGCATCTGCGAGAAAGCCGGAGATACGCCCGGTGGCGCCCTGACTCCACAGGGCGACCGCGCCGAAGACTTGGCGACGTACGCAGCCATCCTCAATGGTGAGCAAAAGGCCGACCGAGCCAAGGCAGAGCTCATAGAAGCCAACCTCCGGCTCGTGGTGTCCATCGCCAAGAAGTACACGAACCGCGGACTGCAGTTCCTCGACCTCATTCAAGAGGGTAATATCGGGCTCATGAAAGCCGTCGACAAGTTTGAGTACCGTCGCGGCTACAAGTTCAGCACTTACGCCACATGGTGGGTGCGACAGGCGATAACACGTGCGATCGCGGATCAGGCCCGGACGATAAGGATTCCGGTCCACATGATCGAGACGATCAATAAGCTCATTCGCACCTCACGCTACCTCGTACAGGAATTCGGGCGTGAGCCCACCCCGGAGGAGGTCGCCGAGAAGATGGAGCTTCCCCTCGAGAAAGTGAGGAAGATCCTGAAGGTCGCGAAGGAGCCCATCAGCCTCGAGACCCCCATCGGGGAAGAGGAAGACAGCCACCTCGGGGATTTCATCGAAGACAAGAATGCCGTCAGTCCTGCTGACGCAATCATCAACGTGAGCTTGAGTGAGCAAACCCGGAAGGTGCTTCGAACTCTCACACCTCGGGAGGAGAAGGTGCTTCGGATGCGCTTCGGAATCGGCGAGAAGAGCGACCATACCTTGGAGGAGGTCGGTCAGGACTTCGAGGTGACGCGCGAGCGCATCCGGCAGATTGAAGCAAAGGCGCTTCGGAAGCTGCGGCACCCGAGCCGTTCCAAGCAGTTGAAGAGCTTCATCGACGGATAGTCCCTTATGGTCAAATGCCATCCCACGGCTTGCCAAGCTGCTTGAGCTCCTTCTTCGCCTCGTCCCGGTACGCATTATCCTGGGGCGACATCCGCAAGAAGTGCTCCCAATGCTCGATGGCAGCACTCTGGTGGCCGATGGCGCGCGCTAGCAGGCGGTGAGCCTCCCAGAGCCACCTCGCTCTTGGCTCCTCGGACTCGGCCAACTGCAGTGCACGTTCGAGCTCGCCCCGAGCCTCCGCATTGAGCCGATTCTGCGCGAGCAGACGCCCGTAACGGTAGTGCCAGGTAGCATTCTCGGGCTGCGCCTCGATGGCCAGTCGCCACTGTTCGAGCGCTTGCCCCTCGCGACCCAGGTCGTAGTAGGCATCGGCCAGCGCTGCGCGAGCCTCCGAGCGCGACGGCCGCAGCTCGAGCGCGCGTTTGAGGTCCTGGACCGCATCCTTGACGGCACCCTGCCTATACCTCAAGACGCCCCGCTGCCAAAAGGCGTCGGCCAAACCTTGGTCGAGCTCCAGCGCCCGCTTCAACGCTTCCTCGGCCTCCGCGACTCGGCCCGCCTCGTTGGCAGCCCATCCGACATACAGGTGGTACTCGGGTCGATGAGGGTCGAGCTCCACGGCACGCTTCAAGGTGCGTAGCGCCTCGGCAAGGTTCTTTCCCTCGATGAGCCGCGCACGGCCGAGACAGTGGCTCGTTTCGGCAGACTGCGGCTTCTGCGTCAACACCTTCTCGAGCAGCCCCAAGGCTTGCTGATAGCGTCCGGCGGCTACCTTGCCGCACCCAACGCGCAGCATGAGATCCGGATCGTCGGGAGCCTTGTCCAGAGCACTCTCGTACATCTTCAAGGCCTCGTCGCTGCGCCCGCTGCTCTCGTAAAGAAGACCACGTTCGAGGGCCAGCCCTGGAAAGTCGCGGTCCACCTCCGCCACCTCATCGAAGACCTTGGTCGCCTCCTCGAACTCACGGAGGCGACTGAGGCTGGCGCCCAGATTGAACTTGGTCGCCAGATCACGGGGGTTGAGTCGTGCAGCGTCCCGGAACCGAGTAAGCGCTTCGCCGTACCGACCTTGGCTCATCGCGAGCTGTCCGAGAGCCTTATGCACCTCGGCTGATTCGCCGAGCTTCTCGCGCGCGGTCGTCAGCAGCGTCTGAGCCTCTTCGCGCCTCCCGAGTTGGTTCATGAGCAGCGCAAGCGCCACGTAGGCGCGCACCACTATGTCGCCGCCAGCACCATGCGCAATCGCCTGCTGAAACGCTTTCTCTGCTTCATCGCGATTACCGAGTGCCTCCTCCGCTTGTCCGTACCAGTAGTGCACGAGAGCGGATTTCGGATGAGCCTCACGCAGCTTCTTCAACGTCGCGCTTGCCTCGCGGAGCTTCTCGAGCGCGATGTTGCTCTTCGCTACCCCGACGGCGGCTGCGAGATCGTTCGGATCGGCCTGCGCGGCCGCCTCGAACCGCGCGAGCGACTCGGAGTACCTGCCCGCTCGGTACAAGGCGTCACCGAGCCCAGACAGAGCCCGTGCGGCCTGTGGCACGATCTTCAGCGCGTGACCATAAGCAGCCTCGGCTGCTGAGATGTGGGACGTCTCGAGGTGTGTGTCTCCGAGGAGCGTGTAGGCGTCCACCAATTCGATGGGACTGGCCTGGATGGCGTTCTTGATGACGGCGTCGACCAGCTCTCTGGCCCCACTCACGTCCTGATCGAGGTGCCACAGGGTGCGCGCAAGAATGATGCGAGCTCCAGCGTGCTCCGGGTTCCTTTTCAAGGCGCTCAGCGCCTTCTCCCGAGCTGCCGCGAGATTCCCAGCCAATGCGTGAGCGCGAGCCGCGCCAAAGGCGGTTCTCGGGCTCTTCTCGAGCGCCTCCGCCTGGTTCCAGTAGCGGAGCGCCGCTTCACCGTTGCCAACCGCCAGCTCTACCTCACCGGCGAGGATCACCCCGTCCAGGCGCGACTCCTCCCGTGCCCCAACGCGCTTCAGCGACTGCCGCGCTTTCGCCAATTCTCCGTCGGCAGCGGCGCGAGCGGCACGAGCAAGGTCCAGATACGAGTCCTCTTGCCCTTCGGAGAGCGAGGACAGCCGCACGTCCGCGCGTGCCTTTTGGGGGGGGTCGGAGCCAAAACGCAACTGCGCGAGCTGACCCAGGAACGCAGCATAGCTCACCAGGGGGCGGAGGCGCTCGTGCTTGGCCATGGCCGTTTCCAGAGACCTCATGGCGGTACGATAGGTGCCGTAGGTGTCCTCGGCCATCGCAGCGCGAGATTGGCCAATCCTCGCGCTCGCGGTGCGGTGATACTCATCCTGGTGGATCGCGTCACTGATGAAGTGGACGCCATATGGACCGAGCTCTGGTGAAAGCGCCAGCGAGGCTCCACCTACGACGAGCACGGACACTGCTGCACCAATCCAGAGAACACGCTTGCGCCGGCGGCGCGCCCGCTCCTGATCGGAGACAAGGGGCTGTTTCGCATCCGTTCCGGGTACGGCACCGCCGATGACCTGATCCCCGCTCGACTGCGCGGACTCTTGAGGGATGGCACCAAACTCCATGTCCTCGTCCTGCGCGGGAGGCGCTTCCGGCACCGCGCTCCTCAGATCCACCGAGGAATCGCCCTCCCCTGCGTCACCGAGATTCACCTCTCCGAACGATGTCCCACCGCCAGCGGCGCGCTGGACCTCGGGGTGGTCACCGCTGGCAGGTGCTCGTGACGACGTTTCAAAACCCAGCTCGGTCCCGCCATCCTCGACAGAACCGCCGAGGTTTACCTCCCCAAATCCCTCCCGCCACTCCTCCGCTCCGGACTCGAGGTCACCCCCGCCGAGCGGGTGCGACGAGGCGCGTTCGGCCATGGGAAGGCTCTCAGGCGGGCTGGATGGATGTCCTTGCTCGCGGGCACCACCAGACGCTGCAGTGACGACTCCCGGGAGTACTGCCGCCGGTTCGGGTAGCTCCGCCGGCTTGATCGACGGGAGCCCTGCCGAGAGGACGGGAAGCTGGTCGCGGACCGGAGACGGCAGCTCGAACTCGTCGTCTTTCTCATCGAACGCCAGGGCGTCCCCGGGCGACGGCAGGTCGAGCTCGGGATAGTCGCTCGTTCGCTCCCCAGGCGAAGGCAGGTCCAACTCGTCTGGTCCGCGACCAGGACTGCCACCACCCGTCGTTCCGACCGAGGGCAGGTCGAGTTCCAGATCCAAGGAAGCCAGGGGAGCGCTCCCCACAGGCACGGCCTTCGCGCCCGTGGGCTGGCGCACCGGGGCCGGCAAATCGATACCCGCACCGCGGGAGCTCCCCGTGCCAGGGACGTCCATCGCCGACCGTTCTGCACTGCCGGAAACGGGCAGACCGGTTTCCGCGGCTCGCCGAGGGCCCGCCCCCTGCGGCTTCTCGGGGGTCGGCCGCGGCGGCCTGGCAACCATCACTCCACCCTCTCTCACCGGTGCCGTGGCTGAACGCACC
The DNA here is from genome assembly GCA_023398955.1 of Pseudomonadota bacterium. GTDB lineage: Bacteria > Myxococcota_A > Polyangia > Polyangiales > Polyangiaceae > JAEWRL01. The sequence goes on from JAEWRL010000097.1 coordinate 159,929, forward strand.
ACGGGGACCGGGGCGGGCAGGTCTAGCTCATCGCCCTGGTGAGTCTCAGCTGCCGCCGGCCGTCCATGCATCCTCTGCCCGAGAGAGGGCAAGTCGAGATCGACCTCGCCCAGCTCTTCCAATGGCAACTCATCAATGGCCTCCGCGTCGTCGATCTCCGCCGGCTCCGCTGCCTCATCCTCGATACCTGCGGCGCTCGGGAACCGGACTGCTGCTGGCGGCTTCGCTCGCCCCTTCGGGGGTGGCGGCTTCGGTCGACCCTGCTTCGCCGAGAGGGGCGCAGTGCCTGTGTTGGCGCGCGGTTCCCGTGGCATTGGGAGGTCAGCGGTGGGTTCCGGAGGTGCGCCGCTCGTTCCAACGCCGACCATCGTCGCGCGGTGCGACACGCGCTCGGCACGGGGTTCCAAGGGTTGCGCCGCTGCTCGCCCGAGCACGGGAGCCGGGATCGAACTGAACGCCGGTGGCGTCGAGGAGCCGCCCTGTTGCGGCTGGGCCACTTGGAATGAGCCTCCGCACTTTGGGCAACGCATTCTGATACCGCTTGGCGGTATCCGTCGCTCATCCACCTGGTAGGGAGCCTCACAGTCGGGACACTGAACCTTGAACATGGGGTACGTCTCCAATAAGTAGCAGGTTCGGTAGGCACCTGTCGCGGTTCTCCGGCCGGGAGCGAACCATTCCCGTGTGCCACATCCGGCGAAAAAACTCCGCAACGGGTCGCTGCCCCTGCGCCTTCCGTGCTAGGCGCGTCTGCGGCATGTATCGCTGGACGACCCTCCTCCTCGCGCTGCTCTTCGCGGCGGCTCTGACCGCCATTCTCCTCACTCCGGTGCCGATCGGCGCACCCGAGGTGCCAGTCGCCGACGAGGTCGCTTCCGCGCGGGACGCTGGCCCGGAACCTGACGCCGACGTGCCGCTGGACGCTGCGACTAAAACAGCCACCCCGCCGGAAGCCGAGGTCGTGACGCCCGTGGCGGTAGGCCCATTGCCTACCTCCGCCCCGAAGAACGTTTCATTCGGGGTGATTCTGGTGCGATATGCGGGGGCAGAGGGAGCACCTGCAGGGACACGAAGCAAGGAGGAAGCAGAACGGCTGGCGGCTTCCTTGGTCGCCGAAGCAGCACAAGATTTCTCGGCAGCCGTTGCTCGCGGCGACCGTGGGTCCACCGCAAATGCCGGCCGCGTTCCCCAGAACGTCCTCGAGCCACCCCTGGAATACGCTTTGTTCACGTTGGAACCGGGCGAGGTCTACTCCGAGCCCGTGGACACCCCCAGGGGGTTCTGGATCGTGAAGAGGCTGAAGTAGCGGCGCGCTGAGGGCGAGAGCATCGGACCCCGTGCGGGGCGAGCGCCACCGTACGAACCAAAAAACCGTCCTGGTTGGCCGACACGCCCGTTTTCAACCGGCGTCGAGTCGCTTAGAGTCCGATCCGTATCCTCGGGGTCACATGCCAGAGACTGCATCTCCCTCAACTCCCGCTGGGCACGAGCCGTCGCGCTGGCCCCCGCCCCAGCAGAACGCAGACCGTCTTCGGGAGGAGCTGGAGGCAGCAGCTTCCCATTCGAACCGCGCACTGTTGGCGATGGAGCTCGGGCTGCGGCTCGAGGCTGAGTCGAACCCGGCGCAGGCGGTAGCCTACTACGAACTTGCCGCGCGCGAGGCCCCCGGAGCGGCACTGCCTCGGGAACGCTTGCTGTACCTCGCGCGACATGGGATCGATCGCGGAAGCTTGCCTGAGCCCGATCAGGGCGACAGCGCGGTTCACGCCGCAGAGGCCCGAGCCGAAGACCTGCTCCTGCGCGCGACAGTGCTCGCCGATCATCATCAGCGGCTGAGCGAGGCCCTGACGCTGCTGCTCGAGGCAGCAGAGCTGCGGCCTGCGGACACCACGCTGTGGCTCGCAATCGAATTGGCTGCCAGCCAGCTCGGGGATGACGAGCTGCGTGCTCGCGCCCTGGCTCAGCGAGCGCTCCACGCGCAACCTCCTTTGTGGCGCGCGCTCTTGCTCAAGGACCTTGCCGCGTTGCAGCTCGCCCGTGGGAGGACCCACGACGCGCTCGTCTCGCTGAACGCGGCGATCGATCTCGCCACGCTGGCGACGTTCCCTGCGCTGCGTGCTCAGGAAACTGCCGGGCGTGTATTGGGAGAGGGTGGCGTAGTCCTGCGTGCCCTGGATGGCCAAGCCCAGTTGATCACGCGTGCCATGAGCGGGAGGGTCGAACCGCCGGAACTGGGAGTACCTTCGCATCGCCGCTCGCCGGAAGTTGCCGCCGCGTGCTGGCTCGAAGCGTCGGATCTGGCACTCAAGTGTGACGACATCCCTGAGGCAACTCGCCTGCTCAACGAAGCCTTGAAGCTCGTCCCAGCAGCTCCGGCCCTGCTCCTGGCCAGGCTTGCGGTGGCGGACAAGGCGGGCAGCACAGAGGAAGCTGCTGCCGCTGCCCGGGCGCAGCTGGAGCTCGTGAGTCGGGGTACGTTGGCGGCAGCGTTGTGGCTGCGCATCGCCGAGTACGCCGCCGACAGGGGCGACGGCGATGCCGCCCTGGATGCGGTGGACAGCGCGCTGCGCGCAGATCCGAGCTGCATCGCGGCGCAGGCACTGAAGCTCGACCTTCTGTCTGACAGCGGACACGCGGAAGCGCTCGCTGGTACTCTCGAGGAGGTGGCCGAGCAGCTCGAGACGGACGAAGGAAAGGCTCACCTCTACCTACTGGCCGCCGAGACCTGGGCGCTCAGCTGTGGTGACACCGCTGGCGCCAGGGCAGCGCTCTCGCAGTGTAGTGCGCTCGGCCTCGATCCACTCTCGCTTGCCCGTGTCGCGCGCTGGCTGTCTGCCGCTACGAATGATTCGGCCTGGTTCGAGGAAGCGACACGACGCGTCCTGGCTGCCGTCAGCGATCCCGAGTCCCTGGCGAGTTTCGGATTCGAACACCTCCGAGCGCGGGTGCTCCGTCAGGATCTCGAGGCCGCCCTCGAAGCTGTCCAGCGCCTCGAAAGCATGGGAGACGCCAGCAGCACTCTCGCCAGACTTGTCGGGGCGTGGCTACTCCCGTTGTTGGTGAACGCGCAACGGGCGGATGGCGCCAAGGCACGTGCTCGAGACGCCGCCACTCAATGGAGCGCCCAAGCCCTGGAGGCTTTGGCGGGCGCCCCGGGTGACGCGGAGTGCGCAAACGCCCTGAAGATCGCAGCCGTCGTTCGCCGCCTGAGCTCCGGACAGCTCTCCGAGGCGGAAGCCCTGCTCGACGAGGTACGGCGCACCGACCCAAGCCACCTCGCGCTGGCCGCCGCGAGCAGCCTGCTCTGCGGGAAGAGCGGCGGCAGGCATCAGGGTGCCGTGGCCCTCGCCGAGTGCGCACAGGCCCTGTCAGCGAGCCCCCTCGCGGCGTACCTGCGCCTTCGCGCGAGCCTGCTTCTCTGGCACGCTGGCGCGCTGCATGAGGCGGTGGACACCTTGCGCCCAGCATTGCCGATGGCTCCCAGCAGCGTCGCCCCGATCCTCGATGCCATGCAGCGCCGCATCGCAGGGGACGACCTCACAGAGCGACGGCAAGCTTGTCGGGTCGCGCGCGACGGGCTCCGTCACCCCTGGCAAGCACTTCAGGGTTTTGCATTGGAGTGCACTGCCGGAACGGATCTTGGCGCAGCGGTCTCCGCACTTGCTGGCGCTGAGCCCTGCGGAGTGACCGAACTGGATCTCGCCATCCTGCTGGCACGGTCCGTGGCCGTGTGCTCCCCCGAGACTAACACGCTTGAATCGGCCGTGGATGCCCTCGACGCTCTCGCTGAATCAATCCCGAGCGCCGCGCCCATGGCCGCAAGTCGTGCTTTTTTTCTCGGCGTTAGCGAGGGCGCCTCGCCAGAACATCGCTTGGCGCTGGCCACCCGCTGGACAGATCTCGAGCCGGGGCTCCCGAGCGCGATAGAGCGGCTCGCGGCGGCCGAGAACGCGAGCAACGAAACGGAGATTTGGCAGGCGCGCCACGAACTCGCGAGGCACCTCGATCCAGAGTCAGCGAGACAGCTGGCGGCCGATACGATGCTCGCCCGCTATCTTTCATCCGGGATGGTCGATCCCTTACCCGCGGACACGGACGCTAGCTCGCGCCTGGTCGGTCTGGAGGTCGCGCCGCCAGGAAGGGATCCCGCGCGTAGAGTCGACGCCGTCGCCAGAGCCCAGGGTCTCCTAGGAGAGGCCTCGGACAGCGTCCTGGCCACGATTGAAGGGTTCAATGCTTTGGCTGCGGGCGACTCGGAGCGGGCCGTGGAAGCATTTCGGCGTGCCTCCGAAACCAACCTCGGGGATCCCGCGCCTTGGGAGGGATTGCGCGCATGCGGTCTCGCGACAGGCAACGAGGAGCTGCTTGCGGAGGCTTATGAGGGGCTGGGTGAGACAGTCGCCGAACCCGAGTTACGGGCGGCCCTGTGGGAGGAGGCCGCATTCCTCTCGCTCGACCACCTGGGCGACGCATCCCGAGGAGAAGCAGCTCTTCGGCGTAGTCTGGAGCTCGATATCCGTCGGACGCGCAGCTTCGAACGGCTCTTCAGGATACTGCGAGCAGCCAAGGAGGACGTGCGCTTGCTGTCGCTGGTCGAGGGCCGCCTCACCGTCAGCGACGGCATGGACGAGCTCGTCAAGCTGCACTGGGAGCGAGCGCGCTGCTTGAGGGAGCTGGGAGACCGGCAGGGGGCGCTGACCGCGCTCGGCGACGTTCGCCTGCTCGAGCCCGATCACGTTGGCGCGCTCGCGCTGGCTGGAGAGATCCTTATAAAGGAAGCGCGATTCCCAGAAGCCGCGGAGGCGCTGAGCCAGCTAGCCCAGCTAGAGAATGTGCCGGCCAATCAACGCCTCATGAGCGGGGTCGCCGCGGCAGATGTCTACGAAAACAAACTGGGCCAGCTCGATCTGGCGCTGGGGGTGCTCGCGAGGCTGCACGAAGCGGGGCTCACAACGATGCCGGTGCGAGAACGCCTCGCGCGTCTGGCTGCCAAGGCCCATGCGTGGGAGCAGGCGGCCATCGTGCTGGAAGAGCTGATGCGCGACCGCGACACACGCGAAGGGCGGATAGAAGCCGCACGCCTGGCGCTCGCGATCTGCAGAGACAAGCTGTCGAATCCCTGCCGCACGCTGCCTGCCCTGCGCCGACTCATGGATGAAGCTCCGGACGATCCAGAAGGCATCGACTTCATGTTGGGCGGGGGACTCGCCCTAAGGCAGACGTCGGAGTTGTTGACGCAAGCGCGCGATGCGCTGTTTACATCACTCCAGAGGGACCCGATGGACGCCGAGCGAATCGATCGATTGGCTCGCATCGCGGAGGAGCTGGCGGATCTCCCCTTGCGCCAAGCTGCCCTCGGGGCGCTGATCGCCGTGGGCGCTGGCACGACCGACATCGAGGCCGAGCTTGCGGCGTTGGAAGAGCGCGTCGCCACGCTTCCCCGTATGGCCATCGATCCGACCAGCGTCCCCGAGCTCTTGGATCCCGGGGACCATGGACCCATCGCCGATCTGTTCCGGGAGCTTGCACCCGGCTTCGAAGAGGTTCTCGGAGCCAACCTGAAGTCTCTAGGGTTGAGCAAGAAGGAGAGAATCGCGCCAAAGGACGGGCTTCCGCTGAGAACAGCGGTGGCCGCTTGGGCTGGCGCTCTCGCCATCGGAGACTTCGATTTGTACATCGGCGGCCCGCAGCCCGACGGGATTCGCGTCCTTGCAGGCGAAAAACCCATCATCGTCGTCGGTGCAGCAGTCGACGCTCCCCTTTCACCGCGCCATCGGCAGGCGATCGCGCGGGAGCTCTATGGCGTGATCCGAGGCACGACATTGTTTCACCAGTACGGCCCGAGCGATCTGGCCGCCCTGGTGCACGCAGTCTGCACGGTCGGGGGTTCGCCGCTGCGCGGCCCGAGCTATGCGCTGACCCCAGAGTTCGAGCGGATGCTCACGCGCGAGTTGCCGCGACGCTACCGCAAGCGGCTCCCGGACCTTGCGGCAGGCATCGCTGCCGTGGGTGGGGACGTAGTCGAGTGGGTGCGGTCCGCGCGCGCCAGTCAAGACCGTGTGGCTACCCTTGCGGCGGGCGACGTCTCGTGGGTGCTCGCCGAGGATGGACAGCGGGGGCGTCTGGGTGCCACCGCAGAAGCACAACGCCGCGCAAGCCGCCTCCTCGGCTTCGTCCTGTCACACAAGCACCTGGAGCTTCGTGAGAAGCTGGGGATGGGGATCCGATGAGCGAGCGGGATAACCAGGACAAGCCAGACACTTCCACGGCCAAAGGCGACTCGACGCGGCCGCGTCCTAGAACGGGGCCGCTGGAGGAGCTGGGCAAGCTCGAGTTCGACCCCGAAGAGCTCGATAACCTCTTCGACGACGCGCTCTCGGATGCCAGCCTTCGCGAAGCACCAACCCGCGAAGCGCTGCAACGACCTGCTCAAACGGCTGATCCGCGGAAGGCATTGGCGCGGGCGGACCATCCCCCTGCAAGGCAGCCCGCTGTGCCCCCGCAAGGATCGCCGAAAGGCCGACCCGGTTCGGCGCCCCTGGGCAGCGCTGCGGCGGGTACCAGGCGCAACGTCCCACCTCCTGGAAGCGTTCCCCCCGCTGACCGTAGGAGCGCCAGGCCAGGCGGTCTCGCGACGTCCGCGTCGCGCGTCCCGCCCGCGATGTCCACTCGCACCTCCGTTCCCGCCCCAAGGGGAGGCCCCTCGACGAGCCCCCGGGAGAGACCCTCGGGTATTCCGTCCCTCGGGCTCGACGCCATGGGCAAGGCACCGTCACCGGGACGCGAACGTGGTGCCACGCAAGCCTCCCGAGGCACGCTCAATCCCAGGGGAGAGGCTCACGGCGGAGGGGCGGCGCCCGAAGCCCCCGACCCGCCCGCGGGAACGGGCGAAGGGAGCTCGGGAGGCACCCGCCGTGCCGGTGCACTCGGCAGCATCGATCAGCTGGCGCCGGTCGACGGCTGGCAGCAGCGGGCGTCATGGCTCGAAGGGCAGGCGCATCAGCAACTAGACGCCAAACGCAAGGCCCGCACGCTGACGCTTGCGAGCGAGCTGTGGGCCATCGCTGGGGACCTTGAACGCTCCCGGGCCTGCGCAGGCTTGGCCGTCCAGGCCAATCCGCACCTGCCCGTCGCTCAGCGTCAAGCCCGCTGGCTCGCGGCAGCGCAAGGCGACTGGAACGACGTTTCTGCTGCATTGGACGCAGAGCTGAAGCTCGCCGTGACCCCGGAAGCGCGCTGCCATGCGGCACACCTGGCAGCACACGTTCGGCGCGGCAAGCTGGGCGATCGTCAGGGAGCAAGCACCCGCATCGATCTGGCGGCGAGAGCCAAGCCGGACGACGTCCGCTCACACCTCGCGCGCCTCCTCGAAGAGCTCTCCGCTGGCCCCGAGGCGCCGCGGACCCGGTTCCCCGATCTCAGCCGGTTCGAGCACCTTATCCGGAGCGTAGAGCTCATCATCCACTTGAGGGGTGGAACGGTGAACACCAGTGATGTGTCGCCCGCTGCCCTACTGGAGAACCTGCGCCGCGCATTGCGCGCCCACGACGCGGGTGAGAGCGCGACCGCGGCTCTCGCACTCTCACGTGTGCCGGATCTGGAGGCAGCCATGTGGTTGGCCGCGGCTCTCTATGCGCAATCCACCGCCCTGCGCCCGCGGGCGCTCGAGCTGCTGGAAGCGATGGGGGCAACGAACCCGTCGACTGCGGTCACCGCAGCGGTCACCGAGTTGGCTTGGCTACTCAGCGACCCTGAACTCATCGATCGCTTGAAAAGCGACGCGAGCCGGGATGCCATTCCGATCGCGCAGCGGCTCGGCCTGGCGCTGGTCGCCGCCGCTCCGCCCGAGACCCTCCGTGCGCTCTCCGAGGAGGCCTCCGGGGTCGAGGGGATGGAGGTCCTCGTTGACGCTACAGCGGACTTCATCGCGCCAGGAGAACGAATCCCCTCTGTCGCCTCGCCTAGCGATGCGGCGAGTCTCGAGCTTGGGTACGCGCTCGCTGCAGGCAGAATTCCCAATGAGGATCTGAGCCAGCTCGCGGAAGCCAGCGTCGGCAGCATTCCCCCACTCCACGTTGCCCTGGCCATGGAGCGCGCGCTTGCATCAGGCGATGTGGCGCGCTGCGCGTCGCTGTTGCGAAGCTGGCCGGAGCATGACGCTCGGCTCCCGACGATACCACGCCTATTGGTGGAGGGACTGCTCTACGAGCGAGCGGAGATGCCAGGACAGGCGCGCCAGCCATACGACGCGGCCCTTGCCCTCGACCCGTCCCACGAAGGGGCTGCGAGGGCGCTGGCACAGTGCCCCGATGCCGCACCGCTGCACGAGCTCCTCGAGTCATTGGCCGATGTCGTATCCGGTGACGACCGCTGCGCCTTGCTGCTCATGGAAGCGGCGCGGCGCCGGGGCCCAGAGGATCCTGTATATGGCGCCATCCTCAATCGCGCCGCCGAGATCTCCCCGGGACTGCCGTTCGCGTTTCGAGCAGCCGAGCACGCGGCCAGAGCTCGCGGCGACGCTCAGGAGCTCCTGAGCTGGCTGCAACGCCGCCGGGAAACCCTGACTGACCCGCTAGAGCAAGCACTGGATTCAGTGAGGGAAGCTTTGCTCGTGGCGTCCTACGCTCCCGAGCAGGCGCTGGGTCTCATCGAACGAGCACTCGCAGCCCGACCTTATGACGTCGCGCTGCGGGAGCTGCATGAGCGAATGCTACCCACCGAGATGGGCCTCGATCGCTTCGCCTGGAGAGAGTCCGTCGCGGCAGCGCTCCCCCCGCAGGAACGAGCCTGGCTGTTGCTCGGGCTCGCCAGGGAACACGCGAAGGCCGGCGACAAGACCCGCGCGGCCGAGCTTGGCCAGGCAGTTCTCGCGCTGGATCCTTCGCCGCTGACCCAGCGAATCGCGGAGCGCCTCCAAGGCTCCGAGGCTTCCTCGCTCCTCGAACAGGCACTTGCCCGTGCCAATGCCGCGATGGAAGGCCCTCCTCCCTCCGGGCTCGACGAGGCCGCGGCTGACCTCCTGGATGTCGCTGCCGATGCGGCAACGAACGACCCGCAGGTTTCGGCGATGCTCCGGCGCTTCGGTGATCTCCTGCCCGAATCCCTCCCGCTGTTACGCTGGGCGGAGCACACCCGCCTAGGCAGCGCCGAACTGCCGGAGCTCGAGTCGCTTGCGGAACGAATAGCTCGCGTCGTCGAGGGCGCAGAGGCGGAGGCGCACTGGCGGCTCGCCTTGCGAATCGCAGAGGCATCCGGCTCGTTCGCCCGTTCGTCCGAGGTGTTCCAGCGGCTCCTGTCCGTCGACCGGGAGTGGAAAGGCTGGTTCCGCATCGCTCGAGTGCACTATGCCCTACCTGCGGCAGCACCTAGCGTGCAGCACGAGGCAGTTGAGGCACGCCTGAAGACGCTCAACTCGCCACTCGATCGTGCGTTGCTCGCGAGCGTCGCAGCTCAAGCAGAGCTGGCGGTGGCGAACAGCCATCGTGCCCTGGACTATCTCAACGAGTCCGTGACGGCACTGCCGGGAGCGCAAACCGCCCTCCGACTACGGGCAGAGGTGCTGATGCGCCTGGGCCGGCCCCAGGAAGCGGCGGAAGCCTTCGAGTTGGAAGCCGCGGCCACCGGCATCGACAAGTACCGCGCCGAGAGTTTGCGTCGTGCCGGACTGATCTGGCTGGATCGCTTGGGGAATGCAGAGCGTGCCACGGCTGCCCTCGAGCAGGCGCTGGAGGCGCTCCCGAAGGACGACGAGATCTTCGAACAGCTCCGTCGGATCTACGTCGCGCACGCGCATCGCGAGAAACTGGTTACGCTCATCGAACGCCGACTCGAGCTCGCCGAGACAGCGGAGGCCCGCGCCGTGCTGGAGTTGATGCGCGCCCGCGCGTGGCTCGAGCTGGGCCACACGGATGACGCGAAGGAAGCCGTACAACAGGCCTTGACACAGGATCCAGAGTCGGAACCTGCCCTCGAGCTTCTTGCCTCCCTTTGTCAGAGCGCCCATGACTTCGCCGGGGAATGTGCGGCCCTGGTGCGTTTGTTGGCCCTACGCAGCACACCCGACGAGCAAGCGGCTCTTCAACGCCGTCTCGGGCAGCTCTACGCGGGCCCGCTCAACGAACCCGAGAAGGCACAGAAATCCTTCGAAGCGGCGTTAAGAACCCTACCCTCTGATTTCGACGCAGGCACCGGGCTGGCCAACACGCTCGCCCAATCCGGCCAACCCGAGAGCGCACTGGAGCTCCTCAATCAGCTCATCGAGCGCAGCCCGAGTCCGGAGTCCAAGCGCGACTTCACCTTGGCGCTAGGGCGACTCCAAGCACGACTGCTGAGCGATCCGCGTGTCGCCGAAAGGACATTCGAACGAGCACGGCGCAAGTGGTCGGGAGACGCGACCGTACTGCGTACTTACGCTGAGTTCCTGCGTGCCCAAGAGGATGAGCATGGCCTGGACCTCCTGCTCGAACGGGCATCCAGCGAGGCACGCCGCGCCCTCGCCACTGGCCGCTTTCAGGTGCAGTTCTTTGACTCCTTGGAGGCGGTTGCGAAGCTGCGAGAGGACGAGTCCGCGCGCGTGATCGTCGCATCCAGCCTTGCCGCACTGCGGGGGGAAGAGTTGACCCTCGACGGCGCTGGCGCCGCTGCGCTCGACGACATCTACGACGACCTGCTGGCCCCCGAAGCCTTGCAGCTTCCAATGCGCGCGCTCCTGCGCAAGGCCGGTCACATCATCGAGCACGCTTATCCGTTCGATCTGGAGAGTATCGCCGCCACGGAACTCGAACCGGAATCGAGAGAATGGAACGAGCAGCTTCGAGCCGTCGCTGAGAGCGTCGGGGTCGTCGATCTGCGGGTGCTCCAAAGCGAAAGATTGGGTCACGTCTGCGTGGCAGCCGCCTGCAGTCCCCCCACCGTCGTGTTCGGGACTCTTCTGCTGAATAGCTCCGACGTCCGCGCCCGCGACTTCCTCTTTGCGCGCGCCACCAAGCTGCTTCAGGTCCGAGCTAGCAGCTTGGCAAACGCTTCACCCATCGAGCTCTGGCCGATGATCGCTGCGTTCCTGAGCGCCATGGCACCGGATTGGAGCCCAACCGGACTGGACACCGTAAGGTTTGCCGCCGCGCGCAGCGCGATGTCGGCGGCCGTTGATGGCGCCCAGCGCGCGCCGCTTGCCGATCTGGCAGCAGAGGTAGCGCACTCAATCGGGAACCGGGCCAGTCAAATGGGTCAGCTCGTAAACCAGTGGGCGGCGCGCTCGGCGCTGCTGGCGATAGGTAGTCCAGCGGCGGCGCTGCGGGGCCTCGCTTGTACCTTTGGACACCCACCGGCCCCCCCCGCCGAACCCGCGGAGCGACTCAAATGGGTCACTCGGCACGCCGAAGCTCGAGACATCATGAGCTTCTCCACTACAGAGGCCTATGCCGAAGCGCGTCGACGGGTGGGGCTCGGGGCGACCCAATAGTCGGCTCTCAACGTGCTCCACGCCAGCTAGCGCCGAAGTCTTCGGAGACCACGACCGGATACGTCTTTCCCTCATCTGGCGGAGCCGCGTAGAGCAAGACCCGAGGTCCCACTGCAATCAACCGAGTGGGAGCTGGTTCGCGGCGCTCCCGCGCCGATTCATGGGCGTCATACGCGATACTGAACGGGGTCCAGCTTCGGCCCTCGTCACGCGTCGACGCGACGCGAACCACCCCCTCCGCATACGTCGAGACGACAAGGATGCGGCCCACGCGCACGACGTCCGTCACTGCCGGGGGCGCGCGGTAGGTACGCGCCTGGGAGGGTCCCGAAATGGGATTGCAGTCGCCGCCATGTCTGCAGTTCACGAGCACGCCGGGGTCTCCTTGCTCCAGGCGGATGAGGGCCGTCAGCAACCCGGCCCCACAACTAGCCGAGACGAGCTCGTAGTCGGCGGAGACGAGCGCCCGCTCCGCCGCGAGCACACCCGTCGGATCCAGAGAGAGCACGGTGACATTGTCGCCAGCGACGTCCGTCGAGAACGCGAAGTAGCCTGACTTCGGCCCGGCGAGGCAGCGCTCCCTCACGTGCGCCACAGCCCGCGTGCCCTGGGGAGCTTCGACCCAATTCAAGCCGCCGTCGAGGCTGCGCAGCACCGTAAGGTTCGCACCCTGCCCGTGGGCCAGCCAGGCACCGTTGGCGTCCAGACTGACCGAGCTGTATCGAGCCTTCCAGCGCGGCAAACCAGAACCCACGAATGGCTTCGGGGCAGGCAGCGGATGGGGCGCCTCCTTCGCATGGCTCGAACAGCGAATACGGCTGCTGTAGCCTGCGCGCACGAACGGCCACGCCGCCGCCGCCAGGTCAGCCACCGGCTTAGGGCTGAGCCGAAGGGAATCCAGGGTCAACCGCTGCCCTTCAGGCTGAACAAACGGTCCGCCTGCGTACTCGACAAACGCTGAGGCAGTCGCGCCCTGAAGAGCGGAGTCGGGCTTCGGCCCAGGCAAACGAGCGGCTTCGTCGGCGCAGGCAGCAAACGGAGCCTCATCAGCAGCAGAGGCAAGGAGCCGACGGCGCAGCAACAGGAGATACGCTTCCGAACCATCCCGGATGGCCGCAGGGCCTGTCGGCCCCGCCATACAGGCGGCATAGTCTGCTAAGGCGGTGGCCGCCCCATCCAAGGCCCATGCTGCACGTACGCGGGGTACCGCGACCCAGACCAGCGCCACAGCGATGCCCAACAGCAACGGATAGCGGAACCTGAAGCGGACACCGCTGACCGTGGTGGACCCTGCATGGGCAGCGCGAGCTTGCGGCACCTTTCGCCCTCTACCGTTCGTTCCGGGAAAGGGCCAACTTGCCTGATCAGGCCGCGGCAGGCCTCAATCTCGGTCGGTGCGCTGCCGCTTGCGACGGCGCCGAGCCGCCTCGCTCATCTTCTTGCGCCGCTTCACGGAGGGCTTCATGTAGTGACGGCGACGCTTGAGCTCGCGGAGAATACCCTCCGCGGCCATTTTGCGCTTGAGGTGTTTGATAGCGCGCTCGATGCCCTTGTCGCCGACTTGGACCTCGAGAGCCTTGCACTGAACTGTTTCGCTCGGATTAGCCAAGGGAGCCGGGGTATGGCAGACAGGGAGTCGGACTGCAAGCCCCAGGTAACCGCTTGGCGCGACATCGGCCGGTGGGCTTCCACGCAAGTCGGTCCGTCGAGCCCTGCACAAGGGTCGCACTTAGTATTAAAGCAGGCGCAATGACCCAGGATGCTCCCCGGCCCACCCGAATCAAAGCTCCTCATGGTGCGTCAGTCTTCGAGATCTCCTGGACGGACGGCCGCCATGACACGATCCCCCACACCGTCCTGCGTGGCTTCTGTCCTTGCGCCTCGTGCCAGGGTCACAGCGGCCCAGTGCGCTTCGTGGCGGGACAGAACCTCGAGCTACGCGAGATCCAGCGCGTGGGCAACTATGCCCTGGGGCTCGTCTGGGGGGACGCGCACTCTGGCGGCATCTACAGCTTCACTTACTTGCGCAAGTTGGGGAGCCTCTGCGAGCGTCCCGGAGCGGAAGCACTGATCGAATCTGGGGAGCTGCCTTGAGCTAGGTCTCGCGAAGCCCGATGCACATCGTGGTCCTCACCACCTCGTACCCGCGCGACGACAGCGATCCCTCGGGCCACTTCGTAGCCGCTGAGGTGCGGCTCCTCGCGGCAGCCGGCCACCGTGTGACGGTACTCTGCCCAGGGCAACCGGAACCAGACTCCGCCGTCGAGCAAACGCCTACGGTGCTCCGGCTCGGCGCAAGCGATCTCTTCGGCTGGCCCGGAGTACTTGCCCGACTGCGTGCGCGGCCATACCTGGCCGTTCAGGTCATCCCATTCCTTGCTACTGTGTGGAGCACGCTGCGGCGACTGGCACCCATCGATCGTGTGATCGCCCATTGGCTGCTGCCTTGCGGCTTTCCAGCGGCGCTGGCAGCGCGTGCACCGCTCGAGGTAGTGGCCCACGGGAGCGACGTGCAGCTTTTTCGGCGCCTGCCGCGCTGGGCACGAAATGGCATCCTGCGGGCTCTTTCTTCACGCCGCGCCACGCTGCGCTTCGTGTCCACCGAGTTGCTCAACCAGCTGCAACTGGAGCTCGGGAGCTACCCGAAGATTTCGGTGCGGGTGGCAGCGTGCCCGGTGGAGGTCCGCGGCATTCCAGCTCGCACGGCGGCGCGCGAGCTGTTGGGGATTGCCTCCTCTCAGAGGCTTGCTGTCATAGTGGGACGTCTAGTCCGTGGCAAACGCGTGGCCACCGCGCTGCGATCCCTCGATCTGGTGCCAGGGTGTCATACGACGGTCATCGGTGATGGACCGGAACGCCTCCAGCTGGAGCGCTGCTTTCCACGGGTCTGCTTCACAGGAGATCTTCCACGCCCTCGCGCTCTCGCCTGGATGTCTGCAGCAGACCTGCTCGTCAGTGCCTCCCGCTCGGAGGGAGCTCCAACCGTCATCCGTGAGGCTCGGGCCCTGGGCACACCGGTCGTCGCGTGCGTGGTCGGCGATATCGAGACCTGGGCAGCCACGGATCCGGAGCTTTGGACGGTGCGCTGAGAGCCACGGGAAGCGTGGGGCCGCGGTGGAGAGCGCCTTGATGCTGCGCGCCCGACGAGTTAGCCACGAACTCGCGGCAGCAACACCGTGAAGTTGCAGGGTTTCGTGCGACTGTCGAGCTGAGGCACCAACAGTTTGTCCATGGCGAGACGAACCGCTCCCGTGGAGCCGGGAAGCAGAAAGACGAGCGTCGTAGAGCAAAGTGCGGCTTCCGCCCTCGACTGCATGGCAGCAGGACCAATCTCGGAATAGCTGAGCCAGCGGAACAGCTCACCGAATCCAGGGATGGACTTGGTCACGAGGGAAGCCATCGCCTCTGGAGTGGTGTCCCGCGCGGTAATGCCAGTGCCGCCGGTAGCGATGACGATATCCACCGCGGGATCCGCGATCCAGCGCTCCAGCTGCGCTCGAACCCGGTCGCAGTCGTCCGGCACTATGACTCGCGCCAACACCCGGTGGCCCGCCTCCTCGAGCTTCTCGACGACTGTGGCCCCACTCTTGTCCGTGTCGTGCGTCCGCGTGTCACTGACGGTCAACACTGCTGCCTTTACCGAAATGAACTCTTCCATTGCAGCTCAGTATAGTGACACGGATCCGGCGCGGCGAGTCCGCGGCGCCGCGCCGGGTCCGGTCTGCGCACGAAGTCCAAGCGTCGGCTCGCGGCAGGCGCAGCAGCTACGCCCAGCACAATCGTCGAGCGACCCATGGGTTCGCATTGCAGTTCATCGTCCGCGCGAACCCTTCTCCCCCATGGCAGCCCGACGCGCACGCTCCTCCAGGTCATCCATGGAGCGAACCGATGCGAGCATTTCTTCCTCGAGGGCAGCGTTGTCTGCTGCGTCGCCCGCCTCGTCGTGGGCGAAATTGATCTCCTCGACGACCGTGGGTTGGTCATCGTGGGGGCGATCCTCAAACTCGAGCACATGGTCGAAGAGGGCATCCGGATTGGCGAACGCTGGGAGAAGCGGCGCCACGGTCTCCGAATCGATGGTACGGACGCCAAGCCGCATCGCCGCCACGAGGGTCTCCCAAACCCCTTTGCCGTCCACGGCTACAGCAGGGTAGAGTGGTACGCTCTCGTCGACGCGCAGCCGGCGCCGCAGCTGCTGGTCCGTCAACTTGCCCTCGATGTCCTGCTTATTGGCCTGGAGCACGACAGGTACTTCCGTATCGCGTGACTGGATACTGACGCGTAGCTGCGCCCAAACACGCTGCGTGTCCCGAATACCGTCTGGTGTCGCGTCACAAACCACGACAACCAC
This sequence comes from Pseudomonadota bacterium, assembly GCA_023398955.1. Taxonomy (GTDB): domain Bacteria; phylum Myxococcota_A; class Polyangia; order Polyangiales; family Polyangiaceae; genus JAEWRL01. The sequence goes on from JAEWRL010000097.1 coordinate 175,741, forward strand.
GTCTGCTACCTCGACGAGGGGCCGCCTCCGGTAGTTGCGTTGAGCCTGACCCGGCACCGATATCAGCTGAAATACGAGCCCCTTGCCGTCTATTGGTGGGCCGTTGATCTCGAGCCAATCAAAGAACATGGTACGGCCGCGCAGTGCCGCTGGCGTCACCATCTCGCTCCGGCTCTCGGTCGGGACGCGCTCGCAAATGCGCTCGAGATTGGTCGTCTTGCCAGCAAGCCCGGGCCCGTCGTACACGATTCGGACGACGTGACAGTTGCGTTCGCTGTCGTAGGACGCCATGGGCTGGTGCTAGCGCAACCGGGCCGCAGGTGGAAGCTGCGGGTGGACCCCGGCTGCCGGGCTCCGGACTACGCGAGCGGCAGCCCGCGCGGTTTTGGGTCTGCAACACAGCAGAATCCTGCCGTCGAGCAGTCCTCAACCCCCCGGCCGCCTCCACGATTGAGCACGTTCCCGCCGCTGCATCGGCCAGCCCACTAGGGAGTGTCTTCAAAGGAGCGGATTCGAGTCCGAGCCCAGGGCATCGATGTGCCCAGAGCCCGAGCCCGAAATCTTCGAGACCATGGCGGTGAGCATGGCGACGATGCGCAGCAGAAAACCTGGGGCGCGAGTACGGAGCGGCTCATCGGCGAGTTCGTACTGCGAGTGCGTCAACGATGGTGGCGGATTCGGTCCCTGAGCGACGCGCGAATCGGTAGAAGCGCCTTGTCGGCAGCAGCGAATTCGCCAGCTCCCTCCGCGATGCTCAGAGCGATGGAGCTGGCGGCTCGCCGGAGTTGGTCTGCCAGGAACGCGCGACCTCTGGGGAGGGCCCTCGCCATTTCGGCACAGCCAAGGCGCCATCCGGGCACGGCTCCGCCGGCACGGAGGCAGCCGCCAGCTGGCTTCGCTTCGCTGGTGACCATGAGGTCCGCTTCACAGTGGAGCAACTCGCTTACGGGCTGCCGCACTGGCGTCTCGCAGGACCTGGCTGTTCCGCATGCAGGACCAACAGTCTGCCCGTTCATTGGCGCCGCAGCCGTGCCGCCGATTGAAGCGTTGCATTGCCGTGAGGGTGCGTCTGTCCCCGTACTCCTCCGCCTGCTCGAGGAGTTCGACAGCTTTCGAGCAGTCGTCCACGCGCCGCAGTTGGAGGACCAGCTCGAGCTCCTTCGAGGCGTGTGACCGAACCTCCTTCGAGTACGAGAGCGCCTGCGCGAGCTCGGTCGCTGGCGTCCTCCTGTGGGTCCCGGCCCAAACGACGTAGAGCAGGTCCGGACCCACCGTGTTGTCCAGAGACGCGAGCATTTCCTGGGCATCGACGTAGTAACGCTCGTCCCGTGCCAACGAGACTAGTTCCTTCTTCGTGTCAGGGCTGCGACCGAAGTCAGGTAGGAGCTCGGTCTTGCGCTTGAGCTCAGCAATTCGAGCGCGTTGGCTCGCGTCCGCTGCCCTCTCCAGCGCTGCAAGCTCCGCAGCGGTGCGCTCGCCTTCCGGCTTTGCTTCGATCGCCTTGACCGCGTCCTGATCGCCCCGGGCGGCACGTTGCTCAAGGGTTGGAGGCGGTGGAGCTGGCACTTTCGGCTTGGCCGACTCAACAGGAGCAGTCAATGCTACGGCAGACACCACTGGAGCCGGTTCCTCGGAGCGCGTCAGCATGCACACACCTGCGCCCAGGGCCGCCCCCACGATGCTCGAAAGCACGACCCAGAACACCGGAAATTTGTTTGTGGGAAACGCCGGTGGTTTAACGGAGTACGGCGCGTCAGGCAGGCTAGGCGGGGGCGACGACATGACCTCTTTCGCACGGCCACATGGAAGTGCCGCAAGGAGAAACACGCTACCACACCGCGGCAGGCATCGGAAGCGTGCCTGCCACCAAACTTCGACCGAACGGGTGTTCATTGTCGGCCGAGCCAGCGCGGCGAATGCCGCCCTCAGACACGGCGGGCATCAGAGAAACATCGAGTGCAGCTCCAGGAACGCTGATTGGACCTGCTCGCAGCTCTCGAAGCGCGCGCGAGGATCCTTTGCGAGCATGCGTAGAATCGTCGCTTCGAGCTCATCCGGAAGCGCAGGGTTGAGTTCGGTCGGAGGCGTGGGTGTCGCCTCGAGATGCATGGTGAGCAACACCACCATGTGCTCGTGCGCGAACGGAACCTGTCCCGTAAACATCTCATAAGCGACGACCCCGAGGGAGTATTGATCCGCCGCCGGCCCTGCGGCGCTGAAGTCGTTGATCTGCTCTGGAGACATGTACTCGGGCGTGCCTGCGATCGTGCCGAATGTCGTCTGGCCCGACGTGACCGAGCTCTTGGCGATGCCGAAGTCCATGATCTTCACCGTTCCATCGCTCGTCACGAAGATGTTGTCAGGCTTCACGTCCCGATGGACGACTCCCTGCTCGTGCGCAGCACTGAGCCCCGCACATGCCTGGAGCAGGATTCTCAGGCCGTTGTCGAGGTCGAGCGGGACTCCGAGCATGTCGCCAAGACTCTGCCCACGGAGCAACTCCATCGTGAAGTAACGATGCCCGCCATGGATCCCGATATCGTAGACCTGAATGATGTTCGGATGATTGAGCCTTCGGCAAAGCTTGAGTTCTTGGCGAAAGCGTTGGACGGCTTCCTGGAGGTAGTCCTCTGTCACCAGTTGTCCGGAAAAAACCTTGAGCGCCACCTCTTCGTCCAGCTCGAGGTCCGTCGCACTGAAGACCTGAGCCATCCCACCCTGGCCGATCATGCCATCGAGCCGAAAACGGCCACCCACGATGGTGCCCGGGACCCATTCCTGCGCGCAGTCACCAGGTGCCGGGATCGCCGAAACACGCACAGACTCGGCATCGAACTCTTCGGCGACAGCAGACCCCAGCGATGACCCGACCCTTGCCCCGCCATCGCTCGCCAGGTGCGCCATATGACCCAATCCGGTGTCACCCATCCAGGCGCTAGGATCGACCGATCGCGGCGGCGCGGGCACCATACCACGCCGCGGCTGCGCTGCGCGCATCGGCTGCAACAGCTGTACAGAGAGCGCTGCCGACTCCTCGTCGCCAATCAAGCTGTCCGGAGCGCCCGCATGCGCCGTGAGCGCCGCCAGACGATCTTGAACGATGACATCGTCGGGAAAGTTTGCATGAGCTGCGTTCAAGACACTCACCGCCTCCTCGATCAGTGTGCGCTCTTCGAGCAGTTGCGCGAGACGGCGAAACAGCTCGAGCTCTTTGGGGTCCGACGGACCCTTGGCAAGAAACGGCTGTACGAACCGGTACAGCTCGCGATCGCAGAGACCGACGCGACCAGCGATGCGAATCGCTGTGCGGGCCGCGGCAGGATAGTGAGGCGTGCCCGAAGGAACCTGCGCCAGCTGGGCGAGCGCCGCGTCCGGCCTGCCCGCCTTCAAGAAGCATATTCCGGCCTCGTATGCGTACCCCCCCTCCGCCAGGACAGCAGCCGCGCCTTCGGCATCACCGCGCCCCATCAGCACGCGCGCTTCGCCGATGGCGTTTCGCGGCTGACCGGCGTCCGGAGACACCTCTGCCGGACGAGACTGCACCGTTGATTCCGGTATTCTGGCCTCAGAGTGGGTGTCAGCGTCCGTGTCGGGTGCAGCAGCCTGCCTCGAACCCAGCGCGTCCTCCGAGGGGGGCGAAGCATGGGGCTCGACTTCGAGCAGCGAGCACCGCTCCACGTCTCCCAATGCTCCGAAGAGATGCGCCGCCCCGGCTCTGTCCCCCGCCTTCTGAAGGTAGGTCGCCGCCATCGTCACGAGGCGACGCTCCTCGTCGCCGAGCCGTCCGTACTCCTCGGGCGGGGTCTGCAGCACCTCCAGCAGCCGCCGAGCGGCCTCCGCGTGCTTGCCCTGCATGGCCAGCATGAGCGCCGCATGGCGAGTCGCTCCAAGCCGCCTACGCTGGGTGATCTGGTGCCCGTTGGAGCCCGAGACCAGGTCTGGCTTCGGAAGCGTCACGGCCATGCCTCCGGAGTATGGCCCCGCACATTCGCCGTGGGATCGCTGGCTGGCAGCTCGAACCGACGCGGCGACTGCCCCCTACTTCGCGCCCCCCGCGCCGGGAGCTCGGTCGCGGAGTGGACAGGCATCTTGGACTGTCTTGACACGGTCTTCTCGATGACTGGAGCCAAAGCTAGGAATCCGATTGGCCAGCAGATGCATACCCGGTAAACTAGCGCTGCACCAATCTCCAATAGCGGACGCCGACCCTGGCAAGGTAAGCCTCTGAACCTGGAATCGCCAAGCCATTGTCCCAAAGCCTGCCGATGAGCCAACCCGAGAACCCGCAAGCTTACGACCTCACGTCCCTACTCGCCGAGGCAAGCGCCGTCGCGGACACGGTCATGACGGAGAATCGCGCCCTCAAGGCACGGTTGAGTGAACTCGAGAGCACACTGCAGCGCATCCGCGGCGCCGCAGATACATCAGACCGCCCCCTCGCACCCGAGGAGCAGATCCAAGCGTTGGTGGTACAGGTCGAGCAACTCTCCGAAGCCAACGCCCGTCTCTCGAGCGACTACAGCGAGCTCGAGCGGCAGAATTCGAACTACCTCAGCCTCTACGTGGCGTCCTCGCAAATCCACGCGACGCTGGTTTACGAAGACGTCCTTCGCATCATCAAGGAGGTGGTGATAAACCTCATCGGGGCCGACCGATTCGCGATATACGTCGTGGACCGCGCAAGCTACGAGATCCGCCGAGAAGCCTGTGAGGGACAGCTGGACGATGCAGACGCCGTCATTCCGCTTGCGGACAATCTGCTCTCTCGCGTCGCGCAGAATGGGACTCTCGCCTTGGAGGTGCAAGAGAGCGATCTCCCCAGCGGGGACACGCCGCTGGCCGTCCTACCGCTGACGGTTGGCGACAATACGGTCGGTCTCGTGGTCTTGTTTCGGTTGCTCGTGCAGAAAGAAGGGTTCGACGCTTTCGACATGGAGCTCTTCGCTCTACTCACGGCTCACGCGGCAACAGCGCTGTACTCGAGCGTGCAGTACCGAAGGCTCGAGCGAAAGGCTCAGACACTGCAGGGCCTGCTCGATCTCTTCAAGTCGAACCACGATTCGAGCGGCGGCAGCCAATGATGCTCAGCGGCCACCTGCAGGACGTCAGGCCAGTCGACGTGCTGGAGGTCCTCAGCATCACCAAGCAGTGTGGCGCCCTCACCATCGAGCGGGGCGCGCAGCGAGCCAGATTGTTGTTTGCCGACGGCGACCTCCTGACCGCGGAGATGGTTCCCCAATTCCGCCATCTGACGAGCTACTTCGTGAAGCGCGGCTGGGTCGATTTCCCGGTGCTCCATCGGGCGCTCGAGCAACAGGCTACGGCGGTCCCCCATGAACTCATAGGACAGGTTCTGCTTGATATAGGAGCCCTCAGCGAACAGCAACTCATCGAGGGGTTGAAGTACCATGCCCAGGGAGTACTGGGAGAGGTCGTACGGTGGACCGAGGGAACATTCCGGTTCGAACCTGACCCCGGGAGCACGTCGCCCCCTGCACGTCCAGCCCGCGTGGGAATTGCTCTCGACCGGATCCTCCTCCGCTCGGCTCTGCACCCGGGAAGCTCGGTACCACCTGGGCATCGTGTGAGCCTTGCACCAAAGCACGGCGGCGAACTCGCGCGCCTCGTGGAGGAGGTGATCCGTCCTGCAGCGGGGCGCCTGCTGATCGTGGTGACCGACGACCTGCTCGTTCTCTTCGGCCTCGAGCTCTCTTTGCGTGATGCACCCGTCAGCGCCGTACAATTGGTCGACGCCACCGACGCAACGCAGCTCCTGCTTGCGAGCGATGACGAGCATCCTGTCCTCGCCCTCGACCTCGACCTGATGAGCCGCCTCGGACGAAACTCACTGAGAGTCTTCCACACGCTACGACAGCTGCGGCGGCAGTGGCCGAACCTGCGAATCATCAGCTTTGGACGTGACGTTCCCGAGGCCTACTATTCGTTCCTGCAGCACGGGCACGTGACCTTTCATCTGCCCCGCCCGAACTCAGGGGCAGAAGCCAACAGCGCCGTCGTTCATGACTTCATCGAGGCGCTTGCCAAGGTAATCGCTCGCGCGTCCGGCGAAGCTGGGTAGCCTCAGTCACACATGGAAAGACGGCAGGTGTCCCCTTCACCGCCGAATCGACGAGCTACGAGTCTTGCGCGGCGGATACTGTATCCAAGCGGCTCTGGCCAGCTACCACCCGCCTGACGTAGTACGCGCGCTTTCCCTGCGACTCGTGGTAGGTGCGTGAAACGACGTCAGCGACCAGGCCGAGGCTCACGAGCTGCACGCCGACCACAATCAGCAGGATTCCCAACAGCAATAGGGGCCTGTCGGCGAGGTTGCCTCCAAAAACGACCTTCTCGATCGCCAACCAGCCACAGATGACGACCCCCAACGAACTTGCGACAAGGCCCGCCAGTCCGAAAACCTGCATGGGACGGACCAAGTAGGATTGCATGAAGCGAACCGTGATGAGATCCAGAATCACCCGCAGCGTCCGTCCAATTCCGTACTTGGATGTACCGAACTGGCGCGGGCGGTGATTGACCGGTACCTCGACCACACGCACCCCCATCCAACTGGCTACGGCCGGAATGAAGCGGTGCATTTCTCCGTATAGCCTGAGCTCCTTGGCGACGTCGCGGCTCATGACCTTCAGGGTGCACCCGTAGTCGTGCAACTTCACCTTGGTTGCTGCACTGATGATGCGGTTTGCAATCATCGACGGGAGACGGCGATTGAGGAACGGGTCCTTGCGGCGAGCACGCCAGCCAGCGATGAGATCATAGCCTTCGTCAATCTTGCCAAGCATCATTGGAATGTCAGCAGGATCGTTCTGAAGATCTGCATCGATCATCACGATCTTGGCCCCGCGGGCATAGTCGAGCCCGGCTTGCATGGCAGCGGTCTGGCCGAAGTTGCGGCGGAGTTCAATGATCATCATGGCTGGATCGGAGCGGGCCATCTCGACGAGCAGATTCAAGCTACGATCGGAGGAGCCATCGTCGACGAATACGAGCTCATAGGTTGAAGCCGTAGGGGAGAGCGCCGCATGAAGCTGCGCAACAAGGTGCGGCAGGCTCTCTTGCTCGTTGAAGACGGGGACGACAATCGATACGTCCGGCGGCGCCTCCTCCGAATCACCGCAGACATCTGCCGGTGCCTCTCGGTGGATGCTTCCCATCACTCTCGTCATTGGCCCAGTACCCCTGGTGCGCTCCGCCGATTGCTGAGAAGCATCACGACTGCCGCGACACCATCACGACATCGAACGGCTGGTCCCTCCAGCAGGGCGTAGTGATCAACAACCGGGGGGCTAGCTGGGCGCACATCCCACTCGCGACAACGCGCTCAGCCGCCGCACTTGGCAGGGGCAAGCACGCACTCGCCCTTTGCGGTGCACTGATGCAGAAGGTTGATCTGGACGCAGGACTCGTCCACCGGATCGCAGAGGTTGCACGTGTCGCCGCATTGCTTCTGGGCGCAGGGACTGTAGGGCTCTTCCACGTCTCCGGACGCGGCATCCACCGAACTGTCGGAACCGGATTCGCCGAGGAAATCCAGATCCAGCCCGGAGGACGCCTTCTTCGGCTGCTTTGCTTCCTGCTTGGGACCGCAGCCGGCGACCAAAAACACAGCCAATACAGCAATGAGCGACCCGATATATCGCGCTTTGAACGCCATGGCCGGGAGACCTTAGCGGAAGTCTCTTCGCGAAGCGACAGGCTTCTGCGCCGCTCGTGGCGATCGGCCAGCGAGTTCCTACTGGCCTAACGCAGCGGAGCCGGAACCGAGGAGGACGCTGCCAATCAGCTGTCAGCAGTCAACGGTTCAGCCGAATGGTGGCATGCGGCTGATGGCTGACTCGTGACCGCTGAGAGCATGGAAACCACTGAAGAACCTGCCAGACGCGGTCAAGAATGGAGCGCCAAGGGCCCAAGACCGTCGCTGGCTCCGGCGCTGGCAGCTCGCACCCTGGCCCCCGCACGCCGGGCGGAGTCACCCGGGTGCCAAGGGCATGAAGGCCACGCCGCCCGGTCAACCACTCTGGTGGCGGCGCTGGAATGCTGGAATGTCCCAATCCGTCTCGGCGTTGGCCCCAGGATACTGGATGCGCTCACGGATCTGGGGGCCGGCGCTGAAGCCCTCGCGGGCGACTTGGTGGGATGCCGGCGGAGCGGATGTAGCCCGTCGCGCATACACAGCCATGGGCTCGGCCCGGAGCGGCGGTGGAGCCGTCCGCGTCGCTGGCGCGTGGTCCTGGGCACTGGTGCGCCTCACCTCGCGAACCACCTCGACCGGTATGTCGTCCTGCGCCTGCTGATCGAACCCAGTGGCGATGACCGTCACCTTGATGGCATCTCCCATCCCCTCGTCGATGCTCGCGCCAAAGATGATGTTGGCGTCTTCATGGGCCTGCTCTTGAATCAGCGACGCGGCTTCCTGAATCTCGCGCATCTTCATATCGGGGCCGCCAACGACGTTGATGAGAACCCCGGTGGCGCCTTCGACGGAAATGTTGTCGAGCAACGGAGATTGGACGGCCTGCTCCGCGGCGAGGCGAGCCCGGCCCTCCCCCTTGGCGCACCCAGTACCCATCAGAGCGCGACCCATGGCCGCCATCACGGTGCGGACGTCGGCGAAGTCGACGTTCACGATACCGTCGAGTGTAATGAGATCGCTGATGCCCTTGACCGCCTGGAACAGGACCTCGTCAGCCTTCCGAAAGGCATCGACGAAGGTGAGGTCCTCGTCCGCCAACGTCATCAGCTTCTCGTTCGGTATAGTAATGAGCGTGTCCACGTGCTCGGACAGCGCCGCCAGGCCCTGCTCTGCCCGACGAGCTCGCTGGCGCCCTTCGAAGACGAACGGCTTGGTGACGACACCAACAGTGAGAGCGCCCTCTTCTCGAGCGAGCTGGGCAATGACCGGCGCCGCGCCAGTGCCGGTGCCACCTCCCATGCCTGCGGTGATGAAGACCATATCTGCGCCCTGGATTGCCTCCTTGAGCCGCGTCACGTCCTCCAAGGCTGCCTTGCGGCCCTTCTCCGGATCCGCTCCCGCCCCAAGCCCCCGGGTAATACTACCCCCGATGGAAATCTTCTCGGCAGCGGCATTCGAATTCAGCGCCTGAGCGTCGGTGTTCACCGTAACGAACTCGACCCCTTCAAGGCCGAAGTGAATCATCGTGTTGATGGCGTTCCCGCCGGAGCCGCCGACTCCAACGACTTTGATCCGTGCTTGATAGGTCGGCGTGTCGTCCGCGAACTCGATCGAAAAACTCATGAGGTGTTCTCCCGGGCTGTCTCGCATGGTCCAGTGAGCTCGAGTCGCTCGGGGCTGCCTCTTCCCCTGTACGAGCCTCTCGGCGTCCTGGCACGGTTCCGCTAATGGTGTGCTCGTGCATCAATGGTGGTGTGGTGCATGCTCAAAATGCTGCCTTGAACCAACCCCAAAGTCCCTTTTTGTTGTCCTCGACGCCTACCCCCTGCCTGATGGGTTCCGGTCTCTTGCCGGCCTCATCGAACGTGGCGGCTTCCCCGAGGCGTTCGGCGCCATACTGGACGAGCCCCACGCCCGTCGCGTACTGGGGCCCTTGAACCAGTTGGACTATACCACGCACGCCGATGGGGAATCCGAGCCTGACGGGCATGCCAAGGATCTCCTCGGCGCACTCCACCATCCCCTCCATCAGCGTCGCACCGCCGGTCAGCACACATCCCGAGCTCACCTGCTCGAGCAGACCCGTCTCCTCGATGCGACGTCGTGCTTCGCTGAAAATCTCTTCCACGCGAGGTTCAATGATGTCGCTCAGAAGGCGGCGCGGCACTCGACGCGGCGAATGTCCACCGACACCAGGCACCTCGATCTCCTCGTCATCAGCGATCATACGACCCAGGGCGCAACCATAGTTTCGCTTCAGGCGCTCCGCTTCAGCGACGGGAGTGCGTAGCCCAGCGGCCACGTCACTGGTGATGTTATTCCCACCCGCGGGGATGACGCTGACATGGGCGATCCCTCCATCCGCGTACAGCATGAGATCCGTCGTGCCGCCCCCCACATCGATGACGGCGACCCCGATCTCCTTCTCGTCGTCGCTCAGGACCGAGCTCGCGCTGGCGAGCGGCTGCAGGACCACGTCGGCGACCGCGAGGCCGCACCGCTCGACGCACCGAACGACATTCTGCACACACGAGGTTGCCGCGGTGACCAGGTTCACGCGTACCTGCAAGCGCACCCCGCTCATGCCAATCGGGTCGCGAATCCCATCCTGGTTATCGACCACGTATTCCCTGGGCAGGGCGTGGAGGATCATGCGATCGGCGTCGACCGGGATGGCGCGTGCACCTTCGATGACCCGGTCGAGGTCCGCACGGGTTACCTCCCTGCCCTGGATCGCGCAAACGCCGTCCGAGACGTGACTGCGCACGTGACTGCCCGCAACCCCGGCGTAGACCGTATTGATCTCCACGCCAGCCATGGTTTGCGCCGCATCGATCGCTTCGCGGATCGAGCGTACCGTCCACTCGATGTTGCTCACGACACCTTTGCGCAGTCCGCGACACGGAACGTTCCCGACGCCCAAAATCGTGATGCCGTCGCTATCTACCTCGCCGACGACGGCAGTAACCTTGGTGCTACCCAGGTCTAAACCAACCACGATCTCTGGAGTCGTAATCGAGTGATTCATGACAATCCCTTGGCTGCCTCCAGTAACTCACCCGGCCGGCGGGAAGCCGAGGCTGCACCGACGCTGCCACGGCGCTCTTCGCGTGGCCAAGTTTTGACCATCACTGCCATAGTCACCTCATCCTCACTACGACACGCTCAGGATGGGCCGAGTTATCGAGATAGACATGCGCCGGGGTCTGCCCGGCTCTTGCCAGCCTGCCAACTACCCGTGCCGCCATCAGGAGCTTTCGACGCCATTCCCCGACTCCAAGGTGCAGGGACAGTGCTGCCTTGCCAACGGTGAGGACCACCTCCCCGCCCTCTCCGACGTGTACCTCCTGCGCGGGGTACACACGGCTGAGCTCGATTCGCTCGAACTGCCTCAGAATCTCGAGACCGGTCGCGATGCGTTCGAGCTCACGGTCGCGGTCCCTCGCCAGATTCTCGGGGGAAATCCCGGTGATCACCGGCATGTCATGCGGATCGGTCGGTTCGAGCCGCTTGAAGGGCTTCGCATCCTGAGCGACGAGGAAGAGGTCGCCTGCGATCAACGCAAGGGCCGATGCTTCTCGCTCGGTGAGTTCCACGCGCAGCGTGCTGGGCAGCTCCTTGAGAACGCGGGCTTTCTCGACCCACGGATCAGACAGGAGGCGCCTCTCCGCCGCATCGGTGTCCGTTTGGAACAGGTTCTGCCCCAACTGGAGTCCCGCTAGCTCAGCTATCCTCGAATCCCCACGTTGACGCTGACCGTCGACCTCAATCGTCCTGACGGCGAAACGCGGCGAATTCAGGGCATACCGGTGCGCTCCCCAGGCAGCACCGGCCGACATACCCACTACACTGAGGACGCCGAGCAGCAGTTTGACTGCCTCCCCGATCCTCCCCCAGGCGTTCCCGCTTGGATGCGTTCGCGACCCCGTCGTCACGGGGCCTGGTGCCGGGCTCTCCTCGAGATTGGGACCCTCACCAGGTGCGTTCACCACCGTGAAGCTCTTGCGAGTCTTCCTTCGAGCGGTCACCCGGAACCTCCGCATTCCCGTGCGACAAGAAGTAGCCTTACGTCTTCGAGGATACGGTTGATGTCCCCAGCACCGAGGGCAATGACGACATCGCCGGGCTGAGCCGCGGCCGCCAGCTCCTTGGCCAAGGCAGCTCGTTCAGGGACGTAATCGACGGCATGGTGGCCGTGCTGAGCGATCGCGTGCGCCAGCGCCGCCGAGGAGACCCCCGGGATCGGCTTCTCACCCGCCGCATAGATGTCTGCAATGTGCACGACGTCGGCGTCGTTGAACGCGCGCGTGAAGTCGTCGAAGAGCAGCTGAGTGCGTGAGTAACGGTGTGGCTGAAATGCCACGAGCACCCTTCTGTCGAACGCTCTGCGCGCCGCCTCGAGCGTTGCCCGCACCTCCGCCGGATGATGACCATAGTCATCTACGAGGGTGACACCACCCACCTCGGCGACGACGCTGAAGCGTCGCGCGACTCCGTCGAAGGTGGCGAGGGCGTCCTTCATCACGTCGAATGGGATCTCGAGTTCATCGCCAATAGCGATCGTGGCGAGACAGTTCAGCACGTTGTGCTGGCCCGGCAGTGCCATCGCAAACTCGCCGATCGATTCGCCGCGCCTATAGGCGACGAAGCGACTCCCCACGCCTTTGAAGGACACCTCACGCGCCGAGTAGTCCGCTTGGGGCGAGAAGCCGTAGGTGACGTGTCGGCGCTGAACGCGGGGCAGCAGCTCCTGCACGTGAGGATGATCGAGGCACAGGACCGCAAGCCCATAGAAAGGCACCTTCTGGACGAACTGGACGAACGCTTCCTTCAAGCGAGCGTGCGTACCGTAGTGATCCAAGTGCTCGGGATCGATGTTCGTGACAGCCGCGATGGTAGGGGTCAAACGCAGGAACGACCCGTCGCTCTCGTCCGCCTCGGCAACGAGCAGATCCCCTTCGCCCAGCTTGGCATTGCTGCCAAAAGCCGCCATTCGTCCGCCGACGACCACGGTCGGGTCGAGTCCCGCCGCCCGCAACACCGTGGCCACCAGGGAGGTGGTCGTCGTCTTCCCGTGCGAGCCTGCGATGGCCACGCCATACTTGACCCGCATCAGCTCCGCCAACATCTCCGCGCGCGATATCACGGGCGTCCCGAGCCGTTGCGCGTGTTCGATCTCCGGGTTCTCCGGGCGGATTGCGCTCGAGTACACCACAACGTCCGCGCCGGTGACATTCTCCCGCACGTGCCCGATGTCCACCCGTATGCCAAGCCGGCGAAGCCGCCCCGTCATCTCGCCTTCGCGAAGGTCGGAACCGGAAACATCGAAACCCAGGGTGCGGAGGATCTCAGCGAGGCCGCTCATCCCAATGCCGCCGATCCCGATGAAATGCACGTGGCGTACGCGTCCTCTGAACATCAGCCGCACTCCTGGTCGCGCTCCGCTGAGCCACCTCGTTCCGTGAGCACCCCCACGGGTCCCTGGCCCGATCCAACTAGCACCTGGCCCCCCAGCTGCAGCAAGTCCCGAGCGATGGCGTCGGCGGCTCGAGAGCGGCCTAGGTTCGCCGCAGCCTCCGCCATGGAGCCGAGGCGCGTGGGATCCCCGAGCAGGCGATCAAAGTGCGACGACAAGACCGTCGTGCTAGCCTCCAGCGCGGGAACACAGACCGCAGCACCCGCCTTCTGGAGGGCCTCGGCGTTGCGACGCTGATGGTCGCCCGCAGCAAACGGGTAAGGAATGAGCAAACTGGGACGACCGACTGCACAGATTTCGCTGACCGCGCTCGCGCCAGCTCGGCTGACGACGAGATCAGCGGCAGCCAGAGCCGCTGGCATGTCGTCGATGAAGGGTACTACCTGCGCTGCGGGACCGAGACCAAGAGCCTCATAACGCTCCCGCGTCGCTGCTTGGTGTGTGGGGCCACACTGGTGCACGACACGGAGCGTTCGTCCAACTGCGGCGAGGGCGCCCGGGACGCCCTCGTTGAGTGATTTTGCCCCCTGGCTGCCTCCAAGCACGAGTACCACCTGCTCAGCGTCGCTGACCGCGTAGGGCGAGCGGACGAAACCTTCCCTCAACGGAACGCCCAACCGCCGCACCCGAGATGGAGGAAATACCGCCTCGGCTTCCTCGAACGCCGTATAGGCTCTGTCGACGAGCGGAGCAGTGAGTGCGTTCGCCAAGCCAACTACGGCGTTCGGCTCGAGCAGGGCCAGCGGGATGCCCCGCATGCGTGCTGCCACGGCCAAGGGACCTGCCGCGTACCCGCCCACCGAGAAGACCGCCCACGGCCGGTAGCGGCGCAGGAGGTCAGCGGCTCGTGGGACGCACTGCGCCGCACGCCACACACCCTTCACCATATCCATCATCCCACCACCTCGCAGTGGCAGGACATCAATGAGCTCGAGCGAGTAGCCGCGGTCAGGCACCACTCGGGTCTCGATGCCGCGACGCGTGCCAACGAACACGATCCTTTCGCGCGGCACGAGCTGTGCAAGTGCGTCCGCCACCGCGACCAACGGGAACACGTGCCCGCCCGTTCCTCCGCCAGCAAGCAGCACCGTCATGTCATGCTCCCGAGCGGTCTTCGGGCACCGCTGCCGCCTGCTGCTCCGGCTCCCGACTGTCGTCGCGGACCAGTCCCATGGGGAGCTCCTGCGTGGCTCGCGAGCACAGCGCTCGCCTCTGGCAAACGTTCATCCATGGCGCCAGTCCTGATGTTCGCGGTACCGAGACGGGGCCTGGATATATTGAGGAGTATTCCCGCTGCTACGCCGCTGACAAGCAGGGACGAGCCCCCATAGCTGACGAAGGGGAGGGTCAGCCCTTTCGTCGGAGCAATGGCCATTGATACTGCAAGGTTGACGAGGGCCTGCGTCCCGAACAGCACGGCAATACCGAAGGCCAGGTAGGACCCATAGTCGTCGGGTGCGGCGAGCGCCACCCGCACGCCGCGCGCGACGATGACGAGGTAGACCGAGCACAGCAGCAGGATCCCAATGAACCCGAGTTCCTCTCCAATGATGGCGGAGACGAAGTCGGTGTGCGCCTCGGGGAGGTACAGCGTCTGCAGTCCGCGACCGAGCCCCATTCCAGACACTTGGCCAGAACCGAAGCTCATTACTGACTGGAAGGGCTGATAGGCCAGGTCCTGCCTGTGCTCGGACATGTTGAGCCAGGCCTGGACGCGCTCCCACCTATAGGCTGTCGATTTCACCGCCCAGAGGGCAAGCAAGGCCCCCAGCATGGCGGCGCCAAGCAGGTAACCGAGGCGAGCACCGGCAACGAACAGCAGCGTGAAGGTCAGGAACAGCAAGACCACCGCACCGCCGAAATCCGGCTGCTTCAGGCAGAGCAGCATCAACATGCCCGCCATGATGAGGTGGGGGAGCATGCCAATCGAGAAGCTTCTGACCTTCTCACGTTTCTTCGCGAGCGAGTACCCGAGCCATAGGATCAGCGCAAGCTTCGCCGCCTCGGAGGGTTGCAGATTGACTGGCCCAATCCGCAGCCAGCGTGCTGCCCCTCCGCCCGTGTGCCCGAACCCGATGACGCTGAGCACCATGAGAACCGTGACAGTTCCCAAAATAGGGTACGTCAACGGCCTGAGTCGGTGGTAGTCGATGCGCGAGGTCACGAACATGGCGAACAGCGCGACCGCGGCGTAGAGCGCCTGCTTCTTGAGGAAGTACTGGGGGTCACGGTAGGTGACCGTGGCTTCGATGATGCTGGAGCTGTACACGACGACCACCCCGAATCCAGCCAGGGCAATGACCACAGCCGCCAACACGACGTCGACGGAGCCGGTGCGAACCTTCGGGGTGAGCAGGTCCCGGAGCAGCGTCATGGTCGTCCCACGCTTGGGCTATCGGCACGGCAGGCGGCCACCATGGCCCGCACTGCGGATTGGAACTGTTCGCCACGGTCAGCGTAGCTGCGAAACATGTCGAAACTGGCGCAAGCCGGGCTGAGCAGCACCGCGTCCCCAACCTGAGCCGCAGCAAAGGCTAGCTTCACGGCCTCGTCGAGGGACCTGGCGTGATACACGGGTGCGCGCTGCCCCACGGCCGCCGCAATCGCGTCGGCTGCCTCACCGAGGACAACGACGGCCCTTGCTTTGGCTTCTACCGCTGCAACCAACGAGTCGTAGGAACCCCGCTTGTCTCTACCGCCAGCGATGAGCACTCCGCGCGGTTCGCGCAATCCGCGGAGCGCCGTGACGGCCGCACCCACGTTGGTCGCCTTGGAGTCGTCATAGAAGCGAACACCGCGGAGCTCAGCAACGTAAGCCATCCGATGACGGAGGGGCTGAAACTCCAGCAACGCACGCCGGATGGCATCGCTCTCGACCTGGAGTACTCGCGCTGCCGCGATGGCGGCCGCGGCATTCTCGACGTTGTGGGCACCCCGCAGCTGCGCCCCCGCCGTCTCGAATCGCTCCCCGGAACCTTGCTCGACGACGACGCTATCCTCAACGGCGTAGTCGCCGCCTGGTCCGAAGGTCAAGCATCGACCCTCCCCACGGCGCGCCTGGCGCTCACAAGCAGCGTCCCCCACCGGGATGACCGCCACGTCCCCGGGACGCTGATTGACGAAGACGTTCCCTTTCGCGTCTGCATAATCCTGAAAGCCATCGTAGCGATCGAGGTGATCGTCGGAAATGTTGAGCAGGATAGCGACCTTGGGACGGAGCGTGGGCACGCGCTCGAGCTGGAAGCTGGAGACCTCGGCGACGAGCACCGAGTAGTCCCCGTCCACCGCCTGGCAGAGTGGAGTTCCCAGGTTCCCGCCGCTGAAGACGCGATTGCCTCCGACCTGAAGCATGCCGGCCAAGAGCGTTGTCACAGTGCTCTTGCCGTTGGTTCCTCCGACGCAGACGAGGGGGCTCCGCAGGAAGCGCCACCCAAGCTCGAGCTCGGAGATCACCTCGATCCCCGCAGTCTCCGCGGCACGCAGCGCCGGCATCGGCGGGACACCGGGGGACACGACGATCAGATCGGCCCGGTCCCAGTCCACCCCCTGATGGCCACCGAGCCGAAGCTCGATCCCGAGCTGGCCGACGGGTGCTGGAAGGTCGACGAGCTGTTTCGAATCCGTCCCGAGGACGGCGGCGCCGTAACGGCGACACAGCTCCGCCGCGGCAATCCCACTTGCCCCGAGACCTACCACGATGACGCGACGACCCTCGAGCTGCATGTCTACCGAACCTTCAACGACGAGAGGCTGACTAGGGCCAAGAGAATGGAGATGATCCAGAAACGGACGATGATTCGGGGCTCCGGCCACCCTTTCTTCTCGAAGTGGTGGTGAATGGGAGCCATCAGGAAGACGCGCTTCCCGAAGAATCGGAAACTCACGACTTGGGTGACGACACTCAGCGTCTCGACCACGAAGACCCCACCGATGACGATGCTGAGCAGCTCGGTCTTGGTGAGCACTGCCATCATTCCAAGCCCTCCCCCAAGAGCCAGCGACCCGACGTCTCCCATGAAGACCTGTGCCGGATAGGTGTTATACCAGAGAAAGCCGATACCCGCGCCGATCACGGCAGCTGCGAAGACAGCGAGCTCCGACATCGCGTCGATGCCGGCAATGTCGAGGTAATCGGCCAAGGGGCGCCCGAACAGCACGGAGCCGGCAACGTACGCCCACACCATGTACGTCCCGGCGCTGATCATGACCGGTCCGATGGCGAGCCCGTCCAGTCCATCCGTCAGATTGACGGCGTTGCTCATGGCTACGACGACGAAGAGTGCAAACGCCGCGTAGAGCCAGACTGGAAGCTCGATAGGGTACTTGTCGAAGGCCAGGAACGGCACGCTGAGGCGCCCCCGAATTGCGATCCAGTCAGCCGGGAGCTCAGGCCTGTCGAGGAACAGGTAGGCGATCACAGCACCTCCGATCACGACCTGCCCCAACAGCTTGAAGCGCCCCGGAAGCCCGCGAGTATTGCTCCCCTGGATCTTCAAACGATCGTCCAGGTACCCTATGACGCCATACCCAGCGGTCACTATCGCGGTGGCGAGAACGAAGATGTTCCGGACATCTGCCCAGAGCACCGTAGGCACTAGAACGCTCAGGAGTATCAGAGCACCACCCATGGTAGGCGTGCCGGCCTTCACGCGATGGGTCTCTGGCCCTTCCTCCCGAATGATCTGGCTAATCTGCTTTCCACGGAGCCGACTGATGAACCAGGGCGCCAGGAGGAAGACCATCATCATGGCGCTGAGCGTCGCCATGATGATACGGAAGGGCGTATAGCGAAGCACGTTCAGCACGCTTGCCCAGCCGAACTCCGTGCTAAGCGGGTAGAGTAGTTCGTAGATCATCCAGGTACTCCTCTTGCCGCCACGAGAGCCTCGACCGCAAGCTCGAGCCCTACGCTGCGAGAGCCCTTCACCAGGACCACGTCTCCGGCCGCAATGAACTCCGCGGCGGCCGCCGCGGCCTGCTTCGCATTCTCGACGCCGACGGCTGCGATGCCACGCGCAGCGGCCTCCGCCTCCAACAATCGCATGTCGCCGGAGACCGCGACGAGCTTGTCCGTAGGCTGCAACCACCTTGCAAGAGAGCGATGCGCTGCGACCGACTCCTCACCCAGCTCCCGCATCTCCCCCAACACGAGGACGAGCCGGACGCCGCGCACCTCGGCAATCTCGCGAGCGGCCGCGATGGAGCGGTGGACGCTCACGGGGTTCGAATTATAGCTGTCATTGATCACGACAGTGCCGTCGCGCAGCACTTGTGGCCGCAGCCGCCCGGTCTCCCCCTCACCCAAAGCGACAGCCGCTTCGTGCACGAGCTCCGCCGTGACAGCCTCCCCGAGCATTGCCTCGGCAGTGCTGATGCCCGCCGCCCAGCTCATGGCTCCCGCGTACCCCAGGAGCCGGGTCTCGATTCGCAGACCGGGCCCCGTCGGTCTCTGGAGCTCGATGACCTGTCCCATGTCGCGAACCCGCCGCTCGGCGACCCGGTAATCACAACCCTCGCCGAACCCGAAGGTGATGCGAGAGCGCGCCGGAGAACGCTCCAGCTGCCGCCGAGCTCGCGTGTCGTCGCCGTTCGCGACGGCAATCCCCTCCGCTCCGAGGGCCCGCAACATGTCGCCCTCTTCCTGCTCGATAGCGTCCAGATCCCCGATTCCCTGCGCGTGCTCCCAGTCTACGAGGGTCAGCACAGCGACGTCGGGCTCGGTCACCCGCGCCAGCGACGCGACCTCACCGCGCTGGTTCGTTCCGACCTCGATCACGGCTCGCTGGTGATGCGCTGCGAGGGTCAGCAATACCATCGGCACCCCGACTCGATTGTTCAGGTTACCGGGGGTGACCCGTACCCCACCGGGCTCGCTCGCCTCGAGCAAGGCCCCAACGACCGCCTTCGTGGTCGTCTTGCCAGCAGATCCCACTATGCACGAAAGCCGCTGCCCCCAGCGACGGCGATGGGCCCTGGCCAGGGCTCCCAGCGCAGCCAGCGGCGAAGAGACGAGCAACTGGGGCAGCTCGAGCCCGGCAACGCGCCGAGCGACAAGCGCGGCAGCCGCGCCGTTGCGACCGGCCTCGGCAACGAAGTCGTGCCCGTCGAAAGACTCCCCTTCGAGAGCGACGTATAGCTTCCCGCGCAGGTCTTTGCGGGTATCGGACTCCACGCCAATCACCCTTTCGAAGGGGACTCCGTGGGTTGCGGCCGCTGTCTCTGCGACCAGCTCCCGGAGTGAAAACTCCGCAGAGTTGCTCGGGATGGGGGTGGCCACTACCCTCTGCTCCCGAGCCGACGCTTCGCGAGCGCTCGGCGGCTCTCCTCGCGATCGTCGAAGTGGATAGTTCTTGGTCCGAGAATCTGATAGGTCTCGTGGCCTTTGCCAGCGATCAAGACCACGTCGCCCGGCGCGGCACTCAGGATCGCCCGTTCTATGGCTCGTGCGCGGTTCAGCTCGACGACATAGTCGATCTTGGTCGCCGCGAGCGCTGGCTCCACGGCACTCGCGATTGCCTCGGGCGCTTCACTCCGGGGATTGTCATTTGTCAGATAGGCGACGTCGGCACCGGCGCCCACCGCAGCCCCCATCTTCGGCCGCTTGCCGGGGTCCCGATCACCACCGCATCCGAAGACGCAATGAATACGACCGCGGGTCAGGCCGCGCACGGCCGCGAGGGCACGCACCAAGGCGTCCGGCGTATGGGAGTAATCGACGAGGACGGTGACGTCATCCTCCGAATCGTCACAGCGCTCGAGCCGCCCAGGGGCGGCCGGCACGCAGCTGAGCGCGTTCGCGAACGGCTCCATTTCGACGCCAAGCGCCTGCGCCACGGCGAGGCTCACGAGCAGGTTCTCGAGGTTGTGATCGCCTACGAGTGCACTCTCGAGGCGTACCCTGGCCGTGGGCAAGAGCACTGTGCCGCGGATGCCCTGAGCATCGCTCGTCACTGCTTCCGCCCTGACCTCAGCGGCAGTATTCCCTTCTCGACTCACGCGCAGCAAGCCCATTGGGGTGAGTTCGGCCGCGAGCTTCGCGCCGAAGGGATCATCCATGTTGACGACTGCCCACCGCGCCCCAACATCGGTGAAGAGCCGCTTCTTCGCGGCCCCGTAGGCCGACATGGTACCGTGAAAGTCCAGGTGATCTTGGGTCAGGTTGGTAAAGGCAGCGACTTCAAAGTGGAGCGCGTCCACACGCCCGCGTTCGAGCGCGTGGCTCGAGACTTCCATCACCAGGTGGCGGCCACCTGCGTCTACGACGCGACGAGCAAACCGACTGAGATCGTCCGGCTCCGGAGTGGTAAGCCCGCCCTCGGCGACAAGCCCTGGGAAATCAAACCCCAACGTCCCAACACGGGCCGCGGGCAGCCCCATCTTCAACAAGGCCTGTTGGACCAGCCATGCCACCGTGGTCTTGCCGTTCGTCCCCGTCACACCGACAACGGAGAGGCTGCGCGTCGGCCATCCCTGAACGGCCTCCGCGACGAGAGCCAGAGCTCGCATTGGGTCGCTGACGGCAACCGACGGCACGACGGCGCAGGACGACTCTAGCCCATGGGCTACAATCACCGCGCGAGCTCCCCGTGCGACGGCATCTTCCACGAAGCGCGCTCCGTCCGTCCGCGTACCGGGGCGAGCCACGAAGAGGTCGCCCGGCTCGACTTCGCGAGAGTCATGACGCACGTCCCTGACGGTGACGCGCGAGTCTCCGATCAAACGCGGCTGCAATGGGGCAAGCGTGGGGAGCAGGTCACCGAGGGATGGCGGGTCGGGCTGCATTGTATGCAGGTTATTCATGACGGTGGCTCGAAGACGAGGACAAGACGTTCGCCCTTCCCAATGACCTTCCCAGGCGCGGGGGTCTGGCGAGCTAGGCTTCCGGTCCCCTTGACCTCTGGGTCCACTCCCAGCTGGAGGGCTCGGGTGAGGGCTTCCCTCATTGGCCAGCCTGTCATATCAGGAACACGCACCCACCCTTCACGGACGCGCTCACGGCTCGGCTCGACATCCTGGACCGGAGGCTTCTGTCCTCGCGCTCGTCGCAGAGACTCCATGAAAGCTGCCGCAGGATCGCCACTCGTCGCCAAAACGCGAGGGTCGGCTTGCTCGGTTCCCTTGGGAATCACGCCACGGTACTGAAGCACCCAGTCTGCCACACGCCGAAAGACGGGCGCCGCGACATTGCCGCCAGCGTGATCGACGCGCGGCTCGTCGACCATGACCGCAATGACGATCTCCGGGTCGTGCGCAGGGACGAATCCCACGAAAGACGCGATGAAGTCGTCGACTGAGTAGCGGCCGTTGCGGGGGTCGGTCTTCTGGGCCGTCGCTGTCTTTCCCGCCACGAGGTGGCCCGATACCGCGGCCGAGGTGCCCGTCCCCTCGTCCTCGGTGACACCGACCATCATCTCGGTGACGGACCGCGCCACCCAGGTGGGGATCACCCGGCGCCTGACCTGCGATGAGCTGTCGCGCACCACCTCGCCAGTGGCCGTTGCCACTCGCCGCACGATCGTTGGCTGCAGCAATTGTCCGCCGTTGGCGATGACGGCCGTAGCGACCGCCATCTGCAGGTTGGTCACGCTGATACCCTGCCCAAAGGAGGCGGCTGCCGTCTCTACTTGGACCCAAGGCCTTCCACGAGGGCGCAACGTCCCCGAGCTCTCTCCCGGCAGAGGGACGCCAGTCTCCTGACCGAAGCCGAAGCGTCGCATGGCCTCGTAGAGCTTGTCGCCGCCTAGGGCCAGGCCTGCTTTCGCGGCGCAAATGTTCGAAGAGTAGGCGAGAACCTGGGACACGGTGAGCCACTCGGCGGGGTGGGTATCGCGAATGACGACGTTGTCGACCGCCATCGTCCCTTTCTCGCAGAACAGCCTATCCGCAGGCTTTATCACGCCGCTAGCTAGACCCGCAGCAATCGTGAAGACCTTGATGCTGGAGCCAGGCTCGAACACGTCGGTGAGTCCGTGGTCCCGGCGGGCCTCCACGCTGCTCTCTTGATAGTCGTTGGGATTGTACCCAGGCCAGCTGGCCATCGCGAGAATCTCACCCGTGTGCGGCTCGAGCACGATCAACGAGGCGCCGCTTGCTTCGAAGGTCTTGGCGACAAGTGATAGCTCTCGCTCTGCGACGTACTGGATCCCCTGGTCGATGGTTAGCCATACGTCGTGACCCGCCAGCGCCTGATCATCCTGAATTCCATCCGCCAATAGCAAACGCCCCGCTCGATCCCTCAGCCCACGCAGCTGCTCGGCGTGCCCTTCCAGCTCGCGGTTGAGGCTCAGCTCGAGACCATCGAGGCCTCGCCCTCCTGGCGAGACGAAGCCGAGGAGGGGACCCGCAAGGCCGCGGCTGGGGTAGTAGCGTCTTCCCTCGCCTTCAACGACCAATCCACGGAGACGTTCGTCCCCCATGACTGCCGAGGACGAGAGTCGTCGGATGCGCTCCGCCTCGTCAGCGCTGATACGTCGCTCGAGCCAAGCAAAGCGTCGCTTGCGCAGGATCTTTCGCTCCACCACTGCCGGATCGATGTCGAGAGCCCCCGCGAGCTGGTTCGCGGCGCGCCGCGCCACGGCGGGAATCTCCTGGGGAGACACGCCGCGCAGGAGCTCGACCGCGTCGACGCTGACGCTCGGGACCTCGACACTCACGGCAAGCGCGCTCCCGTTCCGATCATAGACGCTACCGCGTTTGGGAAGCACCTGCAGGCGCCGCTGGCGCTGCAGCTCGGCGGTCTCCCGCCAGCGCTCGCCGTCACCGATCATCAGATCCCACGCGCCGGAGACCACGATACCGAGGCCCAGCGAGAGCAGCGCGCACACGACGCCCATGCGGAGCCGAACCCACTTCTGTCTGCGCGCGTCCGCTCCCGTCACGGCGATGCCTCCGCGAGGCTGACCGAGTCCTCTTCCGGTGAGGGCTGCTTGCCGGCAGGTACGATCCGGTCAGGGGACGGTTCGGCCATCCCAAGCAGGGAGCGAGCAATGAGCTCGACGCGCTCCGGCGTCTGATACGCAGCCTTCTCCAGCTCGAGTGCGCGCTTGACTTCGCGCAGACGGGCAATGTGAGCATGCTCGCGTCCCAGCTGGTACCCGAGCTCGATGGACCGCGCGCGCAGCGCCAGGTGCAGGACGAAGGCGCAGCTTGCAGCAGCCACGGCCAGCGTCCAGAGCACCAAAAAGGTCCGAGTCCGGGCCGTCACCGACACGCCCCCTGACCGGCACCATCGAGACTGGCCGCACGGCAGCGGAAGGCGAACCTACCGGACAGCTTCACGGCTCAACCTCGTTGGCGACGTCATAGGGCGGCAGACGCCGTGCTGCCCGAAGCTTCGCGCTGCGCGACCTGGGGTTGCCAGAGCGCTCCTGCTCGCCAGGAACCAATGGCTTGTTCGTAAGCCGCTCCCAGATGTCCCGCTGAAGAAAGGCTCTCTTGACCAGGCGGTCCTCGAGGGAGTGAAAGCTGATGATCGTCGCGACGCCCGATGTCCGCAGGACCCGTGGCACGAAGTCGAGCAAGTGCTCGAGCTCCGAGAGCTCTTGATTGACCGCGATCCGCAGGGCCTGGAAGGTACGCGTCGCCGGATCCACGCCGCCGGTGCGGCGGGGCCCGACGGCGCGAACGACTGCGCGCCGCAGATCCTGAGTCGTCTCGAGCTTGGCGTCGCCAAGCGCCTGCTTCACGCAACGCGCAACACGGCGGGAGCGGCGCTCCTCCCCAAAATGGAAGATGACGTCGGCGAGCTCCTCTTGGGTCAGGCGGCGGATCAGATCAAGCGCCGTCTCTCCCGTGTCCAGCGCCATTCTCATGTCCAGGGGACCATCGAACCGAAAGCTCATCCCGCGCCCGGGATCATCGAGCTGGGCCGAACTCACACCGAGGTCGGCGACGAGGCCGTCGATGCCTCCTGGCTCCATCTGCCGCAGGTGGTCCTCCACCTCGGAGAAAGCCGCCCTCACGAGGCGAAATCGACCCGAGAACGGGGCCAGGCGCAGCGCCGTCGCCTCGAGCGCGTTTGCGTCCCTGTCGAAGGCCAAGACGCGAGCCTCCGCGCAGGCAGCGAGGATTGCAGCCGAGTGCCCTCCCCCGCCGGCCGTGACATCGACGTAGACTCCCCCTGCCCTCGGTTTCAACGCGGCGACCACCTCCTCAGGCATCACCGTCGTGTGCTCGTACTCATGCGGCGGAAGCTCGTAGGCGGCCATAGTCATATGTTGATCCTCTCCGTGACGGCTTGTCGGAAGGCCAACGCTTCCTCGGGATTCATGCTGATCGCTTCGTCCCAAAGAGCCTTGGACCAGACTTCGATGTTGCGCCCCATTCCAGCCCAGAACACTTCCTTCTCGAGCTTGGCCCGATCGCGCAAGTGCGGAGGAATCAGGACGCGGCCAGGCTTGTCGAGTTCGCATTCGACGGCCGCTGAAACGTAGAGCCTCCGGTACCGCACGATGTGGGCGTCCAGGTTGGAGAGGCCGCTGATCTTTCGTTCGAGGTCCTCCCACGCCTCCATGGGGTAGAGGTGCAGGCACGGCTCGAAGGGCGAGGGCGTCAGGATGAACGTTGGGCCGCCGTCCTGCAGCAACGCCTCGCGGAAACGGGCAGGCAAGCTGACCCGCCCTTTCGCATCGATGCGTTGAACGAATTGACCGCGGAACATCTCTTTACACTTGTTGGGCTATCTCGACACTGGGCCCCACTTCTTCCCACTTGATGGCCAAAACTACGGGTTTCCCGCTGCTCATGTCAACTTCGGTTGCGGCGTATATGCGGAATAAACGAGCACACAAGAGCTTACCTGCTCATGCGTTCAGCATAGCTTCAACCCTCGCCGCGGCCGGCTCCAACCGCCCGGAAGCCACCGGTCCGGGCAGTATTCGGGGCGGCGAAGAGCCATCGCAACGAGCGTAAGGGCCCAAAACAAAGCCCCCCGCTGTCGAGCCGCTTCCCCACAGACCTGTTTCAGGCCGACCAGTTACTCGCCTGAGCGAGCGCGCCTGTGAACTCTAGCTCGAGGTAACTTCGCCCGCGCCGGCCCGCTCGGTGGCTGCATCTCCACGACCGCGAGGAATAGGACGACGGCGACGATGGCGGGCAGCAGGCTCAAGAGGGCTAGTAGCATGGGTCAATCCGAACTGTCTGCGCCTTGGACATCAAGAGTCGTGCCGTTGTGTTTCCTCGGCTTCGTTGCATGGGCTCATTGGGCTCGGCGTGGCCACCAATCCACTCGCGTGTTCACCGGGACACCGGATGCTCGCGAGCAGAAGCATCGCCGCATGGCACGCCAGCAGGCCCTCACCCGGTAAGGAGGCGCCAAGTGTGCAGGAGCCGGCTTCCCTCAGCGAGGCGCCGTCGTGATGCCCCGCAACGCGCTGATGGCGCCCAGCGCTGCTGTAGCGGCGGTTTCGGTGCGCAGCACGTGTGGCCACGCACGGACGAGCAGCCCGCCCCTACCGCGCGCCCCGTCGACCTCGTGTGGCGACCACCCACCCTCGGGCCCCACGCAGATGGCCAGCGCGGTCGCGGGTCCGGTCCCTAGCAGGAGCTCGGCAAGGTGCGCCTCGCCCCGAGGATCGAGCATCCAGACCCGCACCTGGGGGTGCAATGCGGCCACCACGTCAACAAGGTTCGTCGCAAACTCGAGCCGCGGAGTGTCGCCCCGCCCACACTGGCGAGCAGCTTCCACCGAGATTCGCCGCCAGCGCTGCAGCTTGTCCCCCGGTGAAGCCGCAAGGCGCCGCACGCTCCGCTCCGCCTCGAGGACCACGAGCCGTGTGACGCCCAGAGCAGTTGCATCCCGGACGACGAGATCGAGCTTCTCCCCTTTGCCGGCCCCCTGCACCAGCACCAGCTCAGTGCCTGACCCCGCGCAGGAGGGCTGCGGTGCGGCGCTCTCGACGCGGCATCGTTGCGGCGAATCTTCAAGAAGAGTGGCGGATGCCTCGAGAGCGGTCTCGGGGTCGAAGAGGATCAGCGCATCGCCGCGTCTGAGACGGCGCACCCGCACGACGTACTTGGACGTTGCTTCGTCCAGCACCATGGGCCCGCCGCGCAGGCCGTGAGTCGGAACTCGCGGAGGCTTCGCTGTCACCCCAATCCGCTCCGCGAAGGGGGGCTCGCGCGCGGCTTGACGTAAGCCCTCTTCGCGGGAACACTCACGATGCACTGGCGCCGCAGCGCGGGATCCACCGGAACCAGCGCGCCAGGCTCCAAGACGAGCGCGCTCAGCTCGCCGCCATAGACGCAGCCCGTGTCGAGCCCTGTCGCATTGGGATGGAGCTGCAACCCGCGCCGGGCATCATGCCCAAACACGACGTGTGGGGAGTCCCTGTACCGGGCTGCCCACGACTCATCGCCCAACCTGTCGCTCGGCTGACCGTCGTTCCCGAAGCTCCGCAGCCGTGTGAGGACTTCCGGCCCCAACTCCTCGATGGGCACACCCGGAACGATCCCTCCATGAACGATCCTCATCCCGTGCTCGGGGAGGTCAATGAACAGCGGCAAACCTTCGAGCCATGCCCGCTCTTCGCGGCTCAGGGTGCGCAGCAGAGCCAGCTGACGAGGGCTCAGAGGGGGTCCCTCAACCGGAACATCGCGCTGCCGCCAGGTCTGCACGAGCCGCCACTCGTGATTTCCGAGCACCGCCCGAGCCCCGAGGCGGCGCGCAAGCCGGACGACACCGCGCGAGTCGGGCCCGCGGCTCACCAAATCGCCAACGAACACCACCGAATCGGCCTCGACCACCTGCACGACGCGGAGCAGTACCTCGAGCTCCGCAAGGCAACCGTGCACGTCACCGACGATTACCGTGCGGCCCATGCGGCGCAACGGTAGTTCTTGGACCCCTCCTGTCAATCAGACCTCATCGGACTACCCAGCGCGCGCCGCTTGTCCAGCCGTCCGCACTGAGCCCTCCCCTGGCATCCGCGACCACGGCATCCAAGACCCCTCGCGCCACCCGAGCTCCAGCTGGGCGCCAATTTTTTCGAGTGAGCACGGGAGCTTGAGTATGAGGCGCCTAGCGTGATACGCGTGCCATGGCCATTGGTCAGGAGGAGTCCCTCGAAATGTCCCTGAGCGCACGCTCCGTAATCGGTAGCCTGATGACAATCACCCTTTCCCTTGCCGCCACAAGTTGTGGGTCGGAGGAGGTGCCCTACACCCCACGGCCCGCGCCAACCGTTGCGGTGAGCCTTCCACCCGTCCCCAACATCCCCCAGCGCCCAATCAAATCGGGTGATGCCTACACGGTTTGGGGAGCAAGCTACTACCTGCGCAGCCGCGTCCATAACAAGAAGGTAGCCGGCGAACAGATCACGGTTGAGGGATACATCACCAAGACCAACCTGCCTGAGGCGCCGGAGTGCGCCGTCCACAAAGGCGGCAAGGCGGATCCGGAGGACTGCAAGCCCCCCATCCCGGCTTTCTGGATCGGAGAGTCCAAGGACGCTCCCCCCAAGGACACGATCAAGGTGCTTGGTTGGGCATCGAACTTCGCGCAGCTCTATGACGCCATGGAGGAAATCGACAAGAAGAAGGAAGATGCCGAGCCCATGGACACCTTCTGGGGCAACCCGATTCCTGTCCCGATCCCGAACGTCGGCGCCAAGGTGCGCGTGACGGGCCGCTACGCCACGACGTTCACGGGCTCTTCCACCGGCACGGAGGCAGATCCCATCATGGGTCTTCTCACCTACCAGAAGCTCGAGTACCTGGAGGAGCCGGCGGAGAAGGCGACCCTACCGGGCGTCAAGAGGAAAGAGTAGCCAGCTTGCCTCCAAGCAGCCCGCGACGCCCATCCCAGGGTCCAGGTTAGTCGCGGCACCCACGGGACGCCCGCCCATCTCTCCGGCAGGCGTCCCGTTTGCGTTCGTGGCGACAGCGGCTGCAGTAGCAGGTCGACCTTACCGCGTAAGTTCCACGTGTGGGTCCCCAGGTCGCGGATGGCGCTATAACAGCTGGCACGCGTGCCGGCATCCAAGAACAAGAAAGCGATCGCGCTCACTGCGGCAATTTGCCCCGCATCGAGCGGTGCCGGTCGGTACCTTCTCGCTATCTGCTTGCTCATGTCGAGCGGGTGTTTGAAGCGTGACTACCCGCCTCGGGGCGCGGTGGTCTCCCATGTCGAGGTGGAAACCGCGGATCCGGATCGGTCTTATCCTGGCATTGACGAGAGTGAGCTGCTCAGCCAGCTCGCCACCGTCCGAACACCGCGGTTCCTTGGTATCTGGGAGGGAGTGGCGTTCGACTACGAGGTCTTCGACGAGAACGTGTTTGCGCGGGACCTCGAGCGGGTGGAGCGATACTTTCACAGCAAGGGGTACTACGAGGCAAAGGTGATAGCGGGCCGGGTGCTCCGCCTCGACGAGCGCCACGTGCGAGCGTACGTCCGCGTTGCGCCGGGGCAGCCAGTCATCACGGCGAGCGTAGAGCTTCCCGGCCTCGAAACGCTCCCATTCGACGTTGCTTTCGAAGCTCAGAAGGCGGTCTCGCTCTGCGGTGGCGGCGTTTGCGACGAAACAGACCTTTTCAATGAGGAAGCGTACCAGGCGACACGGGCGGCCCTGGAGCGCGTCCTGCTCGATCACGGCTATGCCTTCGCGATGGTCGAGGCGAGCGCGAGCGTCGACGTGGCGCGTCACCTGGCCCGAGTTCGCTATCGGATCCAGCCGGGTCCACTCGCTACCTACGGCAAGATCCATGTGACCGGTCTCGTCGAGATCCCCGAGCAGATGGTCCGCAACGCCCTACAGCTCGAGGAGGGAGAGCGCTACTCGCAAGCCGACATCATCGAGGCGCGAAGCGCGCTCGTCAGCCTTGGCGTCTTCTCGGCGGTAGACATCCACGAGAACAAGTCGAGTCCACGCACGCGCTCGGTCCCGCTGATCATCGACGTCCGCGAGAGCTCGCTTCGGGCGGTGCGGGCAGGCGTCGGTGCACGGCTGGATCAGCTGGAGGTGAGCAATACGCTGCGTCTTGGCTGGGAGAGCCGGAACTTCTTGGGTGGGATGCGACGCTTCCAGATCGACACGCGCCCTGGTGTCACCTACTTCCCGACTCGGCTCAGCCGCCTCGAAGCACCCACGAACGTCTTCCCGCACAATCGTCTGAGGCTTGAGCTGAGACAGCCGGACTTCATCGAGGGGCGCACGACGGGCTTCACGCTCGGGGAATACAACATATACCCGTTGATGTTCCCGTTGGCACCCGGTGCCAATCCGGAAGACGAGTTCGTCATCGGCTACAACGAGCTCCGGGCCGTCGTCGGCCTGGAACGCGCTTTCTTCAACCAGCGGCTGGTCGTGACGCCCACGTATAACTGGCAGATCAACTACCCGTTCGTCTACAAGGAGACACGCACTCAGGCACGTCCTCCCGATGGGTTCGGGTCGCTCTTGATCTCCTACCCAGAGCTCGTCTCCACCCTCGACCTGCGCGACGACGCTATCAATCCACGACGAGGAATCTTCGTCAGCAACTCGGTCCAGGTCGCTGGGCACCTGTTTCCCGGAGACGTCTCCGACGTTCGCGTCCGCCCAGAGGTACGCACCTACTTGCCACTCTCGCGGGACGTGGTCCTCGCCACGAAAGCCGGCTTTGGCTTTCTGTTTCCTGCAAACTACGGCGAGACGCTGCGAGAAACCGTGGACGGCGTACCCGTCGTGATCACGAATCCGCGCAGCGCGGAGGTCGTCCGGGATCAGCACAAGCTGCTCTTTCGCGCGCTCTATTCGGGTGGACCGAACTCGAACCGAGGGTACAGCTTCCGCGAAGTGGGTCCTCACGGACCGGTCGGCTTCTTGCTGCGCGGAGGCGACGTCAACTGCTTCAATCCAGCCAACGATGCAGAGCGAGCCCAGTGCGTTCGCCCGCTCGGAGGCGTCTTGCTCTGGGAGCTCTCCCTGGAAGTTCGCTTCCCCGTCACTGGGCCGTTGGGCGCGGTCGCGTTCGTCGACGCCAGCCACGTCAATCGCTCCATGAAGTGGCGATTCGATGCGCCGCATGTGTCCCCAGGTCTAGGTTTACGCTACCAGACGCCCGTGGGTCCACTGCGCTTCGACGCGGGATGGCGGCTCTTGGAACACGTGGGCAGCCCTCCCGAGCATGACGAGCTCCAGGACGAGGCCAGGACCGAGCCGTTCCTTGGCTTTGCCCCCGTCGCCATCCATATTGCCCTGGGGGACGCGTTCTGATGTCCAGGGGGGATACCCCGTCGCGCGGGAAGCTCCGGAGGGCGGGCAAGGGGCTGCTTTGGGCGAGCTTCTATGGGCTGGTCTTCCTCGCGGCGCTCGGCGCCAGCGCCATCCTGCACCTGAACCTGCCGGCGGGGAGACTAGCGGTGGCCCGCGCCCTTTCCACGCTCGTCTCGAGGGAGATCCAGGGGCGCATCGAAGTTGGGATGATCACGAAGATCCTGCCCACCGGCGTCTGGATGCGCAATGTCCGAGTCTCAGATGGGGAAGGGTTCGAGGTCATTACCGTGTCGGAGCTTCGCGCGCGCTTTCGGCCACTGCCCCTCCTGGGCAGACTCGCCTTCAATGATGGCACCGTGACTCTGATCTTCGAGCACGTGCGCGTCGAGAGCGCAGAGGTCGCCATCATCGAGAATCCGGTCACGGGCGTACCGAGGCTCGCCGAGGCCTTCGTCCCGGTCCAGCGCCCTCCCGAGCGAGAGGCTCAGCCCGGCACGGCGGTGAGGGTCTACCTGCCATCCATCGAGGTGGGCGCGGCTCGCGCCGATCTTCGATTGAACGGGGTCCCTCATCTGCAGGGCAAGGTCACTCGCCTTCACGGGTCAGTCGTCGTGGACTCGACTGGTGCGGCCATCGACGTGTCGCGCTCTGGTGTTTGGGTGCGGGAGGAATCCGGGCTCGCCGCACGAGGAACGGCAAGCTTTCAGATGAAGACGCCTGATCGGATCCTGACGTCGTTCGACGGATACGTCCAGCAGGTCCAGGTCGGCGCCCGCTTCGGGATGCGCGGCGATCACATCGCGATCGTCGTCGACGTGCCAAGTGCGAGCCCCGCCGAGGCGAGAACACTGTGGGAGGACTGGCCCCTGCAGGTCCCGCTGTCCATCGAGACCGAGTTGATGGGGACTCTACCCAAGCTCCAGGCGAGCATCGAGGCGGCCTTGGAGAACACGGGGACCGTCGTGGCGAGGGGACCGGTGGACATCGACAGGATGCGAGCCGACTTGACCCTCGAGACCCGCAACCTCGCCGCGCGCGCATTTCACCCAGATGCACCGCCCCTAGCAGTCAGCGCAAAGGGTGGAATCTCGGTGAAGAGGACGCAGGATGACTGGGTTCTCGACACAGTGCTTCGGACCGAACCAGCCACGCTGCATGGCCATCAAATACCGAGCATCGAGACAGTCGCGCACTACGAAGCGGGTATCCTCCAGGGCAAAGCCCTCGTGCACGAGCAAGGGCTTCCCCTCCGCCTGAGCTACCGACTTCAACCTCGAGCGCCGCTCCATGTGGTCGCGGACATCCCGTGGATTCGCTGGACGGAGGTAGGACGTGCCAGAGCTTACCTGCCCTGGGTGGATGGGAGGGTCCGCGGCACGGTGACCGTAGACGTCGACGCGGAACGCCTGAGGGGAACCGCCGACCTCGAGCTCCGCGACGTTCGGTCGGGTGATTTCGCGCTGGAGAGCGGCACGGTACACCTCTCCGCCGCAGGGCCTCCAGACGCGCCTCGGGATTGGCAGCTCGCATCACATTGGACCGGCACTCACCTCGGATGGGACCGGACGCGCTTCACGTCGGGCACCCTGCACACGGGGGGAACGACGTTCGCACCCCGTTTCGAGCTTGCCCTCGATGAGCGGGGAAAGGCACGGCTCCGGCTAAGGGGCACAGCAGCACTCGAGGAGGGCATCGAGCTTCGCAACGTCTCGCTGGCTCTCGAGCGGAGCGGCAAACGTCTAGCTGCAGAGCTCGCGAGCGTGAAGGCGACCCCTGGTAGGGTCGCAGTCGACGGCGCGTCGCTGACTCAAGGACAGAACGGGCGCATGACGGCACGCGGCTCATTCACCGAGCAAGGCATCAGCATCGACCTCGTCGCAAAGCGCCTCGACCTCGACGAGACCTCCGAGATCTTGGGGCTCGCGCCGGGGAGGCTGTCTGGCACCGTCGACGCGGACATCGCGGTGACGGCGTTCGATGCAGATTCGCAGCGCCTCCGCGCCAGTGGGCGCATCAGCGACGGAAGAATCGGCGACTATCCCTCGGTTTCTGGCAGCTTCGATGTTTCCCTGCAAGGGAGCAGCTTGGACGGCCGCCTCGACGCTCAAGTGGAAGGCCTTGGCATCGTCCACGGAGAATGGACGACGCAGCTTCCGGGGCGGCTCACCTCTGAGAGCGCCTGGTCCAAGCTCGTGGGTTCCGGCATCTTTGAGCTCAACTATGTCCAGCTGTCAGCACTTCAGCCGCTGCTCCCTCGTGACGCACCCATCGAGCAGGTCCGCGGCGAGGGTTACGCCCAGGTGCGCATCGAGCGACGTGCTGCCGACCACCTGCCGACCCTATTTTTCGTCGGTGCTACGCGAGGCCTCGAGTTCCAGCTACGAACGAAGAGCGCGCTGACGCCGCCGCAAGCTGCCGCCGCGCAGGATGTCGACCAGAAGCTGAGGATCCAAGGGCTGGACCTCCAAGTGGGGGGCGGCTTCGACGGAACGAGCGCGCGTCTACAGGGCTCAGCGAGGCTTCTCGATCGCGGGTTCCCATGGATCTCTGCCAGCGGCGAGCTCGATTCGAGCATCACGCTTGCCGACGTCGCTGCTGGGGACGTGAACAAAGCGCTCTCGACCGCCTCCTTGGACGTCGTCGTCGTGGCAGAGCCGCGCTCAGTCAGTGAGCTCCAGAGCCTCCTCCCCTTTGAGTTGCCCGGACGGAAGGTGTCGGCACGGGCGGCGATATACGGAACCATCGAAGCGCCGGTCGCAACTGGCCAGCTCGAGCTCGAGGGACTCGTCATGCCAGGGAGTAGACTCGCTACGCCCCTGGACCTGGACTTGAGGGCGACTCATGATTTCACCCGAGGGACCCTCGTCGCGCACGGGTCCGCTATGGTCAGAGGAAGGAGAGCAGCAGTCCTTCGCGCGCGCCTCGAACCCGCCACCTCTGGCACGCACCATTCGCGCCATGCCGAAGTCCATGCAACCCTGGAGCGCCTGCCCCTGAGCGTCTTTGCGCCCCTTGCGGAAGCGGAGATTGGTGGGGAGATGTCGGGAACCGTTACCTTCCAGCACAGCGACGATACCCCCCAACTCGCAGCGAACGTGCAGCTTCAAGGGTTGGCAGCCGACCTGCTGCCCCTAGGGGATGCGCGGCTCACGCTCCGCGCAGATGATCAGGTGCTCAACGGTCGGGTTCGTTTCCGCAAGGACCGCGGCTCCCTCGAGGCCAGGGTGATCGCTCCCCTGGACTGGTCGGAGCTCATCCCCTCGGTCCCTCTGGAACGCGAGGTCACGATCGCCGTCGACGCCGAGGGATACGACGCTGCCATCCTCCAGCCAGTACTTGGGGACCTGTTCAGCGAGCTCACGGGTGACATGAACGCCGACGTCTCGGTAACGCTCCACCGCACGCTCGCCGCGAATGAATGGCGTGGCTCGGTGCAAGGCTCGGCAAGCCTGAGGAACGGCGTGGTACACGCCACGGCACAAGGCCTCGACCTGCGGGATGTCGCCTTCGATGCCTCCGCGCGCACCACGCAAGGGCTCACGGCCATCGACCTCCGCAATGTCAAGGCGTGGGCCCGCTCGGAGGCCGCCAACTTGGAAGCAGAGGGGATCCTCTTCCTGGACGGCTTCGAATTCGTCCGTGCCACCGGCGCAGCAACCCTGCGAGACTTCCCCCTCGTCATCGAGGGGGTGTCCCGAGCCACGGCGACCGGCGGGGTCAACATGCAGCTCGAGAGTCTGCCTGATCGCATGAGCATGGTCATCACCGTACCCTACCTGAACGCGGTGCTGCCGCGTCGTGCAGGCCGCTCGGTCCTTGGGCTCAGCCGACCCAAGTCCATCGCGGTGGAGCAGCCCTTGTCAGCTCCCACGCCCCCCCGTGAGGCCGATGCAGCGCCGTGGCACATTCGCCTCGAACTCGGCGACCGAGTGCGCCTCTCGCGCTCCGACCTCAACATACCCTTCAGCGGCACCCCCGAGATCATCGTCTCGGACGAGGTCTCGATGAGCGGCTCGCTCGAGCTCGAACCGGGGGGTCGCGTGGAGCTACTCGGGAAGGTATTTCTCCTGGAGACGGGCGCCGTGGATTTCGACAACGAGCAGCCCAGCAACCCCTCCATCGACGTCATCGCTGTATGGCGTGGTCCGTCTCATGCGGTCACCGTGCGATTGACGGGGAGCGTGGAAACACCAATCCTGACGCTGACGAGCGATCCTCCGCTGCCAGAACCCGAGGTCGTCGCTCTTCTCCTCGGAGGAAAACCGGGTGAAGGTGGCGGGAGCGCGACGGCGACGGGGGTCAGCGTGGGGGGCCAGCTCTGGGACGACCTCGTCGCCGACACTCCCCTGGGCGCCGTGGATATCCGAGCAACGAGCGAGGAAGAGAGAGCGAAGTACACCGCCGCGGTTCGCGTAAGCGAAAACGTTTGGTTCGAAGCATCCTACAAGAGCCGCGCAGAGAACTCGCATGCCACCCCGGGGGCCTCGGAATCGGAGCCGGGATTCAGCGGGACCGTCGATTGGCGCCTCAGTCGTGACTGGTCGTTACGAACCGACCTAGGCACCCTCGGCGCGGGTTTCGACCTGCTGTGGCAGTACCGCTACTGATCCGCCCTCCGGTGCGGCACCGGGCTCACCAGGGCTTGCGCGCGCTGGCACAACCCGCGTGGATGGTGAGGGAAAACCTCCCCTCGGACCAGTACTTGTCGATTGCGTCCCGTAAGTACTCCAACGGTGCAGCGAGGTCCTGCCGTGGGAGGGCGGCCTGAAGCTCGGGGATCACGAGCATGCGCGTAATGGGGTCTTCCAAGAATCCCCGGCCGTTATCGAACGACAGCTCGGCGTGACGCATCTCGATGTCCACGTCCTCCAGGCCCACCTCCTCCAGCTCTTCAGAGAACGACTCCAGACTTGGCCTGCTGGAGACGGCCTCCTCCAAGGCGCGTCCGAAGGCTCCATCATCTTGCTTGAGGGCGTACTCTCGAAAAAGGTCGGCCACCTCCTGAAAGGAGCCGCGCAGCGGCAAGGCGATGAGCGCCTGCCCGCCAGCGTAAAGGAGGCGCTGCATCTCCGCCAGCAGCGCTACGCGGCTCTCCAGCCCCGCGACAGGGTGCAGGCACATCACATGGGAGAACGACTGTGACGTCAGAGCGCTCGGGACGCGGCCTCCGAGGACGTATTGGATCGAACCCCCGGGAAGCCCGTGCGCCCGGTGGCGGGCCCGCTCCAGCGCCGCCTCCGACACATCGATGCCGATGATCGTCGAGCCAGGGTGGCGTTCGAGCAACTCGCGATCGGGATAACCTACCCTGCACCCGAGGTGCGCGATACGCGCCGCGCTGCCCGCCAACAGCATCCCGAGGAGCATATCGCCAAAGAAAGCAAGATAGTGCGGGACGACGAAGGACTCGAAGACGGCAGCGTCGGCCTGATTCAACGGCGGAGACAGGAACACCGCCCCTTCGGTATCAACCAGGCGGCTCCTGATCAATCGTGGAAGCCCAGAATCCTGCAAAATGCACCGGGAGCGCCGGCGCCCTCTGAACTGTTCGGGAATCACACCGGGGAGTTCTGCGTTAGAATGGCCCTGTGCGTGCCGTCGTGCTCTCCGCCCTCCTCCTCGCCGCCATCGCAGCTGCTGGGCACGCCACCCGCACGGCCGACACTGGGAGCCCGTCAGCGCTCCCCTCCAACCCTGTCGAAAGATCGGCTCGGAGCGAAATGGAGCTACTGAGGGACTGTCCGAGAGGCACGCTCCCCGACAATGGCGTTTGCATCCCAGTGCCAGCGAGCGCCAGTGGTTTGCCCCGAATGGTCGCTGAGCAAATGAGCCACCGCAACCGGCACGGGGACTGGACTGCCTACGAACAGATCCCGCGGCGGCCCGAGCGCCCCGCCGCCTACGAGCGTTACCGGCTGCCGCTTGATGGGGTGCAGCGCGAAGACATCGTCAGCGGTTATGACCTGCACGCGGCCGACGCCTACCAGCGGCGGGGACCCAACCTCCATTCCACGGGCCACGGGGGCCTGGATATCGTTGCACTGCGCGGCACTCCCGTGCGCATGGTGCCCCTCGAAGCTCAGGAGGGCACTGCGAGCGTCCTCTATGTGGGCGAGCTGTTCGGGAACACGGTGGTCACCCGCCACCGCATCCGGGAAGCGGGCGAGCTCCGAGACTATCTCGTGCTGTTCGGGCACCTCGAGCGCCCCGCCCCGGGCCTCGCGTCTGGCATGGCCCTGGACAATGGAGAGCTGGTAGGGACGGTGGGCGACTCTGGCAGCCCGGGCGCCATACACCTCCACCTGGAGGTGCGACAGGTCCGCCGCGGTGTCGAGCCCCTCGCGCTCGGCCGCTACGAAATGACTGACAATGCCCGCTCCGTCGCTTGCGATCCACGGAACATCCTTCGGCTCGACTCCAGGTAGTTCCGACTCAGCCCCGGCAGGTGCGTGCCGGCACCCCTTCAGGGGAC
Organism: Pseudomonadota bacterium; assembly: GCA_023398955.1. GTDB lineage: Bacteria > Myxococcota_A > Polyangia > Polyangiales > Polyangiaceae > JAEWRL01. Next base: position 212,535 of record JAEWRL010000097.1, read on the forward strand.
GAGCTTGTAGCCGAAGCCATAGACCGTAAGAATATGCTCTGGCTTCTCGGGGTGCTTCTCGAGCTTCCTTCGCAGCTTGACCACGAAGTTGTCGATGGTGCGATTCGTGGGATTAGCGTCGACACCCCAAATCTTGTTCAGGATTTCCTCGCGACTGACTGGCTGTGCCTTCTTCTCGTGGAGCAGGCGCAGCAGCTCTACCTCGTAGAAACTCAGGGCCACCGGCTTCTTCCCCGCTCGCTCGATGCTATGGCTCGCCACGTTCACCGTCGCGGCCCCGATTTGGAAGGTCGGCAGCTCGCTCGGCCGCTGCGTGCGGCGAAAGAGCGCACGGAGCCGGGCCACGAGCTCACCGACGCTGAAAGGCTTCGTCACATAGTCGTCCGCACCAACGTCGAGACCACGGATCTTGTCGGCCTCCTGGCTGCGAGCCGTGAGCATGATGATGGGAACGAAGGCGTCGATGCGCCGCATCTCTTCGCAGACCTGGTACCCGTTGAGATCCGGCAGCATCAGGTCGAGCAAGACGGCATGGGGTCGCTCCTGACGCGCCTTGACCAGGGCCTCCTTGCCCGTGTGAGCACCGATGACGCGAAAACCCTCGAACTCGAGCGCATCCTTCAAGCCGAGCACGATGTGCGGCTCGTCGTCGATGACAAGTACCGTCTTTTTTGCGTCCATCCGGGCGCCTCGCAGGGTACGCAATAGCGAAAGCGGCGACCAGGGGATCCTAGCCGCCGCTTCACGTTCCGTGTGGGGGCGCTATGCGGCCCTCCACTCCCGATTACCGAATACGCTCACCGGAGCACGCGATGAAGGTGACCGAGCCACGGGCCGGCGTATCGTCCCCCACGAAGCGAAGCAAGCGCTTCTGCGAAGGCTCACAGTTGGCCACCAGCTCAGCGTTACCAAGGACGTCGTCCGGGTCCATGGCGTCGATGTAGCAGTAGCCGGGGGTGCTGACGTTGATCGAGTCGCCCGCGGTCTTCAGACACTCATCACGATCGGATGGGTTCGCCAAGCTGTACTGGGTAATGCCGCACATGCAGACGTTCTCGCATGCGGGGGTCGAGTCGGTGTCACAGGCTTGGTTCTCCCGGAGCGACTCCTTCACGGCACCCACGAGGCCAGGGTTGTCCTCGAGGCTCACGCGGCCCTTGGCGGGATTGCAGTCGCAGGCGCCAGTGGCCAGGGCTTCCACCACCTCGCACTGGACCATTCCGTTCTCGTCCACGTCGAGGCGGCGCGGCAGGCAGCGCCCACCGAGCTTCTCCTTGAGGCGGTCCACGATGGCGTTGACGGCGGGATTATAGCCGTAGCTCGTGCTGGCGGAATCACCCAAGAACTTCGGGCACACCGAGGCGACGATCGAGTTCTCTCGGTAGTCCTTCAGCACCTCGAGCTGGCGCAAGCCTGGGTACGCCTTGGCGCGATACTGAACCGTCCCATAGTTGCCACCCTCATCCTGACAGAGGGGCTTCTTCGCCGCGAGCACGTCGTCCAGGGTGAGCTCGCCCGTCTCCCTGTTCACACTGGGCGCGCAGTCACAGTTCCGACCGGCCTCCACCTGGGCGCAGTCGGTGGGGTTCGGCAAGGGGAAGATGCAGGCGTACTGCAGGTCCCGACCGCTCGTATTCCACTCGTGACCGTGGATGGGATCTGCTGTCGGGCCAGTACCGTCCGGGCCGGGCAGGTCAGGGCGTGGGGTGATCGCCTCGACCATATGCTGGTTCTGGGGGGGAACGTGGTCCCGAGGCTGGCCCAGGATCGCTGGCCAGTCGATGTCGATCGCGTTCTTGTACCGCAGCTCGGTGGCGCTATCGACGGTCTCCGCCGTGGCGATATCCTGCCAGGGGACGCCGACGATCCCCGCCAAGAACACGAGGGACGGATCGCGGCCCGAGATGGCCCCGCGGAGCTCGTAGAGGGGATTGTTGACGGGGGCCCCAGGGTTGCAAGCCATGCCCAGGCGTGTTGCTTCCGTGCAGTCGCAATCCGCATCCGGGAAGCTCGAGTTCGGGCAGATCTGCATCTTGGTCAAGCCGACGGAGTAGCGCGTGGTGGGGTAGAGCAGGTCCATCCCAAAGCGGCGCTTCTGGTCGTAGCAGCGTAGATTGGACTCATCCTGTCCCTGAGGCAGCTCCTTGCCGTTGGGGCACAGCGTGGCTTCGTCGCCGCAACCCGCCGGAAACGAGCTCGAGAGGCAGGAGACGCAGCAGGGATCGTTGGGATTGGCATCGCAAGCAGTCGTGCCGGGGGCCATCCGGAACACCCCCCTGCCCTCGCGATTGAAGGTGGCGACGAGGTTGCCGTAGCCAGCAGCTTGGATGGAGCAGTCGTTCTCGTCGCTGAGCATGATGATGGCGACGAGGGAATCGCCCCGAAGGAAGGCGTTCCGCTGCGCGAGCAGCGCGTCGTCGACCCCGGTGGGTGTCCCGTAGGAGCCGCTCACCTCGACCGTGGCATACGGCGTGGGATCGATGAGGAAGCGGTACCAAGCCTCGAGGGATGCCTCGAACCCGCAGCCAACCTCACCCGTCAAGCGCACGTGATCTGCGAATTGCGTAGTGATGGCGCCCAGATCGTTTGTAGCGCCCGCCGCGGGCCCGCTGGGTCGGTTGTCCCATGCCAAGAAGCCCTGGCCATTGTTTGGCACGTCACGGACGCTGCCAATCAGGTGCGCCATGTCGGCCTGGGTCTCGTTGAACTGGTCGTTTGCTGCCGAGCAGAAGGGTCCACCCGCGCCACCGAGGCTGGAGCTCACGACGCCGATGTGGACGTCGTTGATGGGCTCGAACTCACGGCCCCCCTGGGCGCAGTCCGCCGAGGGGCTCGCTGGCGTGTCGACGACATTACCAGCGCCGTCGAGGCAAGGAGGGTTCAAGAGGCGGCCGACCAGGCGCGGCACCGCTTCCGCAAGGAGGAGCTGCTTGTCCGCCATGGACTGCGAGTTGTCGATCATGAACAAGAGGTCGATCTTGTCCACGGCGGTCTGAGCGAACTGGGTGACGAACACGTTGCTCGTCGAGGGCTCCTGCTCCGCGATCGGCCTATCGAGACAGCCGGAGCTGCCCCCAGCTACAGCAGCGATCGCCGTGAGCCCGGCAACGCTGACGCGCAAGAAGCGCGCCGCTCGGCTTGGCTTACCTTTGTTTGAATTCATGAAAGATGGCTCCTTGGGTGCCGCAAATTCCCGGGCCCGACCGCTTTGGGGGCCGGACACTACCGACGGTCTCGATACAGCGACCACCGGGGCTCTGGCCGGTAGCCGGAGGGTACAGAAAAGAAGCAGGCACTGTCAATGTCACTGGAACGAGCAAACACGCGGTGCAGGCCTCGGCACCCCAGCTGAGCAAGCGCCGTTCCGTAGGCGCCCCTTCGGGCGCCCCGCGAAACACCGCCGATAGTTCGCCTGTTGGCTGGTGGCGCAGACAACCTTGTTGGCACAAACGACAACTCAGTTGCCTGTTGGCTCCTTCTCGGGTGGCTGCTCGGAAGCGTCCGCGGCTTCGAGGGTTGGGGACCCGGCGAAATGCTCACGCAGAGCGTAGGCCTGCCTCTTCGTGAGCCCAGGGACGGCGAGAACGGCCTCCACACTGGCACTCCGGACAGCAGCCACTGAGCCGAACGTCCTGAGGAGGGCGCGCCGGGTCTTGGGTCCGATCCCGGGAACTGCATCCAGCTCCGAGCTCAGCCGCCGCCGCTTGCCCAATCCCGCCCGCCCGCGGTTCGAGAAGCGGTGTGCCTCGTCCCTGGCGCGCGCCAGGATAAACAGCTCCGGCCCGTTCGTCTTGAGCGGCACGGGGTTCTTCTGGCCGGGGAGGTACACTCGATCCACCAACTTGTCCGCCCCCGGACGCTCGCGCTCTTTCGCCAGGCCAACGATTGGAAGCTCGCCGACGCCCACGTCCGCTGCCGCGGCCAAAGCGATCCCGAGCTGCCCTCGACCTCCATCTACGACGAAGAGATCCGGGAGCGACCACTCCGAGTCGGGCGCCTCCATCGCCTCGGCGGCCTCCCGCCCGCGCTTGAAGCGGCGCGCCAAGACCTCGCGCATCGCGCCGTAGTCGTCTCCGGGCTCGCACTGCTTCAAGCGATAGAGCCGGTAACGCGCCTTGTCGGGGACGCTGTCACTTAGGGCCACGACGGCGCCTACCGTGTCTTGTCCGCCCAGGTGCGAGATATCGCAGCACTCGATGCGGCGCGGGAGACGGGGCAGCCGCAGGCGTCGCTGCACGCGAGCAAGTCGCTCCTCCACGTCCTCGCGCGCGCGCCGCTTCTCCGCGAAGGCGTGGGCCGCATTCTCCCGAGCCATTTCCAGAAGCTGGCGGCGCGGAGCGCGGCTGGAGGCGAGGATCGCGACGCGACAACTCCGCGGCTCGCGGGCGCGGCGCACCTCGGTCAACCACTCCGCAACGCCGTCGACGCCTTCGGGGAGGACGGGCACGAGGACCTCATCGGGGATGGCGGCCTGACCTTGCCGCGATTCTGCGTAATTCTCTCGCAGAAAGCCGGCAATGAGCTCGTCGTCCGGCAGCTCGACCCGGGGGCTCGAGAAGCTTGCGATATCGACGACCCGCCCCTCACGAACGCGCAGGAGCGCCAGCTCGACCAAGTCCCCCTCACGGTAGAGCCCGAGCACGTCCTGGTCCCGATCGGTCACGCTCACAACGTGCTGCGCCTCGAGCACCGAGCGCACGGCGCGCAGCTGATCCCTGTAGGTAGCGGCGAGCTCGAACTGCATGGCGGCACTCGCCTTTTGCATGCGGGTCTCGAGCTCCCTGTGTAGCTCCTCGTGGCGAGCGGCAAGGAACAGCTCCACGGAGCGCACCTGCGCTGCGTAGGCATCGGCATCGACGTCCAACACGCAGGGCGCCGCGCAGCGCTGGATTTGGTACTGCAGGCAGGGGCGCCGCCGGCTCACGAGCTCCCGATCGGTGCACGTGCGCAGCTTGAAGTGCTTCTCGACAAGGTTCAGCGTGCGGCGAGCCGAGGTGGCGGAGTGATACGGCCCGAAGTACTTCGCGCCGTCAGCCTTTGGCCGCCGCACCAATTCGAGGCGCGGCCAAGGGTGCTCGCTGCCCAGGCGAAGGCTCAGGTATTCCTTGTCGTCTCGGAGCTTGACGTTGAATCTCGGAGCAAGCTCTTTGATGAGGTTGTTCTCGAGGATCGCAGCTTCCTTCTCTGAGCCAGTGACACGCGTCTCGAGATCACCAATTTGGCCGAGCAGGAGCGGGATGAAAGCGCGATCGTCGGAGCCGCCCTCGTTGAAGTAGCTGCGCACGCGGGTGCGCAGGCTCTTCGCCTTACCAACGTAGAGCACTTTGCCTTCACGGTCGCGAAAGACGTAGCAGCCCGAGCGGGCGGGCAATGAGGCGAGCTTCTCGAGAACGAGCTCAGGGAGCATGACGGAGTGGGCGGTTCATTTGTCGTCGCGCAGCGCTCGGCATTGTGTCCGGCCGCCGCGATGCCGGCGAGGGCTTTCCCCAGGTCGCGCACAATCCCTTGACGGCCGACCTGGTGCTTTCCAAGATGACCCGTCCTCGCGTCTATGCCCAACTGGCTCTCCACACGTTTTGGGCGTGGTGGCCTCATGGTCGGCATCGCGGCACTGGCTGGTGCAGCCATCGGCCTGGTGCTCGTGCCCCACAGCCCCACTCCCCACGACACGCCGCCTCCCACCCCGGAGGTCCAGCTGCTTGGTGCTGTGTTGCCGCTGGATGCCAATGCCGTGAACGGCGCGATGGATCGCGTGCGTCGCTATGCAGCGACACGTTTCGATCTGCGACTCCCCGACGGCAAAACGGAGCCCTTGTTCTTGGGCCGGCTCGGAGCCGAGATCGACAAGGTACGGCTCGCGCGGCTCGTCAGGGACGCCCGGGACAACACGAGCCCCATGCGGCTCGAATGGCAGCGGCGGGGCGCCACGGGACCATTGGTGCTGCCGGTTCCCATTACCTTCGACGTGAAACAAGCGGTCGACCGTTTGCTGCTGTTGAAGGACGAGGTGGATCAGCTGCCCGAGGACGCGCGCCTGGACTTGGAGCAGCGGCAGGTTCAGGCAGAGAGGCACGGCCGACTTCTCGACATCGACGCTTCACTCCAGGCGCTCCACGATGCAGTGAGCACCGGAAAACGGCAGGTGGAGCTGGCCTACGAGAGGATCCGGCCGCGCCGGCTCGCGGCAGAGCTTCAGGGGCTGCATTTCGACGAGGTCCTCGGCTACTTCGAGACACGGTACAGCCGCTCAGCCAAGTACCGCGACCGAACGTTCAACCTCCGCCTTGCGGCTTCGAAGCTCGATGGACACGTGCTCCTGCCTGGCGACGAGTTCGACTTCAACGAGGTCGTGGGTCCTCGTGACGAAGCGAACGGCTACAAGGTCGCGACGGTCATCGCTGAAGGGGAGCTCGTGGACGGGATTGGCGGCGGCACCTGCCAGATCTCGGGCACGCTTCATGGCGCCGCTTTTTTCGCGGGCCTGGAGGTCGTTGAGCGCTATCCGCACACGCGGCCGAGCTCCTACATCAAGATGGGGATGGATGCGACGGTGGTTTATCCCACTATCAACTTCCGGCTAAAGAACTCCTATGGGTTTCCGGTGGTGCTCCACCAATCGGTCAAGAACGGCGTCGTGCGCGCGGAGATCCTCGGCCCGAAGCGCCCGCGGACCGTGACCCTGATTCGGCGCATCACCGAGGCCCTCCCGTATGAACAGGTCGAACGCCCCGACGACCATCTGCCGGCAAACGAGCGCGTCCTCGCCCAGCGCGGCATCCCTGGATTTCGGCTGAAGCGTTATCGCATCTTGAGAGAGGGCCCTCACGCAGTGCGCGAGCGTTGGGACGATACGTATCCGCCAACGACTCAGATCGTTCGCGTGGGGACCGGCCGCGATGCTCGCGCCAATGGTTCGCGCGCCGAAGACGATCCGCCCCCCGAGTACACCGCAGACGAACTCCTGGTGATGACGCAGGGGCCCGGGCTCGGCTCATCGGAGGAACAGCGCCGCGGCGGGTCGACGCTCGAGCAACGAGAGCCGGGGAGATTCGGTGAGCTCGGCTGGACCGCCAGGGCGGGAATGCCGTTTTGGGAGCGAGAGGACTAGGGTCCGGCTTTTTTTTTCGCGGGCCGGATCTGCTTGCACCGCGGAAAATATGCGGCAATCTGCTGCAACGGCTCCGGACCCCGGCAGGCCGGCCGCCTTTGGCCTTGACGAACCGGCCCACAGTGGGCAAGAACCGCCCCTACGATGTGGGCGGGCGAAGCTTCACCTCTCACCCCCCTTTGTAGACCCAGCTGAACCTAGGACCGGTTAGTCGGTCTGGTAAGTGACCATGAACACAGAGAACGCACCCCAAGTCACCACGGATTCCGCAGAACCAATTGACACCACCGGAGCGGCGCGCACCGTCGACTGGGAGAATCCCCGGGTAGCGGCGATTCTCACTGCAGCCGCCAAGTGCTTTGCGCGCAAGGGCTTCAGCGCGACGACGCTTGCCGAGATCGGCAAAGAGCTCGGGCTCCGCAAGAGCATCGTGCACTACTACTTCGCGAGCAAGGCAGCGCTCATCCACGAAGTCCAGAGCTTCACGTACCGCAAGTACCTCGAGCGCGTCCGTGAATCGATCGCCTCCGACTCCGGCGATAAGGCCAACTCGCTGCGTGCCCTCTGGGATGCCATGCAGAGCGACAAGACGGCGACCGGCCTCAACATCGAGGTATGGAGCGCCGCCCGTCGTGACGGTGAGCTGAAGCGCCGCGCTGCGGATCTCCAGCGCGACGCCCAGGCGATCATTGGCGAAGCGTCGGTCGAGGCACTGAACCTGCCCCAATCATTCCCAAAGCGCGACCAGCTAGCCCGCTTGCTCCTTGCCGTTCTCAATGGATTGTCTGTCAGCGAGTCCATCGACGGCGATGAGGGCAAGGCGAAGGAAACCTACGAGCTGTTTCTGCAGCTCTTGAAGTCGGGCGTCCCGTCCATCCAGAGCTAACTCGCGCGGAAGCGGCGGTCTCCGGCCGAATGAACACCGTTCGGCCGGGACACCGCGAACCAACGACCGTGCGCTGTACCGAACCTCCACCCCCTCTCCGCGGCGAGTCCAAGCGACAACGGGTCGCACCATGGCGTGGACTGGGGTTGTCGTGCGCTCTCGCGCTCATGGCCCCGCCAGCGGTGGCGAGCCTTGGCCCGCAGCCGAGCCCGTTCGCGATACCAAGCGATCGGGGGATCGGTGCAGCGCCGAGGCTCTGGTGGGAGGCAAGACTGACCCCTCCGGTGGTGGGCGTCGCACTGTTTCACCATCCGGAACGCGAGAGGCTCGCTGACTGGCGACTCTTGTGGCAAGGGCGCTATGGACCTGAGCACTGGTTGCAGGCACCAGCACTCAGCTGGAGCTCGGACACCTGCGAGGCCGCGGAGCCAACGTCCTGGGTGGCGGCTCGCGCGCTTCCCGATTCTTCCGTTACGGGCGAGGTGTTCGGCAACACCGGGCTCTCGTTCCTCGCCCAGCAGTCGCCGCGGGGGGCACTGCTCATCGTCGAAGATGCAGGGTGGCACGATCCGATCCACGGCGGGGGTTGGGCAGCGGCATGGCTCACCCCGACCACACGAGCGACAGCTCCGTGCCCCCCCTGGAAGCGGCCCCGACCCGTCACCATCGCGCGCTACGGTGGAGAATACGAGCGGCTCATTTTGCTGCAGTGTGACGGCTCGATCAGCAGCGATACGCTGGATCGTGTCACGGTCCTCGCGCGCCCACCCCTTACCGCGCGCCCGAGGCTTCCTTTGCCCCTCGAGCCAACGGCTGCTGCGAGCGCCGACAACGAGTGGCTACCGCAGGTGAAGCTCGTCCATCCGCGGCTCATCTGGCTTCTTGACAAGATTGCGAGCGCATTCCCTGGGCGAATGCTGTACCTCATGAGCGGCTATCGGCCCGAAGCCGGTTCGAGGAGCCTGCACCATCGAGGTCGCGCAGTGGACCTGTTCGTTCAAGGCGTGCCCAACGAGGCGGTGTTTCGCTTCTGCCGCACCCTCCCGCAGGTTGGCTGCGGCTATTACCCCAACAACCGCTTCGTCCACTTGGACGTACGGCCACCAACGGTGCCCGAGGCATACTGGGTGGACACCTCGGGCCCCAGCGAGCCGTCACGGTACGTCGATTCATGGCCCGGAGTCGTCGAAGGTGGCGCTCTACGGTGGGCGGGCTCGGAGTAGGGTCGGGATGGCTGCCTTCACTAGTGTTCTTGGTCAGCAGTCGGCGGTGCAGACCCTTCGCCACGCGCTGGCGCACGGACGGGTGCATCACGCCTACCGTTTCGAAGGTCCTCCGGGGGTTGGGAAGGAGCTGGCCGCCTTCGAGCTAGCGCGCGCGCTGCTTTGCGACGCACCAGCGGAGAGTCGTGCCTGCGGGGCATGCGATACCTGCCGGCGGGTCTCGACCTTCAGCAAGGAGGCGCCCGTGGTCCCGCTCCACCCAGACGTGGTGCTGGTGGCTCGCGGCCTCTATCCTCCGTCAGCGCTGGGGCGAGACCGCCCCGAGACCTCGGCGATCAGCGTCGATCAGATCCGCTCCGTCGTGCTACCCCGGGTGGGGTACCCACCACACCAAGGGCGCGCTCTCGTCATCATCGTGCGCGACGCCGATGAGATGACGGTCTCTGCCGCCAACGCCTTGCTCAAGACGCTGGAAGAGCCACATGCCGAGACCCATTTCGTGTTGCTCTCGTCGAAGCCCGAGCGCCTGCTGGACACGATTCGTTCGCGAACACTGCCCGTGCGTTTCGGTCCGCTACCTCGTGCGATCGTCGAGGAAATCCTGGCGAGACACGACGCGCCCCGGGAGCTGGCTGGCATCGCGGAAGGCAGCGCCTCCCTAGCCCTGAGTCTGGCCATCTCCGAGGAACGTGAGCAGCAGCAGGCGTTCGTGCAGTCCGCTCTCCGCGCCATCGAGGCACCCGATCTTGCCAGCGGTCTCGAACAGATCGAAGCCCCCGGTACGTCACGCGACGAACTTGGTCGGCAGCTCGGCTTTCTGGCGCAGGCCCTCGCCGAGCGCGCGCGCAGCACGGTGGGGAGCGACGATCGCGAAGCGCTGCGCTGCGCCCGGCGTTATTTCCACGTTCTCGAAGCCTCACAGCACTTGGAGCGCAACGCGCAACCAGCTCTCGTCCTGGAGTCGCTGGTCCATCAGCTCCAAGCAGTGCTCGCCTAAGTACGACAGGAGTTTGGCCCAAGGCGGCCGCCAAGCTTCAGTTCCAGGGGTTCGCACGCTGCGGCTGCGCACGGCCGCCATGCTGACCGCCAAGGTCCTGCGCCTCAACGAGCCGGGTTCGGGCTCGGGCTCGACTTGAGTGGGTACGAACTTGCGGGGAGCTGTACCAAGTGGGCAGCACTCACGTCGCCGAGCCACCGGGACCGGGACCAGACCTCGCCACTCTCTCAGGTGCGGCCCGCTTCAGGCTGGGTCAGCGCGGCGTGCAGCCGGCAAGCACGCTCGTAAACCTCGTCGATGCTGCGCAGACCGACGCCGAGGGCGCCGATCACGGCCCCGAGAGCACCGGTGGCCGCTACCTGCGGCGCACGCTCCAGGTCGATACCCCCGATGGCCACCAGAGGAATGGAGAGCGGCGCACAGCGGGAGGCCGCCCGTCGCAAGCCGTCAAGACCAACGACCGGATCCGGATCGACCTTCGACGTCGTCGGGAATACAGGTCCGAAAGCGACGTAGTCCGGCTTCTCGTCCAACGCCGCGCTCAGCTGCTCGTCGTCGTGCGTGGAGACGCCGACGAGCAGACTCTTCGCGAAGCGTCGCACCTCCGTGACCGAGACGTCGTTCTGCCCCACGTGCACCCCGTCGCAGTCGGCCAGCACGGCCAGATCTGGGCGGTCATTGAGGATTAGCGGGACTCCAGCGCGCCGACAGGCTGCACGCGAGTCGCGCAACCAGACAAGGATTTGCCGCGGAGTCGCGCTCTTGGCGCGCAACTGGAGGAACGCGGGCTTCGCCGCCGCGACGGCCTCGATGACCCCTGCCAGGGGCATCCCGCTGTCTCGGAGAGCGTCTGCGTCGACGATTGCGTAAAGGCCCTGCGGCCGATCCAGGGACATCATCTCGGTTCACTCGACTCGATTCGCAATGCACCAGCACCTAGCGCCTGTGGTACCCCTCTTACCATGATACGCCCGGGGCTCAGATCTGAACCGTCATCGACGCTGGTCCGCATTGAACGAGCTTGGCGTGTCGTCGCCGGAGTCACCGCAGCTTGTGGACTGATGGGCCTCGGCTGCGGCTCTCCTGCTGCCAGCGCACCGCCGCCACCACCGCCCCCCTCGCCGGGGCTGGCCAGCGTGGTTCTCGCCGCTGACCAGCAGCCGCCGAGGCTCAGGGATCCAGGCACCGCCGACGACAGCAGTGAGACGGCAGAACCCCTCTCAGGGAAGCTGGAGCTAAGGATCGAGCAGCAGGGGCCCGACCTGCCCTGGGCCCTACGGATCACCAATGGTCGCGAAGAACCGGTGCGCATCGCAGCCGACCCGCGCCTCCTTTGGTTCGAGGTGCAACCGCCTGCCGCCAAGAAGCCGAAACTCTGCCGCCTCCCTAGCGAGCTCTTCCCCCGCGAAGAGAGCCGGCTGCGCTGGGTACGGCTGGAGCCCGGGGAGTGGATTGTCGACCGCTTCGATCCGCGGTTCTATTGCTTCTCGGACGAGGAGCAGCCGTGGCTCGTTCCTGGAGCGGTGGTCCGCGCATTCTTCGGTTGGCCGGAGAAGCCGCCCAAAACGACATGGAAGGATGGCAAACGCGTCGAGCTGCCGATGGAGCAGCCGCCCCCTTACGTCGCCGTCGCCGCGACACCCCCTGATGAAGACGCCACGGGCTCGACTTCGTCACTTGCCCCCGTGAAGCTGCTGCGCGCCGAGGGATTTGCCCTACGCTCCGAGTACAGCGAATGGGCGCGAGCACGGCTCGCGGAGGACGAGGGAGAGAGTCTCGGCCTGACCATCGCGCGGGGGTCCGACGCCTACGCAGAATCGAGCGCAACGGTTCAGGTCGCCCTTGAGAATCACTCAGAATCCACTCGCAAAGTGTTCTTCCGGCGCGAACTCCTCACCTTCGAGGTCACCGGCCCCACCGGCAGCACCAGCTGCACTTCCGGACCCGATCAACGCAACCCCGACCGGCAAGCGTTCCTGACTCTGCACCCCAAAAAACCGATGACGTTTACGAGCCGTCTCGCCGAGCTTTGCCCACGTGGGACCTTCGCCAAACCCGGGCTCTACTTGGCTTACGTGCGCTTCGATGCGACGCAGTCCGGGGCAGCGCAGGGGATCAACGCCTTTACCGGCACCGTCGTCTCACCTCGGCCAGCACTCATCCGCATCCGCACGGGTGAGGAGCCGTTCCGCCGCCGCCGAGCGTTCTCCCAGCCGCGCGGGACCCCAGGCCTTGCCCCGCCGGTCCCCAACATGCCTCCAGCACCTCCCGCACCCGCACCGCCCCCCCCCAGCGGAGAGGCGCCTCCCTCGCCCGCACCCGTGTCTCCCCCACCCGACGCCCCATGACGCTCCTTACTCCCCCGCCTCTGCGCTGCAATGGCCCCAGACATCGAGCCGTATCCGCCCTGCTGCTGTCGCTCGCAGCGCTCTGGGCGTGTGGCGGCACCAGCCGCGAACCCGCCGTACCGAATCTCACACAGTCGCCAGACGCCCCGCCCGCGTCGGCTCGGGATAACCGGCTGCCCCCGGCGCCGAGCGCCGTTCCGCGTGCCCCCGCGGACTGCGCACTTCACGGCGGAGCGCTCGAGCCTCTGGACGTCGAGGCGTGTCCCGGCCCAGGACCGTCCTTTCGCCAAGCTCTCGTCGCTGCCCTGACCCTCGACGAACCTCGGCGCAGAGACAAGGCCCTCTTGGCGTTGGAAGCGTGCCCCCGTGACGCGGCTGCCATCCGCGCCCTGCGCGCCGAGCTTGCCCCAGAAGGCTGCGCGGACGTGCTGGTCGAACCGTGGCTTGCGGCATGGGACGACCCGGCAAGAGACCCCGAGCTGCACTCCGCATTGGCAGGGTTGGCTCTGGCGGCAAGGCTACATCGCCTAGTCCGCGAGCCACCAAACCTGACTCCTCCATTCGATGAGGCTGCCTTCCGCGAGTTCCTCGAGACTACCCTCTCGGCGTGGATCTTGGAGCAAGCTCACGCGATTCATCAGACGGCACTTCTCGGTGCGAAGCTGCCCGGCTACGGCAAGGGCATCGTGGCCGTGTCCGCCGGCCTCGCGGATTTGCGGTTCGTGGACGTAGTCCGTGAGATTCCCCTACCAGAGTCGTTGGCAGCCGATCCCGAGCTCCGAGACGAGTACCAACTCGCGCTCGAACAGAGCCTGGAAGCTCGCGTCGTGCGTGGTCGCGACGCTGCGCTCGTGGGCCTCCGCAAGTTCGCTGACGAAGGTATCCTGGTGGACGAACGGCTATCGAGGGCGCGCGCTATGCTCTCCAGGTTGTTCTCTGGGCACAGGATCGACGCCCTCGACGGCCTCGTCTTCCCGCCGCTGCCGGAGCTGGACGAGAGCTCACCTGAGCTCTGGCTGGCGGCCCACCTGCCGACCTTCTATGCCTCTCGCTGGCTCGCCGACCTCGCGCCCTCGGCGCCTTCGGCGTTGCGAGCCCTGCACGAGCGCGGCTTTCCCCCGGCCTTCCTTGCGGAAGCGGAGAGCCACGCCCTGAGCCCCGATGCGCTGCACTTGGTTGCGCGAGCTCATACGGCCCTGGGACAGACCTATTGGCGCACCGAGTCCTTCGATAGGGCATCAGCCGTCGCCGCACGGATCCCGAGCGCATCCCCCATGCAGCCGGAGGGGGCGCTCATCCGGGCGGTCGCAGCGGCCCTGCGTGGCGGCCCGAAAGACGCAGCCCACATGATGCTCCGAGGCCCCTTCTTGCCGAGCAGCGTCGGCGATGTCTCAGCATTGGATGCGCTTGCCGCCCGGGACTCGTCCGTCGCTCCCTACGCGGCGTTCGATGCCGCGCTGCTCTTGGCGTTGATACCGGAGGCCACGCCGACCACGGAGTACTGGACCGACATCGCCCGGCGCTTCGAGCATGCGGCGGCGCAGGCGCCCACCGCGTCTCTCGCGGCGGAGGCAGCGGCGCGGGCGGGTGCGGCACTCGCGACCGCGCAGGCGCTCCAAGACCGTGCCGAGGCGCCGCAGGAAGCCGCGCCCCCCTCGAGCGGACCAGCCGCCGCGAGCGACACGGCGGCCCCCACGCCCTGAACGCGATTCTACTGGGGCTCCGTGGCGAAACCCTCCTCCTCATCGAGGTCCAAGGTGTCCTCGGCGTCCCGGAGGGCAAGGCTGGGTGGCCCGACACTGTCCCCCGCCTCTGCTGCAGCCGGATCGAGCACTTCGACGAGCATGCCGAGATCGCGGAGGCGCAGGTTGGCAGCGGCCTCTCGCCGCGCCTGTTGCAGGTCGTCCAGCAGGGCCTGAATGCGTCCGTCCAGCCCCTCGGCGGCAGGCCCTAGGTGGAAGTTGGACGCGCGCTCCAGCGCCGTGAGAACGTCGTCGACGCGCAGCGGCTCGATGTCTCGCGCCAAGACGAAGGCTGGCTGTCCGCGCCGCAGGGCCCGGGCCAGCATGCCGCCGGAGGCAAGCACGTCGAGGATCTCCTTCACGAGCTGTTCGGGCGCCTTCATCGAGCGGCTGAGCTGGCGCAGGGTGCGCGGCGGCCGATTCGTGACGAAGGCGTTGACGATCTCGGCAAGCGCACGCACAGCCACGAAGGCCCGTGCCGCGTGGTCGGCATCGGAGCCGCGAATGCGCCAGCGGTACGCCAGCATGTTCTGGTGCGCAGCCGTGATCTCTGCGCCCAGCAGCACGACTACCCAGCTGAAGAAGACCCAGATCAGAAACAGCGGGATCGCGGCAAAGGTGGAGTAGAGCGCGTTGTAGCGAGCGACACCGAGCTGGAAGTGCACCTCGACGAGGAGAACGACGTACCAGAGTACTCCTCCGACGCCCCCGCCCACGAGCGCGGAGCGCAGCCGAACCCTCGTGAACGGCATGACCATGTATAACATGGTAAGGCCCAAGCCCATGACCATGACGGCGCTCACCTGAAGCGCCAAGCTGCCTCCGAGCCACTCCACCCTGCGCGCCGCGGCAGACACCGCAGCAGCGAGCACGCCGCAGAGCGGCGTGATGAAGAGAATGGCCGAGTAGTCTGCCACCTTTCGAGGAATACTGCGCGCCCGCTCCACGCCGAAAACGTGGTTCAGGCTCTGTTCCACGCTGACGAGCACCAGCACCACGATGTAGAGCAAGAGGGCAAGCCCCACGATGCCGATCGTGCCGAGGTCGGCACTGTCCACGAGATCGAGAGCGAGCAGGAAAGCTCCGCGGAGCGTCACGACGTCCAAGTCCTGACGGTCTCCCATGGCACCAAGGGTTTCCACGATCCCGGGCCGCAGGGTCTCGTGCATCAAGGTCCGGTATGCACCGAACCCTTTGAGCACGGCGACGAGCAGAACCAGAAAGGGTAAGAGTCCCAGCACGCTATCGAAGGCCAGAGCAGAAGCGCGGTGCAGGCCATGATCACGGAAGAAACCCCGTACGGCCAAGCTCAGGATACGCAAGGTGCGAACCAGCACGCCCTGGAGCCCCCGTGCTTCGTCCAGCTCGGTCACCCAGATATCATGCTCGAAGAAGCGCGAAGCACGCCGTAGTGGCATGCCGGCAAGCGTGCCTCGCGAAAGCCGTGCTGTTAAGCGAGAACATAGCCGGCCCGCAGCATGGCAGGATCGAATCGGCCCACCAGCAGCTGAATCCTCAGCGAGACGGGGTACTCGCTGCGTCACTGCCGTAAACCAGCGCGTATGCATGCGCCATCACGGTTCGGCACGCTTCCAAGACGCGCTCGGCGGTCGCAGGACTCCACAGCAACACCAGGCCGGTGTCGCCGGAGTCGAGCCCGCAGAGTTGATTCGCCGCATCCCTCACGACCTCTGGGACATCGGGCTCGCGCGCCAGTGCTCGAAGGTGCTCCACATAGGTGCGGCCCCACGATTCCCTGGGTGCGACCCTCAAGGCTCCATTCAGGGCCATCCCCGCCGCGCGCTTGCAGGCAACGACTCCGGCGCGCGCATTGCGCTGGCGAAAACCGTCCTCGGCCCGAGACAGCTCGACGATCGCCGCGCGCAGCCATTCATCGGGCAGAAAGCGATCTAGCCAGTGCCCTGGAACGCGAGGCAGCTCACGAGGCTTCATGGATGACCGCGTACTCCGTGCCGTCGTGCCTCAGGAGGCGTTCCTTGCCGTCCATGACCGTCGTCAGCACGACGGGGCGCTTCCACACGCGCACGAGCGCTCCCAGCGTATCTTTCGCGTAATCCTCACGAAGATCGACTCCCCGGTGCTCGTGGCGTAGGAGCAGTTCCCCCCGGTTCCCGTGATTCGCCTCTTCGACCCGGATGACGGGGTTCCCGGAGTTCGTGAGTTGAGAAAGGAGCTTCTCCTTGACCTTCATGAACTCACGCGTCTCGATCTCGAATCGGTTACCTCGTCCCGACCAGCGGTAGGTGAACAGGCCCTGCTCGCGGGCAAATTCCTGGGTCAGAAACTCATCAATGAAGGTAACGTCCGTGTAGAGCGCACGCACCTCGAATATCTTCGCGCGCCCAAGGCCGAGCCGCAGGTTCCAGCTTCGCTTCGTATCGAGGTCGTCGCACTCCTCCCACTCACGTCCGAACTGCCCTCGGTCCCACCGCTCCTCGATGTTTCGGTAGAGCTCTACACCCAGCTTGTAGGGATTGAGACGGCCGCTCCCCGTGGCCATTACCCCGGCATTGTTCTCGGCGTAGTCGACGATCTCCTCGGCCCCACAAACGCGCTCCGTCATGAGCCGCGAATGGAAGTAGCTTGCCCATCCCTCGTTCATGATCTTCGTCTGCATCTGGGGCAGAAAGTAATAGGCTTCGTCCCGAATGATAGCGAGGATCGTACGCTCCCACTTCTCGAGAGGAGCATGCTCGATCAAAAAGCGCAGGACATCTTGTTGTGGAGAGGCCGGAAACCGAGCCCGCTGTGCCTCACGCTCGGCCCTAAGGCGCTCCCTCTGCTGCTCGAGGTAGGCCTCTGGGTTGATGAACCCCTGCATGTAGTCCTTCGCGCGCAGACGCGGGACGTCCACTTCCACGGGCTCGTCCTCCGGCGTGGCGGCACGGTCCCGAACGATGAACCGGCTCCACGGATCCACGAGGTTCTCGAGGGAAAGACAGACATCGACAAACTCCTCGACCTTGTCGACCCCGTGCCGCTCCACGATGCGCCGCATGATGGTGCCGTGGTTCGCCATCTTGTCGACCCACTTACGATCCGGATCATAACCACTGCCATGAGCCTCCGCGACGTCACGAATGTATCCATAGGCATCGAGGTCCGTCCCACGAAATGCGAAATTATTCTTGAAGAAGTCGACATGGGCGTACACATGACACATGACGAGCTTCTGGTCCGTCAGGCTGTTACCCTCGAGTAGGTACGCGAACGCCGGGTTATTGTTGATCACCATCTCATAGATCTTCGAGAGACCATATTCATAGCTCTTACTGAGCCGCTCGAACTCCATCCCGAAGCGCCAGTGCGGATACCGCGTAGGGAACCCTCCGTAGGCAGCAATCTCATTCATCTGCTCATAGCTGAGCATCTCGAAGATGGTTGGAAAGAAGTCGAGCCCGTACTCGCGAGCTGCCGCTTCTATCTTCTCGCGCTCCACGCGCAGGTACCGCGGCAACCCCGTCTGTGTGGCAAACAATGGCATCGCCTACCTTCCCTTGCCCAAGAATTCGCGAATACTCCCCACGATCCCATCCCTGTCATTGATCTCGCTGGTAACGACGCGCTCGTCCTTCCCGAAGTGCTCGAGAAGATCCTTGATGAACTGACCCGAACCGTAAGGGCTCTCGACCTGCCCATAGCCGAACATGTTAACCGAATCGAGCAGCTCGCTCTTCAGGATCTCCACGCAGGTCAGGGTATCGTCCATGGACCAATTGTCACCATCCGAGAAATGAAAGGGGTAGATGTTCCACTCCGCCGCAGGGTAATCCTTCTGGATCATGTCTGTCGCCAAACGGTAGGCGCTCGAGATCATGGTCCCTCCCGATTCGCGGGTGCTGAAGAATGTGTCACGGTCGACTTCTCGCGCCGTCGCGTCATGAATGATGTAACGGCTCTCGAGGCCGCGGTAGTGCCGCCTCAGCCAGGTGTCTATCCAGAAGCTCTCGATGCGAACTATCTCTTTCTGCTCGTCCCCCATGGATCCCGATACGTCCATCATGTAGAGGATGACGGCGTTCGCCGTCGGCTGCTGCTCCTCTCGCCACGAGCGGTAGCGCTTGTCTTCTTGCTGCGGCACGACGAAAGGGGAGCCGGGATCGTAGACACCGCTGGCGATGGCCCGCTTGAGGGCCTCCTTGTAGGTGCGCTTGAAGTGACGCAGTGACTCGGGGCCTGCTCGGCGCACGCCGGTGTAGCGCTCCTTCGAGCTCACGATGCGGCTCTTGCCCTTGTTCTGAATAGCCGGCAGCTCCAGCTCCTCACCGAGAATGTCCGCAAGCTCATCGAGGGTGATGTCCACCTCGAGGACGTGCTCCGCAGGATCCTTGCCTGCCTTACCGCTGCCTTGTCCGTCCTGCTCCTCGCCGCCCAAGGGGTCGCCCGGCTCACCATTGCCCTGTCCCACGCCTCCCTGCTGCTTCTCACCGAACGTGAACCGAGGGATGTCGATCTGCGGCAGAGGAATCGAGACGAGGTCCTTCCCCTTGCGGCCGACGAGCTCACCCTTCGAGATGTATTTCCGCAGGTTGTCACGCACGCGTTGGCGTACGATCCGGCGAAAGCGAAAGTGGTCCTGATCGATCTTCAGTGACATGCAAAGTGCCCGATCCATTGTTGCACATTCCGGCAGCAGCTGCATGAGGCATGCTGCGCCCCACGTGGAGCCGCGGCAGCGGACGCTGCGCCATCTGACGGTGCGGTCTCTCCGCCTGCGGGCCTCGCCGACGTAGTGCCGGTTGACGAGCCCGGCCCTCTCCACTAGACGAACTCGCTCGGCACGCCGGTGCCACGGGTACCGGGCGACTGCACTGCCAGCAGGGCCACCGTGTTTCCGGGTCAACGCTTCTTGAGATTCCGCTGCACCTCCTGTGGAAACTGTTGTCGGGATCCCCTGCTTCCCATCACAGACACCGATCTTCGCCGCATCGTCAGGGCAACACGAGCAGACCCTCGCCGCTTGGTCGACTGGATCGGGGAGGATGGCATCGAAATGGACGAACCGGATGCCTTCGCGGTGCTGCGCAGGGGGAAGCGTGTCATGGTCCTCCGACACGCACGAGGAAGGTGCCTCTATCTTGGGGACGACGACCGCTGCACCATCTACTCCGCACGTCCCATGGGGTGTCGCGTGTTCCCCTTCGATCCGGAGGTGGGCGCGCGCGGGGGCATCAAGCGTCTCCGTCTCATCGAGGCCACGACCTGCCACTACGAGCTCGACGGGAAGAACCCGCCTGAACGGCTCGTGGCGCGCCAAGCCCAGCACGAGCAAGAAGTCCGAACATACCGCGCGAAGATCGCGGCTTGGAACCAACGGCAGCGGGTGCGCCGACGCGATGGGCTGCTGCCCGGGACCGGCGCAGATTTTCTCGCGTTTCTCGGCTTCCGGTGGAGCACTGCAAGTGGCTCAAATCACGATTCGGTTTTCTCGCTTGGCGCGTTCAAGGCGCGTGTGCGCAGCGACGACTAGAGAGTGTCTTCAAAGAAGGGATTCGAGCCCGAGCCTAGAGCGCGGAGGTGCCCGGAGCCCGGCCCCAGCCAAACGCGCAGCCATCGAGTCCATGGAGGCCCGACGCGCCAGGAGCTGCCCCCCCTCCGCGAAAGCATGCGCTCCCCTACGACCCCACCAGTGGGCCGGGCAAGTGAGCCGGGCACGTGGGCCAGCGTCGATCACCAAGCAGCGCACGGGTTGGTCCGGTCGGACTGGCCCCCGAAGGCGGACGGTTAAGGCCCAGCGCCCGATGGCCGTACCGTCGGACGTGGAATCCTCATCGTGGACTGGACGGAGCCCCAAACCCCGCATGGACCTCGGCTATTGCGAGCTCAGCTTCAGGCCCGACACCAAGATGGTGTCGATCGTGCGGCGCTTCGTGAGCGACTTCTACGAACGCATGTTGACGGACCAGGAGGGTATCCACAGGGTCGCGCTCGCCACGCACGAGCTGCTCGAGAACGCAGTCAAGTACTCGTCTGATGGGGAGGCCACTATCAGGATCCAGGTAGACCAGGCAGGTTCGAAGGCCATCGTCACGATCCGCACTCGCAACCGGACGGATCCAACGAACGCCGCCGTCCTGCGGCGCATGCTCACAGAGCCCAGCTCCGGAGATCCCTTCGAGATGTACCAGGATGCCATGCGCCGTAGCCTCCTGGACGGTGAGGGCTCTCGTCTGGGCCTGGCTCGCCTGCGGGCCGAGGCCGACATGCATATGGTGCTCGAAGCGGGGCCCGTCGAGGAAGTGCGGCTGCTCGCCACCACGCAAATGCTCCTGGAGGAAGCCTCGTGAGCGTTCCCCAGCGCTTGCCAGCGAGATCGAACGACTGACGGTCGACCTCACACGCCTCGAGTTCGTGAACTCCTCCTGTCTCAAGGGGCTCGTGACGTGGGTCGTGAACCTCCAATCCAACGATGAATCCTCGCGCTGCCGCATCGTGTTCCGGTCGGACACGGAAACCCTCTGGCAGCGACGCAGCCTCCGCGCGCTGAGCTGCTTCGCGGTAGACTTGGTGACCATCGAGACGCTGGCGAGCTTAGCGTTCGCCCCTCCGCAACGTACGCTAAGCTCGGAGCCTATGCGCACCGTACGTCCACGAAGAAACCGCGTCAGCCCTGGCGTTCGCGCCCTGGTGACCGAACATCGGCTGTCCGTTTCCAACTTGGTCCTCCCTCTCTTCGTCCAGGAGGGGGCGCACAGCGAAACACCTATCTCGAGCATGCCAGGCCAGTCCCGGCTCGGGATTCACCGCCTCGTCGAGAAGGCACGCGCGGCCCGCGACCTCGGAGTTCGCGCCATCGCCCTCTTCCCGGTCCTCGATACGGCGATGAAGGACGCGCGCGGTACCGAAAGCACGAACGATGAGGGCCTGCTGCAGCGAGCAATCCGTGCGCTCAAGGGAGCGGTTCCAGACCTGGTCGTGATCACGGACGTTGCCCTGGATCCCTACTCGAGCGATGGCCACGATGGCGTCGTGCTCGACGGCCGCATCGACAATGACGCGACCCTGCCAATCCTCGCGGCGATGGCCGTCGCCCAAGCGCGGGCGGGCGCGGACATCGTCGCCCCTTCGGACATGATGGATGGTCGCGTCGCGGCGATTCGCTCGGCCCTCGACGCGGCCGGCTTTCTGGACACCGGCATCTGCAGCTACTGCTGCAAGTATGCCTCCTCGTTCTATGGCCCGTTCCGCGATGCCTTGGACTCCGCGCCCCGGAGCGGTGACAAGCGCACTTACCAGATGGACCCAGCCAATCTCCGTGAATGCCTTCGCGAGGTGCGGCTGGACGAAGCCGAAGGGGCGGATTGGCTGATGGTCAAGCCGGGGCTGCCCTATTCCGATGTCGTGCGCTATGTCGCCGAGCGAACTCACCTGCCGGTTGCGGCCTACCACGTGAGCGGCGAGTATTCGATGCTG
Source organism: Pseudomonadota bacterium (assembly GCA_023398955.1). GTDB lineage: Bacteria > Myxococcota_A > Polyangia > Polyangiales > Polyangiaceae > JAEWRL01. The sequence continues at coordinate 234,273 of JAEWRL010000097.1, forward strand.
AAGGCTGCTGCGGCTCGGGGGTTCCTCGATTACGAGGCGTGCCTGCTCGAGAGCCTGCTCTGCCTACGACGAGCGGGGGCAAGTATCCTCTTCACCTATGGAGCCCTCGATGCAGCGCGGCTCCTCGCGGAGGGCCACTAAACGTCTCCCGAACGAGGCGCTCTCTTGACCGCATCAAGCCACGACCCCGAGAACATCGCTGTAGGTGGCGCGCACGGCCTCGGTGACCTGGCGGTAGTGACTGAGAAGCACTTCCTCTTCACTCGCGTCGCCGCGCCGCTGAAAGCCCATCCTACGAGCGAGTTGAGACAGGCCCGCTTGACGGAGGTCCAGGACGCTGGTCCCGGCACCGCGCAGCACGTGGATGCGTTGCTCCAGCCTGCGCAGGAAGGCATAGCCATCGGTCAGGGTGGCGTGCGCGCCCGCTTCCAAGTAACCCCCAGCGCGGAGGGCGTCCAGAGCCGTACCCGTATCCGTCGTGCGGATGGAGCGGTCATCGCCGTGAGCCATCTGAAGCCACTGGGCAAGGAACTCGATATCCAGCAGCCCGCCGCGCCCGGTCTTGAGGTCCTTCCGGTCTCGCGTCTCGCGACCCAGTTCCCGTTCCATCCTCCACCGCAGGTGGTGCATCGCTTCGACGGGGGGAGCTCCCTGCTCGTACGCTGCTTGCGCAGCAACCCGCTCGACGCGGGCGCCAAGCTTCATGTCCCCAACGCAAGCGCGCGCACGCAGCAGCACCTGGCGCTCCCAGGCACCGCTGGAACGGGACGCCACCGGCGCCGGGGATTGGACCGTCCCCCCTTGGAGGGCGACACCATGGTAGCGAGCGAAGCCCCCCAGAGAGGTGACGAGCATGCCTTGGGCTCCAGAGGGGCGGAGGCGCGTGTCAAGCTCGTAGCCTGCTCCCTCCGGGTGCGCCGTCGCGATCAGTCGAATCACGCTCTGAGCGCGCCGCACGAAGTGTGAGGTCGGGTCCTCGATGCCCGGAGCTGCCTCCGGATCGAAGATGAAGATCACGTCCAGATCCGATCCGTAGCCGATGTCGCGCCCCCCGAGCTTTCCCATGGCAATGACGGCCAAGCCCGTGGGATCCCCGTCGCACGCATAGGCGACGGCGTGGCGAAGGATCTCGTCGGCGAGATCCGAGAGTGTGCGGGTGACCACACGCAGCTCCACGGCGCCAGCGAGATCTGCGACGGCCAGCTCGACCGTAACCCTGCGCTTCGCGCGCCGGAGGGCGCCGACGAAGGCCTCACGCCGCTCGAAGGCGTCGCAGGCTTCCCGCGGAATCAGCTCCAGCTCGCCGCTCACCGAGCGCCTCGCATCCGGCGCGGACAGGCCGCCGAAGAGGACCAGTTGAGACAGATGGGGATGGTTGATGACCGCGTCGCCAACGAAGATGCTCGCACCCAAGGCGTTCACGAACCGCCGCACGGCACGTGGATCCTGGCTGAACGCGGTCCCGAAGAGATGTGCCGCCTCCACCCGTCCACAAAGGGCACGCAGATACGCCGCGGCCTGCTCCGGATCCGAGGCGCCCGCGATCGACTCGAGCACGGCGAGTACCAGATCCGGAGACCGGGCACGAGCGCGCTCCCCCAGAATCCCATCCGGGCGCCGCGCCACTGCGAAGAGGTGCTCGGAGACGTCGCCTTCCCCGAAAACGTTCTTGATCTGGTCCTTGATGTCACAAACGCTCTCAGCCGAGTCGATGCGGGCCAGCAATAGCTGAAACTGCCCCTGTGGGCGCGGAGCCTCCGGCGAGAGCCCTCGGAACATCGCCGCAACACCCTCGCGGGCACCGGTGAGGTGCGCGACGAGCGCGCCCCCATTCTCATAACCCAGGGAACGCGCCAACCGATCGAGGTCGGTGGCACCCTCGGGCAGCAGATGCGTCTGAGCCCCCGACATCCACTGCACTCGGTGCTCGACGCGCCGCAGGAGCAGGTAAGAGTCCGCGATGGCGCGCGCCTCCCGATCCGTGACGAGCCCTCGACTCCTCAAGCGCGACAATCCCGCGAGGGTTCCAGGGCTACGAACGTTGGGATCGGCCCCGCCCCAGATGAGCTGCAGGGACTGCACGAAGAACTCGGCCTCACGGATCCCACCGACTCCGAGCTTGAGGTCCCTCTCCGGCGCAGGGCTCAGCTCGAGCCGCGACCGTTCCACCATCTCCGCCAGCTCACGCGCCACGGACGGGTCCACGTTGCGGCGGTAGACGAACGGTTCGAGAACATCGCGGCCAAAGCTCGTCCAGAGCGCCCCGCCGCCAACGCAGCAGCGGGCGCGGAGCATGGCAGCGCGCTCCCAGAGTCGTCCCCAGGTCTCGTAGTAGCGCTCGGAGGCGGCGAGGGAGTTGGCGACCGGACCCTGCGTTCCCTCAGGGCGAAGGCGCAAGTCCACGGGCCAGACCCGGCCATCGGCGGTCGTCGCGTCCATCAGCGCCAATGCGCGCCGCACCACGTGCGTCCAGTGCTCGTGGAGGGTCAGGCGACTCCCTCCCTCGTCGGTGTCGTAAACGAACACGATGTCCACATCCGAGCCGGTATTGAGCTCCAACCCGCCCAACTTGCCCAGTCCAACCACCATGAGCTCCGCGGGAGCACCATCTGCGCGGCGCGGCGGCCCCCATCGCTCTTGCGTCCAGAGCGCCGCGTGCGTGACGGCGACCTCCAGGAGGGAATCTGCCAGCTCGCTGAGCTCCCGCGCCGTCACGGTCAGGCCTGCGCCGCCGAGGGCCGCGGGCAGGAGCTCCCGCAGCGCGATCCGCGCCTTCTCCTGCCAGGCGTAGCGGCGCAAGCAGCGACTGACCTCCTCCGGTTGCCCCGCGCCCATCATCAGGCGTTGACCCAACGCCGCCGTGTGATCCTGGCGCTGGCGTTGCACGCTCCACCCGGTGTTCCGGATGAGGTCGAGAGACGCCAGCTGCCAGTCGTGGCGCGGGTGGAGCGGAGGAAACACGGTCCCGAGCAGCACGGCTAGAGTGGAGCCCGAGGTGCGGAGCTCCTTGCGCGTGTGCTCGAACCGCTCCGGGTCGATGCCCTCGGCAAGAGCGAGAAGGTTGGAGTCTTCGACCGCGTACACGGGCTGGCAGTCTAACGTCCGGACACAGGTCGGGGGCCGAATTCCGTGCGCAATACAGCGGAGCCTGTTAGTATCGGAGTCGCTGTCCCCCGGGGGGTCGACGGGCTCGCTGCCCGAGGCCACCTACGGGCCCATTGGCCGCGCTGGGTACCTGGGTTTTTCGACTTGTCTTCCAGGAGCGAGCCACGTAAGGGAAGCAAAACTGTGCGTTTTCTCTGTATCTCGGACATCCATGGTCATCTCACCGCGCTCGACGCCGTGCTCGCTGAGGCAGACCAACGCGGCTGGGATCAGCTGGTCGTCTGCGGAGATCTCTGCTTCCCGGGACCAGATCCGCTGGGCGTCTGGATGCGGCTCATCGAACACCGTGCCGTCTGCACTCAAGGTGTTGGCGATCGCGCTCTGGCGAGAGTGGATCCGAACAAGCTGAGCGCTACGACGGACACGGAGCGGAACCGCATCGACTGGCTCCGCAAGACCCATCAGCGGTTGGGTGAAGTCATCATCACCCGCCTCGGCAGGCTGCCCACGACAGCGCGGCTGCCCGTGGAGTCCGGGCACAGCATGATGGTGGTACATGGTTCCCCCATGGATCCCACGGAGCCCATGGCGGTCGAGATGGACGATGAGGAAATGTCCAGCCTGCTTGGGGATGACTGCGGCGACATCGTCATCTGTGGCGGTAGCCACGTGCCTTTCGACAGGCTCGTGGGAGAGGTGCGGGTAGTAAACGTCGGCAGCGTGGGCGAAGCGCCGGGCGGCGCTCACGCGGACGCGACAATCATCGAGACCTCGCCGCTCGGCGTCAGTGTCCATCAGTTCTCGGTAGTGCTGCACGGATAGCGGGGGCGCCTCAGTCACAAGACGTGCGGCACCCGCAGCCCCCCGAAAATTCAGGCTTACGGCTGGCGCGTACCATCTCGACCCCCTCCCTCGCAATGAGCGCGGCAAGTCCCAGCGCCGCCATGGCGTCTGCCCACCACAGAGCGGGTGCCACGGCGAAGAGCAGGCTGCCGGCGAGCAGAACCACGGAGAGCTGAATGCAAGCCAGCGAGCAGGCGGCGTCGCTGGCCATCGTAGAGCTGTCGAGCGCAACCGCGACCCGCTTCTTGGCGCGCCACAAGTACACCATGAAGCTCAGGCTGGCCGTCGAGATCACGATTCCAGCCAGCGTCGTCTCGGGCGCTTGGCGAGTCCATAGCCTCCATAGCGCCCCAACCACCGTCACCAGAGCGAGCAGACAGAAGAGCAGCCCGATCCCCAAGGTTGCCTTACGTTCGCGAGCCTCCAGCGCAGAGCGGGCGTCCGCTGGTACCGAGAACCGCCATAGGACCAACCCCGCTGAAGCGACCTCGATGAGACTGTCGAGCCCGAATCCCAACAGGGCCAGGGATTCGTCCGCGACGCCCAAGGGGACTGCGAGGACTGCTTCTACGACGTTGTAGGCGATGGTGAGGCGCGACAGAACCACCGCCCTCGCGACGTTGGGGTCCCGGAAGGGGAGGGACTGGGGAGCCGCACCAAGCATTGGTGAAAGGAGGTAGGGCCGAGAATCCAAAGTGCCAGCGCCGGGCGCCGCAGGCGGCCTCACGAGGATGAAGGGGCGTTGTCAATGCGCCAGCGAGGTGTCGCTGACGTGAAAACTGCGTTTCCGTTCAGTTGTCCACAGCTGATGAACATCCTGTGGACAACTGGTGTTGCAACTCGAGGACGCGGAGAATCCACTGTCGGAACGGAGCTTGACCCACGAGCCTGGGCGCTCAACAAACGAACAGTCGTCCACTCTGTTCAGGGGCTTGTCGCATCTTCGTCCGGCTGTACACCCAGCCCTTACTACTCGTCGGGCGGGAGGTTCCTGCGTCGACTCATCAGGAAGCCTTTCGCCGAAAGCTGGGTGCTAGGGATGTGAGCGTGAAGCCATCGACGCCCGAGCCCGACCTCAAACACGCCGGGATGGCGCAACCAGCGCGCACCTACGCGGCCAAGGATGACAGGAAGTTCCTCGTCTACCGCCAGTTCGACGAGCCGCGCTGGCGCGCATTTGCGAACCTGCGTCACCGGTATCTGGGTGACGCGCGGGGACCGTTTCCCTCCGAAAGCCTCCCTGACCGCCTGGCTCGGGCGCTGCTGGAACGACGCGCCATCATGCTGAAGGAGCTCCTCGAGTCCTTCGAGCTCTACGCGAGGGTCCGCAAACGCGTGCGAAGACCGACGATGATGGACCTCTGCTGCGGGCACGGGCTCACGGGGTTGCTCTTTGCACTCTGCGAGCGCTCCGTGACGCGCGTGATCCTCACCGACGAGAGGCGACCCCGCTGCTACGAGCAGGTCTATGCTGCCGTCGTCCAGGTCGGCCCTTGGGTGGCCGAGAAGGTGACGTTCCGGGAGGCTCCTCTGGAAGGGCTCAGCGCTCGCGATGCCGAGATCCCGCGCGACTGCGGGACCCTCATCGTCCATGGCTGCGGGTCCCTGACGGACCGCGGTCTAGAGATCGGGATCCGTTCGGGAGGCCCCATCGCCGCCATGCCCTGCTGCTACAAGACCGCTACCCGTACTGCCCCACTCGGTCTGGAGCACGCACTCGGTCGCATCCTGGCCGCCGACATCGCTCGCACTTACAGGCTTCACGACGCTGGGTACCACGTCGATTGGTCAGCGATCCCGGAGGCCATCACCCCGATGAACCGCATCCTCGTTGCCTGGCATCCGGGAGCCCACTCCGCGCAAGGTGCGACGCCTAGGTAAGCCACCGCCCTTGCTCTCCAAGGTCTGCCGCCCCGCCCCTAAACCCCTTGACGGCGAATATTACCCGGGTAATATGGCCCAATGTCTGAAACGCACACCTATACCGCCTTCCTCCACTGCACCGAGGTCGCCAATGGCCCTCTGACCGATGTACTGCTGGCCGTAAAGACTGCCACGGACCAGGGGAACGGAGAGCCAGTACTCATCTTCCGCGACGACTCCGGTGAGCAGGTGGACTTCGACTTCAGCGGCTCCCCCGCCGAGGTACTGGCACGTGCTGGGTGTACCGCTGAACGCCGTGGTCCCGGCAGGCCGAAGCTGGGCGTCGTAGCACGCGAGGTTACCCTCCTCCCTCGACACTGGGACTGGCTCGAACAGCAACCCCAGGGAGCTTCCGCAGCGCTCCGGCGGCTCATCGACGAAGCACGAAGAGTTGGCGACGCGGCAAGCGAGGCACGCGCCCGCCGACATGCCCTCGGCCGCGTCCTCTGGTCGTTGGCCGGCAACCTCCCGGACTTCGAGGAGACGTCACGAGCGCTCTTTGCTGGCGACGATGAAGAAGTCCGTAGAAACGTGAGCAGTTGGCCTCGTGACCTCCGGTCTTACGTCGAGCGGCGTCTGCCTTCGCCGGTATCGTGCAGCGCTACCTCGGCGTGACGTCCTCCAACTCCGTCAGCCGATCGAGCCGCTTGAGCAATGCGCCAGGTTCCAGGACTCGATCGAAGACAAGTACCCGCGGATGCTCGAGCGTCACTTCTCCTTGCCCACAAGCCCGCGAGCCGTCGACGCAGAGAATCAGCGAACGGGCCTCGCTGCAGCCCAACAGTTCGATCCTGCGGCTCAGGGACTCCGGCGTGTAGTAGCCGCTGATCTCGATTAAAAAGCGTCTCGAGGCGCCACTGTCCTGGAGGAGCTCCGCGCAAGGAAACACCCACTGCCCCAGGACGCGCAAGGGTGGAGGATCCCGCCTGAGGAGCCACTGGGAAGCCGCGCGCTCGAGGGCGCCGATCAGCCGGCGCTCTCGGCAATCCCGGCGGCGCGCTGCTGTGGACGTCCATGGAAGTGGATCCTGCGGCCCTATCAGAAGGTCGCGTAGGGTCGCAGACGGGACGCCTGCCGCGGACCCGGCACTCCGAGTCGCGATCACCGGCACGTGCATCCCGAGCTCACAGCGAGCGACGAGGGAGAAGCTGGGATGCCGACCCAGGAGCGGCAACAGGGACGCCATGGCCCGGCCATAAACGAGCGTGTGCCGGAAGAGGCTGAGCGGACCAGTCAGCTGGAGCTCTAGCTCGGCACGACTGCCTTCCGCTAGCCCATCGCTAGGCACCGCGGCTCCCAAATCCCCCACCACGACCTCGGCAATGAGCCCCAAGCGCTGGGCATGGCGAGCCAGCTCTCCCCCACCTCCCTGGACGCGAATCGACACCGAGCGCGCGTGGCGCAGCAGTCCCGCGGCCAGGCTGAGGTTGACGTCCAGGCGCAGCTCGGCTGGAGTGCGAGAGGCCTTCGGCCGCTGCACGAGCCGCGCCGAGGGGATGTCGGCGAGGAGCGAGGCCTCGACCTCTGCAACGCTGTGTTGTAGCTCGCTCGCCGCTGCCGCGAGCGCTGCCTCGCGAGACCCCAGGCAAGCCATCGCGCGGGCGGTAGCCAGCCTCGCGACGCTTGGCGCGACGGGAGCTCGCACACGAGATTCGTAAACCCTGTCTAGAACGTGGCGCGCCATACATGACGCCCGGGGCGGTGATCGGTGGGGCAACGGCTCGCAGAGCGACCGCTCCAAGGCCGCCCGCGGTTTGCCCACGTGGGCCTCGTACACCGCCAGCAGGTCGGCGAGCCACACCTCGTCCGCCGTCGTGAGGTAAGCGGGAACGAGCTTGCCGCCCGCAGAGGCGACGTCCACGAGCCCCTTGGGCAGCATGGTCACGGCTCGCCCCGCAAGCGGGAGTCACTACCCGGAAGCGAGCGCTCCGCAGTGCCCCCGCGGCCGCCATGCTGACCTATCAGGAGCCCGCGGCGCCGCTCGTTTCCGCGACGTTCCTCCTGCGGGACGTCGCCCACCAGCTCGTAGACGAGGGCGCGCTTCCCAGGCCGGGGGCGAAGCAGGCGTCCTACCCGTTGTACGTGCTCACGTTCGCCAAAGCTGCCGCCGACAATGATCGCCACGTCCGCGTCCGGCACGTCCACGCCCTCGTTGAGCACGCGCGCCGAGACCACGGCTCGAATCTCACCCCGGTCGAAGGCGGAGAGCACCGCTTCACGTTCCATCCGCCCGATGTCACACGTGATGGGGGAGACGAGGTACTCCTCGGCAATCCGATAGGCAGCGCGGTTCGACTCGGTGAATACCATGCAACGCGCACTGGCATGCCGCGCCAACAGCTCTCCGATCATCCGGTGCTTGGCGTCGGTCAGCGCGAGTAGCTCCCGGGCGCGACGGTAGGCGCGGAGGGCGCGGCGTCCCTCCCTGCTAGCTTGAGCCCAGCTCACGAAGCCCCCAAAGCTGCCCCCGGGAAACAGGCGCTTGAAGGTCCTCAGCGTCGCTACGAAGGCAGCGTAGTCCCGCTCATAGCAGCGTCGCTCGACGGCAGACAGTGGGAGCGAGAGCACGACGACCTCGAACTCCGCCAAGAAGTCGCCGCAAAGCTCCGCGAGGTTTTGCTCGAAGACCACCGGACCGATGAGCATGCGAAGCCGGCCCAAGCTCCCGCTGCCAGGCGGCGTGGCGGTAAGACCGAGACGCCGTGGCGCTGCGCACATTTCCAACGCCTCGTCACGGAGCCCACCTCCGAAATGGTGCACCTCATCCACCAGCACCATCTCGAAGCGGTTTCCGAGCTCCGCCATATGCCGATAGGCGCTCTCGAAGGTAGTGACAGTTAGCGGAAGCACGCAGCGCTGCCCGTCACCCAGCACGCCGACAGCCCCGGCTCCTGCTGCGAGGAGGCGTCCACGCCACTGGTGAAGCAATACGCGCGTAGGAACCAGGCAAAGGCAGCTCCCCGCTCTGGCTGCCAGCGCCATACCTACGTGTGTCTTGCCAGACCCGGTGGGCATGACGAGCACGCCGCGTTCCTCGTTGGCGACGAAGCTCGCGACAGCCGCCGCTTGGTACGGTCGCAACGCGGGCGCTCGAAGCAGCGGCGCTGGCAAGCCCACCCGCGGAGCGAAGACGTGATCCTCGACACCCAGCTCGCGCTCGCGGGCTGCGGTGACGACCTCCGCATAGCGGCAGGCGGGCGCCCGAAACTGGAGGGTGCGCGGGTCCCAAACTAACCCGGGTAGCGTGCCAGCAGCGCCATGCCTTCCACGAGGGACCTCCTGCCCGAGGGCGTCCAGGAGAAGGGTCCCACGGTCGAAATGAAGGTGCAACGGAGGGGTGTTGCCGCTCATGGCGCAAGCGTTCCAGCAATGAACGGGCCATGAGCAACACAGCGTCTCGATAGCCTCCGTGCACGTCATCCTCGCTAAAAGGCCCACCAGACACCAGCGTTCGTGGCCATCTCCGGTGGCAAATGCCAGCCATTCGTCAGTAGCCGCCACTCGGCCAGCCACCGAAATGCTTTGGGCAATGAGGCCCGTTGGCTGCGAGGCCTACTCCCAACAGCTCGAGCCGAGCGCGAGGCTGTCCGCCGGTACGACGAGTGCGCCCCGCCTTCTCCGTAGTGGGCAGATTCCATCCGTGCTATCGACGACCGGCACCGCGTTTCGGCGAGACCGACCGCGGGAGAAGCCGGTGTGCCCCGTTATCACGTCATCGAGCGAAACGGGTGCCGAGAGGCTCTGGACGACGAGTGTGACGAGGAAAGCATGTCAAACCAGGACCCCCGCCCGGCGCGGAGCCCAGCACTACACCGCCTGGTAGCAGCCAATTGGCGAGGAGCCTTCGTAGCGCTCAGCTGTGCGGCAGGCGTAGTGATCTACGCCGTCGTCGTGGGGGAGCACTACCCGGGAGAGGAATGGCTTGCTTGGCCGCTCCTTTCTATATGGGGCTGGGTGCTGCTGCTCCAGGCAGCCTGCCTCTCGACGGGCTACGCGCTGCTCCGCACGGCCTTTCGCCTCGAAGGACCCCTCCTTCAAACCTGGCTCCTCGGACACCTGCTGGGTCTCATGGTCTTCGTCCTAGGGATGTACGCAGCGGGTGCGCTCGGCTGGTTCGGTACGGCTTTCGCCGTAGTGTGGCCCACTCTGATGCTCGCGACCGGAGCTCCGTGGTGGTGGCGCCGCGTCCTGACCGAGCCCTGGTGGAGTGCTCCCCTACGCGTCCGCTGGTATCACGTCGCGTTCTGGGCGTTTGGCGCGGCCGCCCTGGGGTTACTCTACCTTCAGAGCTGCACGCCGGACGCCATCAACTACGACGCGAGCTGGTATCACCTGCCCATAGCCCAGGACTACGCGCGAGAAGGAGGCATTGTCCGCTTCCCATCCGACTATAACAGGGCGTTTCCGCACCTGACGAGCCTCGTCTTCACGTGGGGCTTCCTCGTGCCCACAGGGCTTCCCCAACTCCAGTGGATGACAGCCCTTCACCTCGAGTTCTTCGTGGTACTCTGGAAGCTCGTCGGCGTTGCGGCAGTCGCGGCGTGGCTGCTCAGGCGCTCCCATGTGACCGCCGCTTGGGTCGGCTTCTTCCTGTTCCCTGGCATTTTCGTCTACGATCAGAACATTGGAGGCTCTGCCGATCACTTCTTGGGCTACTTCGCAGCCCCCGCGCTGCTCACCGCCGGCCAAGCCTGGAAGCGCTTCGATTGGCGATGGCTGACGCTCCTCGGCATCGTTCTCGGCGGTGCCCTGTTGACCAAGTACCAGGCGATCTACCTTTGGGGCGGAGCTGGGGCCATCCTGGCTCTCCGGTGGCTGCACTTCGCCCTGGGGCCCGCCATTCTGCGCGTCGCCGCCAAGGCGCCACAATCGCGTCGGCTATCGGCAGGTCGTGGACGTCCCGTGCCCTGGAAGCGGCTCGTCTGGGCCCCCGTTCTCGTCGTGGGTGTGGCCTTGATCATCGCGGCCCCTCACCTGGTCAAGAACGTCCTCTTCCACGGCAATCCCATGTACCCCTTCGCAATGAAGTGGTTCCCCGCCAGCACGCCCATCCATGAGCATTCGGCGCTGTACTTCCAGGAGATGTACGCGAACCGTCCGTACCTGCCCAAGGGAGAGGGGCTCGCGCGAGTGTGGAACGCCCTCGTGCTCGTGTTCACCTACTCCTTCGATCCGCACTACTCGCACACGAGGGGGGTCCCCGTCGTCGGGAGCCTCTTCACCCTACTGACTCCGCTCCTTTTCGTCGTGCGAAGGCCAGGGCGGCTCTGGCTCGGCGCGCTGGCGGGGTGGGTGGGCCTGTTCGCCTGGGCGAACACCTATACCTCGGATCGCTACCTGCAAGGGCTCATGACGATCCCCATCGCCGTCACCGTAGCGCTACTCGTGCGAGGTTGGCAGCTAGGCCCCGTGAGTCGACTTGGGCTCAGCGCCCTAGTGGGGTTCCAGGTCCTGTGGGGAGCCGACGCCTTCGTCTATTCGGGAGAGTCTCGCATCAGGAGTGCCCTATCCCTGTTCAGCAGCGGCTATGACGGCCGACGGACGCCCGAGCGGCGGTTCGACTATCGCAGCGAGCACCGCGCCATCACCGAGGCGGTCCCGGAGGACGCCGTCCTCCTCGTACGAAACTATCGGACGACCCTCGGCATCGACCGCACGGTCTACAGCGATATCCAGGCTTGGCAATCCTTCATCTTCTACGAGCCCCTGAGGAGCCCGAGGGATCTCTACGAGATGTACAGGTCGAAGGGTATCACGCACCTCCTCTATCCACAGGGACAGCGTCCTCCGGAAACCCTCCAAGCCGCAGTACTTTTCACGGATCTGGCCACCAATCACAGCGGCGCGCCGAAGCGCTTCGGCAGCCTCGTCCTCCGCGAGATGGCACCCGACCCGCCGCCGTCCACCCCCTCCTATCGAGTGCTCGTCGACGGCATGCCGGGCGTTATCGACGGCCTCTATCAGCCCACGGACCTCGTTGTCTACAGCCGCATGCCGGCAGAGCTTCGTCGCCGCCCCGAACCCGAGGCGCGGCTGCGCGGCAACGACCTGCAGGATCTCATTCGTAGGGCCAATGCCGTCATCGTTGGGCGACATGCCTCTTCGAGCACTAGGGCAACCCTCACGGGGTTCCGCCTGGCTGAGCGCTTCCCCCACTACTCCATCTACACGCGACGCTGAAAGCACCAGAGCCCGGTCGGAGTCGCGCGGGGTTACAACCGCAACGTTTGCTGCTTTCGGACTCCGCTTAGAGCCGCTCACAGAGGTACATGGTCCACGGGAGTGGAGAGCGCTCCTCCAGCACCCGAAAGTGGCTCACCAAGAGCGCGCCAAGAGTCCGCCGATTGAAGTGTTGAACGTGGCCCGGCGTGTTCCCAAGGTCACGAACGTAGCGGCCCCGGGCGAGGTTGAGTACCCTCCACAAGGGTTCCCGCGGAGTACTCACGAGGGCATAGCGCGACGAGACGCGCGCCAGCTCAGCGACTGCCAGCTCGGGTCGCTCCAGGTGCTCGAGTACCTCGCAGCAAATCACTAGATCGTAGCTACCGTCAGCAAAAGGGAGGTCATAGATGCTGGCTTCGCGGAACTCGAGCATGGGGTGAAGCTCGGGGGCGAGGCGCTCGAGGCTCAGATCGCAGGCGCAGAAGGCCTCCGGGGCCGCGACGTTGCGCACCAGATCATCGGCCAGCCTGCCCTCCCCGCAGCCGACCTCGAGCACCCGCTTGGCTCCCGCACCAGCGTAGAGTTCACGCACCGACTTCAGGAAGCCCTGCATCAGCCAGCGCGCTACCGGATTCTTGCTGCCGTACTTGTCGTACACGTTCCCGACGATGTTGCGTTCGGACCCTTTCATCGTTCGTCCTCCGCTTTCCACGGCGCGGCCGCCGTGCGCCGATAGCCGTCGCGGCCAAGAGCTTCCCCCCCTGGCAAGAGCCCATTCTCGAGGCGCCTCAGGCGGCGCAGCGTCTCTTCGAGCAAACGCCTGTTTGCTGCGATGAGCTCCCCCAGCAGGGCGACAATGCCAATGAGGAACGCGAGCACCACGCAACCCACGCCGATCGTCAGGGATTGCGTGTAACCGCTATAGTCGGGGTTGAGGAGCCAATGGTAGAGAAAGCGCCCCACCAAAGCGCCCCCCACGAGGACGAGCACCATAGCCAGCGCAGCGAAGGTCTGCACCGGGCGGTACATGGCGTAAGCCCGGAAGATCACTGGACCGGCTCGGCGCAGGTAGTCCGGCACGGAGCGAAAGAGCCGAGACTCCCGCGTCTTCGGGTTCGTGGTGATGGCCACATTGACGACGACCAAACCCGCGCGTCCAGCTTGGATGAGCGTCTCGAGGGTGTACGTGAAGCGGTTATGAACGAAGAGTCTTTCGGCTGCGGCGCGCGTCAGCGCTCGAAAGCCACTCGTCGAATCGGCCACCGTCGTCGCGGAGGCCGTTCGCACGAGACGTGAGCCCCAGCGTTGCAGGAGACGCTTGACGGGCGAAAAATGGGCGATGGTGTCCGTACGACGATCGCCAACCACCACATCAGCGCGACCATCGAGGATGGGTGCCACGAGCCGTGGGATGTCCTGCCCCCGGTATTGGTTGTCGGCATCCGTATTGACGATGATGTCTGCTCCAAGCCGCAGCGCAGCTTCCAGCCCCGCCGTGAAGGCGTTGGCGAGCCCGCGGTTCTCCTTGATGCGAAGCACGTGGTGGGCTCCCGCCAGGGAAGCGACCTCCGAGGTACCATCGGTGCTGCCGTCGTCCACTATCATCACTTCGATGGAGTCGATCCCAGGGATGCGGCGCGGCAGGTCCGCCATGGTGCTTGCCAGGTTATCCCGCTCGTTGAAACACGGGATCTGAATCACTAGCTTCATGGGGCCTTTTCTCCGCGCCCACCGTAATCAGACGGCCGGCGCCACGCAACCTGAGCGCCAGCATTCACGATTCGGCCAGCGTCTCAGCGCTCCGGAGGATCCGACGTCTCATAGTGATTCAACAGCCACCCGGCGAAGGCGTCCACCGCCACCCTGAAGTCAGCGCGCGAGCCACAGCGTAACGCAGTTCGCTTAGCAGCTTGCATCGCAGACAAGAGAGCGTCGTGAGAACAGCGGTGCCCCGCGTAGTCGGGGCTCCCTCGCGCCAGGATCCTAGACTCCTGGTCTGCGAAATCATTCGCCACGTCGTGGATGAGGCGCTCGAGCATTACCACTGTCGCGTCACGGTCGAACGCGCCAGCGTTGTCCTGAAGTCGGCTACGCAGCTCGTTCACTCTGTCCCGGACGCTTTCTGCGTTGGACCCCAGTCGCGTTCGCACGCGGGACACGGGTTCAGGCGGAACCGCGCCGGCTCCTAGCGAGCTGCTGAGCGAGTCTGCGTCTTTGGCCAAGGCTTCGTCGTCGGGCACGGCTCACGTCCGCATCGGTTTGGTCGACCACATGGCGCGCCACTGGCGACCCTTAACATGGCCACGGATCGACTCGTGGTGCCACTTGGACAGGCGCTGGCGCAGACTTTGGAATCCGCGGGGAAGGAATCGCGAAGGCTCCCCAGCGGGCCCCACACCCGCCTACAAGAGTTCAGATAGGATGAGCTTTCTTTGCTTCCTGTGCCCACTTCAATGGGGTGCGGCTAAGCTTGATGGGACGCTCGCTCGGGAGTTCATTCGATGCGCACTAGCTTCTTCAGTTTGCTCTGGATGGGTGGGTTCTTGGTCCTCGCTGGCTGCTCGGGAGGGAGCCCGGGGGGCGGTCCGAGGCCCGGCGAAGAAGGCGGGGGCGCTGGTGGCGCGACGAGCACTGCAACTGGAGGCACCACGGCGACGGGAGGCATGGTGCTCGAGCCCAACGATCCCGACGACCCCGAGACGAACCCCTGCCTCGGGGACGACCCTCCGGACTCCTGCGAGCTCAGGCCCTCTGGACCGGCTTGCGGCGACGGAGTGCTAAACCAAGAGGGAGAGGAGTGTGACGACGGGAACAGCGTCCCCGGAGACGGCTGCACTGGTATCTGCCGCGTGGAGCCCAACTGGGAGTGTCCGCGCGCTGGCGAACCGTGCACGTCGCTCATTCGTTGTGGGAACGGCGTCATCGAAGCGGGAGAGGTGTGCGACGACGGCAACACGACGGATGACGACGGCTGCAATGCCACCTGCGACGTGCTTCATGCGAGCTTCATCTGCCCCGAGCCCGGAGAGCCCTGTCAGCGGGTCGAGTTCTGCGGCGACGGCCGCATCAAAGGCGGCGAGAGCTGCGAAGACGGCAACACCCTAAGCGGCGACGGCTGCGACGCGGAGTGCAACAAAGAGGAAGGCTTTCGCTGCCAGATCCCTGGCCAGCCCTGTACGCCCATCGAGATCTGCGGAGACGGGCGCCTGAGCGTGACAAACAGCGAAGCTTGCGATGACGGAAACGTCGTCGGGGCCGACGGCTGTTCCGCAGACTGTAAGTTCATCGAAGCGGGCTTCTTGTGCCCGACGCCCGGTGAAGCCTGTCAGAACCTCAATGTCTGTGGGAATGGCATCGTCACCGGCGCGGAGACCTGCGACGATGCGAATGAGGACGACGACGACGGCTGTAAGGACTGTCAGGTCCAGGTGGGCTACGACTGTCCGTTCGCCGGGGCAAAGTGCATTCCCCTTTGTGGGGACGGCCTGCTGCTCCTCAGCGAGGTCTGTGATGACGGAAACAGGGACCCGGGTGATGGCTGCTCACCGGACTGCCGCTGGGAGGATGGCTTTGCGTGCAGCGGTGAGCCGGGCAGCTACACATGCCATACGACGACGTGCGGTGACGGTATCGTCGAAGGAACGGAGGGCTGTGATGACGCCAACGACGTGCTGGGTGATGGATGCACGCCTGATTGCGTGCTCGAGCCGGTCTGCACCGGGGGCGAGTGCACGTCTGCCTGCGGCGACGGCCTTGTTGTCGGTGTCGACGAGACCTGCGACGACGGCAACGCGGCGGGCGGGGACGGCTGTTCCGCGAACTGCCAGATAGAGCCTGGTTACGAATGCAACCAAGCACCGCTCGCGGACTCGATGACGGTTCCCATCGTGTACCGCGATTTCCGCGCCGGAGGGGACTTCGAGCCCACAGACGCCATGGGTGAGCACTCAGCCGTCACTGGCCTCATCAGCGCGACCTTGGACTCCGAGGGCAAGCCGGTCTTCGTCGGCGATCCCGGGGAAGGTTACATCACGAGCGCCGACTCCTTCGCCCAATGGTATCGTGACGTCCCAGGCACCAACAGCGCGACCTACTCTGCGCTCGTACTCTGGGACGACGGCTCTGGTCGCTACGTGAATCGTTATGGAGAGGATGGCAGTCCCTGGCAGCGCGTCTCCAACCCTCAGGAGCACTGGTGTGGCAGCGTCGGCGATGAGGTGGACGGGGAGCCCTGCACCTATCTCTACGGCGCCTACTGCGAAGACCACTGGGAAGAGATGCTGGATTGCGTCGAGGTGGATGGCGCGTGGTACGGCGTCTTTCTCGAGGAACTGTATGATGGGAACCCGGTGTTCTTCCCCGTGGACGCCGACCCCTTCACTCCGGACTCGGAGCGCGGCTCGGCGTTGATCCCGAATGCCTATGACGGCAGCTGGTCGCCAGAGCCCGGCGAGCCCTTGCACAACTTCCACTTCACCAGCGAGGTCCGCTACTGGTTCGAGTTCGTGGCGGGCAACACCTACGTCCTCGACTTCATCGGTGATGACGATGTCTGGGTCTTCATCAATGACCGGCTCGCCGTAGACATTGGAGGGATCCATACGCCGGTGAATGGAGAGATCGTGATTGCTGCCGATGGCAGCGGCGACGTCACCATCACCCAGTCCGAATCCGCCACTGCGCCCCCCGTGAACCTCAGCGTCGAGCTCGGACTCCAGGACGGCCACGTTTATGAGATCGTCGTGTTCCAAGCCGAGCGCAAGAAGGATGCGTCCTCGTACAAGCTGACCCTGAGCGGCTTCAACGGCTCAGAGAGTGCTTGCGGTCCGATCTGCGGAGACGCGGAACTGTCGCCCGGCGAGCAGTGCGATGACGGCGTCAACGCTGGCGGCTACGGCGTGTGTCAGCCTGGCTGCGTGCGCGGCGCTTACTGCGGGGATGGCATCACGCAAACCGCCGAGGACATCGAGGGCGCGAATGAGCAGTGCGACGACGGGACGAATATGAGCTCCTACGGAAGCGACGGTTGCGCCCCCGGGTGCATCGTTCCCCCGCGTTGCGGTGATGGAATGGTTCAAGGTACGTTCGGGGAGACGTGCGACGATGGCGTCAACGATGGGACCTACGGCGGGTGTACGGACATCTGCCTCCACGCGCCTTTCTGCGGCGACGGCGCGACGGACACCGATTTCGGCGAGCAGTGCGACGACGGAGTCAATGACGGAAGCTACGGCAACTGCGCTCCCGGATGCGTTGCAGGGCCACGCTGCGGGGACGAGATCATCCAAACCGAGTTCGGCGAGCAGTGCGATGATGGCAATCAGGAACCCGGCGACGGCTGCAACCAGATCTGCCGCGAGGAAGGGGTCTGCGGCGATGGGAGCGTCGACGCGGCCGGTGGCGAGGAATGCGATGATGGCGTGAACGACGGCGGCTACGGCGAGTGCGCACCGGGCTGCGTCCTCGGCCCCCGCTGCGGAGACAACGTCGTCCAGGAGCAAGAGCAGTGCGACGGCGGGGATGACGCCACCGGGGCCTACGGCGAGTGCGCGCCGGGCTGTGTCTTTGGACCGCGTTGCGGCGATGGTCGCCTGCAGCCCGCTTACGAAGAGTGCGATGACGGGAACAACACCGACGGCGACGAGTGTAGCGGCGCGTGCCGCGTCGAGATCCGCAGCCCCGCGTAGGGGACCAGGCCCCAAGTCTCGGCGCCGCTCTTCGGTCCGAGCCGCGCCCGCACTCGTACGACAAACTGTCGTGGGCGGGCGATGGCCGGAGACAGCTTGTCCCATCCGAAGCAGGGGCACGCCACCTCGAATGCACCCTTCACCGCAGGCACCGAGGTGTCCGGAACGCATGGCATCGCTATTGCTCGGTGCGAAGGTATGGTGTCGCCATCCCCTCGCCTCCTCGACGCAGCCAGCCCCCGTCTCCAGCACCCGGCCCACAGACGCTGGGGTGCACCTGCGGGGACGCTCGCAGCGGAGGTCCTCCCTGGCGAGCGCTGGCTCGCACGACCCGACGAGCTGCTGACCACGGTCGTGGGCTCGGGGTGTTGCGTCTGCGTTCGCCACCGCGCCTCACACGTGTCAGGCATGGTGTCCTTGCTCCTGGCGACTCGAATCGACGCCCTCTGGTGCATCGAACACTGCCTTCAAGCTTTGGAGGACCTGACCGACGCCGTATTGCGGGTATCTGGCGGCGAGAGTCTAGCTGAGCTGGGTGTGTGGGCGGTCCTCGGGGGTGATGTAGGAGTACTTTCCGCCGAGGACAGAGAATTCCAGAACGGGATAGTTAGCGGGCTTTTGCGGGACTACGGGGCTCCCGTGATCGAGCTCCAGCATGGCCGCAGCAGGCCGTTGAGTGTTTGCTTCGAGCCCCACTCCGGAGAGCTGACCTTGAGCGAACTCGAACCGCTATCCGTGGCACGACTGCAACAGGATCTCGATTGCCTCGTGCGCTTGCAATGGCAGCACGACCAACGCATCAAGGGCCGACGCCGTCACAGAGCGGGTCGGTCACCGAGAGCGTCGTCGGCAGGTGCACGCCTATTCGTGCCTGAACCTGCTCCAATCGATGCCCAACTTGCGCATCTTGGCGCGAAGGGTGTGCGGGTTCGTGCCAAGTAGGCGCGCAGCCCCAGCGAGCCCTTCGATCTGACCGGATGCGCGCGTCAGTGCCTGCTCGATGTGCCTTCGCGTTGCCTCTTCGAGCGTTGGAAAGCCATCCGCGTCGTCCACGGACGGGCCTACACTCGAACGTACCCGCTCCATGGTACCTAGCGCGCCGCGAACATCGAGGTGGCGACCGTTACCGAGGATCGCGGCGCGCTCGATGACGGCGGCCAGCTCCCGCACGTTGCCAGGCCAATCATACCGCGCGAGCAGATCGAGATCCTGATTCGTGACTGGCAAGGGTTGCCCACCCAACCGCATCCCAGCATGCCAGGCAAAGTGTGCAGCGAGCGCCGGGATATCCGACTGCCTCTCTCTCAGGGGCGGAAGACGGATGGGGAAGACACTGATCCTATACCAAAGGTCTTCACGGAACGTGCCCGCGTTCACCATCTCCGTCAGGGAACGGTGAGTCGCCGCCACGATGCGTACGTCGACTGTGATAGAGTGCTGACCCCCTACTCGTTCCAAGGTACCTTCCTGCAGAACCCGCAGGAGGCGAACCTGCGCAGCCAGTGGGAGCTCCCCGATCTCATCAAGGAACAAGGTACCGCCATCCGCGCGCTCGAACCATCCTGCACGGGCGGCGACGGCGCCCGTGAAGCTGCCGCGCTCATGTCCGAAGAGCTCCGAGTCCACCAATCCCGGAGGGATTGCGCCACAATTGACGCGCAGCATCGGACCGTTGTTCCGGCGCGATCTCGAATGGAGCGCGCGAGCCACGACTTCCTTTCCAGTACCGGTTTCCCCGAGAAGCAGGACCGGCACGTCGGCGGCGGCTACCTGTTCCATGCGGCGCATTACGTCCCGGAACCCCGCGTCTGCGCCAACAATCGTGCCCATCACGTCCTGCCGGCCGAGCTTCGACAACAGCGTACGATTGTCGGCCTCGACCATCTCGCGAAGGCGGGCAAGCTCCTGGATACGTCGGTGAGTGGCGAGAGCCGCCTGGAACGGCTCCACCAGCTGTTCCACGGCCTTCTTGTGGGGCTCGCCGACGGCGCCCGCATCCGTCAGCAGAAGCAGGACGCCCAGGGTCGATTCCTCGTTGTCCGTCCCGAGTGGTCCCGCCGCGATGTCCATCGCAAGCTCACTGCCGACGATCGCTTTGAGCAGCGGGAGATCGCGGCCGGTGCCCATGAGCACCTCCCGACTGCCGTACCAATCTAGGATCCGCTGCAGCTGCTTCGCCGTGCAGGAACTGTGTGGAGCAACGATGGCTTCCGCTCCTGGCACCCGGCCGAAGGCCACCGTCGTCCAAGACATCGCCTTCACATCCAGCGTCCGAACTGCGATGCCGATCACGGCCAGCTCCTCGGCAACCAGCTCCAGAATGCCCGTGACGGAGTCATCGAGGCGAGACTGGCTAAAGAGTTCCTTCCATATCCGAGAGGCGAGCACGGCGGGAGTATGGCACAGCCAAGGAAGGATTGGACGCTGGATCTTGGGAGGTCAGAGGCCCAGCAGGAGCAATATCTTGAGCTGGGGGCGTCCGTCGGGACCTGAGACCCGACGGACGGCAAGTCCGAAAGAACCCGCTCGTGCCTGGCGGGCGGCGGCAGGCAGGACGAACTGACCAGTGTCCCAGAGCAACTGTCCTCCGACCGAGACGCCGGCGACTCCGTCGATGGGTTTCCTCGAGAGCTCGTTGGCCACCGCCTCGCCCACGGCCTGAAGGCTGCGGGGGCTCGGCTCCATAGGAAGCTCGCCGATGTGCGACTCCGCGAGTTCATCGAGCCTTCGGTTCGAGCGGAGCGGAGCGAGACCTGCCGCGCGCCGCTCCGTCTCGAGCGTATGGATGATACTACGGCGCGCTTCAGCAGGGCTCTGAATCTGGCCGGGCTTGGCGAAGACCTGCGTGAAGACCAGGTTGCGGGGGTCCTCGACGCCGCCTTTGACGATCCCTATACCTACGTTTGTCACACTCTGGGCCATGATGTTCGCATGGTGACCTGGGCTGGCCAGCAAGACATCCTGACCCGTATCGACGTCGGGCGCCTCAGCCAGGTTCTCTCGCGCCTCGATGGCCAGGTATCCCGCGCGCGCCAGGCGGTCGTCGAGACCCCCGGTGCTCGGCGACTCATGGGCAAAGAAGCGGTTCGTGTGCATATCGTGGGAGTGGGCGCGCGCTACATCTGCCAGCTCGTCGTCGTACGTGAGCGGCGCCAGACCCACCGCCGCACGATCCCGGTTCAGTCGCTTTGCCATCTGGTGCTCGAGCACCTGGATTTCGGCCGTAACAGGAACCTTCTCGTAGCCGGCGCCGAACTTCCCCCCCCGCGCACCGCCAGCACAGCCCGAAAGAGCGACGACAAGCGCGACAGAGAGAGGCCGGACGAGGTGGAGGAAGCGGTTCTGGTGCATCGTGGCCGTCCAATGGGGTAAAAAACGGCGGCAGCCTCTGCTCGCTTTAGCAGATTCGTGCGCCGACGGCCTGGACGTCCATCCGGACTCCAGGGGCCGCCCAGAGGCGCTGGCACCACTTCTCCGCAAGCGCCAGAGTTCCCCGTCCATGGCCAAATCCCCGTTGACTTTAGAGAGGCTCGCCGATGGCATTCGCCGGGGCCCCACTGCGGAGAAGGCGCGGCAGCCTGGGGGCGGGCCTACCCCCAGCACGGCACCCGGCACTGACGAGCTGGCTACCCACCAGTTCGTCAGTGACCTGATTCGGCTCGTGCCGCGCCCTTGGGGCACCTACGCCTTCCTGGGCATGAACCTCGTGGTCTTCGTCGCCATGGTGGTGAGCGGCAGCGACGTGCTGAACCCCAGCCCAGAGCAAATGCTCGCGTGGGGTGCCAACTTCGGACCAAGGACGCTCGGAGGGGATTGGTGGCGCCTCGTCAGCAGCACGTTCGTCCACGTCGGGCTCGTCCATCTCGCCTTGAACATGTATGCCTTGTTCGCCGTGGGACCCATGGTCGAGCGATTCCTTGGAACCCCTAGTTATGTCGTCACTTATATTTGTGCTGGAGTTCTGGGGAGTATTGCATCCGTAGCTTGGAACCCATGGGTAGTCTCCGCTGGCGCTTCGGGCTCCCTGTTCGGACTCTTCGGCTGCCTCGTCGGCGTGCTCGTCGCACCTTGGGTAAGACCTCCGAGGCGGCTGCTCGCCAGCACGCTGAAGATGGTGGGATTCTTCCTCGTACTGAACCTCGCCTATGGATTGATGGCAACGAACATAGATATGGCAAGCCACCTCGGGGGCCTCGCTGGCGGCATCGTCTTTGGCTTCTCGCTCGCGCGTCGCATTTCCCCAAGAACGCCCTATTGGCACGCCCGCCGCACCCTCGCCGGAGCCGCCATGGGCGCGCTGGCTCTTGGATTGCTCGCTTTCAGCGTGCCCAACAGCTCTGTCCATATCCAGCGCGCCTGGGACGACCTGATCGACACGGAGCAAAGCGTCGTCCCCCTCTCGCACGAGCTTGGTAGAGCATTCGATGCGGGTGAGTTGGATGATGCGGTGTTCGTAAGCCGGATGCGCAGCGAGGTCATCGAACCTTGGCGGGCAAGCATCCATTCCATCGAGCAACTGCCAACCGGCACCGAAGCCACCGACGAAGTGGGCGCTCGGCTCCGAACCCTCCTACGCTACGCGCGCCACCGTGAGAAGGGCTGGCAGCTCCTCGTGTCCGCCGTGGAAACCGGCTCCGCAGAGCTCTTGCGGCAGGCAGACGACGCACAACGGGAGGCAAACCGCATCCTGAAGGCCGGCGACGACTAGCGCTGCGGTGAAGACTGGTCTGGCTGGTGGTCCTCATTCCACGCAGGCGGCGCCGACCTCGCCAAACCTGCAACCATTCGGGCAGTGCGTGAGGACGAGCTGGTAGTCCTCGCTGCAGGTGCGCAGGGTCGTCGCGTTCGAGCACACGGTGACGCCCGGCGCGTTGCAGTCCTTGCAGTGAGGCGTCGGCGAGCGCAGGCAACCCAGAGGACAGGGCACGCTGTCCCAACCCGTACGCGTCTCATTGCAGGTGAGCAACAGTTCGGCTCCGACCTCACCAGTGCAGGCAGTTTCGCCGTAGACACATGCGCTGCACGTGGCCCGTTCGGCGTCACAGACTTCATCGTCACCGCACTCGCGGAGCTGCACCCATGCACCTGCCTCACATACTTCGAGGCGTGCCCCGTCACAGCGAACCTCGTCCTCGGAGCACACGGCGCAGACTTCCCGGTCCGCGTCACAGAACTGGCCCGCTTCGCAGACCCGCTGCTCGACCCACACGCCGTCCTCGCAACGCTCGAGGGCCTGATCATTACAACGATAGGATCGAGCCGTGCACACGAAGCAGCGGCGCTTCTTCGATTTGCAGAGCTCCTGGGAGGCGCAGCGTTCGACAAGGAGCCACGCCTTGCCGTCACACCGTTCGAGGGCTCCATCTGCACAACGGTACCGGTCGAGCTCACACTTTCCCGTCGGCGCAGTGCTGCCAGCCCCCGCGGCAGCCTCATCGCTCACCTCGTACTGATCGAAAACGAAGCCGCACCCGTGGCACAGCAGAGCGCCAATGGAGACCACCAGCCATTTCTTCCCCCTTGACATGCCGTTCGACCGAGTCATTTCCGAGGCACTAGAGTACCGTGACGGCGCCCGGCTCGCACGAGTCAATCAGTGACACCAAGCCTGGGCTGCAGATTCGAACCGCCAGTCGGTATCGTTTCCCCATGGCAGAGCAGACGCAGAAGCTCCCGTTAACGACCCGGTCCATCGTGGCGGGTTGCGTCACGCGGACACTGGAACGAGGATTCGATGCAGCCGAGAGGAGGACTGCTTCATGAAGGCGTATGTCGTACCAACGGGATCTCGCAGTATCGAATCGCTCCGCGCCGTTGAGCGACCAGACCCGCGACCGGGCCCGGGGCAAGCACTGATTCGCGTCCACGCTGCTGCTCTGAACTTCCGCGACAAGGCGGTGGCCACGGGAGACTATTTCGGCGGAGCAGTGCCCCGCGACACCATTCCGCTTTCGGACGGAGCCGGGGAAGTTGTGGCAGTCGGGCCCGGCGTGATTCGCGTCCGCGAGGGGGACCGCGTGATGGGAACCTTCTTCCAAACTCCGCCGGACCAGCCGCGATTGTCGCCCCCCGCGCCCCTCGGCTCGCCCCTCGATGGCATGCTCGCCGAACAGGTGGTCCTCTACGAGGAAGGGCTCGTGCGCATCCCGGGATCACTCTCCTACGAGGAGGCGGCGACGCTCCCCTGTGCCGCCGTGACGGCGTGGCACGCCCTCATGGTCGCGGGCCGCCCGGTGATCCCCGGAAACACAGTGCTGATTCTCGGCACCGGGGGCGTCTCGTGCTTCGCCCTGCAGTTCGCGCGCGCAGCCGGCGCCCGCGTGCTGATTACCTCATCGAGCGACGCCAAGCTCGAGAAGGCCCGCGAGCTTGGTGCGGCCGCGGGCATCAATTACTCGCAAAACCCCGACTGGCACCGCAAGGTACTCGAGCTGACGGATGGCCGGGGTGTCGACTGCGTCGTCGAGGTCGGCGGGAGCGGCACGCTGGCAAGGTCTTACGAGGCGCTGGCGTCCGGCGGCAAGATAGGCCTCATCGGCGTCCTCACGGGCCCCGGCGGCGACACGGATCCTCACCGTATCATGCTCAAGGGAGGGCAGCTGCACGGCGTGTTCGTCGGGGACCGGAATATGTTCGAAGACATGAACCGGGCCATCGTCGCTTGTGGGATTCGTCCCATCATCGACCGGGTCTTCCCATTCGAGGAGGCCGGCGCCGCGTATCGACACCACGCTTCCGAGCTCTTCATGGGGAAGGTCGTGATCCGCTGTTGCTAGCGCGAACTCTGTTCTCGCACTTGGCAGCCGTCGCCGTATGGGGTGATGGAATGCCGTTTCAGAGCACGAACGAGAAAGTGGGCGACCCAGCCCTGATCCTCCGTTTGCAACGGGTGGGCAGCAGGATTCGTCCCAACGAAGCCGGCCCCACCAGCCATCGGCACGGCCTCGTTCATGAGCTCAACCCCCTGCGGACCAGCTCGCTGCGCATCTGCTCGACCCTATCCTCCGCCCGCTGCCCCTTCAGCCATTCGGCGAGCTCCTCCAACCCGTCGCTCAGTGATACCCGTGGCCGGTACCGAAGCAGCTCCTGCGCCTTGGTGATGTCTCCGAAGCAGTGGCGAATGTCTCCGACCCGGTACGCCCCAGTGATCTCCGGCTCAACGTGCGTAACCCCGAGAGCGCGCGCGACGCTCTCGGCTACCTCGACGACGCGGTAGTTCTCGCCGCTTCCGATGTTGAAGACTTCACCATCCGACTGATCGCTCTGCAGCGCCAGGACGCAAGCCTCCACCACGTCATGAACGCTCACGAAATCCCGCCGCTGGTGCCCGTCCTCGAAGACGACTGGTGGCTTCCCATTCAGAAGACGCGCCGAGAAGATGGCCAGGACTCCAGTGTAGGGGTTCGAGAGCGCCTGACGCGGGCCGTAGACTTTGAAGAAGCGCAGAGCGGCCGTGGGTATGCCCAGCGACGCGCCCACCAGCAAGCAGAGCCGCTCCTGATCGTACTTCGACAAAGCGTAAACAGACGTGGGATGCGGCTCCTTCGTCTCCGGCGTCGCGACCGGCTCGAGGCGTTGCTCTCCCGTACGAGGGTCCCAGCTGCCCGCTCTCAACGCCTTGGGGTCCCGCGCTGGGGGCGAGCACAGCGCACCCGAGGGATCTCGATAGAGCCCCTCCCCATACACGCTCATGCTCGACGCCACGACGAGTTTGCGGACCCGGTGCTCCGCCAATGCCTCGAGGAGTACCGCGGTTCCACGGTTGTTCACATCCGTGTAGTACTCCACCTGGTACATGCTCTGCCCGACCCCTACCGCCGCTGCAAAGTGATAAACGGCCGCAACTCCTTGGAGCGCGGCGCGGACCGCGCCGGGGTCGCGCACGTCCCCGCGGACCCGCTCCACTCTGCCACCCAGATAGCCCGGCCAGCCACTGGCTCCGTGGACCTGCTCTGTGAGGCTGTCCAGGACACGCACTCGGTAACGCTCTCGCAAGAGCCTGTCTGCGAGGTGGGATCCAACGAAGCCTGCGCCGCCGGTGATCAGAACGAGTTCGCTCATCGTGTCGCTAACGCTCCGTGGAGTAGGTCATCACGCTTGCGCGGCAGGTCGCATCGCCTGGGTGGATTCTCCCTGCTCACTCAGCAATTCGTCGAAGTACCGGATCGTGCAAGCGAGACCATAGTGGAGGGAACGCTTCGGTTGCCAATCCAGCAAGGCGATGGCTCTCCCTATATCTGGCTTCCGCCTCACGGGATCGTCACTGGGTAGTGGACGATGAACCAGCTTGGACGAGGAGCCAGTGAGTTCGATCACTCTCTCCGCGAGCTCGCGCACCGATATCTCTGTCGGATTGCCGAGATTCACTGGGCCAGTCACGGGACTCGACGCATCCATCAGCGCACGGATCCCGCGAATGAGATCCTCCACGTAGCAGAAGGACCGTGTCTGCAAGCCGTCGCCGTAAATGGTGATGGGGCGATTGAGCAGCGCCTGGACAATGAAGTTCGAGATGACTCGACCGTCGCCGATCTGCATGAGCGGCCCATAGGTATTGAAGATCCTAGCTATCCTCACATCGAGGTGGTGCACTCGGTGATAGTCCATGCACAGCGTCTCGGCGCAGCGCTTCCCTTCGTCGTAGCAGGCCCTCATGCCGACTGGGTTCACGTTCCCGAAGTACTCCTCACGCTGCGGGTGCTGAGCTGGGTCACCGTAGACTTCGCTGGTCGACGCTTGAAGTAGCGTCGCCCGTTTGCGCACCGCAAGACCAAGCATGTTGTCCGCGCCGCTAACGCTCGTGCGGAGCGTCTGTATTGGGGACTCCTGGTATTGGATCGGAGACGCGACGCACGCGAGGTTGTAGATCTCCTGAA
Organism: Pseudomonadota bacterium; assembly: GCA_023398955.1. Lineage (GTDB taxonomy): Bacteria > Myxococcota_A > Polyangia > Polyangiales > Polyangiaceae > JAEWRL01. The sequence continues at coordinate 260,869 of JAEWRL010000097.1, forward strand.
CATCGAGGTCGATTGGCTGGATCACATCGTGTTCGATGAGCCGATACCGCGAAAAGGAGGTCAGACGGCGGGTGTTGCGCTCGCTCCCGCTGGAAAAATTGTCCAGGCACGTCACCTGGTGCCCATCCTCCAACAGGCTGCGACACAAATGGGAGCCGAGGAACCCTGCTCCACCCGTGACCAACACCTTCTTCGATTGTTTCTCAATACGCTTCATGCACGTTCCCTATCGGAGAGTCCTAGACTCGTGCGTACTCCCCCGCCAAGCCTTGGCTGACAGCGCGCCGTGCCCGGCTGCAGAGCCACTCGGGCGGGGACTGAACGACCCACCCGAAACGTAATCCGTGCACGCGGCAGCGTTCCGGCGTGGCCACCGGCCCGCACTACTCCAGCAGCTGCTGACGAATCTTCCGTGCATGAGTTCTCGAGTTGATGCTGCCAGACCGGCCCAGCAGCGATCTAGCTGCTCGTCCGGATTCTAGCACTTCATTGCACATGGCGTGCCGCAGAGTTGGTGCGTAATTTTCGCGGCTAGCACGCGGGCGGCGTCACAATCAGCGACAGGCACTGCGTGCCACAGCGGTGCGAGGTGGCTTCAGCCTCTCCCCGTGGCGACGAGCGTCAACCGCGCGCCACCGCGACAAGACGTATCCTGCCACCGAGGATCGCTTCGTTGCGGAGCAACAGGCTGCGCGATTCGCCTGAGAGTGCCTCATCCAGCAGGAGCTCACGCTGCTCATCGGAAGCCTCGCTGAGCCAGTTCATACAGCGCCGGTTCGCGGCCAAGATGGCGCGCTCCCTGGCGTCGACGGCTGCGTAGGAACCGGCAAGCCCATCGAGAACATGCAACAGAACCGCTCGGTCGAGGGCCGCACCGGAAGCGGGGGTCGCTGCGAACCGTTGGGCCACTGTCCTATCCAACAGCTGATTGAGGCCCCGGCTCAGCTCCTCGAGCTCTGGTGGAGCATCCCGTATCTGGGAACGTCGCTGGGACTCCCCCGCGACGACCGCCACCATAACCCGGTCCAGCTCCTGGACCGGTACGACGACACGCCGCGCGAGCCGCCGCACGAGGACGACGGCAACCCCGAACCCCACGAGGCCGAGCAGGACCGTCGCCCAAGCACCAGCCACTCCCAAGCGCTTCGCACTGGCGCCTGCCTGATGCATGGACGACCGATTCACCGCCGCGAGCCGGCGGAGAGCATCCATCACGCGCTTTCGCGCTTCGGGCTCACCGGAGAGCGCTGGGCCCAGCCCCTGTTCCACCTCGCGCAGCACCGGGCCTTCCGCCTGCTCCGTCACGTTGCTGCGAGCACGCGCCAGGGCGGCACGGAACTCCTGTGCGCGGTCACAGGGCTGCCCCGTCGGGCAGTTGGCAAGCACGAAGAGCATGTCCTCGGCGGCATGGACCGAGTACTCGTTTTCGGCGATGATCCTCTCGATGGCAGGGCCCATACGCGCGAGCAGAGCGATGCTCGCGAAGCTCGAAATGACCTGAATTACCAACAGCGCGAAGAGACTGAGCCGAACCTCTGCACCAATCGTCATTGCTCCGCGCTCCTATCTCTGCGCCAGGCGCTCGAGCATTCGGCTGACGGCGCGCGGCGCAGCGACGACCACGAGAATGTCGCCCGCGTCGATGGGACGGCGGGGATCCGGCCCCAAAGCCCCCCCCGGCTCTCCCGCCCGGCGCACCGCCACGACGGTGATCCCGAAGCGGCTGGGAAGCGCCGCGTCGATCAGCGACCGCCCAATCAGGGGAGCAGGTGGCCGCAGCTCGGTCAGAACCATGTCGTCGCCTAGGGGCACTTCGTCGAGGACTCCGCGGAATGCCAAGCGGTTCGCGAGCCTTTCCCCGAATGCCCGTTCCGGGTTCACGACTTCGTGAGCACCGATCTGGAGCAGAATGCGCTCATGAAGCTCGTCGGTTGCTCGCGACACCACCCGTTCGGCGCCGAGCTGCCGCAGCAAGGCAGTGCAAAGTATGGACGCGTCCCGAGCCTCGTGACCGATGGCGCACACGCAGACATCGCGCCGCGCCGGCGCTGCTCGCGCGAGTGCGGCCTCATCCGTCGCGTCGAAGGCCGTGGCCTCCGTGACGAAGCTGGCGGCGGCAGCAACCAGTGCTTCGTTACGATCGACGGCAAGAACCTCGAAACGGCGCAGCGATAGTGCCCGCGCCACCGACGTTCCGAACTGCCCCAAACCGATGATGAGCGCCTGCTTCGCCATGTTCTCGCTTCCTCCTCACCCCGTGACAAGGTCCTGAACTGGCAGCGACCAGCGTGGGCGCCGCCGCTGTCCCATGCCGAGGAAGAGCGCCAAAGGACCAACACGTCCGGCAAACATACAAACCATGATGATGACCTTTCCCACGTCGTCCAGCAGGACCGTTGCGCCCGTCGAGAGGCCGACAGTGCCCATGGCAGAGACTACCTCGAACAGCGCCTGGCCGGGAGGAATCCTCTGTGTCAACAGCAGAGCCACCAAGGCCCCGGCGCAGAGCACCGCACTCAGCATGGTCACGGCTGCCGCTCGATACACGGAGGCATGGGCAACGCGATAGCCATACACCTCGATCTCGGAGCGTGATCGAAGCGCCGCGACGACGGCGAGGACCAACAAGGCGAAGGTGGTAGTCTTGACTCCACCCGCCGTCGACCCAGGGCTACCGCCGATGAACATCAGGATGCCGGTCAGCACCAGCGTGGCGGGCCGCAGGGCATCGACGTCTACCGTATTGAAGCCTGCCGTCCTGGTGGTCACAGACTGGAACCACGCGTTGTGAAGGCGGTCACCGGGCGCAAGGTGGGCAAACTGTCCGGTCCACTCGAAGATCGCGAAAAGCGTGGCCGGCACGACGAGCAGCAGGACCGTGGTGTTCCAGGCAATGCGTGACTGGAGGGGCGCGCGCCGCCCGAAGGTTGCCCGGGGCGCGTAGAGCACCGTCATCGGACCGAGCCCACCGACGATGATGAGGCCAGCGACCAGGTGGAGTATCACGGGGTCACTCCGGTAGGCTATGAGGCTGTCCGTCTGGAGCGCAAAGCCTGCATTGCAGAACGCGCTCACCGCCGTAAACGTGCCGCGCCAGGCCGCCTTCGCAACGGGCTCACCCATGTGTAGGAAACGCAAGGAGAGACCGATGGCGCCAAGCGTCTCGGCCACAGCAGTGACGAGCAGCATGCGCTTGACGGCGCGGTAGACGCCATCTGACCCCTCTGCCCCAAGCAGGCCCGCCACGGCAGTTTCATGGCGCATGCTCGGCCGGCGCTGCAGCACGGCGAGCGCCGCCGTGGAAAACGTCATGATGCCGAGGCCGCCAGTCTGAATCAGTAGCAAGATAGTCGCCTCGCCGAGGGGGCTGAAGACAGTCGGCGTGTCGACGACCACCAGACCCGTGACGCAGGTGGCACTGATGGCCGTGAAAGCCGCGTCCATCCACCCGACGCCTCGCCCGGCCTCGGCCGCCGCGGGCAAGCCCAGCAGCAGAGTGCCGACCAGAGACAGCAAGCCGAAGGTCGTGACCAAGAGACGCGCCGGATTGTCCAGGACTCCAGCCCACGCCGAGGGCGCATCGGTCAAGCGCCGAGGCCGTCCAAGCAACAGCGGAGGCACGACGCCACATAGTGCGAACCACGTCGCACCCTCCACCCCGACAAAGCCTCTCATGATGCTGCCCGTGACCCCAGCAGCCCAGGCACACGCCGCAGCGATGCCTTCGACGCGAGACCAAGCATCCCCGCGAACGAGCGCTAGCGCAGAACAGCAAGCGGCAATTCCAAGGGTGCCGAGAACAGGAAAGCCATGCCCTACGCCGAGTGCGGCGACGAGCCACGCGAGCAGCGCAGGGAACACGCCGCCCCAAGCGGCGGCGTGGGAACGGTTGCCGCGGAGAGCCGGCAAGGGAGACGACACCGCACTGTCCGCGGGCGGCCAGAGCAGCGAGGCGTAGGTCCCCGCGCCCAGGAGGATGGCGAAGGCGGCAGCCGGGCTCTGTTTCCAGAATGGCCAACTGGCAGCCACGACACCTACGAGGCCACCCGTCGCGAGCCAGGCCCCGAGGCGGTGGTAGCGAAGAAAGAAGAGCCCTCCGACGGCAATCGCGGTGGCTGCAAGGCCCCCAGCAAGCCACGAGGGGACAAACGTCCAAAACGGACCGCCACCGCTTTGTGGGCCGCTGGCAGCCTTGACAGCGAACAGGGCGGAGAGCGGCGCAGTCGCCGTCAACAGCGAAGCGACGAAAACGCTCCTGGCGGTATTGGTGGTTGCAGCCATGGCCGACTCTGGCGCGCATAGTGCGCGGCACACTGCGGCGGGGCAAGCCCGCAGCCACGGAACCGCCCCGTTGTCCTTTCGAGCCACCGCGCCGCAGGCGCGGCCGCGCACCACGACTCGACCCCGCCGCCGGCAGGACGACGAAGGGAGCGAATGGCCGGCGAGCCCTGTGCCGGACTCAGAGCTCTATCTGAGCACCGGCTTCCACGACGCGGTCTGGCGGCACATTGAAGAACGTACCGGCGCGCTGCGAGTTGCGGGACATGAAAGAGAAGAGGCGCTTGCGCCAGCGCATCATCTCCGTGCCGCTCTCCGCCATGACGGTCTCCCGCCCCAGGAAGAAGGTGGTGTACTGCAGCGGCGGCGTGGGTGCATCCCTGCGAGCCAACAGCGCTGGAACGTCCGGCGTCTCCATGAATCCGTAGTGCGCCACCACGCGAACGAAGCCCTCCGGCAAGACCTGCGAACGGACCCGCTCGGTGTCGTCCACGCGCGGCACGTCCTCGGTGACGATCGTCAGCAGCACGACGTTCTCGTGAACGGCTCGGTGGTGCTGGAAATTTAGCATCAGAGCAGGCGGCGTGCCCTCGGGATTGCTCGTCATGTACACCGCCGTTCCAGGCACACGGACGATGCGCTCCACTCGCAGCAGCTCGAAGAAATCCTCGACGGGAACGCTCTGGCTCATGATGCGCTCCCCAAGCATGCTGCGACCCCGGCGCCAGGTGGACATCAGAAGCATGATGACGGCCGCTACTACCAGCGGGAACCAGCCGCCTTGCTCAATCTTGATGAGGTTTGCCCCGAAGAAGGAGAGATCGATCACGAGGAACACGAGCGTGATGGTCCCTGCGACGAGCAGGTTCCATCCCCATTGACGTCGAGCCACCACGAAGGCCAATAGCGTGGTGATGAGCATGGTGGTCGTCACCGCGATTCCGTAGGCAGCGGCAAGGTTCGAGGACGTACGGAACAGGAGCACCAGGCTGATTGTCGCCAGCATCAACGCCCAGTTCACGCTAGGTACGTAGATTTGTCCTATCTCCGTGTCGGACGTGTGCTCGATGGCCACACGAGGCCAGAAGCCCAACATGCTGGCCTGCCGCGTCAGCGAGAACGCCCCTGACACCACCGCCTGCGACGCGACGATGGTCGCCGCCGTGGAAAGCACGATCAGCGGGTAGAGCGCCCAGCCCGGGGCCATGTGGTAGAACGGATTCGAAGCGAGGGACGGGTCTCGCAGGAGAAGCGCTCCCTGCCCCAGGTAGTTGAGCAGGAGCGCTGGCAGCACGAGCGCGAACCACGTCACTCGGATAGGACGCGCCCCGAAGTGGCCCATGTCCGCGTAGAGCGACTCTCCCCCGGTCACTACCAGGAATACGGCACCAAGAACCAGGAACCCCGGCCAACCTTCCGTAGCAAGAAAGCTCGCGCCATAGACAGGGTTCAAAGCGGCGAGAACCGCTGGGTTCCGTAGAACCTGCCAGCCACCGAGCAGAGCAAGGACAGTAAACCACGTCAGTGTGAGCGGCCCGAAGATTGCTCCGACGGATGCCGTCCCGCGCCGCTGTACGCTGAAGAACCCGACCAGAATGACAATCGTGACTGGCACCACATACCCAGAGAGCCCGGGCGCTGCGACTCCGAGCCCTTCGACGGCGCTCAGCACGGAAATCGCCGGAGCTATCATGCCGTCTCCATAAAGGAGAGCCGCTCCAAACAGCCCAAGGAGCAGCAACGTCGCCGTGGAGCGACGGGAATGGATGGTGGAAAGCGCCATGAGCGCCAAGATGCCGCCCTCCCCCTTGTTGTCGGCCCTCATGACGTACATGAGGTACTTGAGGGAGATGACGATGGTCAGTGACCAGAAGACCAGGGACAACACGCCGAGGACGTGCTCGTGGGTGGCGGCCATCCCGTGCTCGCCGTGGAAGCACTCCCGAAGAGCATAGAGGGGACTCGTTCCGATGTCGCCATAGACCACACCGAGGGCCGTCAGGCATAGCTCGGCGAGGTAACGTCCGCGCGGCCGCGCTGGCGACCCAGTCGGTTTTTCCGTCACGTTTCCTCTGCTTCCTAACCCGGCGGAGCCGGACCAACGAGGCCTTCAGCGGTAGCGAGTAGGCCGGGGTTGCCCCCGGCCCCTCTCAGATCCGGACGTGCAGATTTCCCGCATCCGGCTCCTCGGGTCACAGCTTCGCTAACCGAAGTTGCCACGTATCCCGTCGAAGACGGGCCG
>JAEWRL010000065.1 GCA_023398955.1 Pseudomonadota bacterium
GGACTCGGGCATGGAGCAGGAGCTACTGCTCAGACCGTGGCCACCGCGGATATGGGGTGTCAACTCGGACCTTTCGGAGCGCACGAGTTCCGTGTTTCGGAGAACACGTTCAAAGTTTACAAGATAATCAAGGCCAGCAAAGACTTCAATGTAAAAATCCCGGCCACCGATGACCCGGACGGTCCCTTCTTGACGCCTAAGGAAAAGGCCCAGCATCTCCTCGTCTTTGACGGGCTTTGCAGGATACGGCAGGCAATCCAAGGGAAAGCTCAACGCTTGGGTATCGTCACGTGCAGGATCGCATCGAAGCTTGAATTCTTCAAGTGCCTGGCTTGGACACTGGGACATCCCAGGGCAGAAGAACCGGCTGACACCAATATAATCCTTGGAGGATATGAGCGTCCGGTTGTCGTTACACAGCCAAACATTGCTGCGCGATTCCGACTCGGCATCGAGGAGACACCCAATCAGCCGATCGCTTACGATCCATTACTATGCGAGACCGAGTACGCGAAGACTCGCTGGTTTGCGAGAAACCCCGTGTCGCTCGAAGTCCCATCCGTGGATCCAGTCGTTGCAGAACTCGAGGATTGCCCGAGTCTCAGTAGCCTCATCCCGCCCGCGGTGCTTCTCACGTGAAGGTCCTTCTCACATCTGCCTTGACACTACTCGTGGCGCTCGGTTGTGCTGCGGAGCGGGTGCGAGGCGCTACTTCGCACCCAGACACCAGAGAACGCTTGGCTCCCGAGGGGCTGAGAGCGCTCGTTGAAACAGAACCGCGGTGTACGAGGGCGCGGGAGAGGTCGGTGCGGCCCGAGAGGGTGGAGCGCCTGTTGGAATTGGGGGTATCGCGAGGCGTCAAGGGTGACCTCGATGGCGCTTTGGCTGCGGTAGACGCGGTGGTCTCGCTGCGGCCCGACGATTGGCTTGGGCACGCTTGGCGCGCATGGTTGCTTTCTCAGGCCAATGACACGGGTGGTGCGGGGGTCTCATGGGCTCGAGCGCGCGAAGCCTATGAATGCGCAACGGGAGAGCTGCCGTACATTCAACTCGTTTCGCGTCACCTACTACGACTATCAGAGGGGGGGCTCATGGATTGGATGACTTCAAACACATTGGTTGCGCTTGGGAAGGGGGGAGGAGGGGCCCTGCTCACTGCCTACTCTACTTCGACAGGTCGGTTCCTGTTCGGACTTCGGGTGCGCCCAGCTTGGTTTCCAGTCGCTCTCGCTGCATCACGACTTCGCTTTGCAACAGTTGAGAGGGATGAAACGCTGAACGTTTACAGCATGCTCACGGGAAGCCTCCTCGCGAAGCTCCCGGGACGAGGCTTAGCAGGGCGGCGCTGCAACAATCTTTCGCCGAGCCTTCGCCTGGTGGTCTGCAGCGGGGACGATGCTGCCACGCTGGTGGACCTGACGAACGGAGGTGATGAGTTGGTGCTCGGAACGGCGTCTGAGTCCATCAACGCGGCTGTTTTCGGTCCGGGCGAAGAGCAAGTCGCCGTTGCCACCAAGCAGGATGTGAGCATCTGGTCAACGGGCGATGGCCACCGAGTCCGTACTATTCGCCACCCGAAGACTTCTGCAATGGCCTGGTCAGAGCGGGGAGAGACGCTCGCGCTCGCGCTGCCGATGACGCGTACTGTTCAACTCGTCGACGCCGGCACTGGGGAGGACAAGGCAACCATCAGGTCAGGTAGACACCCAATGGGCCTTCGGTTCCAGGGTGATGTTCTGGCGATTGCCGATCACGACAAGATTTCCCCTGCCGACGCTTCGAGACTCTACCCCGATGGGCTGGAGCTGACGCCGTCCGAACTAGCAAGCTTGGCGGAACAGCGTGGAGGCTTCAAGATCGCCCTTTGGAGCATGACGTCGCGGCGCTTCCAATGGAACGAGCCCATTTGTGCGCCAGAAGGGGGCCTGCTGGCCTGGACAGTGGAAGCGCTGGCAGGTTCACCCGATGGCCACACCTTCGCGCTCGGGTGTTCGGATGGAGTTGGGTTGCTGGACGCGGCAAGCGGCGGGGTTCGTGCATTGAAGCTAGGGGAAGTCGAGACGAGTCATTCCTATGGGCTGGTACCGAGAGAAGTCCCTCCGCCGGACCTGGCCTTTGCTGGAGACGACGCGCTCTTCATTCGCCATGGCTCGCGCACTCGAGCGTGGGATCTGGGGACTGGTCAGCTACTCGATTCGGGCGCAGTGGAGGCACGAGTGGGTGCTCGCGCGCTGTTGGAATCAGAGAAGCCGCTACAGGAGCTGATCCCTAGCAAGAACGGCAGTCGACGCTTGCTGCGCGAGCCGGACGGGGCCGTCGCGGTGCGAAGCGTCGTGGATAATCGCGTAATCTGCGGGAGCCGCAGAAAGTCGGTTCTGGCTGAGATGTCGGCCGACGGTGAAACACTGTTGACTATGGACGTCTGGGGAGCTGTCGAGGTCCGTGATGTGGACAGCTGCCAGATCACGCGGACACAGGAATTCAAGTCGATGGGCGAGAGTTCGCCTTTGGCCATACAGGCTACGCCAGAGGGAGAGGTCGTGGTTGCTTGGTTTGGTCCTCACGGCATGTTTCTATCGATCGATGAAAGCCGCAGCATCGATCTGGCTCCCCACGGCTCACTCATAATCCCCTACGACTCACTCGGAACCACCCGTGTTGCGGTGTCGTCACCGCCGAAGTGGATAGCTGTTAGCCAAGCTGCCAGTTCTGGCAGCTTCAGTGTCGTCTTCGTGTACTCAGTGAATGGCGGAGAGTGGCTTGCCATGGTGGCCGCAGTGCCCGACGAGAGTACGGACGCCGCGTTCGTCCTTACGGCGGACGGCAAGGCCGATGTGTTCGGCGCTGATGCCGCTACACTCGGGCGCTCCCTTCAATGCGCGTTCGGTGAGCACCGCTTTGATTGGGAAGCCTGTGGACAAGACCTGACAGTGAAAGGCGTTCTGGCCCGCGCGCTGGCAGATTGACACCGCCGTGGACGCGGAGCTCGGGTATTTC
>JAEWRL010000152.1 GCA_023398955.1 Pseudomonadota bacterium
CACATCCGCACAATGGTGCTCCCGCAGATGCTGACGGCTGAGAACTGAAAGCTGATTGCCTGCACCAGTCGGCAACAGCCATCCAAGTCTTGCCAACCCCGCCATCAATCTGCCCGGTAAGGGACTACTGTAGGGGGCCCCCTGCGCGGCTACGAGGCCGCTCGTCTCCTTCGGTCCCTTGGCTAATGCAACGTGGAGGTGATGGAAGGCGGACTCGCGGCGTGGCGCCTCGAGCTCCGTCGAATCAACGACACTGGCCAGCCGCAGTGACCGCCTGGCTGCAGGGGACTCGCGGACCCTGGTGGACCGTCACGTAGGCGTCGAAGCCCACCCCGCCGCCCCGGATGGGTAGGATGTGTACCCCGCCATTCTCGAAGAAATCCCTGCCGCGGATTGTCGCGGCGCCGCTGCCCGTATCATCCCCAGACAAAGCGTCATGGTCTCGCGCTTCCCCCGAGAGTACGAGCCGCGCTGCCGCGAAGTCGTAATTGTCCAGATCGTACTCGAGCAACACCAAGGTCTGCGCGACCACGGCCGCCGCGCGGTCCGTTCCCCCAGACCAGGAGCCTCCGTCGGTGGTGTAGTACGCTTGTTGCGCCGCGGGGTACAAAGAGACGCACTGGTTGTCATTGAGGTCCGCGCAGTTGCTCCCGTTCGTAACTACCGAGAATAGGTTTATCTCGAGCGTGCTGTCACCCGTGCCGTCATCCGACTCGGTACAGACGAAGCGATCCACACTCACCGTGACCTGCTGCACGAGGAAATCTCGCGGTGACAAGGGGTCGAGGCCAAGCGAGACCTCGAGCCAATCATCGCGTCGGTCGTCGTCGGTGTTGTAGTAGGTGGGATCCGTCCCCGTCCATGAAGCCCTGCGTTCGTCGCCGTCCACGAGGGTGTCGAAGTCCTCGTCGGCGAGCAGTGGGTTGCTGGAGACCTGGTAAGGCTCCGCGCCTTCCACTCGCACGATCCAGCGGTCCTGCTCGAGGCCCTCGACCTCTGCCTCGATCCCGTCCGATAGCTTGTCGTCGTCCGTGTCTGCGTCCACGGGGTCGGTGACGATGATGCCGAGGTCGCGGAGCTCGAAGCCGGCCACTTCCACCAGGTCATCGATGCCATCCGCGTCCGTATCACGAAGCGTTGGATTCGTGTTCAGAAGATACTCCTCCCCGTCTAGGAGCCCGTCGCCATCGCTGTCGGCCACCGCGGGGTCGGACGACACAGCAACGAGCCTCTCAGGACCGTCATCACAGCGGGTATTGCAGAGCTCGGGGGTCGTGCTCACCCCGAAGGTCGTTATCTGCCAGCCGTCCAGCTCCTGTACATTGACGAGTCCATCGGCGTCGTCGTCCGCGAAATCATCGCGGTCACCGGCGTCGTTCGGATCGCCGCCGAGGCGCTGCTCGGTGCCGTCGTCCGCGGTATCCCCGTCGCTGTCCGGGTTCGTCGGGTCCGTTCTTGTCGTGATCACCTCGCCGGAGGCGCGCAGGGTGATCTCGAATCCGCACACCTCGTCCCTGTCAGGGATCGTGTCACCGTCCGTGTCGGCCGTCGCGGCGTCGCTCGGTGGAGAGGTGACGTCCACTTTGCCGTCACCGTCGCAGTCCGCAGCGCCGCTCGCCTCCTCCGCGTCGCTCAGGCCGTCGCCGTCGCTGTCGGCGAGGGAGCAGCTCGTGAAGATGCGCCGAGTGCCCAAGGCAGTGTGTACCTCGCGTCCGATCAACACCTCGGTTCGATCGTCGATCCCGTCGCCATCCGTATCCTCGAGCACGTCCGAGCAGTGGTTCAGGAACTCGACGTTCGCTGGCATTCGGTCTCCGTCCAGATCCTGCGCGAAGACGAGCTTCACGTCGCTGTCTGGTCTCAGGATGAAGTCTCCCATGCTCGTGGTCTGATCGATCCCCGTGGGGGTCATTACCTCCCAACTCCTTGGCACGCCCTCCTCGATGGCCCGGTCGCGGATACGGTAGAGCCTCTCCACGCCTGCATCGTCGATGACGGTGGAGTAGCTGCCCTGGACGGCAGCTTCGGAGAGGCTCTCGGTCGGATCCTCGACCTCGTCATAGTAGGCGAGCCCGATGGCGTCGAGGGCGTCCTTGAGCGTGATGCCAACCTGGCGTCCGGACCCATCGAAGACTACACGCCTATCCTCCCCGTCGAGCGCGCCGCTGCCATTCGTGTCGAGCTGGCGACCCGAGCCGGTCGCGATTCGGTAGTGCTCCGTCAGATCGCCTTCACCGTCACCGTCGCTATCGAAGCTTCCATTGTCGATGACCAAGGAGGCCGTTCGCTCGACGACCTCCTGGGAGCTGAACGCGAAATTCCGCCCGAGCTCGTCGTCGATGTCGAAGTTGGAGATGATGAAGACGAGGCCCCGCGGATTCTTCATCAAGGACTCCACCAGTGAAGGAAAGATGACGTCGTTAGAGAAGACGAAAGGGCCGCGCTCGGGGACGAGCGGGCCCAGCGTGTAGCCGCCCTCTAGCTCGGCGTCGGGCAAGAGCGTGGCTACGGGTGTCAGCGCAGTAGGATCGAGCGGATCCTGAATGAACGCCGTAAGCTGCAGATTCTTCACGTGATAGGCGAGGTTGCTGGCGTTCTTCACGAAGACCGTCACCTGCATGCGGGCAGCCAAGACCTCGCGGACGACAGTCGAGTTCGCCCGGGTCTCTGCCTCTGTGGTCAGGGACTCTTCGTAGGCCTGCTCTGCCTCGTGGGTCGACGTGGTGGTGTGCTGAGAGGTCCAGGTTCCCGTCCAGCCCGTCTCGACGTTCACGCGCGTCGTGAATTTGCCGCCCAGGTCCGTCGGGCTCGCGCTCACCTCGAACTCCGAACCAATGGCCAGCTTCGCGAAGGTCTCCGCTGTGCTGGAGTTCATGTTGCTGTACTCCTGTTTGTCGCTCTGCTTCAGCGTGGCGGTGACGTTGGAGGTCTCCAGCTCACGGATCTCGAGCGCGCTCTCTTCCCGGAAGCGTACGTCGAGCTCCAGGCGCGTCTCACCGATCTCTATCGTCGGCGCGGGAAGGTCGGCGACGCGTGCATTGCGGTTGGCGAAGAGTAGCTCGTAGTCGTCACGGAGCTGGTCGCCATCCGTGTCCGCGAGCAGGGGTGAGGTTTGAAAGAAGTTGAACTCATAGCCGTCGGGCAAGGTGTCCCCGTCGGTGTCTTGGTGGGTTGGATTGCTCAGGAGCTCGTTCAGTTCCTGGAAATCCGTCAGATCGTCCGCATCGGTGTCTGCGCTCCGCGGGTCGGTGAGCCATTGCTTCTCGATGAGGTCGTTCACCCCGTCCTCGTCGGTGTCGGAAAGGAAGGGATCGCTCGTCACCGTGTGCGTGCTCTCCGCCCCGTCGAGCTCCACGACGCGAACGACCCAACCGAGTTGCTCGGTGGTATCCTTGAGGCCGTCGCCGTCGCTGTCGGGCCCCTCGCCGCTTGGCGGGATTCCAACGAACCTTGCCTCTGCCGGATCGACGATACCGCCCGCCACGCTGATGACGGGGGCCGCAAAGGCGCGGCCTTCGCGGTCCACGACACCGTTGACGCGCAGCGTGTAGGCGACGGCAGACTGCGAGCCCGTTGTGAGCTGGACGCGGGACCGCGCCTCGCTTTCTTCGGCTTCTTCCACGAACTCCGCCCCGAGCACGGCCAGGACCGTTGGTGCTCCGCTGCTCGTCACCGTGGAGATCTGGTAGCTTGCTGCTTCCTCGGCCCGGCCGCCCATAGCCCGGTCGAAGGTGACCAGGACCGAGCCGTTGTCCCGCGCCGTCGCAGAAACGACACGGGGTGTCGATGTCGCGTTCGTCCCGCCTGCCAGGTACTCGAACTCGGCTGTGAGGGGGCACGATTCGTCCCCGCTGCGTACTGTGAGAGCGACGGAGCCCGGTTCCGCTGCGGGTGCGATGGCCGTCAGGTGCCCCTCGTCGATGAAGGTGGTTTCGGTAGCCGCCTGATCCCCGAAGAACACTGCCGCACCGCGCCCGAATGCGCTCCCGTAGACGTGGACTTGGGTCCCACCAGCAGCAGGCCCTCTTTTTGGCGCGAAGTCTTCGGCTTCCGGCTCCAGGTAGGTGAAGCCGTGATCGAGCGTTGCCGGTGCGCGGTCGGGCGCGAGCACCTGGACGTCGACGGGGCCTGCCTGCCCAGGGGGCGTAAGCACCTCGATGACGCGGGGATTGACGAACCGGACGTCCTCCGCAGCGAACTTTGCGAAGAGCACGCCCACGTCAGGGGTGAATCCAGCTCCGGTCAGCGTCAGGCGGGTTCCCCCTGCGAGGCCTCCCTCTGCTGGTGTGATAGATTCGAGACGCAGCGCGGACGGGTGGTCCGTATCGCCGCACGCGACGACGAGCGAAGCGAGGACGAGCGCGCACAGCAGTGATTGTCGCAGCCGCCAAGGAACCAACACGTATTCGAGAGCCATCGGGCAGCCTTCTTCGGTATGGTGAGAAGTCGCTGGCGGGAGCACTAGATAAGGGCGCTGCCCCGCGAGTGCCGCCGATGAGAGAACCAAACGGGTATTCAAGCAAGGAATATTGCGTTCACGGGGCGCGCCCAGTGTACTTCCGAGAAGCACGGCGCCCGTGCCCGCTGTGTGAGCGTCCAATCTCGTGTTCGTTCATCCGCCATGCCCGCGAACTCGCGCCACTCGAGGGTCTCGATTCACCGAGATAGCTTCTCTAGCTCCTGGAGCTGCCGTTCCTGCTCGCGGCGGGCGCGTTGTACCCCGTCGGCGGCCTTCTTGGCGTCGTCGATGACGCGGCTGGGGCTCGCAAAGGCGTCGTCGCCCTGACCTGTCGTGCGGCGCAGCCATCCGAGGTAGGCGCTCCCCGCGCCTGCCACAAGCCCCAGCACGACGAGGGAAACGAGCAGCCGGCGAGGCAGAGCACCGCCTCGGCTCGTCCAGCGGAGGAGCCCCACTGCGACAGTGGTTAGCAGCACGCCTGCGCCCATCCCGAAGCCGAACGAGGGCGCATCGAGTTGGAGGTGTCCTCCTTCGCTCGGCAGAGCGTCGCGCGCTACGGCGCCATCGGTGAAGGCTCCCGGAAGCGCGCCCTCGGCGGACTGGGAAGGGCGGGCATCGAGCTCGACGCGCTGGGCTTTTCTGCGCGCCTCGGGTGGGAGCTTGCTTGGCGAATCGACGATGACGACAGTTCCGTCGTCTCGCTGGTAGCGGTAGAAGGTCTGCGTCACCCTGCGAGGTTCCATGCGGGAAAGTCCGCAGCTTGGCGAGTGTGAACCAGGGCCCGGCCTGTTGTCTAGGGGGGCCGGGGGCACCAGCAGTTCGGGGCAGTCGGGGGCGGAATCCTGCGTGAGAGAGTCGCGCCCACCCGTTGCAGCCAATGCAGCCAGTGCAGTTCAGTGCACTGGCTCACGGCGTGGCAGCAGCTGATGAATTCAGGCCAAATTCAGCTTGGCGCCGCCCGGTGCGACCTAGCATTAAGCCTTCACGCTGGTTCCGGGGGGCGCATCTGACGCCCTCCGGCCAGGCGATAACACGAACCGCGAAACGGGAGACGAGAGATGAAGTCAACGAGAGCAGCCTTGGCATTGACAGGTTTGGTGGGTACCTTTGCCGTTGCAATGCCGTCCGCGGAGGCGGCGTACAGTGCCAGCGCAGGGGGATGGACGGAGATCATCGCGTGTCCGACGTCCAGCTTCACGGGACTTTGGGGTCATTCCTCGTCTGAATGGGGAGATGCCTCGCCCAGCTTGGTTTGGAAGGATTCCGGGGTGGGGTGGGAGACCTACGCGAACACGGGCGACAGCAGCATCGATTGCGGCAGTTGGATGAACGGCTCCGTTGTTGGCGGTGCCACCTACAACCCGGGTTCCCCTTCTCTGCCACAAGGGGTCGACCCTCTGATCAACAATTACTGGTACGACTACGACGTGCCTGCCAGCTGGACCGATCCTGACGATTGCGGTCACCAGCATACCTCCGTGTATGTGTGGGGCTGGCGTTATCATGGGTCGTCATGGTCCTTCGAATTCGTCGAAGCGAACTCGACGTCCGCATACTGGAACAGCTCGACAGGCCGATGTCAGATGCGAGCCGGCGACCATCCGGACTACGGGGGCCACTCCATCCTGGGGTACCTCGCCTTCGGTGATCTCTCGATCCAGATAAACAACTCGCCTTACGCCGTAATCTACACGAAATCCCAGGCAACGAGCCACCGTAGCGCGGGATGCGGACAGCATGGGTGCTTCCACCGCGTCATGACCATGGTCAGCTACTGATTTGATTCCTGAACCCGAAGGCGCCGCCTCCGCGGTTCTGCCGAGGATTGGGGGCGGCGCGCGACCTTGGGTGTGGGAGGTTTCCAGCTCACGTGAAAAACTGCTGACGGAGCACTTCGAGCGGATCGGCCGAGTTCAGGGGCGCCGAGAGAGAGACGAGAAGCGTTCGCTCCGGGTCGCGACACTGCGCTGCTGGCCCACTCGGGCCCAGGTGCGGTGCAGGGTCGGGAGCGTCTTACGGAGCCAGAACCCCTGGGCTGCGTGGTCAGCGCGCCTGAGCTTCTCGCGTGGACGCTGGACGCTGAAGCTGAGCCTGTGGAGCATCCCCTTCTATCGGTTCGCGCCGATCGTAGTTGCGGCATTGACCGGGGAATGATCTTCAGTTTCCGGGTGCTCACTTTCGGGCCCGGCATGGGAGCGGTGACAGAGTGGACACCTCGGTAGCCAACGAGCAACGCGCACAGCGCGGCCGTACCTGGGGCAGTAGTATTCAATCTCCGGCCGAGGACCTCACGCCAGGGGCTGGGCGATCGCCCTGCGCTACCGTTCGGGCGTCATCGTATCTGGCTCGTTCCCCCTTGCAGAAGGCGTTGCGCGTGAAGGCATATTCCACGACGAGGCAGCGCTGTACCCCAATTGGCATGGCATGGCAGTCCTCGAGGAATGCCTCCTCGGTGAAGTCGAGATCGGCTGGGACTCGTCCCTCGACGGTGGGCGGACTGTTCCTGATGGCTGCGATCGTCTGTTGGTAAGCCCTGGCGCAGGCGAAGTCGGGCTCCGATTCGACGCGATGGATGAGCGCCTCCACCTCGGCGGCCGTACGTGCGGGCGCGTAGTCTGGCGTCTCCGCCGGAACCCTTTGCCGTGGCGCTGTCACGGGGACAGGCCTCTCGGACCGTGACTCTTGGAGGGATGCTTGCTGCTCCTTCTCCTGTGTGCTGCTGGGTTCACAGGCGTTCACCACGCAAGCGAGGAGGAGGAGCACCAGAATGGAGCATTCCCGCCCGCGGCGCCGCGGGTGACGGTGACGGTGACGGGCGGGGAGTGGTGAGCGGTTCCGCTTCATGTCGTCCGGGTCCTTTGCAGTCGGCATGGCCGTGCTGGGTTCGGGGCCTCGTTCTTGGTAGCCGATTCCTGGCGCGCCACAGGATTAGCGCGATGCCCGCAATCGAGAGTGTGGGGAGCAAGAGCCATAATAGCCACGGCAGCCCCAGTGGCTGAATGGACGCCAGGGATCGCTCCGCGCCCCCGTCTGCCCCGATGCGGGCGCTGTCTGGGCCTTCCTGGTGCTGGTGTGTCACCGAGCCAGCCAAGGCCGCAGCCCGGAGCCGGTGTCCATCCCTCTCGGTGTCCGGCTGCGCAGCATCCGGCGAGCCCATTGGCGTCGTCGGCGGCAAGCTGCCCTCTGATGGCCGTGGAACGTTGGTGAGGGTCGTCTCTCTCCCGTCATGGAGGACCCGCAGTGGAACGGAGCGGTCGCTGACGCTGGGCAGGGGTTCCGCTCGACGGCTTTCGACGTTCCTGAACCGCGCATCCGCCGCTGCAGCCTGCCCGCCCGGTGGCGCGACAGGGAGCGCATCGCCGGGCGGCGCCGAGTGGACCGCCTGTGCCGGTGCGGAGGGTTGGGCCGAGACGAGACCCGTTCCGGACAAGACGAAGCAGACGACGAGCAACCGGTCTGCGATCCCGGGCGTGCCAGGCCTCACTTTGCGCTCCCGTCCACCCGTTTCGCATCCCCGACCCGCAGCGGTTCCGAGGGCCTTGCCGGTCCGTCCGACGACTCCGTCCAAACCCGCACCTCGACCTCCGGGTTTAGTCGGTATCCCTGTCCCGGGACCCGTTCGATGAGATCCGGCACGAATGCAAGCGCCTTGCGCATCCTCGAAACGTACTTCCAGACGAGGGCCACCCCCGCGGGATCGCGCCGCTCGAACTCCTGAGACGCGAGCTCGGTCGCGCTGACCCAACCCCCTCGGTGGCTCACCAGGCGATTCAGGATGCGCCACTCCCCAGTGGACAGGAGCCCTACACCCTCTCGTGATTCAACCGCCCGCTCTCCGGCGCGCAGCGTCACCTCCATGCTCGCGTCGCTCGTCTCCCGATGGCGACGGAGGACCTCGATCAGAGTCTTGGCCACGAGGGTGCGCGGCACCGGTACGGCCGACCCCACATAGGCCTCGGCGAGGCTGCTAGTGTCGAGCGCGTCCGCAACGCTTACCAGGGGCGGATAGGCTCCGCTCCTGGTGACCCCCTTTGGCAGGAGGTCGAAGCCCGTGCCGTCGCTGAGTTCTTCGTCGATGACAGTGTAGAGCCAACGCTCGGGTGTGGCTAGGACCTGCCTCGCCTCCCCAAGCGACGTCACGATGAGGCAATTCAGGCCAGCTCCCTCGAAGATACCGCGCCATTCGTCGCTGTACTCCGGTGCGCCCTTCGCTATCAGTGCAGCATTAGAGGCCATGGCAATCATTGCACGAAGCGAGAGGTCGCCGTGGCCTGACCACCTTCCACGACCTCCCGTCCTCAGCGGCACTCGTATGGGGCCGGCGAGCGGGGACAGCAATGGTCGCGATTGCGCTGACCTCGCCGTCACGGAGTCGAGCTCCGTTCAGCCATTCTCTCCGCGGGGGCTCGCGCAATCGTCGAGGTGCTCGACAATTGCGCTCGCCCTCTCAGTTTCTGCGCTTCACGGGGCGGAAGGGGTGCAGGAACGCCGCCAGACTGGAGGCGTTGCGGGTCTGCACGTAGACCGTCCCCTGCCCCATGAACTCGGCGATGAGCCCCTCACCGCTGAAGAAGAGCCCCTTGAAGCCGTTGAATGCGCGAACCTGGTAGCTCAGCCCGGCGGTGAAGCCCACGATGTGCCCCGTGTCCACGATGTACCCTTCGGGGCCGACTTCGACCGCATGGAGGGCCCCGTAGCTTCCATAGAACACCGTGCCTGGCCCGACGATGCGCAGCATGAATAGCCCAACGCCGCTGAAGAAGCCCCGTACGCCGCCGAACTTGGTGTCGATCTGGAGGTGCTCGCCGAGGTGCGCGACATAGGCGCCGCTCGTGAGGAAGAAGTCCTCGCCAGCTGCGAGCTCGCGTGCCTGCAGGTCTCCTTCTGCGGCCGCGGCCAAGTAAAGGCGTTGGCCATCCGCTCGCGCCGTGAAGGTGTTCTGAAAGAGAGATTCACCTCCCATGAGCTTGCGTTTCGCAGCGCCGAGCAGGCCGCCACGCATGTTCGTCTCCACGGCCACCTGCCCATCCTTGGCGACCATGGCACCGCTCTCGGCGACGACCTTTTCTCCCGCAGCCATCGTGAGCTGCAGCAGTGCGAAGTCTGGTGAGTCCAGGATCTCGTAACGCATCGCTAATTCCTCATCCTTCGCGCGGAGGCAGTTTGTTGCCTACCGTCGCACCGAACTCTTTGGGATTGCGGCTCTGGACGTAAAGTCTGCCCTGACCGCGTAGGCGCAGGACCAAGCCTTCGCCGCTCAAGTAACTGGCGATCCAGCCAGCCGCCGCCTTGTCCAGGCTGTACTGGATGCCTGACGTAAAGGCTACGATATGCCCCGTATCCACGATCATCTCGCCCGCTAGGTCGAGAGCTTCCAGGGCTCCAAAAGCGTTGAGCAGGACGGGGCCATAGCCGGTTGCCCGCAGAAAGAAGAGGGACTCCCCGCTGAAGAACCCCTTGAAGCCTTGGAACTGTGTATCCACGTGCACGCTATCGGGCGCAGCGACGTAGCTCGACCCCTGAATGAGCAGCTCCTCGCCCGATTGCAATGGATGCACGACCATGCTGCCGCAAAGCTGAGGCGCCAGGGTCACGTGGGCGCCGGGACTACTCGCGCGATAGACGTTCTGGAAGAAGGACTCTCCGCCGAGAAGGCTGCGCCCAACCTTGCTGAAGAATCCCTTGCCCTGCGGACCGGTGTTCGTCTCGACAACGACGTTGCGGGTCATGCTGACCATGGCGGATGCCTCCGCGCGCAGAGACTCCCCTGGATCGAGGTGTGCTAGGGCGAGTGAATGGGCTGGGTTATACTTGATGTCGAAGTGCATACGGGCTCCTCAGGGTAGTAGCGGAGTCAGCCAGCCAACGAGCGCGCTGAGATTACGAGACTGTACGTAGACCGTGCCCTGACCGAAGAACTCGCAGACCAGTCCCTCGCCCGAGAACAGGAAGGACTTCATTCCGCCGACGCTCTTTACCTTGAAGTCGAGGCTGCCATCGAAGGCGACGATGTGACCCGTGTCGACAGTGAAGTTGCCGTTCACAGGGATGGGAATGACGCCTCCGTAGGCGTTGACCCAAAGGTCGCCGACCCCGGAACACTCGAGCAGCACCAAACCCTCACCGCCAAGGAGACTCCGCAGCCCGCCGAAGCGGACCTTCGTGTCGATGGAGCCAGTGCTTGCCAAGTACGACCCGGTCTGCACGTATAGCCGGTCCGTTCCCGACAACTGCTTGTGCACGATGTGGCCACTCAGGGAAGGCGCAACCACGACCTCACCTTGTCCCTGGGTCCGAAAGCGGTTCACGAACATCGTCTCTCCGCCCAGGAACTTGCGAAGGAACGCCACCAGGAGCGCCCAGATGACACGGAAGATTCCTGCCTGCTGGCCGGCGTTGATGTGGGTCGTCATCTCCACCTGCGGATCCTGGCGCACCATCGCGCCCGCCTCCGCTTGGAGCTCGTCACCTGGTGCGAGGTGCACCTTCAACCAGGCGAACGAAGGTCCGTGTTCTATGACATGCTGCATCGTGACTCCTTGACGCGACCGCGACGTCGTTGGGCGGCGCATTCTTCGCGAGGGTCCTATCTTAAGGTCGGAGCCGCTCGATGATCCACAACGATGATGCCAAGCCTCAAGTAGCACCCCCCCCGCCGCCTCCCGCCGAGGTACGGCGCATCCTAGTTAGCGCGCGAGGTGGATTCAGACCGGGGGGGCGACGGATGGTCGTCGAGGTGACGGTGATCCTTGCGATCGTGCTTGGTTTGGGCGCTCTTGTGGTTGCTGGCGGTGGCGCATTGGCAGCGGCCATGACGCCGCTGGTGCCCATTGGGGTGGATCAAACGCTCGGCCGGGTATCGGCGGCCCAGCTCGCGGCCGCGACACCCAGCTGCACCAATCCCGAGGCCGAGGCCTACGTCAAAGCGTTGGCGGCGCCGCTGCTCGAGGCCGCCGGTGAGCTCCCGTACACCTTCACCTTTCGGGTTGCCGACGACCCGGCCATCAACGCTTTTGCTTTGCCCGGCGGCTACGTGACCGTCAACCGCGGACTGCTGGAAGCAGCCGAGAGCGGTGAGGAGGTTGCTGGCGTCCTGGGGCATGAGATCCAACACGCACTCCTTCGCCACGGGACGCGGCGTGTCTTGCGCCAGATGGGCAGCGCCGCGCTGCTCTCCCTCCTGTTCGGGGGCAGTGACGTCGGACAAATTGCCGGCGCTGCCGGGCAACTGACGTCGCTTTCCTATGACCGGGATCAGGAGGGGGAAGCCGACGAACAGGGTGTCGAGCTGCTGTTGCGGGCCGAGGTGAATCCGGCGGGCCTGGCGCGGTTCTTCGAACGCCTCGGTGAGCGCGAGCAAGCCAAGGTCCCGGCTTTCATCAGCACGCATCCCGATCCTGGCGACCGAGCTAGGCTCATCGCGGCTGCAATCGCCCGGGGAGCGGGCTTCCGCGACCTACCCAGCCCTGACGCCATCCGGTGCCACAAGGGGCCGTCAGCGCCCGACGAAGGTTCGACCCGCTGATGGCCCCGACGCACTCGAGGGCCGTGCTCATGCTGTGCTCAGCCCTGCCGCCGATCGACGGCAGGGACGCTGCGCTCCGCGTGACGGTCCAGCGCGAGCGTCACTAGACGTTGCACGAGCTCGGGATAGGAGAGTCCCGCGTGGTCCCACAGCTTCGTGAACATGGAGTACGGTGTGAAGCCCGGGATTGTGTTCAGCTCATTGAGGTACAGGGTCCCGCTGATGGCATCATGGAAGAAGTCGGCTCGCGCAAAACCGGCGCAGTCCAGCGCCCGAAACGCGGCGATGGCAAGTTCGCGCGTTCGGTGCGCCAACGCTCCGTCGAGGGGGGCGGGGATGTGCAGCCGCGCGCGCCCATCCGTGTACTTCGTCTCGTAGTCGTACCAGTCCGAGTCGTAGCTGATCTCCCCCACGGGACTCGCTTCAGGTAGGTCGTTGCCCAGCACCGCGACCTCTAGCTCGCGGGGACTCGAGAGCGCCTGCTCGACCATGATGCGACGGTCGTAGCGGGCGGCAAGGTCGATGGCCACGACGAGTTCTCTCTCGTCGTGTGCCTTGCTTATTCCTACGGACGACCCCAGGTTCGCCGGTTTCACGAACCAAGGCGGCCGGAGCTTTCGGCAACGCTGTACGGTCTCTTCGCGGCCGGTCTGCCATTCATGGCGCGTGATGAGCTGCGCCTCGAGGTGCGGAATGCCGTGCGCCCGCAGGATGGTCTTCGTGGCGATCTTGTCCATGCACGAGGCGCTCGCCAGCACGCCAGAGCCCACGTACGGGATTCCGGCGAGCTCGAGCATTCCCTGCACGGTGCCATCCTCCCCACGGGGACCGTGCAGCAAGGGAAACACCACGTCGTAGTCTGCGACGAGCTTGGCCTGCTCCAATATGCCACGCCCCTGCAGGTGGCCCGCGCCGCCCGCCTGCAATGCGAGGAGACTCTCGCTCGGGGAGAGCCACTTTCCTGCGCGGGTGATGACGACCGGTGTGGCCTCCAAGGAGCTCCCGTCGATGGCCGCGAGCAGGGAATTTGCCGAGATGATGCTCACCTCGTGCTCGTCCGATTGACCGCCGGCCAGGACGAGGACGCGCGTTCTACTCATGGCGCCAGATCTCTCATGTCTCGATATCGAGCGCAACCGCTCCGACGAGCTCCGCCGGGGCCACCCGTCGATGACTTCCGGCTGTACCCGACAGACGGCGAGCGACCTCCTGCGGCAGACGGAGACGCCGGAGCCATACAGCTCCCGCGGCGCAGTCGAGTCAACTGGGGCCCGGCCAGACAACCCGCGTGCCAGTGAGGGGGTTCGGTGCTTGCGGCCGCCAAGAACCTTCTCATGAATCGTCTCTCATGAGATTGGAGGATTGATGAAGGGCAGTTGGCACATAGGAAAGTCTCTCCTCATGGCGTTGCTGTGCACTGGGGTTGCCGCTTGTGGCACGAGGAAGCTGAACGTCGACATCACGGCTCCTTCAGCAGCGGCCCCGCAACGTGGGATCAGCGTTGTCGGTGAAGGTGAAGCGGAGGGCAAACCCGATCTTGCCCGAGTCGAGCTCGGCGTCGAAGTGCGGGATGAACAGGCCGAGCAGGCCATCGAGGAAGCCAATCGGCGGGCGGCGAGCATACTGAGCGCTTTGCAGCAGGCCGGTGTCGCTAAGGAGGACCTGCAAACTGCTGCGTTTTCCGTGCAGTTCGAGCGAGACTACCGTCCGCCGCCTGCACCCCCGTCCCCGTCGCCAGAGGTAGAGCCGCCCGGGCCCCGCGCCGAGCCCAGTCCAGTCCCGGCTGGGTTCTATCGCGTGACGAACACCCTGAGAGTCACTGTCCGCGCCATGGATCGCCTGGGGGAAATCCTCGGAGCTGCCACTGCAGCCGGTGCCAACGAGGTGCGCAGCATTCAGTTTGATATCGATGACTCCGAGGCACTGCTCATGCAGGCTCGCCAGAAGGCGATGGCGGACGCCCAACGCCAGGCCGAGCAGCTAGCGCGACTGGCGGGGGTAGCACTCGGACCCGTGGTCTCCGTCACCGCCTCCGCCGAGCGGTCTCCGGCGGGGCATCGGCCTGGCTTCGCCATGGAGCTTGCTACCGCTTCTCGTACAGTGCCCATCGAAGGAGGGGAGATGCGCGTCGTGCAGCAGGTGCACGTGGTCTACTCCCTCCCAGACGAGCGCTGAGCTGCCTCAGGAAGCGACTGCTGCAGCCGGTCAGCGCCTTCCGGGATGAGCGCAAAGCGCTCCGCTATCTGGCGGATTCGGGCGTGCTGGCCCGGTCGGCCGAGACCGTTTGGAGTTGTAGCGACCACTGGATGGTCAGGGGTCCCGCGGTTCCAAAGGCTGGATCGGATCGCGGTACAGCGAGCGCCGCGATGTTCTCGTCGGCGCGTGGACGCTCACCTGGTGTGCCTCGGTTCATGTCATAGTCGTTTCCGTCCGCGTAAGCGCCGACAACGGCAAAGTCGGAGCTTGCCTCGAGGCGCTGGTGGGAGACGCCTGCCGGAATGATCAGGACGTCGCCGCGCTCGAAGACCACTGCAGGCCCCTCAGAACCGCCGAGGCGTACTCGAGCCCGCCCACGGTGGCATCCGAGGACTTCGTGCGCCGTGCTGTGATAATGATGATATGGATAGATCCCGTTCTGCCATCCGTTCGACCACCCGTTTCGGCTGAAGATGTGGAGGAGGAAGAGTGCTGGATCCTCCACGCCGTGTAGGTTCAGCGCTCCATGGTAAAGGAGCGTGGGAAGCACCGGATTATTCGGGAAGACGCCATCGTCTTCGAGCGGGATGGCCGTCACTGCGACGGATGGATTCAGTTCCGGTTCCATAGAATGTTCTCCCACGGCCACTGACGAAGGGGCCAGTGTTATCCCTGGGGCGGCGCAGCGGAGCGGCAACCCCTGTTGCACGGGCCCGCTCTCGCGCTTCTCACCCGTTACGCGCGATGGCTGCCGTCGCGTTCGCGCCAGCGTCGCGCATGGCGTCCTCCCCCACCAATAAGCCCGATGTCCATGGCGAGCGCCAGGACCACGAGCAACCACCCGAGAGGGCTCATTTCCCCGGGAGCACCCAAGGAGTTGAGGCCGAAGGCGAAGACGAGGGTCGTCAGCGGCAAGAAGAGGAACCCGAGCAGCGGCCAAACCCAGTGACCGAAGGCTTGGCTCAGATAGCCGTCGCCAAACAGCCAGACGAAGAACAGGGCGAGCCGAGGGAAGGCCAGCGCGAGGCAGCCGATCAAGCAGGGCATCCGCTGGAGTGTACTCCATCGAGCGGAGCAACGAGCGTAGCATTCTGCCACGCTCGCCCCCGAGCTACTGAATCAGTGCAAGACTTGCCCGGAAAACCGCGTTCAGTCACTCAGTCCTTCTGAACGAGCTCGGCGGGGTCCCATGCTGGCTCGGCCAGGTGGAGGGTTTGTGTGGGTAATGCAAACTGGATCCCTTCCTCCTCGAAACGCCTGTGGATCTCGAGATTGATCTCCTGCTGGCGATCCATGTAGGCGCCGTAGTCTCCCGTGAGCACGTAGTAGACGTTCTCGAACTCTAGAGCGTACGCCCCGTGGCGCTTGAAGTGCGAGCGGTCGAAGCGCACTCCTTCGCAGGACTCGATCACTTCGCGGACCATCCCAGGAACCCGGCGAAGTGTATCGTACGGCGTCTCGTAAGTGATGGAGAAGTCGAAGAGGATGCGCCGCTCCATCATGCGGCCATAGTTGTGGATTCGGCTCTTGATGAGATCCGAGTTGGGGAAGATGATTTGCTGGCCGCCCAGGGCCCTCACCCGCGTGGATCGAAGGTTCAGGCGCTCCACAGTGCCGAGCTCGCTGCCGACGATGATGAAGTCGCCGATGTCGAATGGACGATCGAATAGCAGGCTGACGGACGAGATGAAGTCCCCCAAGACGTTCTGGACGGCGAGGGCCGCAGCGACACCGCCGATACCCAAGCCGGCGACGAGTCCCGTCACTTCCACGCCGAGATTCGCCAGAAGAATGATCAGCACGAATGACCAGATCACCACCTTGCTGACGAAGCCGAAGGCTGCGAGCACCGTGCGGCGACTCGCATGCTCTGCGCGGTCTCGCTGGCTGTCGAGTACGGTCATGATGGCCGTTTGCGCCCAGATCGCGGCCTGGAGGATCAGGGCGATGAGAACCGTCCTGTCGGTCGCGGCGTTGAGCCAGTCCGGAACCTTCAGAACCCATATTCCTACGGCAAGCGCCACGATCGCTTCGAACACCCGATGGGTGGCTGCCATCGCGGCCACCACGGCGTCGTCTGCTATGGTGGGGCCCTTTTCCGCGAGTCGCTTGAGCCTGCCACGAGCCAAGCGCCGCATGAGCTCGAACGCGAGCACCGTGACGACGAGCGCAGAGCCCGCCATGAGCCAATCCGTCAGATCGTTCCAGCGCGCAACGCGAAGCCAGAACGGCTCGACATGTCGCTTCCAGAGCGCTTCGAGATTCATGGGCGCAGCATGACAAGAAATGGCGGCGCCATCGAGCTCGAAGACGGCCCCGAACCAAGGCCGCCCGCCCCTGACTGCCCGCCCACCTGCAAGGGGTTAACGGGCCAGGATTGCCTTGAGGGCCGGCTTTGGCTGATGGTCGCGATCGAAGAGGAGCGGGTGGTTCTCCCGAGGCGTCGGCCACTCGTTGAGCCAGCTGCGCCCATCGTCGACGCCCCAGAGCGTGACGTGGGCGAGCAGAGCACTCTTCTCCAGCAGCACCTCGAAGATCTCGACGTAGCGCGCCGTCAACCGTTGCTCGAGTTCAGGCGAGAGCGCCAGCTCCGGCTGCCACACCTTTGCTCCGTGATCGTCCTTCCAATACATGTTGACGTCCAGCTCGCTGATCTTTACCTCGAGCTTCTCAGCCGCGAGCTCGTCGATGGCGGAGCGGATCGCGTCGGCAGAGGGACTCTCCAGATTCCAGTGGGCTTGCATTCCGACGCCGTCGACTCGCACACCCTCGGCGCGCAGCCATCGCACCATCTCGATGATCTTCTTCCGCTTCTCCGGAACGACGACGTTGTAGTCGTTGTAGTAGAGCTTGACCGTCGGGTCGTGAGCCTCTGCTGCGGCGGTTGCATATTGAAAAGCAAGCCTGATGTATTCGTTGCTTCCGAAGGCGCCATACCAGCGAGAACCTTCGCTGGCGTCGCGATACGTCTTGCCGGCCGTATCGGAGATGCCTTCGTTTACGACGTCCCAGTTGTCAACGACGTCCGCATAGCGAGCAGTGAGCGTGAAGATGTGGTCCCGCAGTCGCGCCGAGAGGACGTCCGTACTGGCGTCCGCAGCGCCGTCCTGGAAGACCCAGTCAGGGTTCATCTGGTGCCAGACGAAGGTGTGACCGTTCACCGGCATGCGATGCCTTCTTGCAAACGTGGCAATCTTGTCGGCGTCGGTGAAGTCGCAGTTCGGAGAGGGGCACATGGGGCCCATCTTCATCGCGTTCTCAGCGGTCAGGCGATTGAAGTGGTGCGTGATGACTTCGGCCATGTCTGTCAGGTGTTCCGGCGCGACGGCGACGCCTATCGAGAAGTGCTGCCGGAGCTTTGCCGAAAGAGGTTGAAGACTCAGCGCCACCTGATGGTCCTTGGCGCCAGGAGCGGCTGCCTCGGCCGGAGGCGGGGTATCCACCACTGCTGGCTCCGGGGGCGGAGCGATCGTGTTCTCAGCGCCAGCGGCTGGTGGCTGCGAGGCACAAGCGTTCAGGGCGGCGAGAGCCGTGCAGAGAACGAAGGTTTGGCCAACGTCCGAGGGAGTCATAACGACGAGAAGGCCCTGGAATGCACCGGCCGTCAACCCTCGAGCTCCGGTGGCGCGATCGCTACGTCAGATCTGCGATCCAGGGTCCGCGCGACGCCGCCCGTACGAGGCAGACTGCCACGACGTGGCGGCAGGAGCCGCGGAACTCGGCGACTTGCGTCGACGACGAGCATTCGGCGTTGCCAATCGCGGAAGGGGGCCCCACCTTTCTTCTCATGATGAGCAAACCCGGCGCAGCAGCAGTGCTTTCATTCGTGGTTCCCGGAGTGGGGCAAGTGTACAACGGCGACTTCTTGCGGGGCGCCTTCTGGTTGATCGTGACACCTGGATTCTGGGTGGGCACAGGCGGGATGTTGGGGTGGGCGTGCCATCTGACCTCCGCCTATACCGCCTACAAGAGGGCGGCGCGGCGCGAGGAGCTCGCCGTCGCGCTCTGACACCACGGCGCCGGGGTGACGCCAACGGCGAACCCCGAGCGGTGGGGTGCGCGGAGGGGCCAGCTCGGGGCGACCCGAATGGCCGCCCCACCTTCCGGCGCGCGTGGTGTGTGCCTTGCAGCAGTGCCGAGCGAGGATCTCTATGGCATCGCTCGGAATGGCGCGAACAGCCGTCATTGGCCTGGCCGTCGTGGCCTGCGTACTGGTCGGGTCACTACTCGTCGCCAGCAGAGGCCAGCAGCTTCTGCCAAACTCGGCCTGTCCAGATGTGGAGGGTTTCCGCGCGCCGAACCCCTTGAGTGCCCGCATCCCTGGCGCGCCGCCGCGAACCCCGGAGGGCTACGTGCCCGTCACCGTCGCGGGCGTCGCGGTCACTGGTCATGGGAGCGCCCTGGTTCTGATGGAGCAAGCAGCCGAGCGGGTCGTCCCGATTCTGATAGGGAGCGGCGAGGCGGCGAGCATCGAGCTGAGGCTGGCCGGGCGCGAGTTTCACCGCCCGCTGACCCATGATCTCCTCGATACCGTGATGGACCGTCTCGGAGGCAGCATCCGGGAGGTCCGAATCGACGTGCTGGGTGGGGGAGTCTTCAAAGCAACCCTGGTTCTCGAGGACGGTGCTGCCACCCACGAGATCGACGCCCGCAGCTCCGACGGTGTTGCTATCGCGCTCGGGCAGGGGGCGCCCATCTTCCTGGCGCGACCGGTGCTCGACGCTGCCGGGGTTCGGTTGGACGACTTGCAGGTACCGTCTCCGGGCAGTCCTCTGCTTGGTGAACCGGAGGAAGCCGCCGTTCGGCTCTGAGGCGCGTTCATGCTGCCACGCGGCGCGTCCGAGTTTCACGGCGGCATCTGGCCGACGGGCGCAGGGGTGTCAGGGATGCCGCTGCCGCGAGCGCACGAGGCGCCGATGTCGCTCGACGATCTCGCGATTGCGAAACAGCAGTATCAGCACCGCTCCTGCGACGAACCCGCCCACGTGCGCCCAAAAGGCAACTCCGCCACCAATCTTGCCGACCTGCGGCAAGCCGCTGATGAGCTGCAGCAGGAACCAATAGCCGAGCATGAGATAGGCGGGCACCTGGACGGTCGTGACGAAGAACCCGAGGAAGACGAGGAGAGTCACGCCCACTCGGGGGTAGAGCACGACGTAGGCCCCCATGACCCCGCCAATCGCCCCCGATGCACCGACCATCGGTATGGGGCTGGAGGGTTCGACGGCGATTTGCGCCGCAGCTGCGGCAAATCCGCATAGTAAGTAGAAGACAATGAAGCGCAACCGCCCCATCGAATCCTCCACGTTGTTCCCGAACACCCACAGGAACCACATGTTGCCGATCAGGTGAAGCCAACCGCCGTGCATGAACATGGACGTCACCAATGTCAGCCATTGAGGCGAATCCTCCAGGCGGCAGGCGGAGTGCTCGCTGACCGGTACCAAGGTGCGACCGGCGCTCTGCGTGAGTTCTCCGGGGATGAGACCCAGCTCGCAGACGGACGCCGCGAGCTGCGGCTCCGTGCCCGCGCCTTGCAGGATGAGCCATGCGAGCGTCGTGACCGCGATGACAGCAATGGTGACTACCGGAGTTCGGAACGTGGGATTGTCGTCGTGAATTGGGAACATGGGTTTCGGCGCAGGGGAGCGACGGGGTTAACCAGCATCGGCTTTGCCGGCCCTTGCGGAGGCTCGCCTTACGGCTTTGGCCAGGTCCGGCTTGTTCATCGTACTCCTCCCCTGAATGCCGAGCGCTTGGGCCCGCTCGTAGAGCTGCTCTTTTGTTTCTCGTTGCGGCTGCGGCTCTCTCGAGCGCTGACCAGGGGTCGGTTTTCGAGTTGTTTCGACGGCCGCGCGACGAGCGGCTTTTCTCTCAGCCAAGCTGCGCTTGATGACTTCCACGAGATCAATTACCTCGGCGCCCTCGCCTGTGTCCACTTCCTCGGGGACTTCGATGACGTCCTTGCCCGCGGCGAGCTTCCGCTCGAGGAGCCGCCGCGTTTCATCGAGAGTCGGATCGGCGAGCAGGGTGGGATCGAGGGCTGCCGAGCGGTGGCCCTCGAGCAGTCTCTTGGCCTCGCGCACTGTGCTTCGACGGGGTTCCGGGCGCTCGGGAAGGCCGACGTCCTTCGGGCTCCGCAGCTCGTCTGCGAACCGCAGCGTCTCCGCCCGCAGCAGTCCCCCCTCCGAGATAATGGCCACTAGATATGACTTGCCCCTCATCACGAAGGTCGCAAGTCCCACGCGGCCCGAGCGCTCGAGAGTCTCTGCGAGTAGTCGGTAGGCCTTGGTCGAATCCGAGGCGGGAACCATGAAGTAGGCACGTTCGAAGTACAGGGGGCCCAAATCGTCGGCGGGCACGAAGCGCTGCAGGTCGATGTCCCGCGACTTCTGAGGAGCAAGCGTCTCGAGCTCCTCCTCGCTCACCTCCACGAAGACGCCCTCCTCCACCTCATAGCCACGCACCACCTCTTCGGCTGGAACGGCGCGATCGTGGCTTGGGCAACAGTATTCGCGACGCAGCGGGAGCCCTTCTGCCGATACCGTCGTGAGGGTTACCCGCTCCGTGCGCGTGGCGGGGTACAGGCTTACGGGAATGCTCACCAAGCCGAAGCTGATCGTGCCAGACCAGGTGGCTCCCGGACCCGAGCGTTCCTCTCGATCAGGCAACGTGCTTTCCCTTGGCCGCGCGCACGCTTGCAGAGAGCGCGTCTCGCAGCGAGTGGTCAGCTGCACCCTTCGTCCTTGTCGGACGGCCCTTGATGGCCTTGCCCTGTGCCTTCTGCTGGAGGTAGTCTAGGACCCTCTCCCTGTGGTCGTCGACGAATGCACCAGGGTCGAAGCGATCCGAAAGCAGCCCGACGAGCTGCGCCGCCATTTGGAGCTCGCGCGCGTCGAGCTTGCGACCTGCCGGAACTGGAAGGTCGCGCGCGTCCACCACCTCGTCCTGATGACGAAGCGCAATCAGCGCCAAATAGCCTCCGTGTGCCGCCAATGCGCCTCGGTACTCCTTCTTCCGCATGACCCAGCGCGTGATAGCGAGGTGGTGATCGGACGCTAAGGCTTCTGCAAGTGCGAAGTAGCGCTCCTCGGAGCCATCCGGGCCGAGGTAGTAGGGGCGCTCGTACCATTGGTGAGTGACTGAACTGGCCGGAACGACCTGCAAGATGTCAATGTTCCTTGTTGGTTCCGGCTCGAGCGCGGCTTGGTCCTCGTTCGTCAAAACGACAATGTGCTCCGACCCCATGCGGAGCGCGCGGCGTTGGTCTTCCTTCGGCACGGGGCGGCCGGAAGACGGATCCACGAGGCGCTGCTTGACTGGCACCTTGTCTGGCGCGTGCAGGAGGCGAAAATGAACCCGCCGATCCGATGCCGCAGCGAAAAGCTTCACGGGGACGTTCCATTCACCAAGCCGGAGAACGGCCTTGTACATGGCGCGTGCTGCCATTTCGCCGTGGTAGATGCACGCCGCGCGCCAAGGTGCTCTCCCACCCCGGGTCATCAGCATTGCCTGCGCCGCCACGGGGCGCCCTCGCCCCTAGTGGCACTGTGCCACTAGGGAGTGTTCTTCAAAGGAGGGATTGGGGCCCGAGCCAGGGCACGGAGCTGCCTGGAGCCGGAGCCCAGGGCACGGAGGTGCCCGAGCCCTTCAATAGCCTACAGCGGTGAGCATGGCGACGATACGCAGAAGACCTCGGGCGCGAGTTCGGAGCGGCTCATCGGCGAGTTCGAGCACTGCGAGTGCGTCAATGATGACGGCGGATTCGGTCGCTGAGCGACGCGTGAATCGGTAGAAGCGCGCCTTGTCGGCAGCATCGAAATCGCCAGGTCCCTCCGCGATGGCCAGAGGGATACCGGCGCCAGAAGTGGGGAAGCTAAGCCCTTGGGCGCTCGCGCGGAGGTCCCTCCGCTAAGGCCCATGCCGTCGTCGACGCACTAGGAAACCCAATTACAATCCTGCGCGCAGCGTCACCCAAGCCACGGCGGCCACCACAAGCACCACGAACAGGAGCCCGATCAGCTGAAAGGGGCTCCGCATCCCCGTCTTCTCTACCGCCTGGTGCCCGTCGCCACGGCGGGGTAGGTCTTCTGACTGGTTCATGGTTTCGCCGGGAACGGTATGCGAGCCGACGTGCGCTGCCGTATCGGGGGGAGGTGCATTGCCTCCGGTGCTCGATCCTGCGTGATGGTCTACTCCACGATCAGCCATTGGTGGGTCCTCTCAAAAGTGAATGCCTGCCGAGCGGTGATTCGGATGCCATTGGCAGCCCGGACCGCCCGCTCTCGATGGCGAATTCCTTGGACGGGCGCGCCACGCATCCCGCCCAGCAAAACACTCAGCAGCTCAGCGCCGTCACATCAATGGTGCCGCCTCCGCGGTTTCTCCAGGGACGGACTTGCGGGGAGCGCCCTTCATGAGGCGGTCAAAATCTGTCTTCATCTGGGCGCCCAGTTTCCGCATTTGCGCGTCGTCGAGCTCGGCCGCGATCGCGAAGAGACGGTCTTCTTCCTCCTCCACGTGATGGTCCACGGCCTCTTGAAGTACTGTCATCTTCGCGTCGGTTTGCGGATCTGCCGCGTCCATGTCGAGCAAATCGGCAATGATGCGCTTCACGGTCAGGTGCTCCTCCACGGCTTCCCTCAGATCGTCCTCCGTTTCCTTCCCCAGAAGTGCCGGGTAGAAGATGGTCTCCTCGATCTTGCTGTGAGCGGCGAGCAGGTCGGACGCGCGCGCCATGAGGGCCTGCTTCTCCTTCGGATCCTCAGAAACCTGGTAAGCGTGAAGTGTCGCTTCCACCTCTCTGTGCTGCTGTTCCAGCAAGTGGACGGCGTGGATGCGCTTGGAGGAGCCTGACTTTTTCTTGGGACTCTTGGGAAGCTCTACCCCATCTCGACTCACGAGCTTATTGAAGCGGCTGTTCGCGTCGTCCTGATACAAGAATGCAAGTTCGTTCAGGTCGAACCACTCGAAGAAGGCCTGCCAAGAAATCGGCTCCAGGCTGTCTTTTCCGCTGAAGCCAGGGAAGTCGATGCGGAGGATCCCGGGGTCACCGTCGCGCCCAGTCCCGCGCACACATGCAGGGCAGCCGCCACGTTTCTCGGTCCATTCCTTGATGGTGTCGTGATCGATTGTTGCGTTAGCTTTCGCCATGAGTGATATCTCCGTGGAGTGACACGGCTCACGAGGCTCCGACCCGGAGCTCGTGAAGCGCGCCTGAGCGCTGTTGGCTGCTCCAGCGGACACCTCTAGCAATGCCTGTGCCGTTCGCCTGCGTGGGTCCGATGCGGGCCCTGGACCCCTGCGGATCCATTGGGTGCGCCACGGTGCGGAGCTGTGCAGAGGAGCTGGCACGGGGCAGGACGCCGCTCTGTGACGGCACCGCACTCCGCACAGGGCGTCGCCAGCATCCTCTACGGGGATGCGCCGAGCCTTGCAGCATCGTCTATTGGCAGCTCCGCACGCGAGACGCTGCGGAGCGAATGCGCCGGTGCCTCCCTTCAGAGCGATCGAGCACATGCTGCGGAAACGTCATCCTCCGCCGAGGTGTCCGGAGCGATCGCGCGCGGGGCCTGCCGCGGGTGTGCACCCCCTGTTTGTTGCTCTGGAGCGAGAGCCGCGGCCAGCTGGAGACTGCGGGTCGACTCACTCGACCGCGGGACTTCTCCTCCGCTGAGCTCGGAGGCGGCAAGCTCTGCGGAGGCGACGGCGTGCTCGCCGTACTCGTTGCGGGCCTGAGCGAGCCCGGGTCGGATGTGCTCTGGTGGCACGTCCATTGCATTTCCATGGTGCTTGGGCAGTGAGCCCGTGCGATTGCCGGGGCAGGCCCGAGGAGATTCAAAGATGCTAGTTGCGAGTATGAAGTCGATAGCCGCGTTCTCCACCATCCCGCTGCTCTTCACGATCGCCTGCGATC
Organism: Pseudomonadota bacterium; assembly: GCA_023398955.1. Classification (GTDB taxonomy): domain Bacteria; phylum Myxococcota_A; class Polyangia; order Polyangiales; family Polyangiaceae; genus JAEWRL01. Next base: position 24,097 of record JAEWRL010000152.1, read on the forward strand.
GGGAAGGCGAGCGCATGGAGGAAGCCACCGAGGAGCGCGCCGAGCTGCGCGAGGAATTGAACGAGGTCGAACCCGTCCAAAGAGCGCCAGCTTCCGCAGGGTTGGCCCCCGCTATGATCAGCCGCATCACCGATGCCCGCTGCGCGCGGGAGAACCGCTGCGGCAACGTCGGGCCGGACAAGGAGTATGCCTCCCAGCAAGCGTGCACTACCAAGATCGGCGCGGAGTGGAAGGACGAGCTGAACGCCTATGAGTGTCCTGGCGGCATTGATGGCGAGGAGCTGGCAGAGTGCCTCGAAGAGATCAAAAACGAAGACTGCAACGCGCCATTCGATACGCTTGGACGGGTGGTCGCCTGCCGGTCCAGCGACATCTGCAAGGTGCTGGGCTAAGCCAGCGCGCTGCACGGATCTGGTCGAGCGAAGCGGTGTGGGATCGGCGCTGGAAACGGACGTCGACCCATACGGCCGCCGGCAGCAGGAAGAGCGGGTGCGAGCTTGGAATAAGAGCCTGTGAAGAGTTTCCTAAGCAACGGAGGCAGTAAGTTGAATGCGATCACGAATGCGGCGAAGAGCGCCGCCAAGCGAGCGACGAGAGCGGTAACCACGGCGACGAAGGCAGCGACAGCGGGGCCCGGGTCGGCTGCGGGTGTGGTGAAAAGGAGCGTAAAGGCGACGGTAGCCAGCGCACGGGGCGCTACGAAGGCGACCACAGCGGTGGGGAAGTCGAGCGATCGAGCGACGCGCGCCGTCGGCCGCGGTAGTCTGAAGGCGACAAAGGCCGCTGCGCGGGGAAGCGCGAAGGGCACGGGCGCAACCGCTCGCCTCGGGGCGCGGGCAACCGCGGCGGCAGCACGCCGCAGTCCTGGCGCCGCCGCGAAGGTCGGGGGCGGCGCGGCATCCGCGGTGCGAAGCGCTGCGGAAGGGGGCGGCGCGCTGACGAAGGGAGTCGCCAAACGCGGTGCTCAAGCAACGAAGGCAATGGCAAAGGCCGGTTCGAAGGCGACCGCCGCCACCGGAAAGGGCGGCGCAAAGGCGACACGAGCTGTGGCGCGCCAGGGCGGCGAAGCGAGCCGAAATGCCGCGAAAGGCGGGGCGAAGCTCGCGCGGAGTAGCGACAAAGCCGCTACCGGCGCTGCAAAGGTAGCTTCTCGGCAAGCCCGTGGGCCTGTGCTACGCGAAACTGCAGGCAAAGCGTCGGCAAAGAAGGTCCGTCGGCGCTCTGGCAAGCTGCATGACTGACAGGGCGTGGAGCTCCGGGGCGGCGCGCACCCCCCTAGCGTCACCCTGGGCGACGAAAGACAGTGAGGACGCTTGCCCATCGAGAGAACCTCCTTATGGGAGAAAGGTGGGCCGGGATACCATACGGCAGGAGGACGCGGGTGAGTGAGCTCAGCGCGGGGTCGACGCATCTCGCGTCGAGGGCCTGGGTGCTTCGACCGTCGGCGGACGCCATGGGTGGACGGAGGGGCCGCACGCTAGAGACAGCTCTATGACTCGATCAACAGCGAAGAGTGACCCGCTTTGGTACAAGGATGCCGTTATCTACGAGCTGCACGTGCGTGCATTTCACGATGCGAACGGCGACGGAATCGGGGATTTCGCTGGGTTGACCGAGAAGCTCGACTACCTGCGGGACCTGGGAGTCACGGCCCTCTGGCTCTTACCGTTCTATCCGTCCCCGCTGCGTGACGACGGCTACGACATCGCCGACTATACTGGCATCCACCCAAGCTACGGGTCCATGCGTGACTTCAAGCGTTTCTTGAAGGAGGCGCACCGACGTGACCTCAAGGTCATCACGGAGCTGGTCATCAACCACACGTCTGTCGAGCACCCGTGGTTCCAACGTGCCCGCCGAGCTCCTGCCGGTTCGCAGTACCGGGACTTCTATGTGTGGACCAATGAGCCCGGCAAGTATCACGACGCGCGCATCATCTTTCGCGACTTCGAGACCTCGAACTGGACCTGGGATCAAGAGGCTCAGGCTTACTATTGGCACCGCTTCTACTCGCATCAGCCGGACCTGAACTTCGAGAATCCGAAGGTCGAGCGAGCGGTGATCAAGGTCCTCGACTTCTGGCTCTCGATGGGCGTGGACGGACTTCGCTTGGATGCTGTTCCGTACCTGCACGAGAGTGAGGGGACGAACTGTGAGAACCTGCCCGCAACCCATGCATTCTTGCGAAGGCTTCGGGCTCACATTGACGCGAACTATGAGTCGCGGATGCTCCTCGCCGAGGCCAATCAATGGCCCGAAGACGCTGCTGCCTATTTCGGGAACGGTGACGAGTGTCACATGAACTTCCACTTCCCGCTCATGCCCCGGCTCTTCATGTCGCTTCATCTGGAGGACGCTCGTCCGGTCGTCGACATCCTCGAGCATACGCCTCAGGTTCACGAGAGCTGCCAATGGGCGACGTTCCTCAGAAATCATGACGAGCTGACGCTCGAGATGGTGACAGACGAGGACCGCGACTACATGTACCGCGTCTACGCCGACGATCCGCGGGCACGCATCAATCTGGGGATCCGGCGGCGTTTGGCGCCGCTCCTGCGGAGTCGTCGCAAGATAGAGCTCATGAATGGGCTGCTCTTCTCTTTGCCCGGCACGCCGGTGCTGTACTACGGCGACGAGCTAGGAATGGGTGATAATGTCTTCCTGGGTGACAGGAACGGCGTCCGTACCCCGATGCAATGGAGCGGCGATCGAAATGCGGGCTTCTCTCGGGCGAACCCGCAGATGCTGTACCTTCCTCCCATTACAGATCCCGAGTATCACTACGAAGCGACAAACGTCGAGGCGCAGTCACAGAATCCTTCCAGTCTGCTTTCATGGATGAAGCGGATCATCCTGCTGCGACGCCGCAACCCGGTCTTCGGGCGTGGTAGCCTCGAGTTCGTGGATGCAGGTAATCCCAGGGTCCTGGCGTTCGTGAGGGAGCACGCCGGTAGCCGGGTATTGGTGGTCGCCAACTTGTCTCGGTTCATGCAGTACTGTGACCTCGACCTGGCTCGCTTCGCGGGCTCGGTTCCTGTGGAAGTCTTTGGGCACAACCCATTCCCACCCGTCGGGGAGGAGCCATATTTCCTTTCCCTCAGCCCGCACGGATTCTGCTGGTTCGAGCTACAATCCGCGAAGGCGGCCGCCGCGAAAGGGCGACGGAACGAGATCCGCGCTAGCGGCGGCTGGCGCGACGTCTTCATTGGAGCCAGAGAAGGCTTGGAGCAGGCGTTGCCCGGGTATCTCGCGGAGCGGCGCTGGTTCCGGAGCAAGGGGCGCGAAATGCGATCGGTCACGATTGCCGATACGATCGGCGTCGTCGGCTCGGACGCCGAGCTCGCAATCATAGAGGTGGGATACAAGAACCGTGAACCCGAGCGCTACGTGCTGCCGCTCGGATACGCCAGGGGAGATGATGTGGCCGCGCTCGAGGAGCAGAGCCCTGGCGCCATCGTGGCACCCGTAGTGGTAGAATCCGCGATGGAGAGGGAGGAAGGCGTCCTCTACGATGCCTCCGTGCGGCCGGCGTTCGCGACCGCGCTGCTCCAGGCGACCCGCGCACGAGCGACTCTGCCAGGACGTGGCGGCGAGCTTGCGGGTGCGGGTCTCAGGAGCCTTCGGCAGCTGTCGCCAGAGGAGATCGCCGAGCTGCCCGTCCACGTGAGCCGCGCCGAGCAATCGAACACGAGCATCATTTTTGGCAAACGGTTCATCATGAAGCTCTTCCGTCAGGTCGAGGAAGGCATAAATCCCGACGTGGAGATTGGCCGGTTCCTGGCGGAGCATCGCACGGGCGCAGCCGTGCCGAGCCTAGCTGGTTACGCGGAGTACAGAGCCCCGGGCAGGCCCACTGCCGCGGTGGTGATGGTGCAAGACCTGGTGGAGAATCAGGGGGACGGCTGGAGCCACACGCTCGCCGAGCTCGGCTCTTACGTGGACCGGTGTGCAAAACGCAAGCAGCCCGATCTGGTGGGGCTTCTGCCCCAAGGTTCTTTGCTTCAGCGGGCGCAGTCCGAGGTTCCCTCCCAGGCGGTCAAGCTGCTCGGTGACTATGGGCAGCGGGTGGAGCTGCTCGGACGCCGTACGGCGGAGATGCATCGGGGCTTGGCGAGCGACCCAGAGCTAGCCGCGTTCTCTCCCGAGCCGTTTACCGCGATGCATCAACGCTCCCTCTATGAAGGCGCCCGGGTGCGCCTGAACGAGACGCTCCGCCTGTTGGAGCGAAAGCTGAAGGCGCTCCCTGCCTCCGCCAAAGGGCGCGCCGAGGAGCTTATCGCACGCAAGAAGGATATCGATGGGCGCCTGCGGCGGATCGTCGACCAACGCCTCGGCGGCCAGCGGATTCGCTGCCACGGCGACTACCACCTGGGACAGGTCCTGGCTACGGCGAGTGATTATGTGATCATCGACTTCGAGGGAGAGCCCGCGCGTCCCCTCAATGAGCGCCGCTTCAAGCGTACCCCCCTAGTCGACGTTGCCGGGATGCTGCGGTCCTTCCACTATGCCGCGGTGACCGCCCAGCGCGACGCGCGCTTGACCTCAGCACAGCGCACCGCAGCGGAGCCGTGGCTTCAGATTTGGCACGGTTGGGTGACAGCCCTCTACTTGAAGAGCTACTTCGCGGCGTCGAGCGGGTCCGAGTTGCTGCCGAGGAGCGACGAACAGCTCGGGATTCTGCTCGACTTCTTTATCATGGACAAGTGTATTTACGAGGTCGGCTATGAGCTAAACAACCGCCCCGATTGGTTGACCATTCCCCTCGAAGGGTTGGCAACCATCCTCGAGTGAGCCCACGAATTCCCACCCTTTGCAGAGTTCTCCATGACGACCCCTGACCAGCTCACCGAGCTAGACTTGCATCTGTTCAACGAAGGCAACCATAGCCATCTTCATAGAAAGCTGGGTGCGCACGTCTCCGGCAGCGCCAAAGACGTGCGGACGACCTTCCGGGTGTGGGCGCCGAACGCCGAAAGCGTGAGCGTCGTGGGGTCGTTCAACGATTGGCGCGCTGGCGTACATCCCCTGCGCCCCGTCAAGGGCTCCGGAATTTGGGAGACCTGTGTCTCCGGCGTTGGTCCGGGCAGCGTATATAAATATGATATTCGCTCGCGAGTTAATGGCTACCGCGTTCAGAAGGCCGATCCTTATGGATTCTATTGTGAGGAGCCTTCGCGCACGGGATCTGTCGTTTGGGATTTGAAATACGAGTGGGGTGACTCCAAGTGGATGGAAACGCGGGCGAAGCGGCAGTCACTGGGCGCACCGACCTCCATCTACGAAGTTCACCTAGGATCCTGGATGCGAGTCCCCGAGGAGGGGAACCGCTCGCTGACCTATCTGGAGCTGGCAGACAAGCTCGTCGAGCACGTCCAACGACTTGGGTTCACGCACGTAGAGTTCATGCCCGTCACTGAGCACCCGTTCTACGGGTCCTGGGGATACCTCGTGACTGGATTCTTTGCGCCAAGCGCACGTTATGGAGAGCCGCAAGACTTCATGCGGCTCATTGACCGTCTTCATCAGGCTGGAATAGGAGTGATCATCGACTGGGTGCCTGCCCATTTTCCGAGTGACGAGCATGGACTCGGCTACTTCGACGGGACCCATCTCTATGAACACGCGGATGCGAGGCAAGGGCGGCACCCGGATTGGGGCAGCCTCATCTTCAACTATGGGCGCAATGAGGTGCGCGCATTCTTGACATCGAGCGCGCTATTCTGGCTGGAACAGTATCACGTGGACGGCCTGCGCGTCGATGGCGTCGCCTCGATGCTCTACTTGGACTACTCGCGCCGGCCTGGGGAATGGATCCCGAATCGCCATGGTGGAAACGAGAATCTGGACGCCATTGCGCTCCTGCGGCATCTGAATGGGATGGTTTTCGCCGAGTTCCCCGATGCGCAGACCTACGCGGAGGAGAGCACTGCCTGGCCGATGGTGTCGCGACCGAACTATCTCGGCGGCCTCGGCTTTGGCTTCAAGTGGGATATGGGCTGGATGCACGACACGCTGAGGTACTTCGCGCGCGATCCCGTATTCCGCAAGTTTCACCACCACGAGCTCACGTTTCGCGCCGTCTACGCGTATAGCGAGAACTTCGTGATGCCGCTTTCGCACGATGAGGTCACACACGGCAAGGGTTCCCTTCTCAATAACATGCCGGGCGACGAGTGGCAGAAGTTCGCCAACCTTCGGCTGCTCTTTGCCTACATGTTTGCGCTCTCAGGCAAGAAGCTGTTATTCATGGGATTGGAGTTCGGTCAATCGTCGGAGTGGAACCACGACGCGAGCTTGGATTGGCACCTGCTCGATCAAGGGCTGCACCGCGGTCTGATGACCCTTGTCGCCGAATTGAACCGGGTTTATAAGGAGCTCCCAGCGTTGCACGCGCTCGACACCCAAGCTCATGGGTTCGAGTGGGTTGATGCCAATGATTCGGAAGCCAGTGTTCTCAGCTTCTACCGGAAGGACGGGCAGGGGAATCGAGTCCTGGTGGTCATGAACTGTACCCCGCTCGCCCGGCACGACTATCGTGTGGGTGTCGACAATCTGGGATCATGGCACGAGGTGCTCAACACGGATGCCGTGGGTTTCGGCGGCAGCGGTGTGGGTAACTGTGGACAAGTCTTCGCGGAGAGTGTCCCCTGGCACGGTCGGCCCGCATCCGTGAACCTGTCGTTACCTCCGCTCGGCGCCCTCTTCCTTCAAGGGCCGCCGTCGTGACAAATTCGAGCTCGTGAGCCCACGAACAGCCCCACACGACGTACATCCTACAGGAGCGAGCGCCGGTGGGGTTCCGCTGAGGACCATGGGCGTCTTCAGCGCCACGGCTATCGTGATAGGAAGCATGGTGGGGACCGGAGTCTTCACGACGACGGGGTTTCTCATCCGCGATGTGAACTCGAATCCAGCGGTTCTCGCGGTATGGGTGCTGGGCGGAGTGGTGGCGCTCTGCGGTGCTCTGGCCTACGCCGAGCTGGTCGCTGCACTTCCGGACAACGGGGGCGAATACCAACTCCTCAGTCGTATCTATCACCCTGGGGTTGGGTTCGTAGCGGGGTTCGTCTCCTTGATCGTGGGCTTCTCGGCACCCGTCGCAGCAGCGGCGATCGCGTTCGGTGAATACTTGTCCCGCGTGATTCCTGGGATCCCGCCTCTGACGGCGGCGCTCCTCCTTGTTGCTCTCACGTCCATGGCGCACGTCGCGAGGGTCTCCTTGGGCGTAGGCATCCTCGGATGGACGACACTTCTCCACGTCTTGCTGATCTTGGGTGTCGTGGTCGGAGGGCTTCCGCTTGGGAAGCTAGCCTATTTGACGCCACCCGCACAGCGACCGTTCGCTGAGGCGATGCTGTCTCCCCAGCTGGCCGTTGGTCTTATCTATGTCTCTTTCGCCTACAGCGGGTGGAATGCGGCCGCCTACGTAGCAGGGGAGGTGCGGGAGCCCCAGCGCACGGTACCCCGCGCCCTTCTGCTCGGGACGGCGTCCGTGATCGTCTTGTACTTGGCACTAAACCTCGTGTTTCTGATGGCAGCACCCCCAGCACGGCTGTCGGGCGTGGTCGAGGTAGGGCACGTCGCGGCGCTCAGCCTCTTTGGACCGGGCGCTGCACGCGTCGCGTCGGCGATCGTCACCGTGGGCCTCTTCACGACGGTGGTCGCCCTCGTCATGACGGGCCCGCGCGTCTATGAGCGGATGGGCCAGGATTATCCTGCGCTGCGGCTCTTGGCGAGCCGCACGGGTAAGCGCGGGCCTGGGCCCGCAACGCTGCTGCAGGCGGCTCTGGCGAGCATCATGATCGTCACATCGAGCTTCGATGACCTGCTTACGTACATGGGTTTCACGCTGTCATTGTTTGCGGCACTCACTGTGTGCGGCGTCTTCGTGCTTCGCATTCGCGAACCCGAGCTGCGGCGCCCGTACCGGACTTGGGGACACCCTGCCACTACCGTCCTTGCCCTCGCGCTCATGGTCTGGATGATAGTCCACAGTCTCACGCAGCGGACCGTGACGAGTCTCGTCGGTCTGAGCACACTCGCCGCCGGTGCGGGCTGCTATCTCGCCATCCGCAGGCGACGTTAGCGCTCCGCCGTCTCTTGGGTGGTATCAGTTGGAGGATTCACGTGCCGTTGATAGGCAAGTGCAGCTTTTCTTGTCTCATTGAGCCGTGAGTAGATTTGGTGCAAGAAATCCGAAACTGCGACCGCTGCCAGAATCCGCAAGGCAGCTCGCGTCGGGCCCGGGCTGACGCTGAGGGCCACGCTGAACCCGGTTGCTACCCATGGCCCGAGGCAATACGGACAGCTGACGAGGTCTCCCAGCGTGGCCAGCTTGCCGGGGCGTGGGCGGTCCTGAACCTCGCCGCCGCCTTCTTTGGCGACACGCTCGGTGAAGGGAGCTCGCAGCGGTGCGGTGACGAAGTCCTTGGCGATGATCCTGGTAAGCTTGTGCGTCGCCATTCCGACCAACGGTACGTCCCCGAGTCTCGGCCCCCGACCCCAAGGAGTGCGGGGACGACCAAGGTGGACGAGCGCGGCGGCGAAACCAACGCCGAAAACGGCCAAGGTCGTCAGGTAACCGGAGAGTGGTACGTGCTGGTGAGGAGCGTAGCGGTCGGCGATGGACATGGCCTGTTCCCTGTCTGCTGCGGGTGCCAATGTAATCGGTGGCCGTCGCCCCCTTGGCACTGTGGAGCTCGGCTCCAGAGACAAAGAGCAATACCCATGCCGAATCGTCGGCGTGGTCGGCCATGGCTCCGCGTTCGCTTCATCCAAACTCGCGTCGTCACGCCGTGCTCAGCAACAGGCCGAGATACGCCGCGAAGCCCGCCAACAGTACTGCGCCCTCCCACCGGACGATGCGCATGCCTGATCTCATGAGAGGGAAGAGCGCGAGGCAGAAGGCAAGCATCCACCAGTCATCGCGGGAGAGCAACACTTCTGGGACGGCGAGCGGAGTGACGAGCGCCGTACTTCCCGCGATCCCCAGCGCATTGAAGATGTTCGAGCCGATGACATTCGCGACGGCGATGTCGTCCCTCCCGCGCATGGCGGCGACGATGGACGTCACGAGCTCGGGCAGGCTGGTGCCTGCCGCAACGATAGTGAGTCCGATCACTGTCGGGTGCAAATCCCGCCCGGGCGCAATGATTGCGCGAAAAAGGAGCCAGACCTGAGCGTGTGATGGATAGAAGGGGCCTCCCGGTTGTGGATAATCGCGGTTGCGAAACAGTGACCCCCACAACGGAGACCCCGATGGGCAATATCGATCAGGCACAACGCGATGTCGAGGCTGGAGTGAAGAGGCTCGTCGCCATTGGCAAGCGGACGACGGGTACAGCGACAGAGGTGGAGCAGGAGGTCTGGGCGGCGAGCTTGGGGCTCGGACGCGCCGTGATGGCGTTGTTCTTTGCGCGACGTGCCGAGCGGCCGCGTCGGGCGAGGTACGAGTATGACGGGCGCCGATACAGGATCGTAGGGCACGAGAGGACACAGGTTGGCACCCGATTCGGCAAGGTTGCGCTACTTCAACCAGTCGGGGAGGTCGCGGACAACGCCGGAGGGGCGCGCGACCTTCCGGTGATGCGGGAGCTCGGCTTGCCGGCAGCGTTCACGTTGCCCGTGGTTACGCTGGTCGGAAGGCTCTGCGCGATGATGGCATTCGCACAGGCAAGGACGCTGTTTCGGAGCTTGTTCGGTTGGAGTCCGAGTCCGCGCGCGGTGCTTCGCATGGTTGACGCGACTGGCGAGCAGGCGCGACCCTTCCTCGAGCAAGCAGAGGCTCCCGAGGGCGATGGCGAAGTCCTCGTCATCGAAGCTGATGGCAAGGGCGCCCCAGCGATCTCGAGCCGAGAGCACGCGCGACGAGCGAGACCGCACGGCGCAAAGCCCAGCAACAATCGCCACGGGCGGCGAACAAGGCGTCGTGCAAATCCGCGGCCGCGACGAGCCCCTGGAAAGAAGTCGAAGAACGCCAAGATGGCCGCGGTTGGGGCGATCTACACACTCAAACGCGACGACAACGGTAAGCTCGAAGGCCCGATCAACAAGCGAGTCTACGCGACTTTCGAGAGCTATCGCGCGCTGTTCGTGTGGCTGCGCGACGAGGCGGTGAAGCGCGGGTATGGTACCCCAAAGTTCACGAAGGTGCTGTTCTTGGCCGATGGTGCCCAGGTGCTCTGGGACCTGAAGAAGGAGTTCTTCCCAGATGCCGATGAATGCCTCGACTGGTTCCACGCGGTCGAGAAGCTTTGGGATACAGGCAAGGCGATATGCCGTGGAACACGCCGCCAGCGCAGACCGCTCGAAGAGTGGGTCGCGACACAGAAGAAGTCGCTGCGAGCCGGCAAGGTGCAAGACGTCATCGCGGAGCTGATGGCAAAGCTCGACGAAACTCCTGTTACTGGACCCGGGAACAAGTACCGGCGTGAGGTTCTTGATAGGGTCATCAACCACTTCGCCAAGAACGCCGAGCGAATGCGCTACAAGAAGCTTCGGCGCGAGGACCTCCCCATCGCCAGTGGCGTGATTGAGGGCGCGGTACGTCACCTCGTTGGCGTCCGCCTCGATGGGCCGGGTATGCGATGGGGGCGTGACCGCGCGGAGGCCGTTCTCCACCTACGCTGCGTTCTCATCAACGGTCTCTGGTCCGACTTCGAGGCCTTCCTTGCCGAGCAACCGTCCTTCCGACTCCGCCCTCAGCCCGTCCCCACCCGCACTCACGATGCCACGCCCGTTACACTGCTCGCTGCCTAACTGGTTGATAAGAAAGCGGGATCTGCACCCGTCTTTGATGAGGGACCCGATCGAAGAACTTCTCCAGATCGATATCCACCATCCAGTACCGCTCCGTTGCCACGTGAGCTCTCGCTTCCGCGATCGCAGTATGGCAGCTTCGTCCGCTGCGAAACCC
>JAEWRL010000252.1 GCA_023398955.1 Pseudomonadota bacterium
CCCCCGAAGGCGACGGTTCTGACCCCCAAAAGACGCTCAACTCGTCTGTGACAGATGAATCGTCACAACTTCTGTCACAAGCGTCGCAAGTACTTGAAATTACAGCGGGGCGGACGGGACTCGAACCTGCTCCCGGTCGCACGTTTCAGCATCAAAACGGCTCTGGTTGTGATCGGGAGACCGGCCGAACTGTCACGAACTGTCACGAACCCAGCCGAACCCTGACGGGTGCTGTGGCGGCCAGTGACGACGATCCGTCACCCCTCGATGCCGTCGAAGGGGCCCTCGCTGAGGCCATCAGGGGGGCCACCGAAGCCCGCGAATGGGGTGTCGTGGGGCAGCTTGCCAAGGAGCTGGAAGCCCGACGCCTTGCCAGAAGTGCCAACGTCGTCAGCCTCGCGACCCGCCGGAAGGGTGGTGCCCTGTGAGCGGCTACCAAGCGAGCCAACGGCGCGCCGGAGCACGCAAGGCGGACCGAGCCACGACCATCGAGCGCATCGCCCGACTTATCGAAGCGGACGCCGACCTGCCCCTCGAAGATGCGTGGGGGTTCGTCACGGGTGGGATGCACCTGGGCAAGTGGAAGACGGACGTCGCCACGGCCGTCAAGGCCGAGCTCGCCAGCGTCGGGAGGGGCGAGCCATGACGACAGCCGTCATCCTCCCGGCTCCTCGTCTCTCGAGGCCTCCGGTTACGACAACATGGATCGTCACGGCGTGCACCTGGGACGAAGAGGCCAAGGGGCTGCGTTGCTACTGCCGGCACGCCTCCGAGCCTCGCACCAAGTGCGTCACGCTCGACCGGCTCCAGTACGGCGCGCCTCCCGAGCTCGACTTCAGGCTCGCCGTCGGCCTCGACCAAACCGCGCAAGAAGAACTCGCTTACCTGCGCTGATAGCGCCCCGCCGAACTGCTCGTGACCTCCCGTCGTGGGCAGCGGGCGGAGCTCCATCCGCAGAAAGGCCGACATGGCAGACTTTGAGGACCGAAGCCCTCACAAGGGCGTGCGCGAATTCGGCGCGAACGGGCGGGAATTCCGGTTCATTCGCGATACCGACGATGATTCCATCTGGCTCGCGTACGAGAAGCGCGGAGGCGGATTCGGCTACGCCGCAACCGTCGAGTGCGCCTCTGGCGAGCCAAGGGACCTGCATAACGCGCTGCTTGCCAGCGAGGAAGGCGGTGCGTCATGAACGCAATCGATACAACCAGCAACGAAACCGAAGCCGTCGAGGTCACCCTCGCCAGCGCGCTCGAAGAAGCGGTCGCGATACAGAACGCCGCAGAAGCCGCGCGCGAGTCCATCTCCGACATCGAGGAAGACCTGGCGGAGCTCCAAGAGGCGCTCGGGTCCAGCACCGTCGCTGCCATCATCCAGAAGGTGGAGGCGCATGCGCTGGCCCTCGAAGCACTCGAAGAGAAGGCGATCGAGTGCGCTGCATCGCTGGATGCGCTGGTCGACGCTGATGAGTGCGACGACGAAGGCGAGGTGGAATCATGACGCGCTACACCGTTACGATCCACGAGCAAGCCTCAAACGGCACGCATTGGGTCTACAGCATCGATGCCGCATCGCCAGCGCTGGCCGCGATCGTCGCCCTTGGGCGGTCCGTGGGGCGCGGTTTCCCCGTGGGGCGGGCGACGGTGCGGGTCTACTCTGGCGACATCCGGGGCAATACGATCGGGCACGAGCCAGCCGCCACGTACCCCGTCGGGCATGCCCTCGAAGACATGGACGGGCTGTATGCCGCCCTGCACGACATGGAGCGTGAGGCCATCGCAAGGCATGACGTGGAGGGCACGCATCTCACTCAGTGCGCCTACTTGACTCGCGATCCATTCGCGATCGGTCGGTGCGCTCGGCTCGTCAGGGGGGAGCCATGACCCGGGCCTCTGCCCCAGGCGTCCGCCTGCACAAGGACGGGCGGGTGAGCTTCACGGACGCCAACGGCGTGCGCCAGCATCGACGCATCCCGTGGGCCTTGAGCGACGCCGAGCTAGCCTACGTCGAAGCGCTCCCGGGCGGGATGCGCTTGAGGTGGTGGGTCCTGCGCGAGTGCAGCCACGCCGTTTGGCGCGCGCCCGGTGCGCCGCAGCCCGATGCCAAGTACACTTGCGCCACGCTCGCCCGAGCGGACGCCGCGCGTATCGCTGAATGGTGGGCCTCGCGCGGCTCCTCGGGGCCCACGTACCGGATCATCGAACGCAGGCACGGGGATCTGCCATGAGCGCCGTCACACCCGAAGCCGTAGCGGCCGCAGCTGCGAAAGCAGCCGAGGAACACCGGCTCCAAGAGGCGCAATGGGCCGCGCTTTTCTTCGCTGCCGGCAGGGCTGCCGAGGCACTGGCGAACGGCGACACTACTGCCGCCAAGCACTGGCTCGACGAAGCCTCGGAGGCGGAGGGCGACCTGCTCGGCGAGTGCGAGATCGTGGGGCCGTTGCTCGACGCAATGGAGGTGGACCCGTGACGCATTACAGCTTCGCCCCGATAGACGTCGGTTTCGATCTCCGCGAACATGAAATGCTGGTTTGTCTCGCACCCGACGCAACTTCCATCACAACGCCCGAGGGGAAGCTGGTCGAGGGCGACCTGGCAACCCTCCGGGCTGCACTTGAGGGCTCGGGGCTTCGGGTCTCCCGCGGTGCAAAGGGGGAGCCGTGAGCCAGCTCGGCAACCCGAAGCAGCGCGACATCCCGATACGCTGCCCCGTGTGTCGACAACGCGCCGTCGCAGTCGCGATCGAAGTGACGTTCGGGCCCTTCCGAGGAGCTTGGATCGTCATGCCGGACCGATGGGCGTTCGCGTCCGGCGCAAACGTCGAATCGATACAACGTGGCCTCGTTCGCTGCCCCGACTGCGCGCCGGTGCCGAATGATGACCCGCAGGCGATGAACTGGGAGAATGTGCCATGAAATACACACGGCCTGAACTGAAGATTCGCGGATGGACTGATGGCATGATCAAGCGGTGGCTCGGGGAGCACGATGACACTAAGCCGAACTGGCGGTATCCGCACGCGGCCCCACCAACTAGGCTGTGGTCAGTAGAGCGCGTCCACAAGGCGGAAGCATTGCCAGACTGGCAAGCGGCGCACGCCAAGCTCGAAGCAAGCAAGGAGCGCAGGAAGGCCAGCGCAGCAAAAGCGGTCGCAACAAAAGAGGCGAAGCTACTTGCCGAAATCGCCGCGTGGAATCCAGAAATCTATGCTCCAGAAGGCATGACGGCTGAACAGCTGATTTGTGATGCGCTGGATTCGAAGCGACATTTGGAGAGCAGCCGCGGTCGCGATTTCTACACACGACCTGATGGATACACTTCCGAGACTCTGGTGCGTTGGGCGGAGAACTACGTTCGGCATGAGCTTACTAGCTACGACAGCGCGTTCTTTGCTCAGTCAGGGTGCAGCGTGAACCATGATCTAATTCGCGATCGCTTGAACAATGCTGTCCACAAGCGTTGGCCAAACCTCTACAAGGCCGCCATTCTTATGGGGTCGAAGCCACAAGGTGACTCGTGAAGCAGCGCCACCAACTGACGCTCGACGACCAGCTACCGTCGTGTCCGACGCAATCCAGCATCAATCATGCTGGAAGCGGTGCTCGACGTGCTGGAAATGGCCAAAACCGTGTCCGCCGCTACCTGCATCCCCGAGTGGTCAAGCGCCTCTCTGAAAAGCAGCGCCGCGACCTCGCCCACCTCATCGCGCCGGCAGATCGGGGGACACCATGAACGCGGCCATCGGGTTCGCCCCGAGCATTCGTCTCAATGTGCTACCATGCCCCAAGAAAACGCCCTCCGGCGGCACGAACCAGCGGAGGGCAGACGAATCGGGTAGATTCATGGCTGAAGATAGAACCGAGCAGGGCAGCAAGCAAGGCGGAACCGATGAATCGTGGCAAACGCCGGAGGGGACCAAGGCGATCGCGCATGCGCAAACAGTGATGCTCGCCTTTTTGCGCGGCAAGTACCCGAGGCGTTCAAGCGAACACGAGGATTGGGTGAGCACCGCGTTGGCGCATCTCATACGCAAGCCTTTGCCGTGCGCCGATGCGATGCGGAATCTGGCAAAGCGGGCGGCCTCAACCGTTGCTCGCGATGCCATCAGAAGTAGCACACGCCAGATAATGATTCAGCGCCTACACAGTGGCGACATTGCGCGCCGCACAATGGGCAGCGCAGAAGTGGCAGCGACAACGCCAGCACTAGCCTTGGCCGCACTGAAGCGCCGCACCTACGAACAGCTATTGAAGGAATTCGAAGAACTGCGCGGAGTCGCGTGGAATCCGCGGCTGGCCCCTCGCTTCGACGACCAAGCAGAAAATGCGCAACTCGAGGCACTAGAGCTCGAACGGCGGAGCATCAAGGCACTGAATGACCTTCGGGAGGCTGTGCGCGAACTGAAGAGTATTCACGATCTGGTGCGCTACGAGCGCGACGAGCCAAACGAAGGCGTTGCTACCAATGGGATCGTTTGTCGCTACTTCCCAGCTGTTGCGCGCGATGCGACGCTCGCTGGTCTCATGCATGGCCCCCAGCTAGAAGCCTCGGATCTCCGCATCAATGAAGCTCTGATGGCGGAAAGCAGGCAGCGATTCGCCTATGCGTACATTCGCGATCGGCGCATCGGCAAGCTGTTCGAGGAAGTCGCCAGTGGTGAGCGTGAACAGCCCGAGATCAATCTGTTCCTCCGCATCGAAAACTTCGTCTACGACGCTCCAGAGGTCGAGGTTTCTGCTCGGGAACTGGCCGTCGCATGGCTACTCACCAGCGCGCCAATCCATCCAGAGGGCGAACCGCTCGACGGTGAAGCGCCGTGGTCTACCTGGCCAGGGTGGAACACGGAGCCCAACTGGTCCCGGCTGACTCCTGCAAACGTGATCAAGCAAGCCGTGGATGGGTTCCGGAAGGCTGGCGTCGGAGCGAAGGCGATCGCCGATGCCGCAATGAAAACCCTGGGTTCCTCGGAAGAACCGACGGGGGAAAAGAAAACCTGAGGCTTCCCCCGGTTTTTGGCGCGCTCATGACGCTTTCCGAGCATGACTGGCAAGATTCCGGATCCAGGAGACTGGATCTCACAGGCGATCCAAACTCTCCCTCTCCTCTGCACAGCCGAAGAGACCGCCGATCTGCTGCGACGCTCCAAGCGCACAGTCTATCGCTTGATCGATGAAGGCTGGCTTGATGCGGTCCGACCGCGCGAAGGCCGAGGGAGCCGCTTTTTGGTGCCGCGCGCATCAATCGGGAAGTACCTGAGGTACCTCGAGAGGATCGCAGCATGAGCGCTCAACTCTCCATGTGGGCGGCTCCGCAGAACAACAACCCTTGGGTCAATTTGTACAAGAAAGTGCGCGAAAACCGTCAAAAACTGTCGGTCTCGATTCCTCCCGCGCGGGATGTGATCTTGGTTCGCGTCGATGGCCGCACTGTAGCGATCGAGCCGACCGAGGCGCATCCAGTGGCGCACGCACTGCTCGCGGGAATCGAAGAGCTCGGGGGCAAGTCATGACCGAGCGACCGCGCATCATCATCGACACTCGCGAGCAAGCGCCATTGCGGTTCAGCGATGCGGTCGAGGTGGAGGTTGCGACTCTACCGACGGGTGACTACTCCATTGCCGGAGCCACGGAACTGGTCGCAATCGAGCGCAAGAGCCTCCCCGACCTGGTGGCGTGCTGCGGTCCGGAGCGGGAGCGCTTCCTCGATTGCTGCCGACGGCTTCGGGACTACAGGTTGCGCGCCGTCGTGGTCGAGGCCGCGCTCGATGACGTGCTCGCGCATGTCTACCGCTCGCGCATGAACCCAAAGAGCGTGGTCGGAACCACTATCGCGATTCACGTCGACTACGGCGTGCCGACCATCTGGGCTGGCGACGCGCACAACGCGGCCAAGATGGTCGAACGCATGCTGGCTCGCGTTTGGCGCAAACAGCAGGAAGGTGGCGCCCATGAGTGAGCTCGAACGATCCACGCTGGCTTTCCGGCGTTTTTGCGGGTTTTCTGAGCGCGATACCGTCGAGCTAACGGCGTTCGGTGGGCGGCAGAAGCTGCAAGTTGCCTATGCGCGCACCATCGAAGACCAGTTGCGTCTACTCGCAATGGCAGAGCACCAACCGGAGCTCAAGGGTACCTATACAGTCCTGAACCTAGTTCACGAAGGGCTTTACGCTCGCATTGGGGAGGGTCGATGGGTTCCGGGCGCGCCCCGTGCCAGCGACACCGAAGTTACCGAGCTTCGTTCGGTCTACATCGACTTTGACGCGGTGCGGCCTCGCGACATCAGTTCGACCGATGCTGAGAAGGCCGCGACCAAGGAAGTGGCGACGGCCGTTAAGTTGCAGCTGACCGAATACCTAGGGACCGAGCATTGCTTCGGTCTAGGCGACAGTGGCAACGGCTACTCTCTCTTCATCGCGATAGAACCGGAAGCCCCAACCAAGCAGACGACTGCAAGCGTTCAGAAATTCTTGAAGGCCATCGCGACCAAGTTTGATAGCGCTGGCGTTAAGGTCGACCCGGCTGTGTGCAATCCGGCGCGCCTGTGTCCTGCCTACGGGACCATGAAGCGCAAGGGTGTGAACTGCGCAGAGCGACCGCACCGCATGACGTCGTTTCGCTGCTCCGAGAACGTAACCCGCATCCCGCTAGCGAGTATCCAATGAGTCTTATCGAATTCCTGTCGAGTGGGGGAAAAGACGCGCCAAAGGCTCAAGAAAAGCCTGCTGGCAACGAATGCGACCCCTTCAAGGAAGCGAACGCGGTCGACCCTCGCGAAGTGCTTGAATGGCTCGAAGTGCCGGTAGACGGCAATCGAATCCTTACGTGCCCTGGATGTGGCGCAGACGGCTCCGATTCGTCAGTCGCGATCGTGCGAGGCGGCTGGAAGTGTCAGCACGCAAGCTGCGGAAGCAAGGGCCACCCGAGAAGCCCTGGGTTCCGCACGAACATCGATGGCGTGGCAGAGATCCGAGGGGTTTCTATCAAGGCAGCCGTGGGGCTCATATCCGAGCAGTTCGGAACTAGCGCGTTGCCCCCGAGGCGCCAACAAGCTCCGAGTGAAAAGAAAGTGCGGGTGCAAGGTGAGATCGAATTCATCGAGAACCACATGGGGGAACCTCGCTCATGCGTCGCTAACGTGTTGACCGCGCTCAATGAGTCGGAGCTATGGCGGGGCGTCCTTGCCTATGACGAGTTCCAGGAAGCGATCGTGGTAACGAGAATACCGCCCGCTCGCCCTGGTGATGCGCCAAAGAAGCGGGATTCTATGGCCTGGGCGGATGAAGACGACGTTCGCACGTGCGCATGGCTGTCGACGACGTTTGATCTACATGTGCCAATCAGCATGATTCGCCCAGCAATCGAGACAGTGGCTCGCACCAAGACGGTTCATCCCGTGCGCGAGTACCTACGCGGCCTCAGGTGGGATGGGGTTGTGCGGCTCCCGACGTGGCTGTCAACATGCCTTGGCGCCGAGCAGACGCCCTACACCGAAGCGGTTGGCGTGCGGTACCTCATCTCAGGCGTTGCGCGAGTGATGCGCCCGGGATGCAAGGTAGATACCATGTTGGTTCTCGAGGGCATCCAGGGCGTTGGAAAATCGACGATAGCAGCGACCCTTGCGGGAGAACCAGCGTGGTTTGCTGACACGGGTCTCAAGCTCGGTGACAAGGACAGCTATCAGAATCTTCGTGGCAAGTGGATCTATGAACTAGCGGAACTCGCCTCGGTCAAGAGCGCCAGGGATATCGAGCGGGTCAAGGCCTTCCTAACTGCCTCCGTTGACTCGTACCGCCCTAGCTACGGTCGGCGCCGCATCGACTTCCCGCGGCAGACCATCTTCATTGGAACGACGAACGAAGCCGCTTATCTGGTTGACCGAACCGGCAACCGGCGTTTTTGGCCTGTGAAGTGCGGGAAGGTGGCGCTTGCTGGACTGGAACGCGACCGAGATCAACTGTGGGCCGAGGCTGTCGTGCGGTTCGACCAAGGGGAGCACTGGTACATCGATTCCACAGAGTTGGTGGAATGGTGCGAGGCCGAACAGGATGGCAGGGTGATCGAAGAGCCATGGGATACCATCGTCACAAGGTGGCTTGACCGTCCTACCGTTCCGAGGGACCGCGACTTTGGGGAACATGAGACGGTCGACGTGGAAGCTGGCCTAACGACTCTGGACGTTCTAGTCGGGGCCCTCGAGATCCGTCGGGGCGACATCGAACGGAAGCACACCCAGCGGGTGGGGGACGTTCTCCGTCGGCTCGGGTTTGAGCGGCGCCAAGTCCGTTTACAAGATGGTTGGAAAAAACGCGAGTGGCGATACTTCCTGCCGGAGGATGTCGCTCCGTCACCATCAGTTGGTGACGTTGGGGACGTAGTTGGGGACGCAACCCAGGAGCCAAAAAAGCCTAACGTCACTAACGTCACTAACGTCACTAATGAATCTCTCGTGTGTGTAAGGGGTGGCGCCGACCACGGTTTAGCTAAACCGATCGGATCACGTGATTCCGACTCGGTGCGCGCAGGTTGTTTTCAGTTAGTGACGGGACGTAGTTGGGGACGCTCGAGTGGGGCCAAGGGCGACCAGGCCCAGGGCCCGCCCGACATGCCGGACGGTGAACCGGACGCCGAATGGGTTTGGACCGGCTCCCGGGGTGAGGCGTGACACCCTACCAACTGGTCAACCGGTTGCGCCGGAAGGGCTACCGCGTCACAACCGACCGCTCTGGCCGCCTCCGGGTTTCTGGGGGTCGCCCAAGGGATCCGGAGGGCACCGCGGAGCTGCTCAGCGCCCGCCAGCTTGAGCTCGAGGGGGTTCTGAGGGCTGAGCAGGGCACAGCGGTCAAAGACGCCATGGAGGCGCTTGGCGCCCGCATTATCGATGTTGTCGTTGCTGGGGAGGAAAGGGCCAAGGCTGAGGAGTGGTGCCCGGGAGACCCCAAGCCAGGGGCGCCCAAGGGATGGCGCTTTGCTTCCGAGTTCACCCGGTACCTGAGCAGCATCGGGGCGCGCCTCTTCATCGACGGTGAAGCGCTGGTCATCATCGCCCCTCGAGACCTTCTGAGCCGCAACGTTGTCGCTGGTCTTCGGTGCTTCCGGGGAGCCGCTATCCGGGCAGCTTCGCGCGTGGTGGCGCCCGCTGTTGGCGAAGGTGAAGAGCGTTTCAGCGTCTGAAAGAACGGGGGAAAGGTTTTTTTATTCCTTCCCCCGGTGTGGGGGGCCCTCGCGGCGCTATACGGTTGATGGTCGATTCAGTAGCTCACTCCCCAGCGCCGCCCGAGCTGATCGAGATTGTTCGAGATGTTGTTGCGCGGCGGGGCATGCGAGGCGCGTCAAGCGCCCTCGGAATCTCGAGGTGGGCGATTGCTGCGGTCCTGGCGGGCCTTCCAGTCTCACGCGGCACGGTCTCCCTGCTCCGCGACGCTCAGCGCAGGCGCGAGGCCGCATGATGAGCCTAGCCCACCTGGCCCGCATCCTCCGCGCAGCCGCAGCCGAAGCGGACCGGATCGCCGCCGAGCAGATCGAGTCGAGGACTCTGCCGAGCCCCGACGACCTGTTGCCCCTCCGGGATTGCGGGGTGAGCGTGCGGACGTTGCGAGGAGCGATCGGCGCTGGAGAGCTGCCGGCGTCGCTTGTGGGGCGAGAGTACCTGGTCCGCAGGAGCGACCTGGAGTCGTGGATCGCGGCCCGTCGGGTGACGCCCCGAGAGGTGAGGACGCGCGAGTTGAGTGCAGCTGAGCGAGCGCTTGAGAGAGCGCGGAGCTCGGGAGCGTTGCGAGTTGTTGGTGGGCGTTAGCCCGCGAGAACGGAGATAGAGATGGGTGATGTAGTCATTGGGGCCACCGAGCTCCGCAAACAGTTGGTGGCCGCCGAAGAGGCCCAGAAGACCGCAGAAACGGCGGTTGAGACTGCGCAGATGTCTTTTGATGAAGACGGCAGTGATTCCGCCGGCAAAGCCCTGCTCAAGGCTCGCGATGCTCTCGCCCTCAAGGCGGAGCACGTTGCCCGAGCCCGAAGGCTCCTCGATGAGGCAGAGGCTCGCGAGGCAGAGGCAGAGCGGCAAAAGAAGCTTGCTCGAGCCGCGGAGCTCAGCAAGGCGCTCGAGCCGCTCGAGCTCCGGGCCGCAGTGGCGCCGCTGGTAGCGCAGGAGGTTGAGGCCCTGAAGGTCGTCGCTCGGATTCGAGCGGAGCGGCGAGCGATGGCAGCGGCCAAGCGCGCGCTTTGGGCCGAGATGCTGAGGATTCACCAGGAGCTTGGCCAAAAACCAGACCTCTCAGATTCGTCTGAGGCCTACGTGCTCGAGGTCGAACCAGTCAAGCAGGCGCTTGAAAAAGCCGCGCGAGAGGCGGGGTGGGAGGGCGACCTTGGAAGAATGCTCCGGATGCTGCTCCCCGAGCGAGAAACATACTACGGCCCTCCCCTCCATCGCGGGTGGGTAGGATGATTTACCGCCTCTGGTCGGCTCTCATGGCCGCAAAAAATGGGGCGATTCGGAACGCCAAATTGAGCTGGAAATACACGTCGCCCGACTTCATCGAAGAGGTTCCTGCCCCGGTTTCGACGGCAAAGCCGGTTGACTATGAGAGGCCTCTTCGGGATGCGATTGCGAACTGTGCTCGGATGGACGGAGAGGCTGAGCTGAGGCGCGCAATGCGCGGTCACCTCTGTCTCACCAGAGATCAAATCGGACAGGCTTAGTCCTGCCAGAAAGACGAATCATGGACCAACAGGATATTGTCGCGCTATGCGCTAAACACCGAGAAGACGGCCACAAAGAGGGCAAAGCCGAAGGCGCCGCGATGGTCAGGGCCTCGACGATTCTGGCGATCAAATACCTGCTCGCGGAAGAGTCGGGCGCGGAGCTCGAGGCTTCGCTACTTGGGCTAGTAGACTTTCTCGAGGGTGCCAAGGGTGCAGGGAGTTACCTCCCCGGCGGCTACAGCGAGGCGTGCGCGCTCGCTGAGAGGCTCCTCGGGAGGAGCTCAAAAGCTTCTGCACCGAACTCCTCGGGCATGTCGCTTGAGGAGCAGGTGGAGGAGAGTCTGAGGGCTCATGGGATTGTTGGCACGTCGAGTTCTGGCGACCTTGGAGACCAGATCGTCGCGCTATTGAGTGGTGCCCCTGCTTCGCCTTCGTCGCCCGCCACCAGCGGTGCTCGAGACCTTGGGGATGAGGTTGTGGCGAGGATGCTGGGCGAGGTGGCGCCATGATCATCGTCCATGGAATCTCCTTCGGCGACGAGTTCAGCGCCGAGCTATACGAGCGCGAAATCCGAGAAGCCCAGGCGCGTCAGACCGTCCGCTTCGCCGTCGCCCCCCGGCACTTCGTTGACCTGCCAAGCGGCCAGCGTCTGAAGGCCGGCGATGAGGTGACACTACGGTCACTGGCCGGCGGAGGTGAGGCCCCGCAGGTAACCCTGAACCGGCTGCTCCGCCGTGGTCAAGTCCTTGAAGCCGACCACGTTGCCGAGGGTGATGGCCCAACGGCCGCATAGCAACCACCGCCATGCCGGGAGGAGGCCCCGGCTAGGTGGAGGCCTAAGGGCCAAGCATGTTTTTAGGGATTACGTTTTGGCCGAAACGGTGCTTGGTTGTGTGGCTCATTGGGTGCCCAGTCGAACTGGGACAAGGGCCAAGCATGAAACAGGCGGGTCCTGTGGGCCGGGTGGGGTAGAGGTGCGGTTTTGATTGGGACCCGCACCCCTCGCGCAAAGTTTCGACTTTCAGGCCAATTTAAGCTACCGGGCCGGGTTGGCTTAAGCCTGTAGGCTTAAGTGCTCCGGCTGATTGACCAGGAAGAACAATGGACCCCCTGAAGTTCATCGAAAGCACCCGCCCTCCCGCATCGCCCCCGACTCGCGAGACCTCGGACTGCCGCGAGCTCGGCGTCTACCTCCCCATCATCGAGGCCGCTTTCGAAGCCCTTCCCGAGGAGTTCCGCAGCATGACGACCGCGCAAACGCGCGCGATGTTCGACGCTCCCGGCGCTCCACCAATGCCGGAAGCCCTGAAGCAATGGCTAGACTTGAAAGCCCACCTGGGGCTTCCGTGAAGATTTTTGGCCGTCTTTCTCCGGAGATTGTGCCCCAAGTCGCGGGCACGGCTGGCGCCGTTTTATCCATCGCGGTGCCGGCAGGCGAGCGCGCCGCCCCGCCCCTGGCTTGCATGTAGCTCGCCAGGGGTGGGGAGGTCTTTTGATCAACAACGAGGTTTCAACATGCATGTTCCCCCTTCAGTAGGCCGCGCCGAGCTCCGCCAACAGATGATCGATTCGGGAGTTCTGCGCGCGCGCAACGGCCTAACCCCCTTCAGGCCAACCAAGGCTCGCGTGCTACGACTCGACGAGAAAGGCAGAAAAGCAGCCCAGAAGGCGCTCGAACGGCGGAGCTATGTAGAGCCTTACCGTGGCAATCCGGAAATCGCTTCGCTTCAAGATCGAGGACGCCATGGGTGAGTTGTTCTATGCGCTTCGGAGCGTTGTTGCCGGACTCGACCGCGCGGCTTCAGCGGAGCAGCTTGATTCGCGGGCACTCGATCTGTCGCGGTCCGGCGCGTTCGATGTAGTTGGCGGCCGCCTGTGCGTGGCCGACCGCACGGCGTTTCACAGGATCGCGCCGTCGCATCCAGGCCTGCCCCAGGCACTCGGCCTCGGCCTCGGAAGGGCCGCGAGCTGACGCATGAGGCCAACGGAGGCTCTTTTGACGAAATCCCCCCACTGTCCCGATGCTGAGTGGTTTCTCCGTTACGGCGCTTCGCTTGGCGAACGCGG
Organism: Pseudomonadota bacterium; assembly: GCA_023398955.1. Classification (GTDB taxonomy): domain Bacteria; phylum Myxococcota_A; class Polyangia; order Polyangiales; family Polyangiaceae; genus JAEWRL01. The sequence goes on from JAEWRL010000252.1 coordinate 12,764, forward strand.
CACGTCCGAGGCTCTATTGCACGTGTTGATGTATGGCCCCTCGGGAACCCCGAGCCCTGACCATCTACCCTTTGGGGACGCGGAGCTCGGGTGGGGAACGCCACCAAGGCGCGAGGGCGACGTCGCCCGTGCGCGCCGTTGCTGGGCTGTGTGGCGCGCTTTGACACCGCTTGCCCAGGAGGTCCTTGCTGCCCGCTACGGCGCTCGCCAGTGGCCGCCTGGCGTGACTGGTGCCCTTGGTGACCTTGCGGGCGTGGTGGTTGTACTGGTGGGCTCTGCCCGGGCCCACAAGCGAATCTACGAGGCGAGGGCCCGCCTTGCCGAGCTCGAGGGGCTGCCATGGTCCCCCGTGGTTGCGGAGATCGAAGCGTCCGCCCAGCGTGGCTTGCTTCGCTGCGATTGGGAAGGGGTGGTCGGAGCCTGCCAGTCCCTCTCGATGGACTCGCTGAGGCAACGCGGGAAGTGGCTCACCAATGCGCGGAAGGCGGTCACGGCCGCGGTGGAAGAATGGACAGAGGCAGCGAAGGCGAGGGCGGCTGAGGTGCGGCCGGTCATGAGACCAGAAAGCATCGGGTTGGTGTTAGAGAACTTGGAGGCGGCTTGAGGGTCCTTGGCCACCTGGTCGATACGAACACACGCAACCGGCCAGCTCGGCACGCCGAATTCGGATGGTATGCAAGTGTCCGGATTTTCGAGACTTTTTTGGCACGCGATCGGGCTAATGGTTTTCCAGTTGCGAGTGTGGAACATTCGCATTGAAGCGACAGTTCGAACTATGCGAGCGCGTCGCGCAGTTGTACGTGTGGCCGGTAGTGAAAGGACTCGCGACATGACCACCGAACCCGCCTTGTGGAAGCAGGTGAAGGCCCACGGGTTCACGCCCGAGCAGATTTTGGAGGCTTTCCAGTTGACGGCACCACCAGTCGACCCGATCGCGATTGCGCAGACCCTTGGCGTCAAGGTGCTGCTGGTGGACTCGGATGCATGGGACGGTGCCGTCGATTCGCATGAGGACGGGCGAGCTACGATATACATCAACAAAGGGTCGTCGCCGTTCCGCCAGCGATTCACCGTCGCTCATGAGCTGGGCCACCTACTGAAGCACCCGACCGGCGTTGCATTCCGTGATGAACTCTCGAGAGCCGGGTGGGACCCTCGCGAGATAGAGGCGAACGGGTTCGCCGCTGAGTTGCTTATGCCGTCCACCATGGTCGCGGCATACGCGCGCGTTTGGCCACTTGAGAGCCTGCACCAGGTGTTCGGTGTCTCCAAAGAAGCTATGGGGTACCGACTGAAGAACCTGGGCTACCGTGTCTAGTTCCCCAAAAGTGCCGGGTGGAGGCGACTCGGCAGCAATAGAGTCCACCGAGTACAACAACGCACAGGCGGCAGAGAAATCGCCGTCTGTGGCCACTGCGGCCCATGCCCTCATGGTCAATCATGACCGCTGGCGTTTCTGGCTCGGCGTTGGCGCGTTCCTTGGCGCGATAGCGCTTGGCGTCTGGCTGCTATGTTGGCTTACGAAAGCGATTTCGGAACTTGCTGGCCTACCTCAGCCCGGGTTCATCTTTCTGTCGAAGGCGGTGATTACGATCGCGATGGGCGGATTCGGGCTGGCGCTCTTGCGCTTGTCAGACCGACTTACAATGCCGACATCCGAACTCGTTAAGCTTGAGGCGGCACGACATAAACAGGAAGGCAGCGCGGATGACGTGTTGGGACTCGACCGTGCTGCACGCCTGGTTGAGCTCGTGAAGACGGTGGGATCCGGGCAATAGCGCCGACCGCCGCAACGCCCGCATCACGAGCGAGCTGCTGGCCGCCAAGGCGAGGGCGGCTGAGGTGCAAGTCGCGCACCCTCGGGCGGAGCAACCGCTGGAGAGGTTAGAAGCGGCCTAGGCGACCCGCAGCTTGAACCCCTTGGGACTCCGCCTCTGTGGCAACCTTCCGTCTTGCTGAACCATCGCGAGCAGGTCACAGATGGCCAACTGAACCGGGCGCTTGAATGGATCGGCGCCCGTCTCCCATCGTGACACCGTCTCCGGCGTTACACCCAAGTGCTCGGCTAGCTCGACCTGCCGGAGACCGAGCACCTTTCGGGCAAACCTGAGTTCAGCGCCTGACACGAGGTCGATGTCGCGCAACACCGCGATCGTTGCTCGTCGTTCCAACTCTGACGCCTCTTCTGCGGTCAGGATTGGGGTTCCGTCCGCCATGACGCGCTGGGCCGCATGCCCGCCGTCTGTTACGGTGAACCTGCCGACCCGTGTTTTGTGTTCGTGTGCCATGGTGCCTCCTAGAAAACCGTGACGATGACCACGTCGCCCTCGAGTGCGACCACGATCGTCAGTTCATCGCCATCGAGGTCGTGGCCTCCGTCAATGCGCCAGCGATCCTTGGCCGGTTGGTGTGTCGCCGTCTTTGCCGTCTTGAGCGCGTTCTGTACGTCGTATCGGCTGGCCCCCGCGGCCCCCGCCTCTTCACGGGCGTGTGCCGTCATGTGGAAGCGCCCGATCTTGCCGGCTTCGATGACGGCCGCGAGAGCTTCAGTAGGGGTCACCCGAGTATGTTGCGCCGACTTGAGCAAAACGCAAGCCGTGCCAGGATGGAGAATAGAAACCCCAACGAATTCAGCGGTGTCCCCACCGTGGGGATATCGCTTCCGCGCGGGATTTCGTCCGTCACCGTCGACATGCCGCACTACAACTTCGACCAGGTCGTCTACCTGATCGGTAATAGCCAGACGCCGCTGAAGCCACTGGCCCAAAACTATGGTAGTTGTGGGCCATGGCAAAACCGCCGAAGTTACTGGCACCCGAACGGCAAGCCGTCGACACTTGCGCAGCTGACCCGCAGTTGGCCGTGCTGGCGTTGGCCCGCGCGATGAAACTCGAGCCCGAACAGGTGGTCCGGAGGCTCGCTGAATCGCGTGGTGACGCCACGTTGCTCGGGTACCCGCGTCACGAGAAGGTGTTCAGCCCCCCGAAGGGCTCCAGTCCTGGACGGCCACCGGTGCGCAGCCGTTGGGAATGGGAGAGGCTGCGCGATGACCTGCGCAGGCAATGGAGGGAGCTGGGGAGCCTCAGGAAAGCCGCGGTGGCTCTGAACATCCCCAGGGCGTCACTGCAACGGGAGCTCGCCCGTAGCCCCATGCCGCCCGCCGTCGTCGCAATGCCGGCAGGGCTGTCGGAGCGGCACGCGGTCTTGCTCGCCGTCGAGTCTGGCGTGTCGCCCGAGGTGGCAGCGGCCCGAGGCTACCGCACGAGCGCCAAGCGTGGAGACCTGGAGATCCCGATCTGGAACCAGACTGGCCCACAATGGAACCAATATCGGGCCGACCACCCGCGATCGTACCGAAACGACGGCAGGGCCCGGCCAATCGTGGACGTGCCGCCCGCTGGACTGGATGCAGCGTTCGACGCGAGCCGCCCCCTTTGGGTGACCGAGAGCCCGAGGAAGGCGGACGCGGCGGTCTCGGCTGGTCTTGCCTGTGTCGACTTCCCAGGAACCGGCATGGTGCACAGTTCAACCCTCTGCCCTGAGGCGTGGCACGGGATCCCGTTGCAGGGGCGAGCGGTCATCCTGGCTTTCGACAGGGACGCCACTTGGAACCCGCACGTCATGCGTGCCGAGCGGGAGGCAGCCCGGTTCCTCGCGAGCCGAGGTGCCACGGTCAAGGTGGTCCGGGTACCGGAGGTCAAGGCCACGACGACTGAAGCGAGAGACCTCAAGAAGGCCGGCCTTGATGACTACTTCGGAGCAGGCGGCACGGTTGAGCGTCTTTTGAGGGCGGCCCAAAACTGGTCCGATTGTGGGCCAGTCGAGATTCCCGCCGGACTCGAGCCTCCGGAGGCGGCCACGGCGGCCCTGAAACAGGAGTCACCGATGGTGGAGGGGGTGGACGTGCAGAAGTACGCCAAGCGCAGGCAGTTCGGGAAGCGGCTGTAGGCGACACGTCTCCGCGGTACCGAGACGACGGACCCCATCACCTCGAGGCGTCAACGACGGCGCCGGGCGACACGTCGCCGTGCTCTTGCTGACGCCGGTTGCCTCGACCACGGCTTCCACGGCGGGGTTGCGAGGGCGGCCGCCACTGCGACCAGTAACAAGCTTATCCCTCCTGGTTGACCTAGTTGGCTCGTTGGCGGAAGGGTTCTGGCTCACATTGAGCCGAAACCCTTCCGCCTCCTGTTCGGTCTGCGTCCGCTCCCGCTCCGCTGCTTCCCGCCTTTCCTGCTCGTCGTGGAGCTTGCGGGTGGAGTTCTCGGCAGCGGTACCCTTGATGGCTTCCTTAACCTCGGGAGATTCTCGGAGAGCCTTTCCGATCTGGGCGTCGAGCTTCACGGAGCGCTCGCTGCGACCAGTCTTGGAGGCCGTCTCGGATACGAAAGAGGCAACGGTTGCCCCTTTCGGTGACTTGCCTCCGCCCGACTTTCCTGGCGCTGCTCCGTGCCTCGTCTCCGGATGGAGCTCCTCGTAGATTGCCTTGCGGCGCGCCGTGAGCTCCGTCGCCAGCTGCTCGAGCAGACGTTTCCTCGAGGCCAGGGCGACGGAACCGGGAGGGTGCCCGGGTCAGGGGACACATGGTCGAAGAGACCATAGTTCATTGGGTGGGAGGTTACTGGTCCCGTACGGGCGGCCGTACGCGATAGGTCCACATGGGAACCGTACGGCCGTACGACGGTAACGCTGGAATTCAGCACTTCCCCGCAAGAAATCGCCCGCCAGAATCACGCGTGGTTTCACGCGTTTACGCGTGCTCGTGTCGATTCATATAAAAACACCGTTGACCCGTGACACGGTATGGAGCCATAACGTCTCTCATGATGACGGCGGCACAAGAGACCCTGGCAACCCTAGCGAACATGCCCAAGAGCGAGACCGGCTACGTGAGCCTGACCACCCTCCGGGCCGAGCTGGCCCACATCGAGCGAGCCGAGATGGACGAGGCGCTCTTCGGGTTGCTGGATGCAGGCCAGCTTCGGGCCATCCAGAATGACAACGCGGCCGCGCTTCGCTGGCAGGACAACGAAGCTGCACTCAGCGTGAACGGCTTCCCGCGTCACCTGGTTCGCCTCCCCTGAGAGAGGCGCCCAAGACCCGCCCCTCCGGCTCCGGCCCGAGGGGCTTTCGCGGTAGAACTATGGCCAAACCCCACAAGGGAGCGCCCAACGTAGCAGTGGCGCTCGACGACCAAGACAGGGCGTTGCTTCTGGCCCTCGCCGATTTCGAGCGACTGACCAAAAGCGACATCGTCCGCCGAGCAATCAGGCACTACGCCAAAGCGCTCGGTGTTACCGCTGAACCCGCCCAAGGGGCGAGCTAGCCCCAACAAGAACCCCGGCGCTGGTAGCGCAGCCCGGGGCATGACCGGACCTTCACACGAAAGGACCCGATATGCAGACGAGTAGCACAACGACGGGCGCATGCCCGCCGGTTCCAGTGTTCGACATTTCCGACATGGCCAAGCGCACCGGCACCATTCATCGCTACGCCCCTCCGAAGCCCGGGGAGGCGATGGGCCACTACGTGGTGCGCTGCACCGCGCCAGATGGCTCGAGACCCACGTTCGACCTTGACCCTTCCCCAGAGTCACCAGAGGACCGCGAGGCGGCTCTGAAGACGGCAGGGGAGATCACTGATGGCTTGTGGGCGCAAGGGCTCGGGGCTGCTGGACGTCGAGAACCCAAGCGACCGCCGCCCGACCCTGAAGGGATGGCGACCTGGCTGGCGACATGGATCGCCGACCGCGAGCGCAAGGGCTTCACGTCGACGCGCGAGAACGCCTCCCACTTCCGCGAGCACATCGAGCCAGCGATCGGGCCCGCCCATGTGCGCGACTGGCGCC
>JAEWRL010000164.1 GCA_023398955.1 Pseudomonadota bacterium
CCAGCACAAGAGCCAACTTTGACCACTGACCGTCGTTCAGTTGAAGTCGAAGCATGCTGCGCTCCCTGGAGCATGCCTCAAGCACCATGGAAAAGTTTTCGGCGTACAGCGCCGGGCACGGGCACGGGCACGCATTCAGGGGCAGGCCCTAGTCGCCCACGATCACTGCTCCAGGGCCCGGCACGCAGAGGGTCTCCTCCTCGTGCTTGCAGCCTGGACGTGAGCGCAGCAGGATGCGCCGACTCGCAGGGCAGGGCAGGCGCAACGTCGAGTCACCGAAATTGGCGATGACCTCGATGCCGTCACGGCGCACGATGAGCCACCGAGCGCTCTCGTCGTAGGAAACCTCGACCCGATCCAAGGGGCCACCGCGTAGCTCTGGCTGGGTGCGTCGCAAGCGAATCAGACTGCGGTAGTGTTCGAGCATGCCGGCATGATGAGAGGATCCTCGCTCCGACCAGTCGAGGCGGGCGCTTTCGAAGGTAGATGGTGCCTGTGGATCGGGGATCTCTTCTGGAGACCAACCGAATCCGGAGAACTCGGAGCGACGTCCGCGGCGGACGGCCTCGGCCAGCTCCGCATCGTCGAAGTCGGTAAAGTAGGGGAACGGAGACGAGCTGGCCCACTCCTCGCCTTGAAATAGCAGCGGCACGAAGGGTGACGTCAGCAATAGGGTGATCGCGACCTTCACCTGCTCGAGGCGCTGGGCGCCCTCTCCGTCGAAAACGTGGGTGATGCGCTCGCCCAGGGCCCTGTTGCCTATCTGATCGTGGTTCTGGAGGCATGCGACGAACCGTTCTCCGGGAAGATCTGCTGCCGATCTGCCATGGCTCCGCTGCCGGAAGGTGGAGTAGCTGCCGTCGAAGACGTAGCCGCGTCTGAGTACTCGCGCGAGCTGCGCGAGCGTGCCGAAGTCGGAGTAGTAGCCGCGCTTTTCGCCGGTCACCACCGTGTGGAGGGCGTGGTGAAGGTCGTCGCACCACGCGGCGTCCAGACCGTAGCCGCCCACCTCCCGTGCACGAACGAGGCGGGGATCGTTCAGGTCGCTCTCTGCTACGAGGATCAGTGGCTTCCCCATCTCGCGTTCGAGCTCGCTCTTGCGCACCGCCAGCGCTTCCAGGATATGCGTCGCCGAACTGTCGAATATAGCGTGTACGGCGTCCAATCGGAGTCCATCGACTTGGTAGTCACGGTACCAGCACGTGAGGTTCTCGAGGAAGTAGCGTCGCACCTCATCACTGCCGGCGTCGTCGAAGTTCACCGCCTGGCCCCACGGGGTCTGGTAGCGGGAGGTGAAATAGGGTCCATACTGTCCGAGGTAATTGCCGGAGGGACCAAGGTGGTTATAGACGACGTCCAGGATCACGGCTAGGCCGCGCCCGTGACAAGCGTCGACGAACCGCTTGAAACCGTCTGGGCCGCCATACGCGGCGAGGGGCGCGAAGGGGTTCACGCCGTCGTAGCCCCAGCCGGCCCGTCCCGGGAAGGCTGCCACCGGCATCACCTCGACGTGCGTCACTCCGAGATCGACGAGGTGTTCGAGATGCTGCTGTGCGCCGTCGAAGGTCCCTTCGGCACTGAAGGAGCCGATGTGCAGCTCGTAGATGACCGCCGCGGCCAGCGGCAGCGCGCGGAATTCAGCATGTTTCCATTGGAACAGCGAGTGGTCGACCCATGCGGACCGTGCATGAACGCCGTCGGGCTGATGGCTTGAGCGCGCGTCAGGGAGCGGTGGGCCCCCATCCAAGCTCAAAGCGTAGCGAGCGCCATCGACGAGCGCTGGGCTGTCCAGCTCGAAGACGCCATCGCCACGCGATATCATCGTTTCGCGCTGCTCTCCAACGAGTAACTCTACCTGCTCGACTTGGGGTGCCCATACCCTGAGGTTAGCCATTATGATTCTCTTTCCCGTTCTAAGAGCGCAACTGGCAACGGCTGCCACAGCTCGGAAAGCGAAGACACTTGGCCGGAGTACCGCTTTCCGGAGAGAACATCCGTGAAGTTGCCCGGCGGGAGCGTCAGGTGCGTGTCGTGGAGTGAGTCACCCGCCATGCTCATCAGCCGTGGGACGGCGGTGATGATGTCGCCCCCGTCGCGCTGGAAAGCGATGACGTGCGCGGCTCCCGGCCCCTCCGCATACAACGGCGCGTAGCTAGCGCCCGGGCCGAAGCAGTTGAAACGACGTCTCCTGAGCTCGAGAGCGCGACGTATCACGAAGAGCTTTGGCAGCCCCTCGTCCATGGCGGAGGCCACATGCTCTACGGGCATTCCGGCGAGCTGGTCCAGGAGACTTCGGCGCCGCTCGAAGTCGATCGGTTGGCGATTGTCCGGGTCGACCAGACTCAGATCCCAGAGTTCCGTCCCCTGATAGATATCGGGTACGCCGGGGGCCGTCATCTTCACGAGCGTCTGGCTCAGGCTGTTGACGCGGCCCGCCGCGATGATCGGGGGCATGAATTCGTCCAGGTCCCGGAGGAAACGCGCGTCCTCGAGCGCGCTCTTTGCGAACTGGACGATAGCCGTCTCGTAGCGCTCGTCGGGGCGCGTCCAGCTCGTACACTGCTTCGCCTCGCGCATCGCCTTGTACAGGTACTGTTCCAGACGATCTACGCTCAGAGGATAGGCGCCGACGACCGTTTGATAGATGAGGTACTCCGTCTGATGATCGACGAACTCGGTCCTGTATCGCTCGAGCATTTCGGACCACCGAAGAACACGCTCAATCCAGGCATCTGGCATCTCGGAGAGGACCCACAGCCGCGCCCGAACGTCTTCGCTCCGTTTCGTGTCGTGGGTCGACGTGGCGAGCATCGTCTCGGGGAAGTCGCGAGCCAGAAGCGCCAGGAAGACGTGAAGTTCGTGCACGTCGGTACCGAAATGGCCGGGAGCTCCGCCGACCTCGTTCAACGCCGCAAAGCGCAGATAGCGGTAGCATGCGGTGTCCTCCGCTCCTTTCGCCATTGCCGGCCCGGAAAGCTGCTGGAAGCGCCAGACCAGCTCCGACTCGAGCTGCCCCGTGACCCGTAAGCTGAGCACCGCCTCCAAGAACTCGAAGAGCTCGGGGTCCAGATCGGGGCGGCGTGACTTGGCGTGCGAGGCAGCCTGCGCCAGCAAGGCGAGGTCATTGGGGTGCGGAGGAGCCTTTCCCGGGCGGACATAGGTGCGGTACACGGGGAGGCTCGCCACCATCTCGAGGAGCACCTCGTGGACGTCCACTCGGGTGAAGTCCCTGTACCGCCTGTGCTGCTCACAGATATTGACGAACAACTCCGTCAGGCGGTTCACGTCGCTTCCCAACAGCTCGCGCATGACGAGACGCTTCGCGTCCAGGACGTGCTCCTCCCACGAGCGCTCATCGCCAGTGAATTCTTGATAGAAGCGTGTGAGGATGGCCTCCGCTTCTGGATTCACGAAACACCGGGCCGCGACGTTCAGGAAGTCATACCCGGTGGTCCCCGCCACCTGCCACGATTCACGAAGTGTCTCGTTCGGCTCGAGGATCTTCTCGACCAGCAGCCAGGCGTCGCTCCTCACGGCATGGATGCGGTGCAAGTATTCCTCTGGATCCTGGATGCCGTCCGGATGATCGATGCGCAAGCCATCCAGGAGCCCCGATCGGAGCCAGCTCAGTGGCAGCGCATGAGTCTCCTCAAAGACGCGCGGGTCCTCCATCCGTAAGGCGGCCAGGGTATCCACATCGAAGAAGCGACGATACCCCAGGTCTTGGGAGCCGACGCGCCAATAGGCAAGTCGGCAGTGTTGCTTCATGAGGAAGGCGTCCAGTCGTTCGGGCTGGTCTTCGATGTCCCGGAGAGCGGCGTCCACCTGCTCGCCGAGACGTGGATCCTCCGAGAGGGTGCGGTCCAGCAGGCGAAAGAGAACACCGCGATCCCGATGCCGGAGATCCAGGCTTTCGGCATCCGTTGCCGTGATGGCAGGCAGTTGTCGGAATGCGTCTGCCAGGAACAGCAGCTCCTCCGATCCGGCAGTCTGGCCCGCAACCTCGAGCGGCTCGGCCAAGGTGCGTGGGCTGACCGGGACGCGATGCTCGAAGTAGCGAATGGTGAAGCTAACCCCTTCGCGAACCAGCTTGATGTCTCCCGACTCGATGACGCGACCGGAATGGTTGCCCAGGATGGGTAGCAGAATGCGCCCGGAGAGGCGCCTCTCGTGGCTGGCCCACTGGATGTCGAAGAAGTCTGCGTAGCGGCTGCTAGGACCGTTCTCGAGCACGTCCCACCACACTGGATTGTAGTGGCCGATAGCCATGTGGTTCGGCACGACGTCCAACAGCTGCAGCAGGCCGCAATGGTTCAGTGCCTCGCAGAAGCGGCGATGGCCTTCAGCGCCGCCGAGCTCTTCATTGATGCGTCGGTGGTCGATGACGTCATAGCCGTGGCTGCTTCCAGGCGCCGCTTGGAGATACGGCGAACAATAGGCATGACTGACCCCCAACGCGGCGAGGTACCCCGTCTGTTGCGTGGCTTGTTCGAATCCGAAATCTGGGCAGAGCTGCAAACGATAGGTAGCGCGCCTCAAAGTGCCTCCAGTCCTCGATAGCCTGTACGACAGATGCGGGGTTCGGCAACTCCGACCTCCTGTGTGTCGAATCTGCTGAGTAGGGAGCGAAGGATAGCCCCCGCGGGGACGCCCAGCCGGACGGGGTGCCACGCGGTAGCCGCTGCGTTTTCGTCGCAGGGAACTAGCCCCCTCCCTGCCCGTCCATGCGCCTCTCCCCTTGACTGGTGCCCGTCGCAGCACGTCAGTGCGGCCAATTGCCTCACCCCCCGAAGCGGGTGCACCAGCTGCGTCGAGCCGGCACGCTCGTGTCGCCTCAGCTGTCGTCAAGGCCGCGGGGCTCACTGTCGAGCGGTGGCGCGACCACCTTCTTTTTGGATTGGCGGCAGCTTCCGAGGAAACGGTGTAGGCTGCGCGCGCAATGAACGACTGGGAAGTCCTGCAGCGGGTCCTGCGCGAGCGCCGCAGCATTCGCGTGTTTCGTCCGGACCCGGTCTCCGATGACGACGTGTTGCGGCTCCTCGACGCTGCGAGGCAGGCGCCCAGCGCTGGGAACCGGCAACCTTTTCGCTGGATGGTAGTTCGGCACGAGAAGACGAAGCGGCAGATGGCAGAGGCCGTCCGCGAACAGGTGGATGAGCGCATGAAACGCTTTCGGCCCGATCTCGTCGATGAGGTGGATGTCTATGGGGGACAGCTCACGAGCTTCGCAGAGGCGCCGATCCTCATCGTTCCGGTGTTCGCGGCGGCGCGCAGCAGTGGCGCCTCGAGCTCACCGGGTGATACGACGGAGTTGTCGCTGGATTCCACTCTTCGCGACAACCTCTTCTCCGTCGCGGCAGCGGTGACACAAATGCTCCTCGCTGCCTCGACCCTTGGGCTTGGAGCATGCTGGATGACGGGACCACTGCTGGCGGAAGAACGCTTGTCAACGGTTCTGGGCATTCCTGCGGGCTGGCGGCTGGCGGGCATCATTCCGGTCGGTGTCCCGGGCGAGACGCCTCCCTCACCCCATCGGCGCCCCCTAGGCCGCCTGGTGCTTCCCGAGCCGGAGGCTGCGGAGCTCGATGAGCTGAGCCAATTGGGCGGCCCTTGATGCCCCGTCACTAGATTTTTCGGCAGGGTAGCTCTCTCGACGGTGGCGGATCAGCGTGCCGGGAGGGAGGCGTATCTTTTGCTCCCTGCGGGACCGGCATTCATGTACCCTATCGGTGAATCGTCGGGTCCACGGGGTACTCCTCCATGCATGTATCTACCGCAATTCTCATATCGTTCGTGACGTCGCTAGCGACGGCTGTAGGAACAGTCTATGTGGTGGAGCGCTACGGGATGATCCCAGCCAACGACGTACCCGTCGCCCAGTCCGTCGTCCCCGATGTGCGGGGTTTATCGGAATCCGATGCGCGCGCCAGCGCGGCCGCAGCAAGGCTGACCGTGGTCGTATCGGGGCGCGAGGCGAGCGCCGACGCCAAGGCTGATACCGTGCTGCGGCAGTCTTTGCCCGTTGGGCAGAATGTCCCCGAGGGACAGACCTTGGGCATCGTGCTCGCGGAAGCCCTGCCGAAGGTGCCCACCGTAGTAGGGCTGGAAGTGGCGGACGCTACCCGACGCCTTCAGGACGAGGGCTACGTCATTCAGATGGCCGGCACCGTTCCGGACCCGACGGTCGCCGAAGGAAAGATTGCACGTCAGATTCCCGAGGCAGAAGCAACCTACGTGGAGGGGGGAGCCGTGACGGTCCAGCTCTCCAGCGGACCGGCAGACGTGGAGATGCCGAAGCTCGTCGGACAAGGCTACACGAAGGCCCTCAACGAGGTCGAGTCCCTTGGCCTGAAACCTGCCGTCGGATGGATCAGTCGGGGGGAGACCCCAACCTACGTCATTCTGAACCAGTCACCTGCCCCAGGCACGAAGCTCACGCCGGGCAGCGAGATCAGGTTGACCGTCAACCGGTGAAAATGAGGTACCGGCGGCTAAACCTGCCCGGGTTTGTCTCGGAGCTCTCAATCTCTCGCGCCGTGCTCCTGCTGCTCGCGCTGGGTGCTCTGGAGGCTTGCCAGGATGGGTACCCGATCGAAGCCACGGACTGCGATCGATGGTGCCACGTGACCGAGCCGCCTGCCTGTCGCTGGATGCGTCCGGCAGAATGCGTCGTCGAGTGCGAAGAGTTTCGCGTTGTCCCCGCCGAGGGGGAGTGCCGCAGCCACTGGGAAGCGGCGCTAGGATGCTTACAAACACTCTCGACGGAAGAGTACTGCTATCACTATCGCGGGATGCCGCACTCGGAGTCGACGCCATGCCGTACAGAGTACGAGGCCATCCTCGACTGCCGATACCGGACGGACGAGTCCTCCGGCGGCACCTGAGCCGGTGGGAGGCGCCCTCCTGCTCGTCATTCAGAAGAGCGTCACGGCGCCGTTGTCCACCAGCGAGAGGAGGTGATGGGCCTGTCGTCGTACGATGGCCAGCTCCTTCTGCGTCAAACCCACGATCAACTCTTTGTCACAGGTGGCCTCCGAACTGCATGGCGCCCAGGCAAGGCCAGTGCTGCTGGCCGCCTGAGCCTCGTCCTCCGGGGGCAGCTGGGGCTTCCAGTGGCGCAGGTCGTCACCAACCGGGATTAGCCTCTCGGCTGCTGCGAGGCGAGCATAGGCATGCGTCATTCTGCGCAGGCGGTCGACGCTGTCACGACGCAGGGCCGGGACCATCAGACCGCTGAATGCCTCTTCGGGGCCTAGCGTCGCGTTGCGGTGATCGCTGAAGGCAATACTGAAATCGACGTTGTAAATCCGAACGCCGCGTGCGGTTTCGACGAACACGAACTGCTTGCTGTGCGTGTCGCCGTTGCTGGCCACGAGAGTCAGCAGGTTGAGGTCTGCGAGGGTGCGCCGGTAGGCAGGATCACTGACGAAGCGATCCTTGTCGAAGAGGAGGTCTGGCTGAATCCAATCCTCGTCGGCCGCGTCTTCGGTGCTGACCGCGTCCGAGAGCCAGTACGAGACGGTTCCGAACACGCAGGGCACTCCGGCGAAGGTGGGGCGAGCCTCTGGGTCGACGGCGCGCCGATAGTGTAGCAGCTCGAAGCACCGGCTCCTCGTCGGCGGGAACACATAGTCTTCGGGCTCGAAGAGCAGCTTCTGAAGAGCATGCGCAGCGACCTCCTTCCGCGGGTGGTTCAGCCCGTGTGCGGTCGACTGTGCTCGCCACTTGACCTGGAACCGTTCACGCTTTCCGTGCTGCTCGAGCTCCACTGTCAACAGCAGCGCGCCCTGCTTTCCCTCACCTGCCGTCTGGGCGTCGAGGATACGCAAATGGGGGGCGACCAGCATTCCTTCAATTGCGGCAACGGGTCGGCATGCGAACGGCTGATCCCTGCTGCACAGGTGGGTGGGGGGAGTCAGCTTGGGAGAACAGGCGGCCAGGAATACTGCTACCAGAGGGACAAGTAACATGTGGCCGACCTGGTACAGGCTTTGGTACACAGCTCGGCGTTCGCCCTTCGGGAATGGGGGCAGGGTACAGGGGGGAGCGCCCACTGTCCCTAGCGGGCGGCAGGGCCCAAGGGTCCACGTTCGTGTTTTGCAATGACGTAGACGGCGTGCACGATGCCCGGCACGTATCCGAAGATGGTCAAGAGCACATTCAGCCAGAAGCGGCGCCCCAGCCCCTCTTGCATGAAGACGCCCAGCGGTGGGACGAAGAGGGCGGCGATGAGTCGGATCAGGTCCATTGTTCCTCCTGAATGCGAAACGGGTTGGCTCTGGTGGAATGCGAAACGCGTGCCTGATGCGGCGCCACCGGGTTCACGGCGGCGCGCGCGAGGCTGCCGGGCTACGAATCGGTCTGCTCGATGATGGGATCCATGCTGGCTCCCGTCGAGGACAGCTCAGCGAGCCTTCGCCGTATCTCCTCCTGAGTCCCCGCCAACAGATTCTGGAAGATGACAAAGCTCTCGTTGGCTGCGAGTCGCTCATCGACGAGCTCTCGAAAGGCGGTGCGTCCGAGCTCACGAGTGGCCTTCTCCAGCTCGTTGAGCTTCTGTCCTGCACTCAAGCCACCCAGCAGCGCGGCTGGGTCGATCGAGCTCCGCGCCCCGAGCTCGACGTCCGCCTCGAGCTGCTCCAGCTCGTCGAGGACGCCGTGAAGTCTCTTGTAGTGCTCGTCGATGCGGTTCTTCTTCCGTTGCGCGAGCCAGCGGGCACCACCGCTCGCAAGGGCGAGAATGGCCAGCATCGCCGAGAGGAGGAACCCCATCGTCTCCGCATAGGCCACGAGAAACGGTGGCTTCTCCCGATCCAGCCAACGGCGAGCGCCGCCGTGCAGAGGGAACTGCAGGAGATCACGGTCAAACCCTTCATGCAACGAGGCCAACAGCGGCTCCGCACGGACCAGCTCCGAACGACGGTCATAGATGGCCTCGGCGAGCGAGCCGACGAGCGTCCTCTCTAGCTCGTCGCGGCACGCCAAGAGGGACAGGACGCCTACCGTGCCGATTGGCTGTGACGGTGCCAGATCCTCGGGCCCAGCGCCGTAGGTGCCCCGCGGAATGACCCGCGACGTGACCCATGGGTGCGCAAAACGAAACCCTTCGACGAGGTTGCCTGCACCTCCAGCCTCGGCGAGCTTGACGAGAAACCCGCCATCCTGGGTCACCGCTGTCCGCACCGCGGCCGACGGAAGGCCGACTACTGCCGCAAAAGCATCCACCCCTTCGGGCCCGCGAAGTCGCAGCGCATCGACGGCTCGCGTTGGACTCAGGGAGACGGGCTCGAACGTGCCAGATGAGAGCCCCACCATCGGGAGAAACGCCTCGACCAGCTTGCGCGTGCCACTCCCCGCTTCTCCGACTGCAATCCGCTTTCCCCTGAGGGCAAGTGGGGACGGCGGCATGCCTTGGCGGGCAACGAGATGCAAGTACTCTTCGTAGAGCGGCGCTACGGTGCGAACTCGAGCGCTCACGGCAGCGTCGTTTTGCAGCAGTGCCAGCTCCACGCTGCCGTCCTCGAGAAGGGCCGCGTTCTGCTTCGAGCCGGCTGTCACCAAGACCTCCACCCGCAGGTGAGGGATCGCGTTCTCGAACGTTCGAGCGAGCGCCTTTCCTACGGGGAGGTAGGCACCTCCGGGATCGCCGGCGGCCAGACGCAGGGTCCGGAGCGGCTCGGTCCACCTCGAAGCCAGCAGCCAGCCAGACACGGCCAGCGCCGTGGCGGCAATCAGCCCCAGGACGACGACCCCTTGGTAGTCGTAGAGCACCGAGCGCCAGCGTGGCGCCAGTGGGCTCCTTTCGGCGCCGTCCGCCGTTGCGCTAGCCTCCTCGTCGGCTGCGCTCCAATGCCGCGCGCCCTCCTCGCTTGGAGTTCTGGGCTGATCGCCTCTCCCCGCGCCACCCGCCTCTCTCATTCTGCAAGCCTAGTGCCGGCTTCACGGCCAGCCATGCCTCCGGCGGGCAGCCCAAGGAAGCCGACGCCGAAGTTCGTCGAGCGAGAGCGAGCGACTGTGGCAATCACCCACGAGGCGGCCAATCCGCCGAGAGGATAGGGCCCAGTCGTTTAGGGCCTGTCCCTGAATGCGTGCCCGTGCCCGTGCCCGGCGCTGTACGCCGAAAACTTTTCCATGGTGCTTGAGGCATGCTCCAGGGAGCGCAGCATGCTTCGACTTCAACTGAACGACGGTCAGTGGTCAAAGGTGGCTCTTGTGCTGGAAGGCCAGCGCGGAGCGGGGCGCCGGGCGAA